>CAKMJT010000039.1 GCA_927407015.1 uncultured Proteiniphilum sp. | reverse complement strand
TTTCGCGCCAGCAACGGGCAAATCCATGACGGCACCTTGAGCGCGCAAAAAGTCGAACTCGACGGCCAGGCCCATGGTGGTATTCCAGTAGGTTATCCAAAGCATGAAAAATATGAATTTGAGTTATTTAATGTAACGCCCCTTGACGTACTCCACGGTTTTTTCATCCGCCGCCACCATGCCCACGCGGGCACCGGCTTCGATGGACATATTGCAAATGGTCATGCGGCCTTCGATGGACAGGTCGCGAATAGCGCTGCCGGCAAATTCGATGGCATGACCGTTGCCGCCGGCGGTACCGATCTTGCCGATCACTGCCAGCACGATGTCCTTGGCCGTCACGCCGAAGGGCAAGGTGCCTTCGACCCGCACCAGCATGTTCTTCATTTTCTTGGCGACCAGGCACTGGGTGGCGAACACATGCTCCACCTCGGAAGTACCAATACCGTGGGCCAGGGCGCCGAACGCACCATGGGTCGAGGTATGGGAGTCACCGCAGACCACGGTCATGCCCGGCAAGGTCGCCCCCTGCTCCGGGCCGATGACGTGGACGATGCCCCCGCTGATGGACATGTTTCTGGGAACAGAACCGGGATCACTGGGAGAGATGAGCGTGGCTGCGTTGCTCCTCGGCCTGATCTACCTGCTCTGGAAGAAGGTGATCACCTGGCACATACCGCTTTCCATATTGGCTACCGTCGCTCTTTTCACGGGTATCCTCTACCTGTTCAACCCTACGCCGGTATACCATCCGCTGGTGCATCTCTTTTCCGGGGGGCTGATGCTGGGAGCTGTCTTTATGGCCACCGACTATGTCACCTCACCCATGACAAGGAAAGGCATGCTGATCTACGGAGTGGCGATCGGCTTTATCACCGTGGCGATTCGTCTCTGGGGAGCCTATCCCGAGGGAGTCTCGTTTGCCATCCTGCTGATGAACGCCTTTACACCGCTGATCAATAATTACACAACACCTAAACGATTCGGGGAGGTAGCAAAACATGGCTAAATTACAATCATCATTCAAAAATATGTTCCTTTCGCTGTCGGTCATCTGCCTCACGGTGGCCGTGTTGCTGGCGCAGGCGAATAAAATGACCGCGAAGCCCATAGCTGAAGCCAGGGCGATGAAACTGCAGAATGCCATCAGAGAGGTGGTGCCGCCTTTCGATAACGATCCGGTGGCAGAAGCCTACAGTATGCCTGATGGCACCGGTGACTCGCTGCTCGTCTACCCGGCCAGGAAAGGGGAGAAGCTGGTCGGTTTCGCATTCAACAGCTTTTCGGACAACGGTTTCAGCGGAACAATCCGGATCATGGTAGGTTTAGACATGGAGGATAAGATCGTGAACTACGCTGTGCTGCAACATGCGGAGACTCCCGGCCTGGGAGCTAAAATGACGGAATGGTTCAAGGATGCATCCCGACCACGACAGTCGGTCGTGGGAAGAGACCTGTCACAAGGGCCGCTCTCTGTCTCGAAGGACGGAGGCGATGTGGATGCCATCACCGCATCGACCATCACCTCCAGGGCCTTCCTGGAGGCGGTGAACAGAGCCTATACCGCGTACAGCGACGGCAGGAAGGATGCCCTCTCAGGAGCTTCCGCTTCTGCAGAGAAGGAGAAAGAGGAAACAAAAGTGGAGGGAGGAGACCATCATGAATAAAAATCTGAAAGTTCTTGTAAACGGTATCATCAGGGAAAACCCCATTTTCGTACTGCTTTTGGGGATGTGCCCCACCCTGGCGACCACCAGCTCGGCTGTGAACGGGATGAGCATGGGGCTGGCAACGATGTTTGTGCTGATCTGCTCGAATGCAGTGATCTCACTGCTGAAAAACCTGATTCCCGACATGGTACGTATACCGGCATTTATTGTGGTGATCGCCACCTTCGTGACCATCATCGAGATGATGATGAATGCCTACGTGCCGGCACTGGCCGAGAGTCTGGGAATCTTTATCCCGCTGATCGTGGTCAACTGCATCGTGCTGGGCCGTGCTGAGTCGTTCGCCTCGAAGAATGGCGTACTCTCTTCTATTTTCGATGGCCTCGGTATTGGCCTGGGCTTTACCCTTGCACTTACCCTGCTGGGTGCTTCACGCGAACTGCTGGGTACCGGCAAAATATTCTCTATGACACTCTATCCGGCACAATATGGTTCCCTGATTTTTGTGCTTGCCCCCGGAGCCTTTATCGTACTGGGATATCTCATCACTCTTTTCAACCTGCTACAACAAAAGAAAGAACCCCATTAGCAACAGAAGACTATGGAATTAATCGGAATTATTATTGTTGCCATATTTGTAAACAATGTGGTTTTCTCACAATTCTTAGGAATATGCCCTTTTCTGGGTGTCTCAAAGAAAGTTGATACGGCTATCGGGATGGGACTGGCCGTAACCTTTGTCTTAACCATCGCTACACTCGTCACCTTTCTGCTTCAAAAAGGAGTATTGGAGCCTTTCGGACTGGGATACCTGCAGACCATCTCCTTTATTCTCGTGATCGCAGCTTTGGTACAGCTGGTAGAGATTGTGCTGAAGAAAATCTCCCCTGCCCTTTATCAGGCACTGGGCGTTTTCCTTCCTCTTATTACCACGAACTGTGTGATCCTGGGTGTAGCTATTTTAGTGATCCAAAAAGATTTCAACCTGCTCGAATCGGTCATCTATGCCGTTGCTACCGCAATAGGTTATGCCATGGCGCTGATTATCTTTTCCAGTGTCCGCGAGCAGATGGAACTCACGAAGATACCCACTGCCATGAAAGGAATACCCATCGCGCTGATTACAGCCGGTATCATGGCCATGGCTTTCATGGGGTTCTCCGGTATCGACCAGGTGTTCAAATAGGTCAGCGGTCAGCAATCAGCTATAAGTTATAAGCAGTCAACTCTCAGCTACAAGAGTCAGCGGTAGGCGGGAAGTGGGGAGCTCTCAGAAGTCAGCGAATGTGTCCGGCGTTTGATACCGTTTGGATCAGGCGCCGGTTTTATTTTGTCGTTTTGTGATTAATTCACCAATTACGATAGACAGGGGGTTAAACCATTTTTCAAAAAGCAGGTCTTAACGTTAAATTAAAGAAGTTACACCCTTTAAAAATTACGAATATGAAAGCTTTAAGACACCCCTTCTTCCTCATGATAACGGCAATGCTGTTATCATTCAGCTTCACTTCACAAGGCAATGCATATTCTCAGGGTAATTATGATTACGACGAAGATGACGGCTATTATGAAGATGATTATGATGACAATGATGATTATTACGCCAACAATAATTATGACAATAATAGAGGTATAAGCTTCAATGTTTTCTACAATGAACTGAGGCCTCACGGAAGGTGGATCAACAACCGCAGCTATGGCCGTGTATGGGTTCCCAACGTGGGACGCAACTTCCACCCTTACTCCACCAACGGATATTGGGTGATGACCGATTACGGCAACACGTGGGTATCGGATTACTCCTGGGGTTGGGCACCGTTTCATTACGGCACATGGTACTATGACGACTACTACGGATGGGCATGGATCCCGGGTTACGAGTGGGCACCGGCTTGGGTGACATGGAGAAGTGGCGGCGGCTATTACGGATGGGCACCGATGGGACCGAGAATAAGCATCAACATCCACTTGAATATCCCCTCCATCTACTGGACATTCCTTCCCAGCAGGTATATGTACCACCACAACATGCACCGATACTATAACAGGTACAGCCCGTCCATCTACAACCGGACTACGATCATCAACAATACCTATGTTTATAACAACAACCGCTATTACAGCGGACCGAGTGCCCGGGATTACGAAAGGGAGACTGGCAGGAGAGCAACCGTCCGCCGACTTGAAAGCACCGCCAACCGTTCCGGCAGATCTACCAGGGTCAGCAACAGTGCAGTGAGCGTGTATCGTCCTGAAGTATCAAGGGACCGAACCGCAAACGCACGGACAGCTGTAAACAACAGGTTGTCCACCGGTAGAAACAGCAATGTGGATAGAGCCAACTCAAGTGCAAGAGACGCCGGAAGCGGAAACATCAGAAACAACAATGCGGGAAGCAACAGCCAACGGTCAACGTCGGTTAATCCGGCGACCAGAAACACTCAGTCCAGGGGAAGCGCCGTGGAACGTTCCAATAACACAAGACAAGAGATGGAACGCTCAGCGAACAACAGGGAAAAGAACGTGACCCGGACGGCTCCTCAAACGAGACAGAATACTGATCGCAATGCCTCTGTCAGACCGGAAAGCTCCACCAACAGAAACAGCAGAAGCGTATCAATAGCTCCGCAGAGAACTGCTAACAGAAGCGCATCAGTAGCTCCGCAGAGAAGTAGCTCAACCAACAGAAGTGCCGCGGTAAGATCACAGAGTACCTCACGAAGCAGCAGCAGAAATGCGACAGTGAGCCCGCAGAGAAGTGCTTCGAGCAACAGAAGCGCCTCGGTAGCCCCGCAGAGAAGTGCTTCGAGCAGCAGAAATGCGACAGCTTCCAGAAGCAGCAAGGCCGAAACCAGATCGGAGAGATCCAGCGGCCGCAGATAACCAGCTTAAAGTATGTGTAATGAAAAGGTCACCCTGAACGGGTGACCTTTTTCGATTTCATTTCATTCGTCGATCCATCGCTTCGTCAGATCACCATACGCATCAATACGTCGATCACGGAAGAAAGGCCACCAGCGGCGAACATTTTCCGTTCGTTCCGGATTAATCTCCACAATCTGATCAACCTCTTCATCCTGAGGTGCCCGGTATAAAAACTCACCCTGCGGCCCGCACACAAAACTGTTTCCCCAGAAACGGATGCCGTTTGTCTGTTCCGACGGGTCGGCTTCCAGACCGGTACGGTTGACAGAGACAACCGGGATGCCGTTGGCAATAGCATGGCCCCGTTGAAGGGTCACCCAGGCATCCAGCTGTCGCTGTTTCTCCTCTTCCGGATCGGATGATTCCCAGCCGATAGCGGTCGGATAGATCAGCAGTTCGGCACCGGCCAGGGTCATCAGCCGCGCAGCCTCGGGATACCACTGATCCCAGCAGACCAGCAGGCCCAGTCGTCCCACGGAAGTATCTATGGGCCGGAAGCCCAGATCACCGGGAGTGAAGTAAAACTTCTCATAATAGGCTGGATCATCGGGGATATGCATCTTCCGGTATTTACCCGCGATGGATCCGTCTTTTTCGATCACCACCGCCGTATTGTGATAGATACCGGAAGCTCTTTTCTCGAAAAGAGAAAGGACGATAACGATATGCAGTTCCCCTGCCAGCTGCCCGAACAGATCGGTTGAAGGGCCCGGGATGGTTTCCGCCTGATCAAAAACAGCGGTCTCTTCGGTCTGACAGAAGTAGAGACCGTTGTGCAGTTCCTGCAAAACAACCATATCTGCTCCCCGACCGGCCAGACTACTGACCTTCGATTGTAACCGGGAAACATTATCCGTTCTGTCGGAGTTGTTGGCTTGTTGAATGATTCCTATTTTCATTGTATGTTGTAATAAGATTTTTTTTTGACACTCTGCGGAACGTTGATAGAATCGCAGTGTAGATCCCCTGAAACGGGGTCATCGTGAAAACGAAGTGAAAATCCCGCGCTGCGGGAAAACTAAGCCCAGACCGCCGAAAGCTTAAAACTTATCACTTATTGCTGAACGCTGAAAGCTGACCTTTACAACATTCCTTCCGGGAACTGCATCGTCACGCAATGCAATGAACCGCGCTGTCTGATCAACGGACGGCAATCGACACCGATGATTTCTCTGTCAGGAAATGCCTTTTGCAGCTGCACCTTGGCATCCTCATCCCGGGGTGAACCGTAAAAGGGAAGCAAGACAGCCTGGTTGATAATCAGGAAATTGGCATAGGTGGCCGGCAGGCGGTAATCATCGTCATAGACGGCATCGGCCATGGGCAGTGCAATTAAACGATAGGGCTCTCCATCCATCGTGACAAATGCTTTCAGTTCATTCTCCATCTCCCGCAACGCCTGAAAATGCTCATCCTGTTCATCACCACATTGTACGTAGGCGATGGTTGTCTCATTACAGAAGCGGGCCAGCGTATCAATGTGGTTGTCAGTATCATCCCCGGACAGGTAACCGTGGTTGAGCCACAGCACTCTTTTTGCGCCTAACACCTTCTTCAGGTAGATATCTATATCATCCTGCGACATCGGCTGATTGCGGTTGGGTGCCAGGAGGCAGGCCCTGGTGGTGAGGATGGTCCCCCGTCCGTCCGACTCTATCGATCCACCCTCCAGGATAAAGTTCAGCCTGTTCTGATAATGGATACCCGACCGGAAGACAGATTTTTTGAATAAGCGGCCAGTAATCTGGTTATCCAGGTTGGCCGTAAACTTCAGCCCCCAGCCGTTGAATCCGAAATCGGCAATGACGGGTTTATGGTCGACAAAAAGAGATATCGCACCGTGATCGCGTGCCCATGTATCGTTAGAGGGTATCTCCACACAGATCAGATTCCGCTGCTCCTCTTTCGTGAAATATTTTCCGATCTCCACCTTTTCCGGAACGACGACAAGCAGTTTCTCCCTCCGGAGAATCTCTTTCGAGAAAGAAATATAGCATTGGGTCACCTCCTCCAGTATCGGGGCCCAGTCGCTCGCGGCATGCGGCCAGGTTATCTGCACACCGCTCTGGGGAAACCACTCTGCAGGAAAGACAGTGCCCGGCATAGATCACCCCTCCATATTACCCCGGACAATGCCGCGGCTCGATGAACGGACAAAATTAAGGATCAGTTCACGGTCTTCGGATACAGGCATCTCCTGTTCAATACGATCCACCGCCTGGGAGATGTTGAATCCCGAAAGGTACAGATATCGGTATATCTCCTGGATCGCGTTGATCCGATCACTGGCAAAACCTCTGCGCCGGAGACCAACAATATTCAATCCCACATAGGTGATCGGCTCACGCCCGACCATCACGAAGGGAGGTATATCCTTGGATATCTTCGATCCGCCCTGTATCATCACGTGGGATCCTATCCGGGTAAACTGATGAGCGAGAGAGCCGCCACTGATGATGGCATAACTGTCGATCTCTATCTCACCAGCCAGCTGCGTGGCATTGCCCAGGATCACATGGTCGTTAAGCAAGCAATCGTGTGCCACGTGGCTGTAGGCCATGATCAGACAGTCGTTGCCCACCTTCGTAAATCCCTTAGAGGCCGTCCCCCTGTTGACGGTGGCACATTCACGTATCGTCGTATTGTCGCCAATGACAGCTGTTGTATCTTCACCCTGAAACTTCAGATCCTGGGGGATTCCGGCTATCGTTGCATGCGGGAAAATGGTGCAGTTCTTTCCGATACGGGCCCCGGGAAGAATGGTTGCCTGCGTCATCACAAGCGTACCGTCACCTATTTCCGTATTGCTGCCGATGTAGGCTAATGGTTCTACAATCACATTTTCTCCAAGTTTGGCCTCAGGATGTACAAAAGCCAATGATGAAACAGTATTCATAAAAAATGAATCGATTTGGGTTATTTGTTCTTGATGATCTGCGCAGTGAAATCGGCTTCTGAAACCACCTTATCTCCGATGAAAGCCAAACCGCGCATGGTGGCAATGCCTCTGCGCATTTCGCTGGTGAGCTCCACCCTGAAGATGAGCGTATCACCAGGCACCACCTTGTGCCGGAACTTCACATTATCGATCCGCAGAAAATAGGTGGAGTATCTTTCCGGTTCCTTTAATTTGGCCAGGACAAATAATCCCCCAGTCTGTGCCATCGCTTCTACCTGTAATACACCCGGCATGACCGGTTCCTGTGGAAAATGACCGATAAAATAGGGCTCGTTGGTTGTAATATTTTTCACGCCGACAATAAACATATCGGTCAGCTGAATAATCTTATCCACCATCAGAAACGGATAACGGTGAGGCAGCAGCTCGCGGATGCGGATGTTATCCATCACAGGCTCTGCATTCACATCATAGACAGGCGGTTGCACCTCATTGATTTTGATATCCTTGCGGATAAGCCGTGCCAGCTGATTGTTGATCTTGTGTCCGGGGCGTATGGCTATCAGCCGCCCTTTGATCGGTTTTCCGATCAGGGCCATATCGCCGATGATATCCAGCAGCTTATGTCGCGCAGGTTCATTGGGAAAAGCCAGTTTCCGGTGATTCAGGTAGCCCAGCTCTTCGGCATTATGATGTGGAACGTTGAGATCATCTGCGATATCATCCAGTTCGTTTTGAGTCAGTTTCCTTTCATAGATGACGATCGCGTTATCCAGGTTTCCGCCTTTAATCAGCCCTGCTTTTCGCAATTGCTGTATCTCCCGCACAAAGACAAAGGTGCGCGAGGGTGCGATCTCTGTTTCAAAATCGGTGTCGGAATCCATGGTGGCCGACTGGTTGGGGATATATTGAGAGTCGAATTCAATGAAAGAATTAATGAAGAAAGAATCATCGGGTAACAACGTCAGTTTCGAACCGGTGGCCGGATCGGAGACTTCTATTTTATTACGGACGATATAAAAATCCTTGTCCTTATCCTGTTCTGCTATTCCGGCTTTCCGGATTGCTTTCACGTATTCTGTCGCACTACCGTCGAGGATGGGAAATTCCGATGAATTGACCTCAATCAGGCAATTGTCAATACCCAGGGCATACAATGCGGAAAGCCCGTGCTCGATCGTACTTACGGTAACGTCTCCTTTTCCTAAAACGGTGCCGCGCTGTGTGTGTACCACGTTCTCTGCCAATGCATCGATCACAGGCTGACTTTCAAGATCAACCCTTTTTATTTTGTACCCGTGATCTACCGGGGCAGGATTAAAGGTAACGACAATGGAGAGTCCCGTGTGAAGGCCGATGCCGCTTAAGGTGAAGCTGTTTTGTAATGTTCTCTGTTTCACTATTTATCAATTTAAAATCAGATATTTTCTGCGCTTGATATCGCCTAAACACCTAATGCCGCTCTGTACATTCAGCAATAATGTGTCATTTAATTTCACATTTCGGCTATTTTTGTGCAAAGATACAATCAAAAGCACAAAATTTCGCTGTTTTCTGGAAATGTTTACCAAATTAGCGATTGCAAATGATTGATTATTCGCGCTGCGAAAGATTTTTCTTCAGTTCCGCTATTTCTTTTTCCAGGGCATTGAGTTGGCGGTACATTTCGGGAAGCTTGGGAATGATGATGCTCGACTTAAAGAAGCTTTTTACCGGATATGCCGGTGATCCGATGATTTCAGAACCCTCTTTGGTGTTGCTGATAATACCCGACTGGGCTCCAATCTGGCTGTTTTTCCCAATCGTTATATGTCCGCCAATACCCACCTGGCCCCCTAACACGCAATGCTCCCCTATTTTGGTTGAACCGGCGATGCCCACCTGGGCAGCCATTGCTGTGTCTTCACCGATATCACAATTGTGGGCTATCTGTATCAGGTTATCGAGCTTTACACCCCGCCGGATGATGGTGGAGCCCATCACGGCACGATCGATGGTGGTATTGGCTCCAATCTCCACATCGTCTTCAATAAGCACGTTGCCCATCTGCGGTATTTTATGGTATACACCGTTTTCATTGCTGAATCCAAAACCATCGGCGCCAATCACCGCTCCGGAGTGGATGATACAGTTGTCGGCAATGATGCTGTCGTGATAAATTCTGACCCCGGGATAGACAATACAATTTCTGCCTATCCTCACATTCTCGCCTACATAAGACTGCGGATAAATCTTGCTGTCATCACCAATCTGCGCATTTTCAGCGATATAGGAAAAGGCGCCGATATAGACATTTTCTCCCAGTGTGGCCGAGGATGAAACGAAACTCATCTCTTCCCTTCCGGATTTCTGCCCACTTTGCTGATTGACCATCTCCATGAGTGAGGCCAGGGCCGAGTATGCATTCGGTACTTTGATGAGCGTAGCCCGTATCGGTTTATCCGGTACAAAATCATCGTTAACAAGCACGATATCCGCTTCAGTCTGATAAATATTTGGCGTATATTTCGGATTACCGAGAAAAGTGAGTGTACCCGGCTTCCCTTCTTCGATCCTTGAAAAATCGGAAACGGTAACATCCGGGTCTCCGACAACCTCTCCATGAAGATAATCGGCTATTTGTTTTGCAGAAAATTTCATCAGCTGGTGATTCTATTAAATAATTACTCTTTCTAAAAAATTACGCAAATTAACGAATAATATTTCAGTGTAGGAAGAAAAAATCCGACAAATCCACTTTTGTTCATCCTGAAATCGGTACAATTTGAATTAAAATCAAACTCGCAGTCGCCAAATTTCACATTCGGTTTTTAGAAGTTTAAGCGGAAATTAGAAATACAGTGAAAATAGTAATCCCGATACAGTGAATTTAATACTACCTATTCTCTGTACCGTTAGCAAGAAGATTAACCGGGCTAAAAGACCAAAAATGCAATTCAATCAGACCATATATGGGGCCTTTCTGTGTACCTTCGAGGTTCTGGATTATGCGTTAGAATTAGATAATGAATAGAGGTTGCCTGAAATAGAGGTTGCCTGAAATCCAAAAAGCGGTTCCAGAGGCTGAAACCGCTTATTTTCACTGTCGGGATGAGAAGATTCGAACTTCCGACCCCACGCCCCCCAGACGCGTACTCTAAACCGGACTGAGCTACATCCCGAAAATGTGCGTGCAAAATTACCCCAAAATTTTCTTTTTCCCAAATTTATTGCGTAATCTTTTCTAAACAGATGGGATTTCTCCAAAATAACGATAAAAGAAAGTGTCTCTGTCCCTGTTTCCACCATAGATATCATCCATTTACCGATGATGAATATCGGTAAAAAAGTGGTAAATTATTGTTTCTTGCCACAGCCTGCCAGGTGTCACCACACTTTGGGGGAATTCTGGTCTGTTTGGTGAATCGGGAAAGCCATGCGCCTCCAGGCTTATTCCGGAAAAGGGTTGATGACCTCCTGAAAGATAATCACCAGTATAAATCATGATTCCGGGCATGGTGGAATGCACTTCCAAACTCACACCCGATCTTTCATCACACAAAGTGGCTAACTTTTTTAATTTACTGGTTTCTTCGCGAGCAATAAAATAGGTATTGTAACCTTTCATTTTTTCATTCTTCAGAAGAGAGTTTTTCCCAATTTCAGCGAACAATCGGAAGTCAAAACCGGGATTTTCCTCTATCCGTAATTTTCTGCCTGTCGGCAAGAATTGTGCATCAGACTCAAGATAAGTATCAGATTCAATTTTTAATTGATGCCCTAATATATCTTTTTCACCCGATAAATTAAAATAAGCATGATTTGTAATATTCACAGGCGTTTTTCGGTCGGCAGTGACAGTATAATCCATTATCAATTCATTATTCTCGGATAAGCTGTATGAAACAGTCAAAATAACATTTCCCGGAAAACCAGCCTCGCCATCCGGACTCTCTGCATACATAACCAGCTTGTTATCCAATATTTCGAAATCGAATATTTTTTGATGAAATCCCCCAAAACCACCGTGATTACAATGCTCGCCATCGTTCTTATCCAGTTGATAGATTTTTCCATCCATCCTGAACACCGCCCCGGAAATTCTGTTGGCAAAACGGCCAATCGTTGCACCCAAATAAGCATTATCGGAGAAATAATCTTCAATCTTCTCATAACCCAGAACGATTTTTTTAAAGATACCGTTCACAGGTATGCCAATGGAGACAATAGTTGCGCCGTAATTCATTATCTCAACACAAACCCCTCTCTCATTGGTCAGGTGAAACAGATAAATATCTTTTTCACCTGGAGTATGCGCTTTCTTTGCTATAATCTTATGCATTTATGCTAATTCTTCTTTGACAGATTAGTATTTTTCCTAAGAGAGGCTCTATTAATGTCATTTTGCCGTCTGATATGCCTGTGAATGATCTTATGATATTTTCTTCAGAATGAAAAATGAAACCAGAAAGTTCAAGGCTACCTGGTGCAGCCAGGCGTTCCACTTCCGGGTTTAGAACCGGTCCAGCCCCAGGATCTGCTTCGATTCCTTGATGCTGTGCTCCACGAAAAAACGTTCTGCCTGCATGTAAGCCAACCGTTGGGGCGTATATTGGGCTAAATTGGCATTGGTGAACGAGTACTTTATCTCTTCCTCCCCTTTCGGGGTGTAAATTTTGCGAATGACCAACAGCCGGGGTTCAACCCGGTCGATGGCCTTGTTCCAAATCCAAACATTGTCGAATTAGAAAGAGAATCTGTCAAAGTAGAATTAAGCCACTATTTCTGCAATTTGCACAAACTAACAGGGTCAATATATCCTACCGGCTGAAATGTTTCACTTTGCATATATTGAATCAAGCTAAATCTCAACTGACGTGCCTCAGATCGTGAAGCTAAACTGTTAACCAAGTCTGTTCCGCTCACCACAACACTTCCTTTCCCAACTTTTGCCTCAAAGATCAAAGCAATGTTTCTGTTGGTTACCCAGTCATCGATCACCCTGACAATGGGTTGTAGATCGGAAGACAGAGAATCCAACATGATGACATCAGCGTGACTCATGGCATCCCACCATTGCCAGTTGGAATGGTACTCGGTGGGATAACTCTTTAAGGCGGGATGAGTTGGGTTACACAATATACCCAGTGTATGAGGTCTCTGGTTCCCGGTCCAAGCTGTATTCCAAAAAATACTGGAAAAGCCGACTCCTATATCTCCACCCATTTCGGGTGACACTTTACCTTTCCCAAGACTGAATAACACCTTACCTCCGTTCTGCAAATATTCTAAAGTCGATTTATCAAGATTTTCGACTATTTTGATGTCACTTGCTTCTGTCTCCTGGCTTATAGGATAAACCCAAATATCCCACGAATTTTCAAATGTATCTACATTGACTTTCAGAGTTAGCTTCCGAGGTTCATTTTTATTTTCAAACGTATAAATTACCTCCCCCAGTTGTATGCCATTGTCTAACGGAATATCACATTGAGGCAATACCCCTTCTGAAACAATTTTATCATTTTGCAAAAGCTGCCACTTCGGGCTCATTGCTTGCAAAGGCTTTTCTCCAAAATGTGCTACTTCAATTTTTGCCGTCATTGTCTCACCCTCGGTGAAAATTCGTTTTTCAAGCCTTGCAAGGGGAACCGTAACGTTACAAAAGTGGCTATATCCTTTGGGAGTAATGTATCCCTTCTCTTCCCAGAATGGATCTAAAACACCAACTAACGCAGTACCCTGACCCGGAAAATCGTGTAAATCGAGTAACTGTAAGCCGGCAAAACCGGGAGTACGAAGCGCCGCTTCGATTTCAGCCTTGTAGCACAATGCTTGCAGTTTTCCAGAGGCCAGCAAAAAACTATCGGCCAGATGCTCCATTCCGTGAGCTTTCAGGCTTGCCTGAAAAATCTCAAAATTCTTCGGTTTCAAGACGCCGGTGTATTTCCCCATCTCCCTGAAATTAGGGTATACGCACCATTGCCCTATTTCATGGCTCACTACCGGGATTCCATCTTTAGGTACTCTCTGTGACCAGTCGAAATCAGTACGAGGCGGCTCTGCATTGATGATACTCTTCAATTCCTCTCCCCACCCTTGGATGCGAGGGGCGGGAATATTGTGATACTGATTTACTTTCAATGCAGGCCAACCAGCGGCACTGGTATAAACCCGGCGATTGTCCTTGTCTTTCCAATAGCTTACAAATTCTGTGAGAAACTCACTGTATCCCGGACCACCTGGTTCATTTCCATAAGCCATCATCACAAACGAAGGATGGTTACCATACGCTTTAACGATCCTCTTACTTTCATCCCATATATACTGGTCAACCGGCAATCCACTTCCCAATTGGGTACTTTGATTAGCCCATGAGGAACATTCCACCTGAAGATAAACACCCATTTCGTCAGCGGCTTCAAAAGCAGCTTCCGGCGGACACCACGAATGAAACCGAATATGGTTTAATCCGTGGGCTTGTATGGCCGTAAATATCTTCTTCCAATATTCTGTATCGGTAGGCGGATATCCTGTCAATGGGAAAATAGCACACTCAAGCGTTCCACGTAGAAATACGGGCCGGTCATTAATGGCAAAACGCGAACCATTTACCTTAAATTCACGCAACCCGAAATCAACAGAATGTGTATCTGATTCTTTACCTACATTCAAGGTTAAGAGTAATTCATACACATTTGGATTGAATTCATCCCACAATAAAGCATCTTCTCCCAGACTATAATTCATTTTTACATTATTTTCTCCAGGAGAAATTTCAAACTCCCAGGATCGGCCTCCTGTTTTTTTACCGTCTTTTTTAAGGCGTGTATCAATAGAAAACTTTACAGTTTGTGCTTCCGAAAGAAAATTATTAACGGTTGCTCTTATTTCAACAGTCTTATTTTTCACGTCAGGAAAAACCTCGACGTTATCGAACATTATTTTTCCGGTTGCTCTTAAAAACATCTTGCCTACAATACCGTTCCAGTTCGATTGGGTATGGTCAGTAACACTGTGTGAATTTATACCAACATCAATATCTTTTATCCGGTTGTCGATACGAACAGTGATTGTATTATCACCCGTTTTTAAGTACGGGGTGATATCAAATACGTGCGGTACGGCCAAACTGTTTTGCATACCTATCTGAACGTCGTTAATCCATACAGTGGACTCCCAATGAGGACGTTCTAAGGTTAACCATACAGACTTTTCTTTCCAATTAGCAGGAATAGAAATTTTTTTCCGATACCAAGCTGCACCGGTATATTTTTTCTCCGGTTGAAGCCAAAATGGGAAACGCACATGATCCGAACTGACATAAGGTGCATAATTTGGGTCATTATACCATTGAGGGTTGGCAATACTTCCTGTCCATTTGGTATCGAATGTGATATCATCTCCCTTGCCGTTTTCAACCATTGAACCGGGTAAAATTACTGTTTCAGACAAAGGCTTTCCAAACAATTTCTCATCTATCCCGCGATCATTCGGATCAGTTTGAAACTGCCACTCACCCGAAAGATCAATGGTGGAAACCGGATTACTGCATCCTAATAAAAGGATGATGCTAAAAAGTAAATAAAATCTCATCTTAAAATGGTTAAAATCACTATTGACCGACAAAAACTCAATATTTGTTTATTTTATTTTTATATTATTCATATTCAATTATTTACAAATCGTTTTTCCGTTTAAAAAAACCTGCCTCCATCAAAAGAGGGACAGTTGTACGGTTACAGGGCTATTGTTGCGGCTTATCATGCGTTTTGTATAGGAACGTCTGCCTTCGCTTACTACCCACATCAAGTCTAAATGGCTTATCAAATGTATCCGTATTAGTGCCGCTATAGTCGAAAGTGCTTTCCGGTTTTTCGATAATACCCTGATGACATTGAGCAACAAAGTCGTTTCTATCGTCCATCGATATTTGTAAATCAAGGCGACTTCTTCGGCTGTTATATCCCAATTGTTGGTGATGAATTTGCATTTTCTCCCCTGTTCGTCCCGAAAAGATTATATCCATTATTTGAAGATTAACATAACGCTACTTATTTTCAATCTTCACCATTACTACTCCCTTTGATGGAACCTGAGCCACGAACTTCCGGTTGTAACGTCCTAAGTCTTTTTGTCGCCATAGATCCCGGACCAGATGCTTACCGGTTAGCTGAAGCTCTGAGAAGTTTAAAGTCATTTCTGCATCATTATTTCCTCGATTAAACATTCCTACTGCTTTTGATCCGTCAGCCAGATTTTTAACCATCAGGAAAAGCTCCTCATTTTGTTTGATGACCATTGCAGCTTCCCCAAGCGGATCCTGATTAACTTCAATCACTTCCGGATTACAAAGCACATTGATCGTAAATTCATCGAGCTTCGACATATCTCCGCTGTATATCAGTGGGGCAGCCATAAGACTCCACATTGACATATAGGCATATTGCATATTTGGAGGCATCCACGTCAACTCAGGAATACCCTGTTTGTGCGAATGGCCAATGTAACCTATCTGAATGTAATCCGGATCATTCCATTCACCTGGTTTTGAATATTGACGATATTCGCTGTTTTTAAGTGCAACTTCAAAAATACGATCAAGTTCAAATCCCAAATCACCCGAGGTACGCCAGCTTTGGCCACCAACTGATGCACCCCATTTCCAGACTTCGCCCATTCCATATTGACATAGGTTGAAAACAATATCACGGTTTTGATTCTTCAAAATTTCTCCCATAAGCTTATAAGGATATTGGTAACCTTCCAAAGTTATCTTTCCGTTGATCGGCTCAGGAATTCGGGGATCATCAAGATTTTGTGCAATCTTACCATAGCTGCACCAATCGTATTTGAGAAAATCGAAACCCCAGTCAGCAAATTGACGGGCGTCCTGTTCTTCGTGCTGATAACTTCCCGCAAATCCTCCACAGGTTAAAGGTCCCGGCGAAGTATAAATCCCTGCTTTCAAACCCTTTGAATGAATATAATCAGTCAGGGCACTCATATCCGGGAAATAGCTGTTCGGAATAAGATTTCCCTGATCATCACGTAACGGGCCAACCCGTTTGGGATCATTATGTTTTGGAGAATTCATCCAACAATCATCGATATTTACATATTGATACCCCACATCGGCCATTCCGCTACTAATCATTATATCGGCAGCCTCACGCACCATCTGATCAGTAATCCGATCGTAATGAGCATACCAGTGGTTCCAACCCATTGGAGGTGTAAGGGCAAGTTTATCACCCGAAACAATAGTTAACTCACGTGTCGATTTCCCTTTTGAATTCGTTGCAGTAATCAACAGCGAATACTTTCCTTTGGCTGGTGTTACCCCTGAAATAATACCGGTATTTTCATCAACAGTTAGACCCGGGGGCAGGCCTTTTACCAAAAAACGAATTTGTCGTTCGCCTTGACAGGGAATAGGATAAAGGAAGGGATTCCCTGGGCGTGCGCCATAAACCAACGGTCCGTTTATTCGTGGTGACGGTTTGGGTTTCGGAGTAAGTATTAATCTTTCTGAAGCAAACAATCCACCTTCCGTGTTCTGGCTGAACGACTGTATTGGACAAATCTGTCCCAAAATGGCAATCGCCAATACGATTGTATAATATAATATTTTATTCATCATAAAAAGCTCAGTTTTAATTAGTTTGAGTCTTAAACATGCAAAAGCCTGAATGATGTTTTGCCGTAAATACCACATACTTCATCCCGGCAAGCTTCGCAAGCTTTGCCCACTCATCCGGGTTGAACTTTTTAGGATTGAAAAAACCCGGCAATTCGGAAATATACTTTTGAACATATTCATCCGAAGCGCCTGCAAGTGAATGACTGATTACCACACCTAAAGAAACATCCACGTTCCAGTGAATGAACATTCCAAAACCTAAATCTTCAAACCATTTTATCCTTTCGGGCTTATTGAAATTTTGTATTGCCTGAGAATAAATTAAATCGCTGAGCAATACATTTATCAATAAAAAGAGAATGATTCTTTTCATCCGTAAATAATTTGATTTTAAGAGATCGAATGGAGCTCGCATGTCAATATTTTTATGCAAGTTCGCCTTTTTCAAAAGACATGCTCGATTCATCAGAATTTAATTTTAATTTCATTTCTTTAATTTTAAGCTGACCAGATCACTTTCTCTGAAGACAACAATATTCAAAGAATCAGTCCAGTTAGGGGCAATAATTGCCTCTTGAAGGTCTCTGACATTGTTAATTTCTTTTCCATTATAAGAGAGAATAACATCCTTTGGTTTTAAAGTCCCTTTGAATCTGCTATCCTGGTTCACACTCACGATGAAGGTTCCTTTTTCGGCAAACATCCCGGTTGCAGATCGTTCACCCAATGTCATGTTTTTCACATTTAAACCTGAAACTGTATGAATCTCATTATTTTTTTCTTCAACAAAAGAAATCAATTTTGGTAAGGGAACTTTTTGCGCAAGAGATTTTAATTCTTCAGAAACAACGCCAAAATTGTTCATATCAAAATTTTGAAATCCAACTGAAAAAGCCGGAGAATTTTTCTTTAATCTATAATCTCCTTTTGTGGCATTAACAAAATCCGGCGGACTATAAACAGAATGAGAATCCCTGCCATTAACTTTTGATCTTATTAAGGCGATGGAATCCAGAAATACATTATAGTCGATCTCTTTCGACCAGATATCAGGCATTCCAACTGGGAAATATGAAGTGGTTACTACGTTTTTCACAAAAACATCCCCGCTATTCCGATACCAAACGTGTGGGTGAAAAGAATTATTAATTATAATATTATTCTCAGCTCTGCGGAAAAAGCCTTCCCTGAATTTTAAACCCCCGTTCAGAAGCAGATTGTTATAAATAACATAATTGGTTGAACCATCATCAAGGTCAATATCCCAGCCATGATCACAACGAAAACGATTGTTCCGGATAACGGTTGGTTTTACGTTATCTAATAAGGCAATTTTATCCCTGTTTTTCTCTAAAAGCGAATCAACGCCCCTGGCCCAGTTCCGGTCCCTTCCCCAGGAGTTAAATGCTCCATTATCATTCGTTTCCAGTACAGTATTGAACACATCGTTAAACTCTATTATATCTCCACCCCACATACCATCGTTTATATTAATACCTGCTCTGGGAACATTGAAAATAGTATTGTGGCTTGCTGTTATATCCATGGCCATTGATATATGGACCCCCGCAACCTGTTTTTCAACTGTACCCAGGTCATGCATTAAATTATTATAAACCAGACAATTTGCAGGGTAATTATTTGTTTTGGGCCCGGGATGAAGATCGGTTTCTGCAATAGGGAGATTAAGATCATACCGGGCATTTCTGTCGCCACAAAAACAAACTGCAGATGCGCCTATGTTTTCAAAGAGACATCCTTTAACTTCATTTCTTCGATTATAATTACTAAAAAAAATTGCATTTCCACCCAACTCTTTAAAGGTGCAGTTTTCGATTTTACAGTTTTCTGTTCCTTCCACAAATATTGCTCCGCCCCTGTATATGCTCCAATCTCCCCGGGACAATTTTTCGCTGGTCTCCACGAAAGTCCGAAGCGTTTGTGTAAACACTATACCTTCAATGTTAATGTTCCGGATCGGGTTGTTCTCTGTTCCTCTGAATTCCACAAGGCTTTTAACCTGTGGAATTACAATAGTCGCTCCGGAAAGATTACTCCTGGCCTGAGGATAAAAATAAAGCGCTTTGGAATTTTTATCATAAAACCATTCATTTACAGTATCCAATTCTTCAAAAATATTTTCAACAAAACGTGATTCCTTATGCATATTGGCGGTGAGATTTGTAGAAATTATGGCATCATTTTCCACTCTTCTTTCCAATATGAGTTCACCTTTCTCATTTTTCCCTTTTATTAAAAAATGATAACTTCCCCATTCACTCGGGTGCAGGGCATGAACATAACCCCCTTCGGGATCTCTCCATGTTTTTACACGATCAGCGCTGATCGCATCGCCGGATGTACCTCCAAAAATCCTGGCAGATTTATTGTAATTGGGATAACGGGCCATACGTTGGAGTTGACCATTAACAAACAACTGATCAAAAACCAGATTTTCATTCACAGTTGCCTGCATTATGCCTGATTTATACTCTTTCCATTGCAGTGATATCGGTTCGCCTCCACTAATGATTACCTGCTCACCAGGATAAGCTTTGAAGGTAACCTCCCCTTCCCGTTCACGCGAATCTTCAGGAAGAAAAATAATTGGCTCCTTCAAATAATAAGTACCTCCCCTGATATATATCGTAATGCTTCCTTTTTTCTTTCTGACCTCAGCCTTTGCTTTGTCAATAGAAGCAAACGGTTTTTCTTTGGTTCCGGGATTGAGGTCGTTTCCTGTTAAGGAAACAAAAAGTCCAGATTGAGAGTAACAAGAACTTGCTATACAAGAGCTAATAATGAAACTTATCAGGATAATCTTAATTCTCATAATATTGTGCATAAAACCAATTTAAACCTTAAAACTATAATAAAGCTTTTCCACGGTAAACTACAATATTTCCGGACTGGTAATATTATTTCCATGGTCGCGTTAATTCATCTGCAACCGCTGTGGTTAAGTCCGGAACCTTGAAATAGATGCACCGGCCTCCTGGATCAGCAAACTCAGTAAGTGTTAATGTTATATTTTTTGCATTACCCATTGCGCCCACAATAGTGCCTGCCTTCAGACGGCATCCAATTCCACCGGGTCGCACAGTGCTATCGGGCACAGGCGTCTGTTCGATCGACGCCAGGTCAATCACGATACGGCCTAAATCCGAAGCTTCTTTAGGGGCAAGCGACTCATTCTGTTTGGGATTAAGACAGAACACCAATGGTCCCCGCATGACAGCTACACGTCCGGCCTGTCTCTTCCTCCCTTGTACCAGCCTCCACTCCATCGGCATATCTAATACTAACTGGTCGCCGGCTTTCCAGGATCGCTCGATGACCGAGAAGGTTCCTGGGGTACAGGTTGTTTCCGATGGCTTCCCGTTGACCGAAATCCTGGCACTGCCGCACCATGATGGGATCCTCAGCTTCACTGGAAATGATGCCGGTTTTGAAGGATCAACTCTGATAACAACTTTACCCGAGTTTGGATAATCGGTCTCCTGCTTCATGGCAATGGAAAGTCCTCCCTCCATTTTAATATGAGCCGTGGAGGACGAATAAAGGTTTATGGCCACTCCATTTCCTGAACGATAATAAACCATTGAAGGTAGCTCTGAAATGATTCTCCGGAAGTTGCCTGTACAGCAACATTCACCGCAATATTCGCGGTTCCCTTCAAATGGTGTGAAGTAACGGAGTCTTCTGCCATCGGTCGATTGCGCACCAAACAATGTATTGAAAATAGTTCTTTCCATGATATCACCGTAACGCGAGTCACCTTTCAGCCTTAGCAGGTTTTCATAGACACGTATCTGGTAACAGGTCGAACAGGTCTCCTGCAGATCGCGACCTCCGTCCTGATCGTCTGTCCAGATTTCCGCTTGTCCTATTCCCCCAGTAATACCCATCCCATCTTTGGTAGTTATAAAATTCATGGCTTTCATGACCGGGTTCAGAAGTTTTTCATCCGGTTGTATGCGGTACAACTCAAGCTGGGCAAGGCATGAGGCCAGATAGGCATAGGTATGACCCTCAACCAGAGGGCGTCGGCCAATTGCAATGCCAGGATCCCAGTTCGGTAAGTTGCGCTGTTTTATTTCAAATTCCAGGTAACGTTTGTCGCCTGTAACGTCATAAAGTGTAATCATAGTCCGGTCCAGACCGGTCACGCTGACAAACGCCGCAATTTCAGTAGTCTTCTCCCAGTCTGCAGGCATCAATGACCAGTTCTTGATGATAAAATCTGCAGCTTTCTTAGCGGCTTCAAGCGACTGCTTATCACCGAAAAGTTTATAATCGCTGATCAATCCGTAGATTATATAATTCATCTCGTGAAGATCCCAAACCTTCCACATCCTGTTTTCCGGAATCATATTTCCAATATAACCATCTGCTCCCTGCGTGCTAATTATCTCACTGATCAGATGATTTTTCAGGGCAATTACCGTTGTATCCCCGGTATAATATGCCATTTTTACAGTTGCATCGATGAGCTTGCCAAGGGCCTTATAACTTCCGTCTCTGCCATCCTTCTTCTGGAAAGGAGGCAGGAATTCCTTATCAACATCGAGGAGAAGAAGGTTATTTTTGACTGTTATGTCAATACGCCGGCCAATTTCACCCCCGACTTTAACCTCTGCTAAATCTATTGGAGTAAGCTGATCTTTAGCAGCTCGATTAATACTTCTATTCTGTGTACAACTACTTACTATTATTAAAATCATCAAAAAAAGAGACTGTTTCATATGATTTGTTTTAAGAGTTTCAATTTCCAATATCTGCAATGTTAATAGTTTGTGAATCCATGGAATTCTTAAATGCAGTGACTTGATATCATTGGGTAACCCTATTGATTCTGATACCTTTAGATCTGACTTTTTTTGCTCTTTGTGGACTTTCTTTTCCATTGTAATGCCATTTTCTTCTGCAAAGCTATCACACCATCTCTTTAATGTGGTTATTGATACAGGAATTAATTTATTAATACGTCGATATCCAAGTCCATCTTCAAAGTACAATTTGGTCGATTTAGCATAATACCTGCGATACTTCTCGAGGTATCCCATTCCTTTTTCGTTATTCATTTTTGACTCTTTTTTATGAGTCAACTTTTTTCAGGGAAAGACACTTTCATATATTTTTTTATTGTTGTTTATTCCCTATCGTAATCGCCATAAGAATAGGAACCTCAGGTTGTAATGATGAATACATTTTAACCGTTTCTACCGTTTTATCCGGATAGGGATTATCCCATTTCTGGATGTAAAATTTCTTATTGTTTAGCAGGGAGACCCATCCACCGGGAGCCCATATACCCCAGTCCTCAACATTCCAGCCAGCTTTCACCGGCACTTTCACCTCTGATCCATCTTCACTGTATCGTATAATGTAATACCATAAGTCAGAACCTACCGGGCTTTGGTTGAATTTAAGTTTTCCGGCCGGCCCTATCCAGACTTCAGGTGGTACTTTCTTAATAAAACTATCTGTAAAGGCAGTTGCCTGAAGAAAAAATAAATAGTCAAGTTTCTTACCAATTTTTATCGGGTAACTTGCATAAGGCTGACCGGTTAAATATTGACCGGAACGTAAAATTATTGCCCCTTTCTCAGGGTTTGAGGATAGCATAAATGGAATTCCGGTTAACGTGAGCGAAGCACCTTTTAATTCAGCCATGTCCTCGCCGGGTCCAAGATCAAGCCAGCCTTTACCATCTCCTTTAACAGAGTCACTTAAAGAACGGTTACACCAGGAGGCTATATCAACCGGAAAATATTTTGTTCTCTTGTCGATGGGTGATGCTATAGTTTTCGGGATTTTACCATCGTTTTTAAAAACAATATTGTAAACATAAGGATTGGTAAAAACTTCAGGATCCGTCGGTTTATCATTCAGATAAAGATTTTCAATAGTAACGTTTTTTACCGCATGTTCCTCATCAGAACCATCGAGATGAATATCAGCAGTTTTATAGCTGTAGATATTTTTGAAATGAATGTTTTCAATTTTTCCTCGTTTAGAAGATTTATTATAAAAACCTTTCTCTACAATCAGGCTGATAAGCCGCTCACAATTTTCAACACGAATATTTTCGTAAGTAATATCTGATACGGTAGCGCTATCGCCATTAAATATACCCATAGCATAATGCCCGATATACCGGTTCCGCTGTTCGAGTATATCAATATTTGAGAAGAGAACAACGCTGATAGATTTCATCAACGTTTCATGCCCTATTTGCAAAGCACAGGCCCTGTCACTCCACAAGATACTGTTGGTTACTTTTACATTCTCAACATCATCCGGCATACCTTTCAACGCGATGCAATCATCATTAATGCGAAGAAACACATCGCTGATAGTAACATTTTTTGAGCCTACCACATCAATACCGTCGGAATTATCTACATACCCGAATTCCTTGACATTATTCACGACAACATCTTTACAGGAGCTAAATACCAGACTCCAGAATGGAGAATCATTCAGTACTATGCCATCTACTTCAACATTGCTACAGTTCTTAAAATAAACAAAAAAAGGTCGCTTAACTGTATCCGGTTCGCCCATGTAATGCCTGTAATAATCAGGCTGCCGACCTAATAGGGTAGTACCTTCAATAATACCACGCCCTCTAATTTTAATATTATTTGCATTTTCTGCCTTAATTCTGGCACGTAAAATTGCCCCCCCTGCAAGATAAATAGTTTGATTGTCTTTCAGTTTTAAGATACCATATTCTCCATCTACATAGTGGATGCCCGGTTTAAAATAAAAAACACTCTTATTACTGAAAGAAGAGAGTTCAATTTTGCCAGGGTTAATATAGGCAACGTCTTTATCATTTGCAGAAGGGACGTTGACCTCAAGACCGTTTGCAAAAATCATCAAATTCTCATCAATGTCCCCGTTAATTTCAATAGATATTTTCTTAGGTTTATTTAATTCAAAAGAAATTTTATTCCCGTTCAACTTGTATTTAATGCCATAAGATGTGGGCCTTATACGTACTGATTTTATGTCTATACCATTAACCACTACATCAATCTTAACCTTTCCAGAAAAATCAAATTGTGTAAAAGCGCAGGTTCTATCCTGATTATTCAATTCAAAAAATACTGGAGCCGTGTGAACGAAACTTGGTTTATTATTTACAAAAACCTGAAACTTTGGGTTTGAGACAGTTTCTGCCGGTATAGGATAAATAATTACCTTAGATTGACGGATACAATTCGATAGAAATAATAAAATCACTACACTGTAAAAAAATATCTTCATATTATTCTTCATTTTTTATTCCATTAGTGAAAAAATAAGGCGATGATACAGTTAAGCCACCATCATCTGTTACGTTAATGATCCAAATTGATGTATTTCCGGGCAACGCAGGCGCCGTTATTTTATGTTTTTTGATTGTTGCAGCGACAGTTTGCCATTTTCTGTTGCTGTAAGGCAATGCGGTATCTACAGTAAAAGAAACGCTGGCCGATGCTAAATCAGTTGTTGCTTTAATATGAGCGGAGATTTTTTTTGCATTTGAATGAACACACTTTATTGCAGGCAATGGCACTGTGCCCAATAAATAATGATCTGCAAATTCCCCAATTTCCTTTGGAGCCCATCCCTGTGGATGGCCATGAACCATGGCAGTTGTAATGAGATAATGTGAATGCTTTTTTACCAAACTATAAGTGCTGGACAAACAATTCGGCGGATAAAATTGGTCATTCGTTCCCGTAACCCATAAGAACGGGATTTCGGCTTTCCCAACATAATTAGAGGCATCATATCTTTCCACCCATCTTTTCTTTTGGTCAGGCGTCATGGTGCCGAAATCCTTCTCATAAAAATAGCTTCCGGGCTTATAAATAAATCCGCAGCCATAGACAGGAATGGCGGCCTTAAACCTATCATCCAGACCCGATACCACACAAGTTAAATAGCCGCCCCAGCTAATACCAGTGATGGCTGTTTTATTGGCATTCACTTCTTTAAAGCTACAAACAAGCGAATGGGCCAGGATAACATTGCACACCGAATGATATACCCATTGCTTATTCGTGGTGCTATCAATGCTTGTAAATTTAGCAATAGGGTTTTGTGATGGACCTCCTTTTGGCAAACGTTGGCCATCCACTCCATTGCCGCTTAAATCCATTGAAATAGCTGCGTATCCCCTTTTTGCCCATAGAGTGACCCATTCTTTAAATGCATAACCGCCGCCACCGTGCACTAAAACTATTGCGGGCAAATCATGGTCTTTCGATTTATCGCCACTAATGCTGCCTGGTGTGGCATAATAAGCAAATACTTGGGTTTGTGGTAATTTCCCGTACGCCTCGCCGGTGTAAATTACTTCCCGCACGTTAGCCGTATCACCATTTAGCCAGTGATATTCTGGCGCTTTCTTTAAATGGTCAATATCCCATAGGCTTTGTTGCGCCTGGCCGTAAATAGTTGTACAGACAAACAACAACAACAAAAACCTTTTATTCATAAACTTTCTCATTCAGAAATTTCAAAAGATAGTATCACAAGTGTACTCTCACGGATTTTTCATTAAGTTTCGTTTAAGAACGATATAATAAGTCGTAATTAATACACTTTCAGCTTGGAATTAATATCAAGATTCACCGGCGACTTCCCTGTCATTTTAATTTTGCCCATTAAAGCCTTAATCACAGCGCCATGCATCACCTCTGAATTGGAATACGCATTAATACAGGTGTTCACCCGTTCAAAATACTCGTTCGTATTATAGGGGTTACCGAAATTCACTACAATGATTTTTTCTTTGGGCATGGAATTAACAGCCCATACGGTCTGCGCTTCATCGTCAAAAAATTGCAGTGGCCCAAAAGGTGCATGATGGGTACGGGCCAGGGCAAATATGATGCGGTTATATTTCAGAGGTGCATCATCTGTCCATCCCTGTGTTTCATATAAAATATCATGACGGAAGTCTACGTTGAATCCTTCTTTTTTCAACTGGTTAGCAAAATCCTGCAATTCTTTTAAATTTCGGTCGCCTCCCTTGCGTGAAACTGGCGTTACACCAACCACCAATATTTTTTTATCTTTTGCAGGATTTAATGGAAGAGCATTATTTCTGTCCCTTAAAAGCGTAATTGCTTTTTCGCAGATGGTTTTTGCCGTTTTGTTGCCTTCTTCTTTTTCAGCCGCCGATACTTCACGAATCAATTCCCTGTCTTTTTTCAGCAGACCAAAATGTTCCTTTAATGCCCACACTCTTTGAACAGCATCGTCGAGACGCGACATGGGGATTTCACCGCGGTTTATTCTTGCTTCGAGGGTATCCATGTAAGTATAGGATGGCCACAAAAGCATGTCAACCCCTGCCTTGAAACTTTCTATCTCGCTCTCCAACGGAGAGTTATACCATCCTCTGAAACCAGCCATTACCATAGCATCGGAAATTATAACTCCTTTAAAATGCATTTCGCCCTTTAAAAGGTCGGTTAATAATTCTTTTGATAAGGTAGCTGGCGGGAACATTCCATTAATCTTTTTCTTTTGGTAGGAGGGTAATGTAATATGCCCAGGCATAATACAAGCCACGCCACTGTCTATCAATGCCTGAAAAACACGGCCATGCTTTTGTTCCCAAACATTAAAAGGCAACGTATTGGCCGAGGTCAGCAAATGCTGATCACGGTAATCAACACCATCGCCGGGAAAGTGCTTTATGGTAGCAGCCACTCCATTGCTTTGCAAACCACGTATCTGCTGGCTTAACAAACGGATGGCACGATCGGGGTCATCAGACACACTGCGTAAGTTGGTTATTGGGTTAAATGGATTAAGATTTAAATCGGCAACAGGATGAAGCACCCATTGCACACCTACAGATAATGCTTGCTTGGCAACTGCTTCTCCATAACTAAAAGCAAGCTCAGGTGAGTTAGCAGCTCCTAATGCCATCGCATTAGGAAAAGAGGTCATTCCTTCCAAATCCACACCACTCTCATAATCTTGCTGAAAAATCAAAGGTAAAGCGCTTGCTTTCTGGTATTCTTTACAAGCAGAACGTATATGTGCTAAATAATCTTCCGGTTTGACACCGTCAAACAACTTCCATCCCATAAAAAAGCCACCCACAGGATATTTTTTAAAAAACTCTTTTAGAGAGCCTTCTCCGAGTTCCAATTCATTTTTCCTTTCCGGTAGCATGAGCATGGTTTGCCCGATCTTTTCCCTGATGGTTAAGTCCTTCCATCCCTCGTCTTTGGGAACGAATTCTTTACTTTTATTCACTGCTTGAGAAACCTGGCAATTTCCCTGGTATGCAAATAGTAACAGCGTTACAAGTAAGCTGAAAAATACAATTACTTTCATTTCTACTTAGTTATTTTAATTAAACCAATTTTTGAAAAAGGAATAGGTTTAAATCCTGGCAGCTTTTTAAATACGACAGAATTTGGCTTTAAAGCAAAGTTGAATTTTGAAGCATCAATAAAACCCGGATCTTCTTTAGTAATAAAATTATTGTCGTGAATTGGACCCCATTCTTTTTTACCATTATTAAGCTGACCAATATTTACAAATACATTGTTTTGAATATCGTTATGTTTGGGCACCTCAAGATGATCTTGAAAATAAGTTGTCAATGCCGGGTAGGCTGTGGCATAAGGAGGTTTTTTATAGTTAACAGCATTTAAACGAATATCAAATGTTCCCCCTGGGGCTATTTTTGCTTTTCCCCATGTAGCTTGCGCATCTTCCAAATGAAAAACCATTGGCGATTCAATAAAAATATTATTAAATACAGGATTATAGCTACCTCCTAAAATCATTACCGTACGGGTACCGGCTTTGTAAAAAACATTGCCATAAAGCTGAGTACCACAGGCGCCATCGTCATAATAAACAGCCATTGCAAATTTTGCCCCTGCAAAGCCCGTTGCACCAATGTTCTTGAAAAAATTATATCGAATAATATTGCCAAATTCAGATGGATCCCGGCCAAGGTAAATGGCACCCTGGTCTTCAATAAAATTACAGGCTTCGTTAATAAAATTGTACTCCAGTACATGATTATTGCCATGCATATAGATAGCAGTGGCAGGACAAGGATTGAATTGGCAATGCTGCACTTTGTTTCCTACACCGTCAATATTTACAGGTGCTTTATAAGAGTAATCACGACGACTGCAATTGGTAAATTCTGAATTATATACAAAATTGCCGGCAGACTCAAGGGTTTTACGGTCCCCTCCACCAAGGCTAATGCCGCCACAACCTGTATTTATTATTTTGCAGTTGATAATTCCGTTGTTTTTCCCGCCTTCACGGTTAAACGTGGTATTCTCATACATCAGTTCATGAAGACTACCAAGTCGGCCAGATAATTTTTTGTTGGGATAGAATGGATGCACCTCATCCGGATGACCATATTTAGAAGTGGGCTCACTTCCCATTCCTATGCATATGCCAACTACGCCCATATTACTGATCGTGCAATTTTCAATTTTATTGGAAACGGTATTCTCCATATAAATTCCAATACCTCTACCAGCATCAAAAGTTATATTTTTAAACCGGACAAAACTTGCACCTTTGAGGGTTACCAAAGCATCTTCGAGCATGGAAACCGTGAGTGTATCAGTGGATTTCAGTTCGTCATAGGGATAGAAATAAAGTTTTCCCTTTTCGTGATCAATATAATATTCGCCAGGCTGGTCAATTTCTTCCATCAGGTTGAAATAATAATACTGATTCCAGGCATTACCTCCCATTATACCCCACATGTGAGCATCGGCAAAGCTGACCACACCTGAAGATGTATCGATATTTTTAACACGTAACTGATCCGTCGCCCACGCAAAATTGAAATTACCGGAAACCATTAGGTCTTTCGCCTTTCTCCATTCAATCAACTTTTGTTTTTTAAAGCTAATCTTACCTGGATAGAAGCCATTCTTATTAATACCACTGTCTACCACAGCTTCTTTTTTTAGCAATATTTTTTCTTCGTTCGGATAACGAGCTAACTGAAAAGGCTTGCCATTGATAAAAAATTCCATGGCAGCATTAACATAAGGCCTGCGGAATCCAGTTATCTGATTGACACCATAATCTAGAATGCCCTGTGCCGCAAGATCTATTTCTCTGATTCGTGAAATGGCGTCCTTAAGAACGATCCGATTCCCTGCCTCTTGTGAAATCGGCTTTACATTGTTGGCACTAATTTTTTTACCTCCTGAAAGAATAACTTTTTCACCAGGATAGGCACTGAAAATAATGGGCATATCAGAGGTCCCGGAATCATAGTCTTGAAGTAAGAAAGTTTGATTCAATTCATAAATTCCTTCCCGCAACCAAACAATAATACTATCTTTCGGAAGCTCATTATTCTTTTTTAATTGACGAATTTCATTTCTTGCATCTTCAAGGGATGAAAAAGGATGGAACTCTGTACCGTTATTTGCAGAAGAACCATCGGGAGCGACATAAAATTCACGGGAGGTCTGGACGGTACATGCTGATAACAATAGCCACGCGAACAAGATTAAACTGATCCAAATATTTCTATGATTCATTTTTTAACTCCTTTCTCAAAAAAATTATTCATAAATAACAATTGATACTGAACAGCATTAGCCCAATAAGCCCATGAATGACTTCCGGGTCGTGCAATGAAATCATGGGGTATATTCATCAATACTAACTTTTCGTGCAGCTTTTGATTGACGGGAAAGAAAAAATCGCTAACGCCACAATCAATAATCAGTGATAATGAATCAGGGGTTAATAAATACGTCAAGCCAATAACACTATGGCTATCCCACCGCTCCGGAAATTGTGCATATTTACCAAGTCTTTTGGCAATATCCCAGTTATTTGGAAACGCTCTGATATCCACGCCGCCACTCATGCTGCCTGCAGCGCCATAAACATCCTGATGCTTAAAGGCAAGATACAAAGCGCCATGACCTCCCATACTCAATCCGGTGATAGCTCTTCCTTCACGACCTTTTATAGTTTTATAATGTGCATCAATCCATTTCACCAACTCAGAGGAAATATAGGTTTCATATTTCATGGAGAGGTCAATGGGACTGTCGAAATACCAGCTCGTAAAATCACCATTAGGGCAAACGATAATTAGATGATAATCATCTGCATATTTAATGATTTCAGGCACTTTCTTAATCCAGTCAGAATAATCTCCACCTGCGCCATGTAATAAATAAACAACAGGAAAGAATAATTTTGAAGAATAATCATCGGGCTTTATCACTACTGCCTTTATATTTTTTTTCATTGACGGGCTGAAGGTAGAAACGGTATCAACCGTGGACCCTTTTACACCTGAAAAAGAAAATAAAAAAATCAGCACATTAAGAACAGTTTTAAGCAGGATGTTTTTTTTCATGGAATCCCTTTTATTTTATTTAGCTGCATACTCATTTTTTCATTTGTAAAACAACTACTGTATTAATAGGATCAATTCTATCAGCAGGCAGCACCAGTTCCCGTCCTGTCTTTAATGACTTATGTTTAACCTTTGCTTTACTATTTAAATAATATATACGCATTACTTTTTTATTCAGGCCTTTGATGAGCAATCGGCCATCTTTCGGCGGGTCAAATACATGAAGGTATAGCTTGTTGCCTTTAGCTGTAATACGTCCCCATTCTGGTTGAGCTAAGGTGGAAGCAGAACATCCGTAAATACTCTCACCATTTTCCTTCATCCAAAGCCCGATCGAGTCCAACCGGGTTTTATATCCTTGCGATAGCACTCCTTTCCCATCGGGCCCAACGTTGAGGAGCAGGTTACCACCTTTGCTGACAATATCAGCCAGGTGATGAATGGTTTGTTTGGTAGTTTTCCAGTCTTGATTGGGCGTATAACCCCAGTTAGCATTCAACGTCATGCAGGTTTCCCAAGGCCGAATGCTTGTATCGCCAGGAATATGTTGCTCGAATATTCCATAGTCTCCCAAACCTTTTTGCCAGGCTATCCGGTCGTTTATTAAAACATCCGGCTGCAGCCTTCTCATCTCATCAATCATTTCCTGCACCCGGCCTTTTTTCTGATCTACCATATCCTGGCCGTCGAACCACATAACCGCAATAGGTCCATAATTGGTGAGCAATTCCCTTAACTGGCCTTTCATATAGTCCAGGTAGCGGTTCATATCTGCGCCTTCCGCTTCGGTGGGTCGCGGATCCACTTCTTTAGACATCGGTGCATTTTTAATGCAGGCATAGCAGCCGCAATCATGCACTTCGCCTCCGGTCCAATTTACGGGAAAAGCGTACCATCCTTTATAGTGTGGACCTGGTGCACTAAGTTTTTCATAATGCATGGTGAAATCGGGATGGTGCCAGTCACGCACAGAATAATAAAAGCCAAACTTTAACCCTTGCTTTTTACATTCTTCAGCCAGTTCTTTCATGGGATCTCTTTTAAACCCACTCCACTTTACAATGTTATAATCGGTGAGCTTTGAGTCCCACATGCAAAAACCATCATGATGTTTCGCCGTGATAACAAGATACTTCATTCCCGCATCTTTTGCTTTGCTTACAATTTCTGCAGCATTGAAATCAGAAGGATTGAAATTTTTGGCAATTTGCTCATATTCCTTAAATGGAATTCTCTCGGAATGCATCACCCATTCACCTTTTGCAGGCACTGCATAAGCACCCCAATGTATAAACATCCCAAAACGGTCATTGGTAAACCATTGTGTTCTATCGGCAGACTGATCATCGCCGCCTTGTGCAAAAGCTGCCCAACCGGGAGCAAGAATGAGTGTATATAAAAGAAAATTTCTCAATTTAAACTTCATATTTCTCTTTTTAAATTATTTATTATTATTAAACTGATGCTTTTCGTGAAGAGTACTTTATACTCTTTAAAGTTTTTTGCTTTCGTTCTGCCATACCCGCACCCAGTCCACATACATAGGCCAATTAGGGTCGCTACCAAGAATAATCAACAATCCCTGCGGATCAGTGTCAAGAATTGTGAAGGTACCCGCAGGTGGCGGTACGGGGGAATTATCACCTGCGTTCGGAAGTGGATCAGGCGGGGCTGATGCTGAATATTTCTGGGTCATTAAAGCAACTCCATCAAAGTACCAGGTGATTTTTCCAGGCTCCCAAAGACATCCATACGTATGCCATTGATTAAAATTTACAGTTGAAGGCAATTTCTGTATGTTATGTTTATTTTGATAATGGATTTTAGCGCTGTCTGCCCAATCATGTACCGTACCCACAAAAGAACTATCAAAGTTGCTATAGCCATTGGTATATGCCTCAAAAAAATCAAGTTCAGCCCATTTTTCGCTATGAAACATTGTATCTACTCTGCTATAGGCTGTTGACAATGCCCACCATGCCGGAAACCCTTTAGATATTTTTCCAAGTGAAGGATCAAAACGAATTCTGGCTTCAAAATATCCATACCTGAAGGTATGTCCATGATTTTTCTTTATGCTGTAAGATGAGATCGCCCAATTATAATTTCTTGGTGCTTTAGTTAAATTAAGAACAGAGTTTGACACGCTAAACGCAGAAGGTTTGGTATCCGGTCCGCCAAATGGAAGACCTACATACCAGTTGAAACCAGTTTTATCAGTGCTATTTACGTCAATCGAATTTATTGAATCAAAATCATCACTAAACACCAGCGTATTGTAGCCAACTTCTCCCGTCTGCGATGGAGGCTTGATGCTTGCATATGGTGTGGATGACCCCGTGATCTTGTTGCCTTCGTTTTTAATCTGAGCGAACGCACTTGCTGTATACGCAACGAATAAAATTCCCAGGTGATACCTCACCTTATTTTTATCGAACACTAAATTCAAAAATTTTTTCATTTTATTCTTATTAAATGCCAATTGATAAAAGCATTTCCAAAACCATCGTTTATACTAATTCTTATCTGCAAATAATTGTTTTTAGGCTACGACGAAGCCTTCATGCCTATAGTTATTCAACTTAGGAGTACTATGCCACCGGCGGTTTCATTTTTTAAAGGGATTTTTGTTTTTATCCTGCCATACCCGCACCCAGTCTACTTCCAGTGGCCACTCAGTGTCACTTCCCAAGATAAGAAGCATACCTTCAGGGTCACTATCAAGAATAGAGTATGTGCCTGCAGGGGCAGGAGGATTGCCTACAGGGTTTGGTGGTGCGGTAGCAGAATAGGTTACTGTCATCAGTGGCTTATCATCAAAATACCAGGTAATCTTTCCCGGCTCCCACAAACAGCCATAGGTGTGCCACCGGTTAAAATCGGTGTCTTTGGGTAAGGGCTGCCAGTTGTTACTGTTTTGATAATGTATTTTTGAGCTATCAGCCCAGTCGTGAACCGTGCCCACGAAAGCTCCTTCATAATCTCTCAATCCGCCTGTGTAAGCCTCAAAAAAATCTAGTTCGGCCCAGTGGTCCATGTTATTCACCCTGCTATGGTAGGTGGAAAGTGACCACCATGCAGGAAATCCTCTTCCCTTTTTTCCAAGCGTCGGATCAAATCTCATTCTTGCTTCAAAATATCCATACCGAAAGCTGTGGCCCACATTGCCTTGGCTGGAAAAAGAAGAAAGCGTCCAGTTGCCGGTATAATGTCCGCTGTTTGAAACTGTAAGCACTGAATTAGCCACATTGTAAGCAGATCGTATTGCATTATCCTTTCCCCAAATGGCGGGATCGATATACCAATTGAAGCCTGCCTTTTTTGAACCTCCCGTATCAATGGTGTTTATAGAGTTAAAATCGTCGTTAAACGTTAGATTCCTGTATCCTGCTTCCTGAGCTTGATTTGGTGGAGCAAAGTTTTTGTCATCCGTTGATGCATTTGAAATAATAGTTTTGCTATTATGAGATGATGTAGAGCAACTCACAAGAAGCATCAACAAGAGCAAACCCGCCGGATTATAAATTTTCATTTTCTTTTAATTAATCTGATACAATATTTGGAAAAGAGATGTATTAAAAACTAGCTTGAATACCATTTTTGATACATCTCTGTATAACTTATCTTTTGCTTTTATTGTTGCCATACCCGCACCCAGTCCACATACATAGGCCATTCGGGTGTACTTCCAAGTATCAACAACATGCCTTGGGGATCGGTGTCAAGAATAGAGTATGTGCCTGCAGGGGCAGGAGGATTGCCCACAGGGTTTGGGGGTGTGGTGGCAGAATAGGTTACTGTCATCAGTGGCTTATCATCAAAATACCAGGTAATCTTTCCCGGCTCCCACAAACAGCCATAGGTATGCCACCGGTTAAAGTCGGTGTCTTTGGGTAAGGGCTGCCAGTTGTTGCTGTTTTGATAATGTATTTTTGAGCTATCAGCCCAATCGTGAACCGTGCCCACGAAAGCTCCATCGTAATCTCGAAACCCCCCGGTGTATGCCTCAAAAAAATCTAGTTCGGCCCAATGATCTTTTTTCCGCAAGATGCTGTTTCGCACAGAATAGGACCACCAGGTAGGGAACCACCTTGAATTTTTTCCTAATGAAGGATCAAATCGGAACCTCGCTTCGAAATATCCGTATCGGAATGAGTGACCTAAATTCTTTTTGATACTGTAAGAACAAATAGCCCATCCTTGGGTTCCCATACTACTCGTTAATTTTAATACGGAATTTGAAACACTGTAGGCCTCCGGAGGTGTACTTGCGCCACCAGGCCTGCTAACGTACCATTTAAACCCTTCATTGCCGGTGCTATCTTTGTCAATTGAGTTTATAGAATCAAAATCATCGTAAAAAGTTAGTTTTTTGTATCCTGCCTTCTTAGCGGGTTGGGGTTGCATAATTTTACCGAAGGGTGTTGATGAACCTCCAATAAATTTCTCTTTTTTTGGCTGCTGCGCAACCCCAGTTCCTACACTTGCAACTAATAAAATAGTAATGCCTAACTTCGCAAATTCTTTCTTGACAATCAGAAAATCAAATATTAATAGTCTTTTCATTTTAATTTAATTAAGAGTAAATAAAATTTCACGCTACTGCATTTAATGTTTTAAATAAATTGTTTTCCTTTCTTTTGAAGACCCTATAGCGGCATCAAGTATTTCCATTGCAATAAGATTCAAACTCAATGACGAAGGGTCATTTGGAGCAAGTTTGGTTTTACACCTGACTACTGAAGCAAAAAATGAGAATGGGTTTACTGCAATTGCTTTATCAGATTCGATTGTTATTAATTGCTCGGGTGATTTTTCGCTGGTTTTAATCTTCATATGTACATTATCCGTTGTAATGATGTATCCTGTTTTGCCATAAATCTCCATGTCTTTTCTATTAAAAGGCCAATTCCACGATGCCTGGATTATTCCTTGAGCCTTAGGGTAAGTGATGATGATAGTTGCTTCATCGTCAACTTTTGGATACAGTTCAGGTTTTATTTGCTGAGTAACGGCAGTAACTGACACAGGTCTTTCCCCATTCATCATATAGGATATCAGGTCTGTCCCATAGCACCCAAAGTCTATGATAGCGCCACCGCCATTAAATTCAGGGTCAGTTAACCAATTGGTAAAATCCTTGCTGCATCCAATTTCTATCGGACCTTTATGACCATCATGAACTACAACTTTCCGAATTTCACCTATAAGCTTATCCTGATTGGTTTTTATATATGCTTCTTTGGTAACAGGATACCATGTAGTTTCATAATTCGTAATGATTTCAATACTCCATTTCTCAGCAAGATCTTTCATTTCTTTTGCCTGCTCATAATTAATGGCCAATGGTTTTTCAACCATTACATGTATCCCATATGGGGCACATATCTGAACAACTTTTATGTGATCGCTGATAGAGGTAAAAACAGATACCGCTTCAGGTTTGGCTTTTGCAATTAATTCTTCGGTACTGTTATAAATTATTCTTTTGTCAATATGGTATTGTTTAATGTATCTGGCGACAAGAGCGGTGTCTGGTTCTGCAATTCCTACAATTTCAACATCTGGATTTTGGAAGTTTTGAAATACCCCATGAACATGATCATGCACTAATCCAACAATTCCAAGTCTTAAAGGCCTGTTTTTATCAGATTCAAAATTTATCTGCCCTTCAACTGTAAAACATACCTCAATCATTAGAGTAACTATTAAGAATACTTTACTTCTAAGATTTTTCAAACAGAATAGTTTGTTATTTAAGTCCATAACGCTTTAAAATTTTAAATGAAATCAAATCAGACGTTAGAATTCGAAGATATAACGCTTAGCCTCTCAGTACAAGCAAAGTGGTGTATTAAAATTAGCACACCACCTGCTGGTTTTTTTATGCCTATACGGAAGCTATGCTATTTTTCAACCAAAACAACGATTGATCTTGGCGGAACAATACAATTGTTTTTATATGCTTTAATATCCTTATTTTCAATATTATATATATCAAATCCAGCATTCGTTTCCTTTATGGCAACTTCAACTGTCAGAGGTTTAGTTTTATCATCATTGGTAATTACAACGGCCTTTTTGCCATTCTTCTTGTTTTCAAAAACAGAATAATAATTGCCGGAAACACTATTCAAAAATTTGACATCAGCGCCTTTCGTATCAAGAAATTTCCCATTCCAGATATAATCCCATAATCTCCGTCTTAGTTCCTGTGCCTTTTGTCCGTATTCAACAGTTAACGGTATATCTGATAATTTACCTTTAAAATGGTAGGGTTCGTAAGTGATAATATATCCGTATGTCAGACATTGATTTATCATCTCCCTGTCATCCCATCCTATGATACAGGTAGCGAATTTCATGTCAGGATTGATATATTTCCATACAGGAATATGTTTCTGTACCCAGTAATAATAATCCGAAGTCCGTATATAATTTATTGGATAATATTGGCTGATTTGGTCACTGGGTCCTTCCCCTGTTAACAAAAAGTCTTTATTCTTTTTTTGCACTAAATCATACACCTCTTCAGTCAATTTGAGAGCTCCTTTATTAATCGATTCTCCCCATCGATGACCATGGGTCGTGTCAAAACAATTACCGCCAGGCATAAGCTGGTCATATTGTATTCCACTCACCCCAAGATCAACCATTTTTTCAATCTGTTGCAATACGATCTTTCGGAAATGTTCTGATAAGTAGCACATATAAGCGCCTGCTGTCCCGCTTCCGGTAATGGTCTGATATCCGGAAAAATCATACACCTCATTCTTTCCATAGAAATCTTTAACAGTATATGGCTTAACTTCTTTTTCAAATTCAGGAATTGTAGCATCTGCCCATCCGAATTTACATAATAGTAGAACATGGACACCGGATTTTTCGATTTTTTGAATTGCATCTTTGAATTCCTCCTTAGTCCCAAGTCTCGGGTCAGCGTCGAAGTAAGGCATTCCCCCATCCAGTCCTCCTTTGTTCCAGCCAATGATATGTAATGCTTTGACTCCTTTTAATTTTGCTTCTGCAGCTATATTTACCAGATCTTTATATTTGCAAGTTATAGTCCCCACCGGATCCAACATTGAAATTGACTGCCAACAATCAACATCATTTATCCACGATGGCTGTTTTTTTTGTTTATACCATGAGTTGTGCCATTCAATGTAAGATTTCAGTCCTTCATGCCAATCGCCGTTATACATCTGGAAATTTACAGGAGGAAATGCGATTTTTTCTCCAGGCTTTAAAAATGGAATTCTAACCATAGAAAACATGTAACCTGTTGGAATGCCGCTGATTTCATCGGTTTCGGGAATTATATTCTTCTTACTGTCAACAAACCCTGGTTTGAATTCGTGAAGAAAATAAATATTATTATTGACACTATCATGAGAGCCAAAATATATGCCCTGATTATCGGCTTCAATCAGTTCAAATGGCATCATACATCTGACATCAGGAAATTCGTTTATAAATTGAGGATTAAAATTGCCCCAATAACCCCGTGCCTGCGGAAACGGCGAGAGCATATCCGTGTTTTGAAATCCTCCGCACATATTGATGGTACGGGTTCTGAAAGTCTTGGTATCCGCAGGCGGTCTGACGCCCCCGAAACATGGATAGGATATTTCATCAATCCGGTAATTTGAATTATTTTGAACAGTCAAACCAAAGATTATCGCTGATCCCTCAAGCCTTATGGTTGATGCAACTTTAATATCAAGATTCGTAACTCTTTGTCCTTCAATTTTGTCCCAAAACAATTTACATCCCTGACTATTTATTTTTTCAACTCTCGATAATTTTTGATCCTCACTTTTTGCAATATGATTTCTTTGGTCAGGTAGTGGAATTAATAATTGCAGTCCCATCGAAAGCTTCGGCTGTCTGATGAGTTGCCAACTTGTTTGTTTGTTATATACTCCCTGAATAGCGCCAGTGGTTTTATTGATTTCAAGCTTAATGAAATCATTATCCAGGACTATTGATGAATTATCCTGAGCTAATAGATTAATACTATTAAAAAGGATCATTGCCAGAAACAAATTAAATCTTTTCATCTTCTTTTTTTATAACTGTTTTTTACAATAACTAATGCAGGCAGCAACTGTTATATTTCCAGCACAATTACCGAATTAATCGAATCTGCTGCTTTATCTGGAATTAATATCTCTTGCCCGGAACTCAACAACTGGTGCTTAACCTTTGCTTTTGTGTTCAGAAGATAGGCCTTGTTTATTTTTTTATTTAATCCGTTAACCAGTATTTTACCATTGCCCGGCCAATCAAACACATGTAGATATAATACATTGCCCTTAGCTGTTATTCTCCCCCATTGGGGTTGAGGAAGGTCTGATGCTCCACAACCATAAATGCTTTCGCCATTCACCTTTAACCAGGATCCTATCGAGTCCAGCCTGCATTCGTAATCCTTTGTCAGAACACCACTCCCATCCGGCGCAACATTAAGTAAAAGATTACCTCCTTTGCTAATGATGTCAGCCAGATGATGAACAATTTGTCTGGTGGTTTTCCAATTTTGATTGTGCGTGTAACCCCAGTCATCGTTTAGTGTCATACAGGTTTCCCATGGGCGCACGTTATTATCCCCGGGTATATGCTGTTCAAAGACTCCATAATCACCCATTCCCGGCTGCCAGGCTATCCTGTCATTAATAAGAACATCCGGCTGCAATCTTCTCATTTCATCAATCATTTCCTGTACCCTGCCCATTTTTTGGTCAACTATGTCCTGTCCGTCAAACCACATCACTGCAATAGGGCCATAGTTGGTCAATAATTCCTCTATCTGACCCTTCATGTAATCCAAGTAGCGGTTCATGTCTGCACCTTCTGCCTCAGTAGGCCTCGGATCTTGTTCCTTAGTAATCGGCAAGTTTTGGACGCAAGCGCTACAGCCGCAATCCATCACTTTCCCTCCGGTCCAGTTAACCGGAAAGGCATACCAACCTTTATAATTAGGCCCAGGAGCATCTAAATGTTCATAATGGAGGACAAAGTCTGGATGATGCCAATCTCTAACTGAATAATAAAAGCCAAGCTTCATCCCTTGCTTTTTACACTCTGCTGCCAATTCCTTCAAAGGATCGCGGCCAAAACCGCTCCATTTAACAATGTTGTAATCCGTCAATTTCGAATTCCACATGCAAAAACCATCGTGATGCTTGGCTGTTATAACCAGATACTTCATACCAGCATCTTTTGCTTTTTTTACAATTTGAGCTGCATCGAAGTCTGTGGGATTAAATGTTTTTGCAATCTTTTCATAATCATGGTATGGAATTCGGCCTGAGTGCATAATCCATTCACCCTGTGCCGGAACAGCATAAACTCCCCAATGGATAAACATTCCGAAACGTGCATCGGTAAACCAATCAGTACGTTTCTTTTCTATATTGCTTAATTCTTTTGAAACTTCCTGTCCAAATAGGTTGTTTTGAGCAAATACAATTACCATGACTAAGCAAAACGTTATTATTCGATTTATTCTTTTATTTTTTCTCATCTTTATTTTTTAAATAGTTTTACATTGAAACACACGTCTGCTATTAATTTTATGACCTCAATAGAGTGTTTTCTCTTCATTTCATTATCCTGGCGATATAACCACCTCCAGGTTGCATTTCAAAATTGAGCACATTATTTCTCCGTACATGTTTACCACAACGAATCATATCATCATCCTTTTCCGGGTTATCACTAAATTCCACAACATTCCATTGTCCTTTTCCAAGAAATGATAGGTTTACAGTGAAATCAATACTTTTATTACCGTTTACTGCAGCTACATACCACATATTCCCCTTTCTTCTGGCAAAAGCAGCAACCTCGCCTATTTTACTCCCTGGAAGAACAATCGTTTCATCCCAAACGGTAGGCATGGTTTTAATTAAATCTTTAGCCGGACTTGCAATGTAATATTTTGGGTCATCAGCAAAATGCTGCAGTGGGGAAGTGAAAATTACTGCCTCTGCAAATTCATGGGGCCAGGTAAACCCCCGTAACTCATTAGGATTAAGTGCGCAGGGGGTATAATCTCCAGGACCAACTACAAACCTTGTGAAAGGCAGTATTGTCACTTGTCTAAGTGGTTCTGTGCGGTTATAACGTGTAATATGCCATTCCTGCCCGCATATTCCTTCCTGCGTTAATAGATTAGGCCATGTCCTTCCAGTTCCTGTCGGTTTGTTCGTCCCGTGAAAATTGACCATAAGCCCCAACTCTGCAGTTTCTCTCAAAATATCTTCATAGTAATTTATAGTTATAAGGTTTTCAGGAGGAAAGAAATCAATCTTTACGCCAACGACACCGATAGCCTTAACTCTTTTGAAGAATTCAAGTCTTTTGGTTTTATCAGTTAAGTCTTGAGAATGCTTCCATACCCATATATCAATATTTTCCTTTTTTGAATATTTGACTACATCTGCTAATGCATTCCAGGCATCAGGCCAATCTTCCCATCCACCATCAATTACGTTATATTCAAATCCTAAGTCGGCTGCCATATCAGCATATTCCTTCTGGGCGTCCGAATCGACTGTTTCAGATGCCCACCAGGACCAAACCGCACGACCAGGTTTTATCCACCTTGCGGTTTTCAGGTCAGCTAAAGGAGGAGGACAAACATTCGTCACCATATCGCTATTGACCAGTCCATTCAAATCTTTACTGATAATAGTTAATCTCCAGGGGGTTTCAATTTGTCCATTCATAACAGGCTTTTCATACAAAGTCAATTGAACCCCTTTGTTTCCTGAAAAGCTGAACCTGGAACCCGGATAATTAGAAAGATTTCCTTCTGTAAGTGCTAAAAAACCTCCATCCCCGGGCAATTCAACGACCAGTGGCATAACTGCTGAAGTATCCTTCATTTCCTGCAGATTAGCTTTTTTGTGATATTCTTCATAATCAGTATTGTACCAAAGGACACTTCCGTCGGGCAAATTCCAAAGCGACGTTTCACCTTCAAGTTTTCTGTTGCCCGACCCAGGAATAGTATAACTGTATGCTACACCGTCGTTATAAACACGCATCCTAAGCTGAAACGTATTGCTGTCAAAGGAATTTTCAAGATTCAGTAATACCTGATTGTAATGATTCCGAGCAAGTGAATGAACTCCCCTTGCTGCATATGTTTCATCGTAGTCAGAGCGATCTGTCGATTTGATCTTTGTTCTTTTCCCAAAAGTTGTCTTGTCAATGACAATTCCCAGGGGAGATTCCTTCAACACAATCTTATGATCAAAAATAATGGAATAAGAAATCTGACCATCTGCCGGGACATTAATTGTTGAAACGATCCGTTTATCAGGACTTGTAATTTTTACAGTTTCAGCTATTGAAACAACAAATGAGGATATAGTTATAAGCAATAACAAAAATATTTTCATAGTCGTATTTTATACTAATCATATTCAATTTACTTCTGCCTTCATTTAAAAAAGTTTCTGGTAAGAAAGCGAAATTTTGAATTTTTACTGTTGTTGCCAAACTCTCACCCAGTCAACTTCCATAGGCCAGTCTTCATCACTTCCCAAGATAAGCAATATACCCTCAGGGTCTGTATCAAGAATTGAAAAAATTCCTTCCGGTGTAGGAGATATTGTTCCATTAGCCAATGGATTGGGCGGAGCTATTGCAGAGTAGTATTGCCGTATCAATTCAACACCATCAAAGTACCAGGTGATTCTTCCGGGCACCCATAGGCAACTATAAGTATGCCAATCGTTAAAATCTGTACTTGAAGGAAGCTGTTGCCAATTATTTTTATTTTGGTAATGTACTTGGGAACTATTTTGCCAATCATGGACCGTTCCAACAAAAGCACCGGAATAGTCATTATACCCACCGGTATAAGCTTCAAAGAAATCCAGTTCCGCCCAACGGTCAGTGTTATTTACTCTACTGTGATATACTGAAAAAGCCCACCAGGCAGGAAATCCCCGAACATTTTTACCAAGCGTCGGGTCAAACCGTATCCTTGCTTCAAAATATCCATAACGGAAAGCATGTCCTGTTCTGCCTCTAATAGAATAAGATTGAATGGCCCAGTTTGCAGAATAACCTGTACTGGTTACGGTAAGAATTCCATTTTCAACACTGTAAGCATCTGGTTGAGTTATCGTATTCCCTCCCCAAATAGGACGGTCAACATACCAATTGTATTCTGGTTCTTTTGTCCCTTCTACATCTATTGTCTCAATGGAATCAAATTCATCATTAAACGTAAGCCTGTTATAACCAACAGATGTTGCCGGGGCAGGAATTTCAGAAGTAGGTGCAGGCACTACTGTCAGCAGAAAATCCAGGTTGCCGGTTCCGGCCGGGTTGGTGGCGCTCAGTTTTACGTTGAAATCACCTGTTACTGTTGCAGCGCCGTTGATAAGACCTGTTTCTGTATCAATGGTTAGCCCGGCGGGAAGCCCGGCGGCATCGTAATTTGTGGGATTTTTTGTAGCAAAAATCTGGTAACTGAAATCAATTCCCGCAGAAGCACTTGCTACCGCGGCACTGGTGATCTGAGGGGGTAAATTTACAATTGTGAGTGCTAGCTCCATAATGCCTGTCCCGAATGAGTTGGTAGCGGAAAGGGTTACCGTAAAATCACCTGATTCGGCAAGTTCACCATGTATAAGGCCTGTGTTCCTGTCAAGGGTCAGCTTCTCAGGAAGCCCTACAGCATTGTAACTCGTGGGATTGTTTGTGGCAGTAATCTGGTATGTAAAAATATTGCCTATAGAATCTGTAACACTTGCACTACTTGTAATTACCGGTGCTGCACTGGCAACGAAAAGTTCCAAGCTCCCGGTGCCTCTGCCGTATTCATTGCTGGCGTATAAGGATACGATGAAAATACCAGAATCCAATGGCGTTCCGTCAATAAGGCCTGTACCTGTATCAACACTCAGGCCTGAAGGAAGCCCGGTGGCATTAAAACTCGTGGAAAAGTTTGTGGCAGTAATCTGGTAACTATATGCTTCACCAACGGTGGCGCTATCGGCAGCGGCACTTGTGATCTCCGGAGCACTATTATCAATGTTATCTTTTTTACAATTGCTTGTAAGAAATGAAATGCCTGTAATGAAGCTTAGTATGAATAAATTATAGAATAATTTCTGTTTCATAATTATTTATTATTTAATAAAATTTCCTTCTTTCTACGGTTTTGTCTTCTTAGCGATTCTACAGTTACTTTAATGGCCTGCCAAACACAGCTGTTTTTGAAAGTTTGTCACAAACCAACTGAAAAAGCACAGATTGAAAATCCTGCCAGAGTTTAAGCCTCACCCTGGCAGGATCCAGAAAAAATTCAACTGCTTAAAATCTCAACACTGCGTGTAGGTTTATTCATGGTCTCTTACTAATTTAACAGAACACCCTGCCTGCTTAGCCCAATAAGGCGAATCGAAAGATGCTTTATCATGCCACAGTATAAAATAATAATTCCATGCATCCGGATTTTCATCACTCTCTGTAATAGTTTGGTAAATGGCATTTGTAGTTATACCGCCCCATGAAGCAGGATTCGCATCATCAGCCCATCGAAAGCCTCCGGGAATACCATGGAAGCCAAACTCATCAGTTGCACCTAAATTGGGGTCTGCCCATAGTCCGTCCGGTATAATACCGGTTGCTTTTAGTTTTCCACCTGCAGTTTCTGCTCCTCCTATCTCTTCTATCAGTACTTCAAAATCATCCTTGGAAGGTACACGCCAGCCTTCTATTGCCAGTTTACCTGATGCTGCAGCCGCATAATTGTAAATTAATCCATAAGTATCCCTATTCGCGGGATCATTATCATAATAACAATAAGCACCTCCGGTTATCGTATCAATTGGTAAAGCATGCCAATCGGTATCACCCGTTACCAACGGTATATCCGTACCATCATTGTATTTTGTAGTTCTCAGGTTTTCTACCAACCAGTCCTGGTTGCCTATAGTTACATAATGGTAAACATTCCCCATAACATCTTCTACACAGTTTTCACAAACGGGTATTGGAGTGGTGAAGTTTATTTCATTGCCATAGGCGGTTCCCGCACTGTTGGTAGCATAGGCCCTGACATAGTAACTTGTTTCCGGTTCCAGGTCAGTAAGATTGCTTGTAAATATCCCCAGGCCAGTTCCATCGCTCGTCATTCCGACGTTAGTGGTCACGGTAGGGTTAACTGCAGTGTTCCATACTACACCTCGTGCTGTTACGGCTCCGCCACCATCTTCCAGCACATTACCACCTGAAGTAGCCGAGTTCTGAGTTAAATCAACTACTTGTGAAGTTATTAACAAAGGTAGTTCTACAACCGGTTCAACAGGTTCATCATCGTCCTTGCAACTGTTTGCAAGAAATACAATTGTTCCCATAATTATTAATAGAAAAATCCAATTTTTTGTTTTCATAATTTTTAAAATTTAAAAGTGGTATTAACTAATTTATTGACTATTTTAAAGATTCATTATAAAGATATTCTTCGACAGGAATAGCCCACACAAAATTTTCGCTGGTATAAGGATCGGGATCCGGACTGGCCTGCCCAAACCGTGTATCTGGTTCAGGCTCACCATCGTTAATAGGTGGTTGGTAGCGTTCTCCCTTAGGAATATCGACTTTTAATCCACGCAGATAATCAATCCGGTCGTTCTCAGCAAACATCTCTATCAACCTTTCATCATTAATCATCTGTTCCGTAATTTTCGCACTTATTATATTAACATAAGGCCCGCCAATATTTTCGTCCCATGCCCGTTTGCGAACAACGTTAAGGTCGGCAGCAGCGCCCCCTGTATCTCCTGCCCTGAAACGGCAAATTGAACGTGTAAGATAAACTTCTGCCAATCGAATTATTGGAATGTTGGTTTCCTTGCCTTTAGGGCCTCGCCAATATTTATAAGACCAGATAGTTGTCCGGTTCACAACAAAAGGGTTATTCTGATTATCATATATCTGACCTGGCAAAAGAGTTTTTTTGGGGTACCTTACCCTAAACAACTGAGTAAATCGTTTGTCTGCTTTCGCTTTAAGATTGATGGTTGTATCAAGGGTTACGGGATTGTCCATCCATCCCAGACGTTTAACTGTTGACCTTCCCATAAACATTTCTCCGGCTGTATTTGCCTGTGCCTCAGTTGGATCAAAAGCATTAAAAAAAGTCAAATGATTTGTACCCCCCCCAATACTTAGGTCATAAAGGGGAATATAAAAGATTACTTCTCTTCCTCTGGCAGGGGAGCTTTTGTTCCACGCTTCAATTGGATCTTCTGACAAATCAAATTGACCGTTGTTATGATCAATGATGAAATCGGCCTCATACCTGGCACTGTCATATTGGCCTTTTTGAAAATAAGCACGCATAAGCATTGCAGATGCCGCAAATTTTGTGGCCCTTACCTGATAGGAAGCATGCATTGTTGATGAATTATATGCTTCCGGCAATAACTCTTTGGCTTTCTTTAAGTCAGCTATAATTTGTTCAAATATTTCTGCAGTTGTACCGATTTTTGGATTTTTGGCATCTGTAGCACCTACGGGATAATTTGTTCGCAAAGGAATATCTAATGAACTATTATCCCCACCCGGAACATAAGCATGCCCGAATGTGGTTTGAAGAAGATAATAACAAAATCCTCTTAAAAAATGCAATTCTCCCACAACCCGGTCCAGATTATTTTTTATTTCCGATTCAGAGGCATCAGGATAAGGATTACCTTCATTTCTTTTGACAAATCCAAGGGCATCATTTGCACCACCTATCACTTTGTAAAGCTGGGGCCATGCTAGTGTATTATATCTTTGATATTCTTTTGTATTACGCCAATAACCGGGTTCTTCATAGTGCCTCCAACTAACATCATCACCGCTGCTAATTTTGGGGGTGATTATATTTACGTAAGGATTGTCCCATTCGCCTCCAACAAACAGATTGTTATACAGCCCGATGGGTGCTCTGTCAAACTCGGAAAGTTTAGTCCACGGAGATTCCGGTGGATTTGTCTCGGCAAAAAAATCATCATCATAACAACTAAAAGCAAGCAATAGGATGATTAATGACAGTATATATAATTTAATATTTTTCATAATTATCTTATTATTATAAATTATTAATTAATTAGAATTTTATAGACAATCCGAAAATTAAAGACTTCATTTGTGGAATAGAAGATGTCCATACAAAACCAGCTCCTTCGGGGTCAAATCCCGGGTAATCTGTTATCGTCAAAAGATTGTTGCCAGAAACAGATAGCGCAACATTACTCACGTTTATTTTCTTAGTCAGGGAAGATGGAATGCTATAGCTTAGCCTAACATTTCTCAGACGGATAAAATCCCCTTTATAAAGCCATTTCGTGTTGTAAGTCCAACGTTCAGCAAAATCAGAATTAATCTTGCCATCAATTTCATAACCCCCAAACCGTAATAGCGGATATTCAGCAATATCGCCAGGTCTTTTCCACGATTTATCAAGAACATCACTGAAAAATTGTTTTTGAGGGCCAACTACTGAAGCAGTTTGCATAGCATAATCATAAATATAATTTCCGCCGGAGAAAGAAAGAAGGAAGCTGAGTTCAAAACCACTATATTGAAAAGTATTGGTTATACCACCATAAAAACTGGGATCAGCCGATTTTCCTTTTTGTATAAATTTATTTTGGTTAATATTGGTTATTGTTCCATAAATCAAAACATCATTTCCTTCATTATCTTTAAGCGGTCTGGTATTTCCTGTTTCCGCATAATAATCTTTGTCTAAGGCAACAATCATTGGTACTCCCAGATCAGGATTAATACCGGCATATTCCGCCAAATACCATTGCATCCTTTTTTGGCCTTTACGTGAAACAGAAATAGGTAAACCGACGGGATCGTTATGGAACAATCCTGTACCTGTCTGATCGGCTTCAGGTGTAAGTTTCTTAATAAGATTTTTATTTGATGAAATGTTAAAATCAACTGACCAATTAAAATTACTTTTGTTTAATATATTTAAAAAATGAACTTCTAGTTCAACTCCTGAATTGATCATGTCACCCACATTCCCCCAAATAGAATTGCTGCCACCAATTCCCGCAGAATATGGCACAGGGCCTGTAAGTAGCATTCCTTCAACATATTTATTATAATAAGCCAAAGATCCGTTAATGCGATTATTAATAAATCCAAAATCAATTCCGACATCAGTACTTTTAGTAGTTTCCCAGGTTAAATCTCCCACAGGAACGTTAATAGGTAATGTACCATTTACTCCCAGGATGTCTGGTCCTCCATACACGTAATTTCCACTATATAAGGGAAGGTTAAGCCCAGAAGGTATATTCTGGTTTCCTGTTTCTCCATAACTTCCTCTAAGTTTTATGAAGGTATTACTGCCAATAAAATCCATAAATGGTTCATCCGATAGTATCCAACCAGCGGAATAAGCCAGGAAAGTACCCCATCTGTAATCTTTTGAAAACACAGAAGATCCATCTCTACGTAAGCTAAGTCCTAAAAGATAACGATCCTTAAATTTATAATTTGCCCGGCCAAAAAATGCACCTAGATAACGTTCTCCGCCAAGGCCGGCGGACGCCAGAATTATACTTCCCGGACTACCAAGTTGCTGATATGTCCCGACCAAGTCCCGTCCTGAAGTATATCGATAGTAACCACTTGATCTGGTCGCTTCAGCTCCGCCTACCAAAAGTAAACTATGATCTTCGAATGAGCGATCGTATGTTGCATAAATATTATAGTTTAAATTTTTATTAGTGATTGATTGATCTGATGCATAAGCGTTCGGAACTTCCTGATAAAGAGTAATGTCATCGCTCGTCCAATAGATGCTGTTGCTCTGAAGAATATCAAATGATAATTCAGAACGCATAGAAAGGCCGTTAACATGCGGAATTTTTAAATCGGCATAAAAACCGCCAAGCCCTCTATATTGCGTCAAATTGTCCTTAAGATTACGAGAATCTGCATACGCCATTGGATTTGCACCGGAATATGGATTGAAATATTTATTTGGATTATCGAAATCATACACCGGATACCATGGAAGTGCCGATGTTGAAATTGCATTAAATCCACCGTTGATTCCTCCTCCTCCCGTGTTCGTAAAACCGCTGTTCTGCATACGGTTATTGTCTGTATATGACATGTTCAATTTTACTCCAACTTTTAGTAAATCAGTGGGGTGAAAATCAATATTTGCTCTTACTGAAAACCGTTCCAAAGAATTATTTATCTGAATACCATTGTCTTTACGGTAA
>CAKMJT010000038.1 GCA_927407015.1 uncultured Proteiniphilum sp. | reverse complement strand
TCATGGGGGATCTTCATTCTTATCGTGCTGCTGGGTGCCGGCAACGGTCTGAAGAATGGGGTGATGCAGAATTTCAGTTCCAGGGCTGTGAACAGCATCAACCTGTGGTCGGGCACCACCTCCCTGCCGCACAACGGCCTGAAATCGGGACGACAACTGCAATTTACGGAAAACGAAGTGGATGCCATCAATAACCAGGTGAAGGAGAGCCGGCTTATCACCGCCCGATACAACACTACCCAGACCATCTCTTACGAAGCAGAATATGGCTCCTACGGCCTGAGAGGGGTGATGCCCAACTATTTCGACATTGAGAAGCTGATCATACCTCCGGGAAAAGGCCGTTTCCTCAATGAACTGGATATGAAAGAGAAGAACAAGGTGATCATACTGGATCAGAAGATCGCCGAGCTCCTCTTCAAAGATGAACAACCATTGGGAAAGCAGGTGAAAGTGGGTCAGGTGATGTTCAAGGTGGTGGGTATCAACACCAAGAAAGAACAATATGGAGGGTCCAACGCCTATATTCCCTTCTCCACTGCCCAGGCCATATACAATCCACGACGCAAGTTCTGGCAGATCACCTTCACCGTCGACGGACTGACTACAGAGGCAGAGAACGACCGATTCAATGAATCGCTCAGAAGAATGATGGGACTACGGCTAAACTTCAATCCGGAGGATGAACAGGCATTGTATATTAACAATGGACAATCGAATTATGTGGAAACAATCAAAATATTCGGGGGTATCACCATCTTTGTCACCATCATCGGCATCCTCACGCTGATAGCCGGCATTGTGGGAGTAAGCAACATCATGCTGGTATCGGTAAAGGAGCGAACGCGCGAAATAGGCATACGTAAAGCCATCGGCGCCACACCAGTATCCATACTCAAAACGATCATCCTGGAATCGATCTTCATCACCACCATTTTCGGTTACATTGGCATGCTGATGGGGATAGGACTTACCGAGCTGGTCAATTTCTTTATGGTACAGGCTGCCAACGGGAAACCGGTTACGGACGAACCGCAGATGTCGGTATTCACCAACCCGACGGTTGACATCGGTTATGCCATCTTCGCGACGGTGATACTCATCATAGCTGGTGTGATCGCCGGCTACCTGCCCGCCCGCAAGGCAGTACGCGTACAACCGATAGAAGCGATGAGACAGGAGTAATGATTTGATGATGTGATGATTCGGTGATTCGATAATCAGTTAATCAGTTAATCAGTAAATCGGTAAATCAACTAATCAATAAATCAATGTTCGACAAAGACAGATGGCAAGAGATTTGGATCACCATCACGCATAACAAATCGAGGAGCGTGCTCACCGCCTTTGGCGTTTTCTGGGGGATGCTGATGCTGGTGCTGATGGTGGGTGCAGGGAATGCACTGGAGGAAGGGATGACGTCTCAGATCGAAGGATTCGCCACCAACTCCTGCTTTTTCGCTGCAGAACGCACGACATTACCCTACCGGGGATTCCGGAAAGGGAGAAGATGGGATATGACCAACAATGACCTACCCGTAATCAGGGATAAGGTGAAAGAGCTGCAGTACATCTCACCCGTATTGTTCGGGGGGAGCAACGATAAGAATGTGGTGAGAGGCGAGAAAAACGGTTCCTACCAGGTAAAGGGTTGTTATCCGGAATATGATCTGATAGAGAAGAGCAAGATGCTCTACGGCCGTTATGTCAACGACATTGATATCGTGGAGAAAAGAAAAGTATGTGTCATTGGTGAACGGGTCCACGAAGTGCTCTTCCAGAAGGGTGAAGACCCGACAGGAAAGCAGATCCGCGTGAACGGCATCTACTTCCAGGTGATCGGTGTCGCCCGAAGCACCTCCGGTGTCAGCATCGGGGGACAGACAGCCGAAACGGTGGTACTACCCTTCTCCACCATGCAGCAGGCCTTCAACCAGGGTAATATCATCCACTTCATGGCGGCGACAGCAAAGGACGGAGTACCGGTGAAGGTGGTGCAGGACAAGATTCTGGAAATACTGAAGCAACAGCACCAGATAGCCCCCGACGACAAGGAGGCAGTCTTCACCATGAATATTGAAGAACAATTCAAGATGTTTAACTACCTAGGTATCGGCATCGCCTCGCTCATCTGGCTGGTGGGACTGGGGACGCTTATTGCGGGTGCCATCGGTGTGAGCAACATCATGCTGGTCACGGTACGTGAACGCACCAGGGAGATAGGTATCCGACGCGCCCTGGGTGCTACACCACGCGATATCATCGGGCAGATACTCAGCGAAAGCGTGGTGCTCACTGTGCTGGCCGGACTTACAGGTATTGTGGTGGGTGTGGGACTATTACGTGCCACAGGCATAGTGCTGAGTCAGGGCGACCAGTTCTTCAAAGATCCGCAGATCTCTTTTTCCATGGCCATCGGTTCACTCATCATCCTCATCATTATCGGCACATTTGCCGGATATATCCCTGCACAGCGGGCTATGTTGATCAAACCGGTGGAGGCGATCAGTGAAGAATAACAAGCTGAATGCTGACAGCTGAAAACTGAAAACTGAAAACTAAATACTGATTACTCAATAATAAATAAATCATATGAAACGAATTCTGAGAATTGCAGGCTTTGTACTATTAGGGCTTTTGGTTATATCCACCTTCTTATTCCTCTGGCAGAAGTCACGTCCCAAGGTGGTGACATACAAGATTGAGGTGGCGACGAAGGGAAATATCGAGAAAAGGACCGTGGCTACCGGGAAGGTGGAGCCACGCAACGAGATTCTGATCAAACCGCAGATGTCGGGAATCATCTCTGAAGTCTACAAAGAGGCGGGAGAGAGCATTCAGGCAGGAGATATCATCGCGAAGATACAGGTGGTGCCCGACATGGTCAACCTGAGCGGTGCACAGTCGCGCGTGGAGAGGGCTCAGCTGGCAGCCACACAGAGCCGCAACAACTATGAACGGGACAAGAAGCTCTTTGAGAACGAGGTGATCTCGAAGGAAGAGTTCGAAAAGGTAGAACTCCAGCACAGGAACGATCAGGAGGAGCTGCGTGCAGCCAACGACAACCTGAGCCTGGTGCGCACCGGCATCACCCAGAGCTCGGCAAAGACCAGCAACACGCTCGTGCGTTCCACCGTGAGCGGTACCATCCTCGATGTGCCGGTCAAGGTGGGGAACTCGGTGATCCAGTCCAACAACTTCAACGATGGGACCACCGTGGCGTCGGTCGCCAACCTGAGTGATATGCTCTTCGTAGGTAAGATCGATGAGACGGAAGTAGGAAAACTCTCGGTGGGTATGCCTATGGAGATCACCATCGGTGCTGTCCAGGACCGGAAAGTACCGGCCACGCTGGAATATGTCTCTCCCAAGGGAGTTGAAGAGAGCGGTGCTATCCTGTTCGAGATGAAAGCCGCCATGGTAATGCCGTCGGAGGTCTTTATCCGTGCCGGCTACAGTGCCAATGCCGACATCATCCTCGATAAGCGTAACGATGTGCTCACCATCCCTGAGAGCACGGTGGAGTTCAGTGGTGACTCGGCATTTGTTTATCTGGTGAAGAATGAAAAACCGCAGGAATTCGAACGCAAACAGGTGATGATTGGCCTCTCTGATGGTATCAATATTGAGGTTACCGAAGGGTTGAAGGAGAACGATAAGATCAGGGGTTCGGAAATCATCGAGGAAAAGAAGAAATAACAACCGGCTGTAGCTGTCAGCTATCACCCACCCGTTTTTACAATATGCACATGAAACAATTATTATTCAGTATACTCTTTGCCGGTTCGCTCTTTCCCGGTATCGCACAACAAAAGTACACGATCACGGAATGTATTGATATAGCCCTCGGGAACAACCGCAATATCAAACAGCAGGAGCTGAACCGGCAGCAACGCGAGATCGCCTACAGTCAGGCCCGTGCCGACCTGTTGCCCAGCCTGAATGCATCTGCCGGACAAAACTTTGTCTTCGGCCGTTCCATCGGCCTCGACAACACCTATCAGAACACCAATTCATCACAAACCAGCTTCGGGATCGGTGCGGATATCACCCTCTTCGACGGCTTGCGCATGAAACACAGCATCGACGCTCGCAAAGCCGACATGCACGCTTCGGAGGCCGATCTCGACAAGATGCGGGACGACATCATCATGAGCGTCTCCACCGCCTTCCTACAGACACTCCTCAACAAGGAACTGTTACAGATCGCAGAGAATCAGCTCGAAACCACCCTGGCCGACATCACCCGCCGTACTGCACTGGTGAAAAGCGGGAAAATGGCCCGGGGTGAGCTTTATGAACAGGAAGCACAACTGGCCAGGGAGGAACTGAACAGGGTGCAGGCGGAGAGCAATCTCAGGCTGTCGTTGCTCGATCTGGCACAGATCATGGAGCTGGAGCAGTTCGATGATTTCGATGTGACGGCCCCCCCTGCCGAGACACTCATCAGCGAGACCCCGTTGCTTGCATCGGAAGCTGTCTATGAAAGCGCACTGATAAACCGTCCCGTCATACGGAGTATGCAGTACCGGATTGAAAGCAGTGAAAAAGAGAAGCTGATGGCCCAATCGCAGTTCTATCCGTCCCTCTCCTTCGGAGCCAACATGGGTACCGGCTATTACAGAATGAACGGCAGAGACAACGATCCGTTCGGTACCCAGCTGCGGAACAACATGAGCAATTCACTCGGCTTCAGCCTGCGTATCCCCATTTTCAACAAATTCCAGGTCAGGAACAATGTCCACAGCGCCGAGCTGGCCATTGCCAACACCCGTCTGGAGATGGACAAGACAAAGCTGGAGCTCCGCAAAGAGATCGAACAGGCCTATTACAATGCCGTGGGAGCCAAAAGCCGTTGGGAGGCCGCACAAAAATCGGTCACCGCCAGCAACGAAGCCTATCGTTTTGCAGAAGAGAAACATGGTAGCGGCCGTGCCAACGCCTACGAGTTATTCCTGGCCAAGAACAACCAGACACGGGCACTGGGCGAAGAGGCACAGGCCAAATACGAATACGCGTTCCGGCTGAAGATCCTGGAACTGTTAAAAGACTGATATGCTGTAACCGATGATCGTATTGCAATGTCATATCCTGAAAAAAAGAAAAAGATGAAAGCATTATTTACTCTCCCATTCATTACCCTGCTGCTGGCAGTAAGCAGCACATCCTGTGGCCAATCGCGTCATGCCACCGATACATTCGACGTGGAGGATTTCTCCTCCATCGAAGCATCCATGGTATCCAACATTCGCATCACGCAATCGAATGTAACCAGTGTCTCCGCTGAAGGCAGCGAAGAGTTGCTGGACATCCTTGACGTGAAAATGGAAAACGGCAGACTGATACTGGAAATGGAAGACCGCTACCTGAAGAAGTTCAGAAAAAATGCCAACAAGATGACCATATCCATCACCACCCCCACATTGACAAGGGTTGATTTTGAAGGGGTGGGAAACATCCATATCGAGGGTGCATTCTCAACACCTGAACTGGTGATCAACTCCACCGGCGTAGGTAATTTCACCGCGGAAGGCCTCGAATGTGATTTTGTCAAAATCAACTCCGAAGGGGTGGGTAACACCATTCTGGGCGGCAGCGCCAATAACGTGGAGATCAGATCGGAAGGGGTTGGAAATGTAGAAGCCGCCAATCTGAAAGCCAAACGCGCGATCGTCACTTCGCAGGGGGTGGGCAATGTAAGCTGTTATGCTTCAGAATACCTCAACGCCGACGCTGAAGGGATCGGCAATGTGACCTATTATGGCAATCCGAAGGAAAAAGTCCTCTCCAAAGATGGCATAGGAAAAATGAAAGCAGGGAACTGAAGCCTGCCAACGATAAACTCTACTTCTAATTTACATAAAATTCCAAAGGCGGGGGCTTGCGAAAGTCCCCGTTTTTATTTTTCTACTTTTAATCTTTCAGGCATCCCAACGGCACTACGAGAATTCCGTCAGGACGTTTATAGGCATATCTCCCACCAGTGAGTACCATCATAAAGGAAGGTTCTCCTATACGTGAGGTACACACTTTATTTTTCAGCCTCATAAGACTTTCAGCTGCTTCATCAATCCGATGTTCTCCAAGTTTCACTTCCACCGGAGCCCATCTGCCATCATGTAGAGAGATGATCAGATCAATTTCAAGATTATCTTTATCCCTATAATGAAAAATTTCTCCGTCATTCACCTGTGCATAAATACGCATATCACGGGTACAGATCGATTCAAATAAAAAACCAAAAGACTCCGGATCATGTAACAGACGATCTGCATCAACCCGCATAATAGCCGTAGCAATCTACAGCATGCCGTATTGCATCCCATACCTCAGGTGCATCCTGCCATTCATCAATGAGTCGTGGAGTTTCTCCCTCAAGTAGGAGTGATGGCATCATTTTAGCCGTTTCCTTATGTTGCGGACTTTCCTGGATATAAAGTACACTATTGGCTGACTGTAAAGCTGTTTCTGTTTTTCCACACCATTTGGCACCCACGATTAGTACAGCGCCCGTAATGTTTAATTTATTCTGTAATACCCTGTCACAAATACGGGGATAGTATTCTTTCATTTCCATCTTTGATAAGTATTTAAAACCATAAAAATAAGTAAATCATTTGCATATACAAGAAATGGCGCAATAAAACTACAAGAAATGGCGGATATTTACTGCAAATATTGGCAATTATTCCCGAAAGGCTTGTGAAATTCCCCCTTTTAATTTCAAAATCTCCCTGATGATGATCTGATATCATAAAATATAAAGCTTTTCATCTTATGTATCATTATTTTTACCCGAAGGGGTTGATATTAAAAATGAAAGTGTTTACTTGCACATGTTTTTATCACAAGGTATAACCGGATTATGACAATAGCTGTATTACTCTCACTGATTCTCATTCTATCTGCCTGCCAACTACAGGAAGAATCCAAAAACCCGCCAATATTTACCGGTGCGGCATTGGATCAGGGTGAAAAAGCCATTATCACCGGTAAAATAAGCAACCGTGATGTATATCCCCACGTGAAGTGGCTGGAAATATCACTTCTCGATTTCTATGGGAACGAAACAAAACACTCCTCACCTCTTGCCGAAGATGGAATGTTTCACTTCGAAATTTACCCTGTCACCACACGCGAAATATCGTTTGTTCCGGTAGAAGATCGTATCGTTATCGCTCCGGGCGACAGTTTGTATATTAAAAAAGATTTCCGCAACATCACCCATACCATTTTCAGAGGAACAAACGCCGAGTTGAATACATACATCAACGCATTCCTGAACCAGTATCTGGGTCGATACAATCAACCGTATGAATTATCGTTTACTGATTTCAGGGCAGACGCGAAAAAGCAATACGATGAAACACTTCATAAACTTGCCACGTTTGAACAGGAACAGGCAAAAAGAAAAATAGCAAGTCTCCAACTTCCGGGTGTTCATGTTGCCCTTACCGATAAGGAATGGCAAGACATCATAAAGCGCTTTAACACAAAAAGTATTATCCCTTATTACCTTCTTTTCGATAAAAAAGGCGTAATGGTGGATTTTGGGCTCCATTTACGTCCAGGCAATTCCTCCACAAAAGAATCGATTCAGAAATTATTAAATGATTGATTTCTTTAAAACTTATTATTCCATCATCCCGATATCGCGCAGCCAGTATAGCACCCAGAAAGGCCATTCATTTACCGTGTGGTCGGTATAGCGCAACCAGTAACCGTGCCCGCCGGAGGGATTATCACAATCCTGCTAAAATATTTTCTGCTTGTGAACATATTTGTTGACATATTGTTATATTTGCAGTATGAAAGTGCAATCAATCATCCAGCATGTGAGAAGATACATTATGCAAATTCATGAAACGTAAGAAAAAGAATGTGTGAATAGAGTTGGACAATATATTGAATCTCTGATCAGGAATGGCGGATACAGTCAATCTGAAGTTGCGAGAGAAATAGGTGTGCCCCGGCAATCGCTGAGCTTTGTGATTGCCGGACGTCGTGACCTTTCAATGCCACTGGCTTTGAAACTGGAGTCTTTCTTTAACCTGCAAGAGGGAGAACTCCTGAAAAAACAGACAGAAGAAAATGTCCGCAATCACAAGCTAAAACTTAGAAACGAATTGGTCAAACGGCTGTTGGAAGTCAATGCGTTCTGGTCTTATACCGCTGTCTCAACAGAAGATATTCCTGATGAAGAGCTGATAGAGAAAGTATTTATACACTTGGATATGGCAGATATATCCAGGCTCTTTGAGATATATCAGAGGGATTACATCCGCAAGGTTTGGAAGGAAAAGATGGCCATTCAGGGGGATTATCTTTTTAACCTGAATGTGATGATCGCCCTTTATTTCTTTAACATAAAACACCCGGAGAAATATCTCAGGCAGATTGAGAGGGAACATGTAAAAAAAATCGCTGATTATGCGTAAAGGTTTGACGGTCAATACCGATGCAATTATCGGTAAAGTAGCTGAGCTGGAATGCATTAAGCCATACATTCTGAGCGGTGGAACAGCTCTTGCCATACAACTTGGTCATCGTAAGAGCGAGGATTTAGACTTTATGATGTGGCGTAAATCGAAAAAAGAAAAACCTACAGTCGATTGGCCGGCTATTGAAAAGGAACTAATAGAAAAGATCGGCGAAATAGAGAATTTCAATATGCTTGGCTTCGATCAGGTGGAGTTTGTGGTGGCGAAAGTTAAATTTTCGTTCTATGTAAGCGAAAACTTCTCTCCCGTTTCAAAACCTGTTCACTTTCTGGGCAATATCCGTCTTGCTGATATATACTCGATTATGGCGATGAAGATGGAAGTGATGCTTCGCAGGATGAAAATACGCGACTATTACGATATTTATGCCATTCTCCGGGAGGGGTATGATATCTCTGAGGGTATTGATGCCGCGTTGAAATATTCACAACACAAGTTCAGCACTAAAAATATTGTAATGATATTATTGTCCGATAGGTTCTCATCTGAAATAAGCCTCGCACAACTTGAGCCGAAATATGATGTATCGAAAGAAGAGATGCGCGCATATATTCTCCAAAAACTGAAGAACGCCCATATTACCTAAAGTCAGATTTCGCCGCTTCACTTTTCTATCATGTCGATATCGCGCAACCACGAGATGACTCTAAAAGGCCATTCGTTCACCATGTGGGCGGTGTTGCGAAGCCCGTAACCGTGTCCCCCGGAAGGATAGATATGTAAATGCAGCCGGCCACCTTGTTGCCGCTCAGATCCTCAACCTGCTTCAGTGTTCCCGTTTCACACGGAACACCGCCGGGAAACAACAGCAGCGGTTTTTCCTGTGATTGTATACGCATGGTTGTAAGGACAAAAAGAAGCAGAAAAGCAATATTTCGCATAGTTTTAAATTTTCAGTCTGAAAATTGTTTCATTCAGGATTGCAAATATAATGCTTTTAACCATGTATTCAAATCTCACCCTTTCAGATAAAAGAGCTATTTCACTCTTTTTCTTTTCGATGCTTCATTTTGCGAAATCATCCGTATCTTTGCAGCATAATTTATCATTGCAGCAAATGGAGCAAAAACAATCTCTGCTCGGCATGACACTTGCCGAAATCACCGAAAGCGTTACGGAACTGAACCTCCCCAAATTTACCGCCAGGCAGATCGCCGACTGGGTGTATCTGAAACGGGTAAAATCCATCAGTGAGATGACCAACATCTCCCTGAAGAACAGAGAGGTCCTTGCGGGTACGTTCGACATAGGCAGATCGGAACCACTCGATGTGAAAACATCGGTCGACGGCACACAAAAGATGCTGTTCAGGACAGCAAGCGGCAAGTTCATCGAAACAGTCACCATCCCCGAAGACGACCGCCTCACCATCTGCGTCTCCTCACAGGTGGGCTGCCGCATGAACTGCGATTTCTGCATGACCGGCAAGCAGGGATTCCACGACAATCTCACCGCGACAGAGATACTCAACCAGGTCTACTCGGTCCCCGACTCGGAAGCGATCACCAACCTGGTCTTCATGGGGATGGGAGAGCCGCTCGACAACTACAAGCAGGTGAAGAAAGCCTCTGAGTTGCTGATGGCGGACTATGGACTGGCATGGAGCCCCAAGCGGATCACCCTCTCCTCCATCGGACTCATATCCAACCTGAAACGGTTCCTCGATGAAAGCAAATGTCACCTGGCCATCAGCCTGCACAACCCCATACCTGAACAACGGCTCGCCATCATGCCTATCGAGAAGTCCGCTCCCGTCACCTCGGTCATCGAGATGCTGCGGGACTACGACTGGAGCCACCAGCGGCGATTATCGTTTGAATATATCATGTTCGACGGTGTGAACGACTCACTGCTGTACGCCCGTGAGCTGACAAAGTTGCTTGCGGGACTGGACTGCCGCATCAACCTGATCCGTTTCCATGTGATCCCGATGAGTAAACTACGCCCCTCTACGGAAGAGAACATGATCAGGTTCCGCGATTTCCTGACCGCCAAAGGGTTCATCAGCACCATCCGCGCCTCGAGGGGAGAAGATATCTTCGCTGCCTGCGGCATGCTCTCTACGGCAAAAATAGGTGAGAAAAGCTGAGCTTGCATTTGATTTCCACGTAAATAGTTGTATATTTGTTTATCGAAAATGAGTGTGTGATCCACTATTAAAATAATCGTATGAAACGAGCATGAACATGTTTTTCACACAAATACATGAATTACGAAGTAATCGACGTAGTCAATAATGCGAGTTCCATACACATTGATGTAAAAAAATAATTTAATCGTATGAAACATTCAGGTATCTTTCTGTCCCTTCTGGCTGTAATACTTCTTTTCACTTCCTGCGAGGGAAGAGCCAGCTTTATGAATGCCTCGGGAGCCAACAATGAGGTGATCGTAGTCATGGATGATACAACCTGGAATAGTACGCCGGGGAGAGCTCTCTTCGATGTGCTTAATTCCTATGCGAAAGCGCTGCCGCAACCAGAGCCCAATTTCAGGATACTGCACATTAATCCTGAAAATTTCACCAGTACATTCAGGATGGGACGTAACATTATTATCCCCGATATCTCCCACCTTTACAGCACACCAAAATTCACGGCAGATATCGACAAATATGCGGTCGGACAGGTTATCATGAATATCCATGCACCCGACTCGTCCAGTTTCGCCAAGTTCGTGAGCGAGAACAAGGAAAGCATTGTCGATTACTTTGTCACCAAAGAGCTGGAGAGAAACGGCAAATGGCTGAAAAGCCAGACAGATGCATTATCCCGTGCGCAGCAGGTCTTCGGCATCAACATTCACTTCCCGAAAGGGCTGACCAATGTCACCGAACATCCTGACTTCTATTGGGCGACCAACAACGCGGCTAATTCACGACAGGATATTGTGATTTACCAATTTCCCTATACCTCTGAAACCGTTTTCGAGAAAGACTCACTCATCAATATCCGTAACCGGTTTCTGGGTGAATATATCAAAGGTTCCTTTGACTCGGAGATGACGACAGCTACACGGGTATACTCACCCGATTACCGCCGCATTGAAGTGGACGGTATCTTCCGGGCAGAGTTGCGCGGCCTATGGGAGATGACAACAGACATGATGGGTGGCCCCTTCGTAATGCATGCCTTCGTGAATGAAAACACCGGCATGGTGGTGGTCGTTGAGACCTATGTCTACGCGCCTGAAAAAAACAAACGCAATCTTATGCGTAATCTGGAAGCAACGCTCTACACGATCAGCATGCCTGAACCGGAAGGAGTGGAAATTGTTTCATAAACATCTCAAAGAAGTACATTAAAACAACATATGTCAGAATTAATCAAAGTGGGCATTACGCATGGTGATGTCAATGGTATCGGATACGAAATCCTGTTGAAAGCTTTCTCAGATGACCGTTTACTCGAGTTGTTCAACCCGGTTATCTATGGCTCATCCAAATCGTCCTCCTATCACCGCAAAGTGTTGGGTGAGGAGACGGTGAATTTTCACATCATCTCCAGGGCCGATGAATCACAGGAGGGAAAGATTAATTTTGTGAATTGTGTCAAAGAGGAGATCAAAATAGAACTGGGCAAGGCGAGTGCCGAAGCCGGTGAATCGGCATATCTGGCATTAGACAGCGCCGTGCGTGATTTGACAGACAGAAAAATTGACCTGCTGGTAACCCTTCCCATCAACAAAGATACCATCCAGAACGAACATTTCCGTTTTCCGGGACATACCGATTTTCTGGAAGAAAAGTTTGCCAGGAACGGAGAGAAGGCGTTGATGATACTGGCTACGGAGACATTACGTGTGGCGCTGGTTACAACGCATATCCCCCTCTCTGAAGTACCCTCGAAACTATCCAAAGGGCAGATACTGGATAAACTGAGAATACTGAATCAATCACTGAAACGTGATTTCAGGGTGGAGAATCCACGTATCGCCGTCCTTGGACTCAATCCCCACGCGGGTGAGAACGGGTTGTTGGGGAAAGAAGAGACCGAGATCATCGCTCCTGCCGTGAAAGAGGCACAGGACGAGTGGATCCTCTGTGCCGGTCCTTTCGCTGCCGACGGCTTCTTCGGATCGGGACGCTTCAAAGAATTCGATGCCATACTGGCCATGTATCACGATCAGGGACTGATTCCGTTCAAGACCCTCGCCATGGATGCGGGTGTTAATTTCACCGCCGGCCTGCCTATTGTGCGTACGTCACCCGACCACGGGACGGCCTATGATATTGCAGGAAAAAACATAGCTTCAGAGGAATCATTCCGTCAGGCTATCTACATGGGTATCGATATTTACAGAAACCGTGCTGCCTACGATGAAGCACGCAAGAACCCCCTCCGGAAAATGTTCTTCGACCGCGGCAGGGATGATGAGAAGCTCGACCTGACGAAAGAAGAAGAGGCATAAACCGTTTCTGCAGAGCTTGTCTTGTCTGCCCGTCACAACACGGCTGCGATCTGTTTTTCTAGCTTCACCAGGTCTTTGGTGAAGTTACGGATGCCTTCGGCCAGTTTTTCGGTTGCCATGGCATCTTCGTTCATCATCCAGCGGAAGCGCTTTTCATCGAGCGATATCTTTTCAATATCAGTTCCATAGGCCGCGTCGGCGTCCAGTTTTTTTGTCAATGTGCCTTCCGTCTGCTCCAGCTCCATTAAAAGTTTGGGAGAGATGGTGAGCAGGTCGCATCCTGCCAGCTCACATATCTCCCCGATGTTCCTGAAGCTGGCGCCCATCACCTGGGTCGGATAGCCAAACTTCTTGTAGTAGTTAAATATATTGGTTACCGAAATCACGCCCGGGTCTTCCGGTGCCGGAATTTCGGATACACCCCTGTCTTTTTTATGCCAGTCGAGAATGCGTCCCACAAACGGTGAGATAAGCCGTACACCGGCCTCGGCACAGGCAATGGCCTGGGCCTGCGAGAACAGCAGCGTCAGATTACAGTGAATACCCTCTTTTTCAAGGATTTCAGCAGCTTTAATCCCCTCCCATGTAGACGCTACCTTAATCAGGATACGCTCGCGGGAGATGCCCGCCTCCTCGTAAAGGGCGATCAGTTCCCGTGCCTTCCTCACGGTCGCATCGGTGTCGAACGACAGACGGGCATCCACTTCAGTGGATACACGCCCCGGGACGATCTTCAAAATCTCCAGGCCGAAATTGACAGCCACCTTGTCGACAGCCCTGGCAAGCTGAACAGATGGATCGGACGATGATTGTCTGGCGAAATCGATGGCTTCCTCCATCAGATGTTGGTATTTCTCCTCCTGCGATGCAGCAAAAATCAGCGACGGGTTGGTGGTTGCATCGGTCGGCCTGTAGGCTTCAATGGATTCAAAATCGCCCGTATCGGCCACCACTTGTGTGAATGATTTCAGTTGTTCCAGCTGGTTCATAACGGTTTTGTTTGTAGAGGTTTATTCAGGATTCTCCCCAAAGATACAGATCATTGACGGAAAAACAAAATCTCTCCTGCCGGTGTTTGATTCTCCGGAAATATCCATTCTACCACGCTCAATCTACAGGTGTCAAACGGTTCGTTATCACAACGCCGCTGACGGTAGCGCTGCAAAGGGAGCATCAGGAAAAAAAAGAGACGCCGGTTTTAACCGTTATCTCCTTTCCAGGTAACCACAAACGCAGGATTATGCGTCTTCGTCTCCTTATGTATGCCAAAGACGCGGGATCAATCCCTTGTCTGGTGTGCATTTCGCTGCACGTACATTTTTCAGTTGTTCTCAGGACGCAGCTTTCTCACTACGGCACCTGTCCGCCACATCTCACTCTCGCGGAGAGCCTTCAGCTCTTCCTCCAACTTCACGCGGTAATCGGGTTGCGAGTTGCTGTCGATGGAGCGCTGCGCCTCGTTGCCGCTGGCCACCTCCTTGTAGAGCTTCTCGAATACCGGCTTTGTGGCATCATGAAACGGCCCCATCCAGTCCAGCGCACCACGCTGTGCGGTGGTGGAACAGTTGGCATACATCCAGTCCATCCCCTTCTCGGCGAAAAGCGGCATCAGCGACTGTGTAAGCTCCTCCACCGTTTCGTTGAACGCTTCAGAGGGGGTGTGCCCGTTCTCGCGCAACACCTCATACTGTGCCAGCAACAGACCCTGAATAGCTCCCATGAGCGTGCCGCGTTCACCGGTGAGGTCGGAAAATACTTCCCGTTTGAAATCGGTTTCAAACAGATAACCTGAGCCCACACCGATACCCAGCGCCACCACTCGTTCAAAAGCCCTTCCGGTAGCATCCTGAAAGATGGCGTAGGAGGAGTTGAGACCACGACCTTCGAGGAACATCTTCCGCAGGGAGGTACCCGATCCTTTCGGAGCGACCAGGATCACATCCACATCGGCGGGAGGTACAATGCCTGTGCGCTCTTTGTAGGTGATACCGAAGCCGTGTGAGAAGTAGAGGGCCTTGCCTGCTGTCAGGTAAGGTTTGATGCGGGGCCATACTTCGATCTGTGCAGCATCGGAGAGCAGGTACTGGATGATGGTGCCTCTTTCACAGGCCTCTTCAATATCAAACAGCGTTTCGCCGGGCACCCAGCCGTCGGCAACAGCCTTATCCCAGGTCTTGCCGCCTTTGCGCTGACCCACAATCACGTTAAAGCCATTATCGCGCAGGTTAAGCGACTGTCCCGGGCCCTGTACCCCATAACCGATCACGGCTATCGTTTCGTTCTTCAACACCTCCTGAGCTTTGCTCAACGGAAACTCGTCGCGGGTAACAACATTCTCTTCCATCCCGCCAAAATTCATTTTTGCCATATACTTATCTGATCTTTGTGCTTCACCGGTACCCTCCTTTCGGGGATCACACGGATCGGCGAGTTAATTATTTTTTTAGTTATTAACTGTAAGCGATAATCTGTAAGCTCTATTTTTAGTTTATGGTGCTTAGTTCATGATTCATGGTTCTTAAACCTCGAACATCAAACTTCAAACATCAAACTTACTAACTTTCTAACTTCTTAACTTTCCAACTTTTCCTGATTGAGCTGCTCTCTTTTTGCGAGCATATCGCTCAGGCGCTCCACTTTCGACTTGGTGATGGCTATTCTTCCCGAACGGACAAACTGCAATACACCGATGCTTTCTGCCAGCTCATCGAAGAGTCCCTGTGTCTCTTCGTAGTGTCCCGCCTTGAGAAACACCACGCAATCCCTGGAGACCTCCAGGATGCGTACATTGTACTTACGCACCAGATACTCAATGGAACCATGTTCCAGCACTTTCTCCGTGGACAGTTTGTACAGCGCCAGCTCCTGGTGCACCAGATCCTCATTGGTGTTGTAATATGCCTTCAGGATATCCACCCGTTTATCGATGAGACGCACCAGCTTCTTCATCACCTCCTCATCGTCGGAGAAAGTGGTGATGGTAAACTTGTGAATCCCTTTGATCGCAGAGGGAGAAACAGACAGTGTCTCGATATTTAACTGCCTGCGGGTGAAGATGGTCGTTATCTGATTGAGCACACCAACCGTATTCTCTGAGAAAATAGTGATGGTATATAATGTATTCTCTTCCTTCATTGTTGTTGATTTGATATGTTGCACTTTAAATCCTGATCTCTGAACCGAAAACTAATCGCTGTTTACTGAAAGCCGACCGCTGATAGCTGAAAGCTTACAGCGTATATCCGTTTCCCAGCATGATATTGGTGACAGTACCCCCTGCCGGTACCATGGGATACACCATTCCTTTCGTTTCCACTACCACCTCCAGTAGATAAGCTCCCTGGTGCTCCAGCATCTCATCGATGGCATCATCCAGCTCCTCGCGCTTCGACACTTTTCGCCCCCTGATGTTGTAAGCATCGGCGATCTTGATGAAGTCGGGGTTCTTCAGGTGCGTCTCCGAATAGCGTTCATCGAAGAAAAGCTCCTGCCACTGACGTACCATCCCCAGATAGTTGTTGTTCAGAAGGATGATCTTTACATCCACCCCATATTCCATGATGGTGCCAAACTCCTGGATGGTCATCTGCAGGCCGCCGTCACCCACGAAAATACAGATGGTCCTGTCCGGTGCACCATATTTGGCTCCTATGCCGGCCGGCAGTCCGAAACCCATAGTACCCAGTCCGCCCGAGGTGACGATGCTGCGCGATTGGGTGAACTTGAAGTAACGCGTGCTTATCATCTGATGTTGTCCCACATCGGTAACGCAGACGGCACTGTGATGCGTTGCTTCCGTAATCTTGTTCACCACCTCACCCATTTTTATCTCACCACTCTCCGGGTACAGCTCATTTTTGATGATGCAATCGTACTCTTTCTGTTCATACGGTTTGAACTCCGACAACCATTCGGAGTGCGATTGTTTATCCAGCAGCCGGGTCACCATCGGCAGCGTTTGTTTGGCATCGCCAACCACGCGCACGGCAGTCTTCACGTTCTTATTGATCTCCGCCAGGTCTATATCGAAATGGATCACCTTTGCCTGTTTGGCGTAAGTCTTCAGGTTGCCCGTCACACGATCATCGAAGCGCATGCCGATGGCGATCAGCACATCGCACTCATTCGTTTTCATGTTGGGGGCCACGTTACCGTGCATCCCCAGCATACCCATGTTCAGATGGTGATCCGTAGGCATGGCCGACAGTCCCAGTATCGTGGAAGCAAAGGGTATATCTGCCTTCTCCAGAAAACTGCGCAGCTCCTCCTCAGCTTTGCCGAGGAGCACTCCCTGTCCCACCAGCGCCAGCGGTTTTTTGGCACTGTTGATCAGCCCGGCAGCTTTCCTGATCTCATCCTCCTCCACCTCGGGCACAGGCTGATAGCTCCGCAGGAAAGTGGTCTTCTGGTAGTTGTAAACACACTTGTTGACCTGCGCATCCTTGGCAATATCGAGGACTACGGGACCGGGACGGCCGCTTGCCGCAATATAAAACGCCCGTGATACTGCCCAGGCAATATCTTCCACCCGGCGTATCTGATAGACCCATTTGGTGATGGGCTGTGTCACACCTATCACGTCGGCTTCCTGAAAGGCATCCGTACCGAGCAGGGAAGAGATCACCTGACCGGAGATGACCACCAGAGGGGTACTGTCCATCATCGCATCGGTGATGCCTGTGATGGCATTGGTGGCCCCGGGACCGGAGGTGACAAGGGCTACCCCCACTTTATCCGACACACGGGCATACCCCTGCGCGGCATGTACGGCACCCTGCTCATGACGCACCAGGACATGCCTTATCTCATCTTTGTGATCGTATAAGGCGTCGAACACAGGCATAATGGCGCCGCCCGGATACCCGAACATCGTGTCCACACCTTCTGCTATCAACGAACGGATCAGTATCTCACTGCCCGAAATAGGTTCAGCAGCCTCCGTGGGAGGGTTCACTGATGGTGAAAGATTATTTCTGTTCATAATTATCTCAATTTCTAATGATGTCGGTAAAACATGCAGTATTTAATAATAAACGATTGTATCTGTCGATCTGTCTTATCGAAACAGTGAAGTTCGTGTGCAGGACTGATCTTTATTTTTTTATATGATGCGTACAGCTCCCTTATCGGCTGAGGAGACGAACGCGGCATAGGTCTTCAGCGATTTCGATATGTTTCTCACACGCAGGGGGCGAAAAGCATCATCTCCTTTGGCTTCTTCCTGCAGTCTTCTCTCTCGCATCTCCTCTTCGCTGATCTTCAGGTTGATGGAACGAGCCGGTATATCGATCTCAATGATGTCTCCCTCCTGCACCAGTCCTATGCTCCCCCCTGCTGCCGCTTCGGGAGAGATATGGCCGATGGACAATCCCGAGGTACCCCCGGAGAAACGTCCGTCGGTGATCAGGGCACATTGCTCACCGAGCTGCTTCGCCTTGATGTAGGAGGTGGGATAGAGCATCTCCTGCATCCCCGGACCTCCCTTGGGTCCCTCGTAGATGATGACCACCACATCGCCGGCGGTCACTTCTCCATTCAGTATACCCAGCACGGCATCATCCTGCGAGTGGAACACTTTGGCTTTGCCGCTGAACTTCCAGATGCTTTCCTTCACACCGGCAGTCTTTACCACACAGCCGTTTTCGGCGATGTTCCCTTTCAGAATGGCCAGTCCCCCGTCAATCGTGTAAGCATGATCCACACTGCGTATGCAGCCGTTCTCCCTGTCGGTATCCAGCACTCTGAAACGGGCATCCTGCGATGCCATCACCAGGTTGCGACGATTCCCCGGTGCTGAGGAGTAGATCCTTGTCGCCTCGGGGTGAGGTTCAGCCAGGGTGATGTCATATTTACGGATCGCTTCGCCCAGCGTCAGTCCATCGGCACGATGTACCGAGGTATCAATCAGTCCCCCTTTGGCCAGCTCATTCAGTATATTCATGATACCGCCGGCACGGTTCACATCCTGGATATGGTATTTCTTGGAATTGGGTGCTACCTTACAGATACAGGGTACCCGCCGTGACAGTGCGTCGATATCGTCGAGCGTGAAATCGATCTCCCCCTCGTGGGCGATGGCCAGGGTATGGAGGATGGTATTGGTGGATCCTCCCATGGCAATATCGAGCGTCATCGCATTCAGGAAAGATTCCCTGCAGGCAATATGGCGGGGAAGTACGCTCTCGTCGCCATCAAAATAATATTTATAGGCATTCTCCACGATAGTCTTTGCGGCATCCACAAACAGCTGCCTGCGGTTGACATGGGTAGCCAGAATGGTGCCGTTACCCGGCAGTGCCAGTCCTATCGCCTCGTTGAGACAATTCATCGAATTGGCGGTAAACATACCTGAGCAGGAGCCGCAGGTGGGACAAGCCAGCTGTTCCAGTTCGGCCACCCTCTCATCGGAGACAGCGTCGTCGGCCGACTCAATCATGGCATCAATGAGGTCCACCTGTTCATCGCCCACCTTCCCCGCCTCCATCGGCCCACCGGAAACGAAGACAGTGGGAATATTCAGCCGCATGGCAGCCATCAGCATCCCCGGGGTAATCTTGTCGCAGTTGCTGATGCAGACCATCGCATCTGCCTTGTGGGCGTTGATCATGTACTCCACCGAGTCGGCAATCAGGTCGCGGGACGGCAGGGAGTATAACATACCGTCGTGTCCCATGGCGATGCCATCGTCAATGGCAATGGTGTTGAACTCGGCCGCAAAACAGCCCTGCTTCTCAATCTCCTGCTTCACCAGCTGTCCTATCTCATGCAGATGCACATGTCCGGGCACAAACTGAGTGAAGGAGTTGACCACTGCGATGATGGGCTTGCCCATCTGTTCACGGGTCATCCCGTTGGCATGCCAGAGCGCTCTCGCTCCTGCCATCAGTCGTCCCTGCGTGCTGGTCGCACTGCGCAGGCTGCCTTTGTCTTCCCGGGAACTGTTCTCCTTGTTTATATCGTTTGTGTTACTCATATCTTTCTATTTTATAATTTATATCTGGTATCACTGTTGGCTGATTGCTAACTCCCCCTAACCGCTGCTCTTACAATGCTTCCTCCTAAAAAGCTGATAGCTGACTGCTGATAGCTGATAGCTTATTTCATAATATAATCCACGATCCACTCTCCCACCTCGCTGGTCTTGTATGCTTTCCCTCCGTCGGCAATGTCTTCGGTCACGATACCCGCTTCCAGACTTGCGTTCACCGCTTTGCGGATGAGTGCTCCCTCTTCCTGGAGATTAAAACCATACTCAAACATGAGAGCTGCCGAGAGGATCATCGCTACCGGATTGGCTATATTTTTGCCTGTTGCCTGTGGATAGGATCCATGAATCGGTTCAAACAGAGAGGTATGCAGTCCGATTGATGCAGAGGGCAGTAGTCCCAGCGATCCGGTGATCACCGATGCCTCATCGGTGAGGATATCACCGAACAGGTTCTCGGTGACCAGCACGTCGAAGCTCCTGGGCCACTGGATGATGCGCATGGCGGCGTTATCCACGAAGAGATAATCGGTCTCGATATCGGGGTACTGAGGGGCCATCTCCTGCGCTATCTGCCTCCACAGGCGCGAGGTGGCGATGACGTTGGCTTTGTCCACCACCGTCAGCTTCTTGCGACGCTGTCCGGCGAACTTATAAGCCAGATGCAGGATACGTTCCACTTCCTCACGGGTGTAAATGCAGGTGTCGTAGGCTGTGTTGCCGTCTTCACTCCTGCCCTGTGGCCTGCCGAAATACATGCCCCCCGTCAGCTCTCTGATGCACATGAAATCGGCACCGTCAACAAGGTCGGCACGTAAAGGCGATTTATGGATCAGCGAGGGGAAGGTCATCACCGGACGGATATTGCCGTACAATCCCAGCTGTTTGCGCATGCGAAGTAATCCCTGCTCGGGACGCACCTTCGCGTTGGGATCGTTGTCGTATTTGGGGTCTCCGATGGCTCCGAACAAAACGGCATCGCTCTCCATGCATAGTTCGTGCGTAGCTGCCGGATAAGGATCTCCCGTCGCATCAATGGCGCAAGCACCTACGATTCCTTCCTTCAGCGACAGGCTGTGTCCAGTTTTCTCACACACGGCTTTGGTCACATCCAACGCCTGTCTCATTATCTCCGGGCCTATTCCGTCTCCCGCCAGTACTGCTATTTTTAATTCCATTCGCTCTCTTTATTTTTTCTGTTATCTTTTATCTTATTGCTTATCACTTATCGCTTATCGCTGAAAACCAAACCGCTGCCCTTACCAGGTTTTCCACTATAAAGCTGACCGCTGATAGCTGACCGCCAAAAGCTGACCGCCAAAAGCTATGGCAACGGCAGATAATTCATGTTCGGGATATTCCCGCTTTCCAGCATGTTCAGCATCTTCATTGTCGCCTTGATGGCGGCAACAGTCTGGTCCACATCCAGCGCACGGGTTTTAAATACCTTCCCTTCGAATTTCCAGGTAATGATGGTCTGTACGTAAGCATTTGTCTTCCCTCCCGGTGGGATCACCACCTCGTAATCGATCAGCTCGGGTGTAGGCTTATTCAGACGCCGGTATATCTTGAACATCGCCTTCGAGAATGCATGGTACTGTCCTTCGCCGGCAGCTGTCTCCTGATACACCTCTCCCTTGATTGCCAACTTCACGGTGGCCGTGGGCCTCAGCCCGTCCGTCAGCGTGAGTGAATAATTGAGCATCTCAATATCATTGTTGTCGAGGCCGTTTTTCAACACGTCGGAGACGATGTAAGGCAGCTCATCGAGGTTTACGATCTCTTTCTTATCTCCCAGCTCGATGATGCGTGCCGTCACTTTGCGTGTGGCCTCATCATCCAGCTCGATGCCCAGGGCTTCCAGGTTCTTGATGATGTTGGAGCGGCCGGCGTTCTTACTCAGTGCATACTCACGAAAACGGCCGAACCGCTCGGGCATCAGGTCGTTGAAATAGAGATTTTTCTTCTTATCCCCATCGGCATGAATACCTGCCACCTGTGTGAAGACATTGTCGCCGATGATAGGTTTATTGTTCGGGATACGCACACCGGAATAGCTTTCCACCACCTTGCTCACATTATATAGTTTGGACTCATCAACATTGGTCTCCAGCCTCATATGATCGTGGATGAGCGCTATCACGCTCGTGACAGGTGCGTTGCCGGCGCGTTCACCCAGTCCGTTCACGGTCACATGCACACCCTTCACCCCGGCTTTGATAGCTTCAAATACGTTGGCGACAGCCAGGTCGTAGTCGTTGTGCGCATGGAAGTCAAAATGCAGGGATGGATAGCGTTCGATCATTTCGCGGCAGAACCTCCCTGTTTCATCGGGATTGAGTATACCCAGCGTATCGGGAAGCATGAAGCGCCTGACAGCCTCATCTTTCAGCCCATCCATCATCCGGAATACATACTCTTTGGAATCACGCATGCCATTGGACCAGTCCTCGAGGTAGAGATTGACCGTCAGACCCATGCTTTGTGCCATGGCAATGGCACTTCTCACATCTGTCAGATGTTCCTCCACCGTCTTGCGCAGCTGATAGGTACAATGTTTCAATGATCCCTTGGTAAGCAGATTCACTACCTTGCATCCTGCACTGGCTATCCATTCCAGTGAAGTAGTCCCATCCACAAACCCCAATACCTCCAGCCGGTCGATATAACCGTGTGTCCGCGCCCATTGCGCCATTTTTTTCACGGCAATAAACTCGCCTTCGGACACCCGTGCGGAAGCAATCTCAACCCTGTCAACCTTCAGCTCTTCCAGTAACAGGCTCACCACGCTCACTTTCTCCTGAGCGGCAAAGGATACGCCCGATGTCTGTTCACCATCACGAAGCGTGGTATCCATGATCTCTATTTTTCTTCTATCTCCCAAAACGGTCTCTCCTTTATCGGTTTGTATGCAACGAGCAGGTATATCATAACACCCGGGCTGATGATTAAAGCAGGCTGACTCCGTCGATTCTTCGATTTCCATACACCTTGTTGTAAAAATTATTCTCTTCGTATGAAACGAGCAGGCATCCCTTATCACACATGAGGATGACTAAAAGCGAGTTCCATATGATACCTTTGAAAATCAATAATTTTAATCATATGAAAAGGTACGCTGTTGCTCGTAGGCCTCTATTTTATCTTTGTTTGACAGCAAAAAGTCAATATCGTCCAACCCTTTCAAAAGGCACTCCTTTTTATAGGCATTGATCTCGAACGATTCACTCCTGCCTGTCTCGTTGTTTGTGATGGTCTGTTCCTCCAGGTTGACGGTGACGGTGGCTTTCGGATTTCCGTTCGATGAAGCAAAAAGAGCGCTCAAAAACTGTTCGCTGACCACAACAGGTAAAATGCTGTTATTCAGAGCGTTATTTCGGAAGATGTCAGCAAAAAAGCTCGATACCACTACCCTGAAACCATACCCGCCGATAGCCCAGGCAGCATGTTCACGACTGCTGCCGCTGCCGAAGTTCTTGCCAGCCACCAGTACCTGACCCGAATAGGCCGGGTTGTTCAGCACAAAATCGGGTTTGGGGTTTCCCTCTTTATCGTAGCGCCAGTCGGCGAAAAGGTTATCCCCGAAACCGTCACGCGTGGTCGCTTTCAGAAAGCGCGCGGGGATGATTTGATCGGTATCCACATTCTCAATCGGAAGGGATACGTATGTTGATGTAATAGTCTGAAACTTTTCCATATTTAATTTTTTATCTGTATATCAGAATTTTAATATCTATCTGATTCACTCCTGTTGGTTCAAATCTTCACTTTTTTCATCTTGTTTCCTGAATCCTAAAAGCTTATTACTTATCGCTTACAACTGAACGCTGACCGCTCTTTTATCACGGTTGTGTAATCTTCCCACTCACAGCCGCGGCAGCAGCGACCAGTGGCCCCGCCAGGATCGTCCTTGCACCGGGGCCCTGACGTCCTTCGAAATTGCGGTTGGAGGTAGATACAGCATATTTCCCGGCAGGTATTTTATCGTCGTTCATCGCAAGACAAGCCGAACAACCCGGCTGCCGGAGGGCAAAGCCTGCCTCCTCAAGGATCCTGTCCAGTCCCTCCGCCTCGATCTGCCTGCGCACCTGCCAGCTGCCCGGCACCAGCCAGGCTGTCACGTTGTCGGCTTTCTTCTTTCCTTTCACATAGTCGGCAAAAAGACGAAAATCCTCAATGCGACCATTGGTACAACTGCCCAGGAAGACATAATCGATCTGTTTACCTTCCAGCTTCTCACCCGGTGCAAACCCCATATAGGCCAGCGATTTCTCGAAAGAGATCTTGCCAGCGGCATCAATATCCTCCAGTTCCGGAATGGTACCGTCGATAGGCATCCCCATTCCGGGGTTGGTGCCATAGGTGATCATCGGTTGGATCTGCGACACGTCGAATGTCACCTCTTTATCGAAGGTGGCACCCTCATCCGTCTTCAGCGTTCTCCAATAAGCTATTGCCTCATCCCATTTCTCGCCTTTGGGTGCAAACTCGCGCCCCTTCATGTAATTGAATGTTGTCTCATCGGGAGCCACCAGACCGCCGCGGGCTCCCATCTCGATGCTCAGGTTACAGAGTGTCATCCTTTCTTCCATCGTCAGATTGCGTACCGCCTCACCGGCATACTCCACAAAATAACCCGTAGCACCTCCCGTGGTGAGCTGTGCAATCATGTAGAGCGCCATATCCTTGGCTCCTACGTTTTTGTTCAGCTTTCCTTCAAAATTGATCCGCATGGTTTTTGGACGTGTCTGCAGGATACACTGCGATGCAAGGACCATTTCCACTTCGCTGGTGCCGATGCCAAAGGCGATCGCCCCGAAGGCACCGTGTGTAGAGGTGTGACTGTCGCCACAGACGATGGTCATTCCCGGCTGGGTATATCCGTTCTCAGGGCCAATCACGTGAACGATGCCGTTCTTCGGATTGTTCAGTCCGTAATAGGTGAGCCTGAAATCAGCTGCATTTTTCGCAAGTGTATCTACCTGAAAGCGGGAGATCTGATCGCGGATAGGCTGGTCCTGCCCCATGGTGGGAATATTGTGGTCGGCGGTCAGGGTGGTCTGGTCGGGACGAAACACGGTGAGCCCGCGTGCCCGCAAGCCGGCGAAAGCCTGGGGGCTTGTCACCTCATGACACAGATGTCTGTCTATATACAGTTGAGTGGGACCGCCTTCCACCGTGGCAACCACGTGAGCGTCCCAGATTTTATCGAAAAGAGTCTTCATCTATTATTATATATGATTTGTGATTTATATATTTGTTCTTTTATCCTCACTGATCGCTGACTGCTGATCACTATGCATCCACGAACTTGTTTACTGCATCGATAAACGCTTCCACCGAGGCAGCCACGATATCGGTATTGGCAGAGAACCCGTAGTAAAGCATGCCATTGTGTTCTACCTGCATATGCACCTTACCCACATCATCACTGCCGTGATCGATGGCCTGGATGAGAAATTCCTGGATCCATATTTTTCTTTTGATGATATTCTTCACAGCACGGATCGCTGCATCTACCGGCCCGTTGCCACTGGCCGTAGCTTCGAAATGTTCACCCGAGATGTTAAGCCCGATGCTGGCCACGTCGCGCACACCGATGCCACAGACAACCTGCAGATAATCCACTTTAATCCTGTTCAGACGTGCCTCTTTACCCACGAGCATCAGGATATCATCATCATTCACATTTTTCTTCTTGTCGGCAAACTCCAGGAAGTTCTGATAGACTTTATCCAGTTCTTCCGCATCGAGCTTCACACCCAGCAACGCCAGGCGGTTTTTCAGTGCTGCACGGCCGCTGCGGGCAGTAAGCACGATGGCATTGTCGTCAATGCCCACATCTTTCGGGTTGATGATCTCATAGGTCTCCACATTCTTGAGTACGCCATCCTGATGGATCCCCGATGAGTGGGCAAATGCGTTACGGCCTACAATCGCCTTGTTGGGTTGAACGGGCATATTCATCAGGCTCGAGACCATGCGGCTGGTGGAATAGATATGATGCGTGTTGATATTGGTGTCGAATCCCCTGTCCTTGTGGCTCTTGAGTGCCATCACCACCTCCTCGAGGGAGGTGTTGCCGGCCCGTTCGCCGATTCCGTTAAGGGTCACCTCCACCTGACGGGCACCGTTGATCACCCCCGCGAGGGTGTTGGCGGTGGCCATCCCCAGATCCTGATGACAGTGCGTGGAGAGGATAGCCTGTTTCAGATCCACATGATCGACAAGGTATTTGATCTTTGCACCATATTCATCGGGAAAACAGTAACCTGTTGTGTCGGGGATATTCACCACGGTGGCACCAGCATTTACGACCGCCTGCACCACGCGGGCGAGATATTCGTTGTCGGTGCGGCCTGCATCTTCCGCATAGAACTCTACATCATCCACAAACCGGCGGGCATGCTTCACCGCTTTCACCGCCCGCTCGATAATCTCTTCGCGGTTGGAATTGAACTTGTGCCTGATGTGTGAATCGGAGGTCCCAATACCGGTATGTATACGTTTGTTTTTGGCATATTTCAGCGACTCGGCTGCCACCTCGATGTCTTTTTCCACAGCACGTGTGAGCGCACAGATGGTAGGCCAGGTAACAGCCTTGGAGATCTCAACCACTGAGTTGAAGTCACCCGGACTCGACACAGGGAATCCTGCTTCTATCACATCGAC
>CAKMJT010000037.1 GCA_927407015.1 uncultured Proteiniphilum sp. | reverse complement strand
GATCGTCATTACATCCAAGCTATTCTGAACGATGAGACGCCGCTCTTCATCCTGCTCAATCACCGTAATTTCATGTCCCAGCATCTCCTGGATCACGCGGATATTGGCCCCTCTCTCCAGCAGGTGCGTGGCAAAGGAGTGACGAAAGACGTGGGGACTGATCTTCTTTTGCAGGCCCACTGCTTCGGCATATTGTTTGATATAATAAAAAACGGTCACCCTGGAGATGGCTTTGCCCCGTGAACTGACGAACACAAAATCTTCATACCCTTTTTTGATCTCAATCTGATTGCGATAAGGTAGCCAGTTCCTGATTTTTTCTATCGCGGTACCGGAAACAGGCACCAGCCGCTGTTTGCTACCCTTCCCCTCCACACGGATAAAACCTTCCTCCAGGAAAAGATCTGAGAAACGGAGACTGGTGAGCTCAGAGATACGCAAACCGCAACTGTAGAGCGTTTCGATGATGGCATAATTGCGTGTTCCCCCGGGTGTGGATACGTCGATCACATGCAGTAACGCATCGATCTCCTCCACCGACAATACCACCGGTAGTTTCAGCCCTATCTTAGGTGCTTCCAGCAACTCACTGGGGTCATCTTCCCTGTAGTGATCCAAAACAAGGTAACGGAAGAATGATTTCAACCCCGAGATGATACGTGCAGAAGAACGAGGTGAAATAGTGTTGTGGTGCAAATCGGCAAGGAACTCTTCCAGGTCAGCCTGACGGATGCTTTGCAGGCTGAGTTGACGTGATGCAGCATAATCCACCAGTTTTTGCAAATCAGACAGGTATGCATCAATGGTATTGGACGACAATCCCTTCTCCAGCAAAAGGTATCGTTTGTATTTATCTATTTCGGTTGAATGCCCCATTTCATTCGTTCCCCATCTCTTTCTTCAAATTGGCTGCCTCATCCACACTCTCTTTTAACATTTGCAGCAAAGCTGCTTTCTCCCTCTCCGATAACGGCTGGTTTGCTTCCAGTTGTTCCATGACGGCTATCACGGACTGATCACCCATCATCCGGAACAGAGGCAACATCTTGTGTGCCAGGATGCCGGCCTGCTTCCAATTTTTTTGAGCCAGGGCTGTTACCAGCTGATTCCTGTTCTCCGTCGTTTCGTCGATGAACGATTGCAGTATTCCCCTGGAAGCGGCCCTGTCATCCCTGACGAACGCAATAAGCGCACCTACACCACTATTGTCTGTTGGTTTCTGTATACCAGGTTGGATAATGGTTTCCCGGTTATTCTTTTTCACATACCGGTCTATGAAACGGTACAGGTCATCGGAAGTGAATGGTTTGGCGAGAAAACCGGTGAATCCGGCAGCCTGGATATCGACTGGGGAGATATCTGACCTGGCGGAGAGCGCGATGACAGGCATCTCCTCAACATCGGTCAGCCTTCTCACTTTTTCGGCAAGTGCCATCCCATTTATCTGCGGCATCTGGATATCCAGAAAAAGGATATCGAAAGCCTTCTCGTTCAACAGGGTCAATACGTTGTCGGGATTTGCCTCTACCACGCAGTTTATTTTCTTCCTGCGCAGCATCTCAGAGAGCATCATCAGCTGCACCGGGTCATCATCGACCAACAGGACGGAGATATCTTCAGGATCCGCGGCATGCTCACCTGCCACATTATCGCCGCCCTTGTGCTCCGGCTGGAGAGGCAGTTCCACAATAAACTCCGATCCTTTTCCTTTTTCAGAGATGAGATGTATATGGCCCTGCAACATCTCTACGAAACCTTTTGTGATAGCCAGCCCCAATCCCGCTCCTTCAATGTGCATCCTGGTGTCGCCATGATCCTCCAACCGGTGAAACTCCCGAAAGATAAGCTGCTGTTCGGAGATGTCTATTCCTGCACCGGTATCGCTGACGGAAAATGTCAGCCAGCTGTGCTCGCCCCTGATCTCTTCTCCGGCCGTTATCACTATTTTCCCCTTATCGGTATATTTGATCGCGTTGGAGATGATATTACCCATCACCTGCCTGATGACATAGGGATCGCCATAGGCGGCCAACTCTTCGCGAAGGCGATTTTCAACAACATAGGCAAGCCCCTTGTGAACAGCCAGCGGTTTGAAACTCGACACTGTCTCACGCACAAGATGGTGGACGTTGAAATTGGATTCCTTCAATTGCCAGGTTCCGGCCTCCAGTTGATGAAAATCGAGCAGTGTAGAGACCAGTTGCATCACATGTTCACCCGATAGTCTCATGTTGTGCAGATAGGCTTCGCTCTTCTGCCCATCCATCCGGCCATCCATCAGCTCAATATAGCCAAGTATGGAGCTCACGGGCGCCTTGATGTCGTGCGATATCGTCAGCATCAGTTTTTCACGCGAGGCCAGCAGTTCCGTTATTCGCTTGTTGGACGCCTCCAGCTGTCTCCTGTATCGCTGGCTTTTGTTGATATCCACCAGAAACAGCAGGGCGAAAAAAGAGGCGATCAGCAAGGCTATCGTGGAAACCAGCAACATGGTCTTTTGTGAGCCGGATAAGGCCTGTTCTTTGTCGATGATGAGCTGGAGTGATTTCCTCAGTTCTTCCTGTTCGATTCCTTTCAACAGTTCATCGATACGAGCGGTGAGCATACGGTTTGCATGACTCATCTCTCCCTGGCGGCGGATCAGAGCCAGCTGAAATTGTTTCTGACGTTCCAGATCGAGTTTTTCGGAATAACGTACCTTATGGATGATGGTATCCACGATCAGCCTGTAATCATTTTCGGTGATCACCGATTTACTCTCAATCACAATCGTAGAATCCTGCGATGCAACAAAAACATCCCGTACCCGGTCCAGAAAACCTCTGCGCTCCCCTCTGACCACACTGGTATCATTGGTGTTCCTGTCGGGAGTAGTCATATTTTTACTTTCCAGGTAATCGATGATTTCCTGGTTCAATTCCCTGGGGATATAACTGCTTTCAATCTGCAGGCTCACTCTGGGTGCTTTCCGGATGGAATCGAGCAATATGGCCATAGCCTGCAGATTCTCTTTTTTCCCGTCTATCAGGAACTTGATCGTATCGATTTTCGATACACGTCCAGGATCTTGCGACAGCTGTTGTAAGGAATCGAGATTCTGCTGAATCTCAGGCACGATGGAGTCATACCGCAGGAAATACTGTTGTGCACTTTCGGCAGAGAAGAGATTCTGGCCGCTTTCAATGTCGTAAAGTTTGGAAAGTGTGTTTCCCACGATCAGCAAGCCGGAGAGATCTTCGTTCTTGATTTTTTTATTCGAGAAATCCACCAGGTTAAAGTAGACGGCAAGGAGCCCGATGGCCATCACTATCACAACCAAACCATACCCGGTAATCACGGTGAATTTAATTTTGGATGTTCCTTTGTTTTTCATACGATTCAATATTATTTTACACCAAGGTATTGTCAGGCACTATGCCGTTATGTGAAGAGCAGAAGGCATGCTCGCCCGGATGTCCCATAACGGGAACATACTTGCGCACACCGATGTTCCTGCCCATGATCCAAACAGGGACAGAAACAGTTCAGATTCATGTGGATACGTTGTATAATTTCATTTTATTGTACAACGTCTTTCTGTCTATGTTCAGTATGGAGGCAGCCATTGTCTTGTTACCCTTAGCCAATTGAAGCGCTTCCAGTATCTTTTCCTTTTCGTAATTTTCCTTGCGCAGTTCCTGTATCGAATTCATCTTGCCTGATCGGGGTTCTTTTCTTGCAATATTCTTTCCGAATAGATCAGGGGTAATTTTTGTGGTAATAAGCCTCCCTTCCGTAAGCAGAACAGCTTTGATCATGGTATTCTTCAGTTCCTGTATGTTACCCGGCCAGGCGTAATTGGTCAGCTGTTCCAGCATGGCCGGTTCGATACCCTCAATCTCCTTGTCCAGGATAAAATTGGCGAACTGAAGGAAGTAAGAGATAAAGGAATGAATCACTTCTTTCTGGCCTCTCAACGTGGGAAGCACGGCGCAATTCTTTTCCAGCATATGATAGAGCTTGGGAATCAGCAGTTTCTGCAGCTCCTCTTTTGGCTTTTCTGTGCTCACAATCACCTGGGTGAAATCATCGTCCTTTTTTTGTTTGGTAAGCATATTTAACAGCTCATTCTGAAAATGAATATCCAGTTGATCTCCGTTCCGAATATAGAGCAGTCCTCCTTTTGCCTCATTGAATCTCTGCATGAGCAAAGAGTCATTCTCTTCCGAACCGCTTGACGGGCGATGGATACCTTTATTACCGGGTACATCGACCACATCGAATGTGACGAGCGGATTACAGACATGAAAGCCTTTATCGTGAATGTACTTTACCGTGGATGCTTTACCGGTTCCTCTGTTACCTATAATCAACAAATGACTGTTATGCTCGGCAATATGATCAAGATGATTCAACAATGTTGCATACTCCTCCCCGGGAGGGACGATATATTCGTCACAAAAACGATTTCTTTTCTTCCTGTTTTCCTGTGTTTTAAATGCCTCATCTATTTTCAGGAAGAGTTGTTCCGGTTCGATCGGTTTCGGAATGTAATCGACAGCACCCGACTTCATGGAGGCAACGGCAGACTCTATATCTGCATAACCGGTCATCATGATCACGAGAATATCAGAATCGTATTTCCTCACCCACGATAAAAAGGTAAAACCGTCGGCATCGGGCATCCTGATATCAGTCAGAATTAAATCAAACGGCTGTTCTTTCACCATCTGTTTTGCAGCATTGACATCCGTGGCTGTTTCAATATGGTAACCTTTATTGATCAGCCATGATTTCAACATCAAACAAATGGTTAAGCTGTCATCTATTACAAGTATATTTTTATTCATTTTTACAAAAGATAAAATGCAGGGAGTGCCGCATTTATAAGTCCCTGCTCTTTTCTTTATCTAATTCTTTGGGGATCACTATCGAAGCATATAACATAAAAACAGCAGCCACAAGCATGGCCAGTGCCCACTCATTTCGTTGCCGAAACATCAGATAGGTTGCCGCAACCATTAACAGGCAGGAGAATAGCTGAAAATTGAACAATCTCTTTCCCCGGATACTTTTACCCGGGTATGGATTGGTGACTGTAAGCACAGAGAAGAGAGCAACAGCAAAAGTCATTATCCACGGTGCAACAGCGGGTACAAACAGATGAAGCACCGCCGATAACAGAATAAAAATGGCTGAAATCCGAAGCAAAAGATCCTTAGTGCTGTGCATTCTTTATTCTCTTTTTTGTGAGTGAAACTGAATCCATATCAAATGACGTTGAAAGGGCCATCGATCGGTTCACAAATATATCACTTTTTTTGATTTTCAGCAATTGAAAACGCTTAATGATACCGATGATTATTTATCCAACTCTTTTTGCCGGATAATAAAGATCTCTTCGTTTTCCTTTTTCATGAGATAATTCTCACGGGCAAATTTCTCGAGATCATCTTTGTTGGACTGGAGTTCGTTTAATTTTTCCTTATCTTCTTCCGTCTGTTGATGATAAAATTCTATTTGAGATTCAAGGTTCTTAATTTGGGTATCGTATTTTATTCTTTTTGTTACGCTGCTATCACTGAAAAGGAACAACATCACCATCAGCACCAGAAGGATAATAATCTGATAGGCGGTGAGTCCCAGAATTCTTTTCAATCCGAATTGCTTCACTTTTTCTCTCATCACGACGGCGTAAACAGGTTTGTAATTTATCGTTACAAAAATAGCTCTTTTTTCCCGTTCTTGCGAACCATTGCACAGAAATATCAAAAAATATCCAATCCACCCTGTAGGCAGATTGAAGAAATTAAAGTATCTTTACATTGTGTTGTTGGAAAGAATGTACTCGTTCACACAAATAATTATGAAGAAAGTTTTTTTGACCACGCTTTTGGCGGTTCTGGCTACCTTTTTATCATTCCCCTGTACCAACTTACTGGTAGGAAAAAAAGCATCCACCGACGGATCTACCCTCATATCATACGCTGCTGACTCATACGGATTGTACGGTGAACTGTATCACTGGCCTGCCAGACAATACAGGCCGGGAGAAATGCTCAAGGTATATGAATGGGATACCGGTAAATACCTGGGTGAAATACCGCAGGCACTGCAAACATATAACGTGATAGGCAACATGAACGAGCATCAGCTGTCCATTGGCGAGACCACCTTTGGCGGACGCAGTGAACTGGCTGACTCTACCGGCATCATGGATTACGGAAGCCTTATATACATTACACTGCAACGGGCTAAAAATGCCCGCGAAGCCATTTCAATCATGTCTGGTCTGGTAAAGGATCATGGCTATTATAGCTCCGGGGAATCATTTTCCATTGCCGACCCGGATGAGGTGTGGATCATGGAGATGATTGGCAAGGGAGCGGGCAACAAAGGTGCCGTATGGGTTGCCGTGCGCATCCCCGACGATTGTGTGGCAGCCCATGCCAACCAGGCCCGCATCCGGCAGTTTCCGCTCAATGAACCCGGGAACTGCCTTTATTCACCCGACGTAATCTCTTTCGCCCGTGAGAAAGGTTATTATACGGGAGATGATGCCGGCTTTAGTTTTGCCGATGCGTTTGCCCCACTCGATTTTGGCGCGCTGCGTTTTTGTGAAGCCCGTGTATGGTCGTTCTTTCATAAGGTGAACAGTGAGATGGGCAGGTTCATCACTTACGCCCAGGGGAAAACAACGGATCCCATGCCGCTGTACATCAAACCGGACAGAAAATTAAGTGCTCAGGATATCCAGCAGATGATGCGCGATCATTATGAAGGCACTGAGCTGGACTGGCGTTTTGATGTGGGTGCCGGCCCGTTCAACTCACCCTACCGCTGGTCACCCCTCACCTTCGAGGTGGACTCTGTGGAGTATTGCAACGAGCGGCCCATCGCCACACAGCAAACAGGGTTCTCCTTTGTCGCACAAATGCGCTCCTGGCTGCCGAATGCCATAGGTGGGATCCTCTGGTTCGGTACAGACGATGCAGCACAGACGGTTTATTATCCTGTCTATTGCGGGCATACCGAGGTGCCTCATGAGATGGCGGTCGGTAACGGAGATCTGCTGAACTTCTCCTGGACCTCCGCCTTCTGGATTCATAACTGGGTCTCCAACATGGTGTATAGCCGTTACAACGACATGAGTGAAGATATGAAGAAAGTGCAGTCCAGACTCGAAGAGCAATTTAAAACGGCTCAACCCGGGGTGGAGAAAAAGGCAGCCGAACTGTATAAAAAATCTCAACCCGAAGCCATTTACTATCTCACGCAATATACCAACAATCAGGTAAAGGAAGGGGTCGCCGAATGGAAAAAACTGGGTGAGTACCTCATGATAAAATATATTGACGGGGTCGTTAAAAAAGAGGAAAACGGTCAATTCAAGAGAAATCCTCACGGGTTACCGGAATTTCCTTCCCGACCCGGATATTCCAACGAGTATTATCAAAAAATCGTTGATCAGACAGGAGACAAGTACAAGGTCCTTCCTGTAGAGTAAAGGATACAATAAACATTGTTTTAAAATGGAAGAAGAAACATTACTAGCACAAGTGACAGACAAAGCAATGTCCTGGCTAAAAGGAAATTACGATGCTGAGACAAAAAGTGAAGTGCAACGGTTGCTCGACAGTGAAGATAAATCGAAGCTGATCGATGCATTTTACAAAGATCTCGAATTCGGAACCGGCGGCCTGCGGGGTATCATGGGTGCCGGCAGCAACCGCATGAATATTTACACGGTGGGCTCGGCAACGCAGGGACTCTCCAATTACCTGCAGAAAGAGTTTTCCGGCCTGGATGAAATAAAAGTGGTGATTGGACATGACTGCCGGAACAACAGTCGCCGATTTGCAGAAATCTCTGCTGATATATTCAGTGCCAACGGGTTCAAGGTTTATCTCTTCGAGGACCTGCGCCCTACCCCCGAGGTATCGTATGCCATCAGAAAACTGGGTTGCCAGAGCGGTATCATGATCACAGCCTCACACAACCCGAAGGAGTATAACGGCTACAAAGCCTATTGGAACGATGGTGCACAGGTGCTCGGGCCACATGATAAGAATATCATTGCCGAAGTCAACCGCATTACCTCTGTCGACGATATTCGTTTTAAAGGCAATAAAAACCTGATAGAAATCATCGGTAAAGATATGGACAAAGCATTCATCGATGAAGTCAAAAAGCTTGTCCTCTCACCCGAGTCCATTGATCGTCAGAATGATATAAAGATGGTGTTCACACCGATCCATGGCACAGGCGGCACGTTGGTACCCGACGCGCTGAAAGCGGCAGGATTCACCAACATCATCCGCGTTCCCGAGCAGGATGTGATCAGCGGTGATTTCCCCACAGTAGTCTCCCCCAATCCCGAAGAACCTGCAGCTCTCGATATGGCCATCCGAAAAGCCATTGAGACGGGTGCAGAGCTGGTCATGGCCACAGACCCCGATGGCGATCGTATCGGTACAGCCATTCGCGATGAGGAGGGCAATTTTATGCTGGTGAACGGCAATCAGACGATGCTGATTTATCTCTATTACCTGATGACCCGACGGGAAGAGCTGGGATTGCTCACCGGAAAGGAGTTTGTGGTGAAAACCATTGTCACCACGGAGTTGGTGAAGGAAATAGCCGTCAGGAAAGGTATCGAGATCTTCGACTGTTATACCGGCTTTAAGTGGATTGCAGATATCATCCGCAAGAATGAAGACATCAGGAAATATATTGGAGGAGGAGAAGAGAGTTATGGTTTTCTGGCCGGTGATTTCGTACGTGATAAAGATTCTGTTTCGGCATGTACCTTGTTTGCCGAGATAGCTGCATGGGCAAAGGACAAGGGCAAGACCATGTATCAGCTGTTGCAGGATATCTACCTGGAATACGGTTATTCCAAGGAAGTAGGTATCTCACTGGTGCGCAAGGGGAAAGAGGGTGCCGATGAGATTGAATCGATGATGAAAAATTTCCGCAGCAATCCGATGGCAACGCTGGGTGGTTCGCCGGTAACCCTTGTCAAGGATTTCGCCAAGCTGGAAGCGATTGATTATGTACGAGACGAACAAATTGTGTTGGAAATGCCCACCACTTCCAATGTATTGCAATATTTCACAGAGGAGGGCACCAAATTATCGGTTCGTCCTTCAGGGACAGAACCCAAAATCAAGTTCTACATTGAAGTGCACAGTACCGCAAAATCAAGGGAGGAACTGGTACAGGCTGAGAGTGAAGCCAATGGTAAAATCAACCTTATCCGGCAGGAACTGGGAATATGAGAAATGAGAAATAACAAACAAAAAATATGAGACGAAAACTTACAATAGCGCTGGTAGCGCACGATCATCGCAAGGCGGATATGGTGGAATGGGTGATTTATAACTCCGATTTCCTCTCTCTGCATCACCTTGTATGTACCGGGACAACAGGAGGCCTGGTGCAGGAGGCTTTGAATAAAGAGGGTGTTCATCCTGAGATCACCCGGATGAACTCCGGCCCCATGGGGGGTGATGCCGAAATTGCAGCCATGGTGGTCCGCAAGGAGATTGATCTGGCTGTTTTTCTGATTGATGATCTCAATGCACAGCCTCATGAGGCGGATATCATGATGTTGTTGCGTCAATGCAGGATACACAATATACCTATTGCCTGTAACCGCTACAGTGCCGATCTGATGATTACCAGCAACCTGTGGGACGATGAGGACTATATCCCCTCACCTCCCAGATATGAGAAATTCGACCGGTCATCGTTATAAATCGCCCGACATACAAACGATTGCCCCTCATTGTTGAATGAGGGGCAATCGTTATTGAGCGATACAATGATCTTACTTTGCTATTCTCAGTTCATTCACAACGTGCGGAGCATCCATCAGCTTGTCGATCGTATACAATACGTAACGGATATCCACGCTGATCGTGCGCTGCATCTCCGGTTCAAAGAGGATATCACCGCTCAGTGATTCCCAGTTGCCATCGAACGCCAGGCCGATTAGTTCCGCTTTACCGTTGAACACGGGACTCCCGGAATTACCTCCTGTGATATCGTTGTTCGACAGGAAATTGACCCGCATCACACCTTCCTTGTCGGCATAACGTCCGAAATCGTTTGAACGGATATCACCCAGTATGACTTCCTGCACGTTGAACTCGGGGTCACCCGGTTTTTGTTTCTCCAGGATCCCCTGTGTGGTAGAGTAATAGTCGTACCAGACAGCATCCCGTGGTTTGTATCCTTTTACTGTGCCGTAACTCATTCGCTGTGTGAAGTTTGCATCGGGATAGAACGTTTTATCGGGATCCATCTCCATCAGGGCGGCCATATATTCACGTTCTCCGCGGAGTACCTTCTCATAGGCAGGTATCATTTGTCCCGACAGTTCATAGCCCATATCGGTTGTTGACAGAGCCAGTTCCATTGCCGGGTCTTTTGTCAGCATCTGTGTATCTGCATTCTTCAGCAACTCGAGCAGTTTTTCCAGTGAGGAGAACTGCGTGTTGGCGAACAACCAGTCGGCATATTTTTCATAATCACTATCAAACTCCTCCCTGATCTTCTTGTAGATATCGGGGTGATATTGCTCGGGAACGCGTTCCGCATAGAGCTTCATCAGGACGGGAAGCACCTTTCTGTCCAGTTTCGGTTCATAATCCCTGTAGGAATCGATCAGTCGGTCGTTGATGAAAGCCTGCTTGTCTTCTTCCGTTCCTTCGTTATCAAATCTCAGGATCGTATTGGCAAACCGGATTAGTTCGATGCCGTTGTTGAACGTTTCCAAAAAGTAGGTGGTATAGAGTGACATCTCGTCAGACGCTGTATAAGCCTCCTGCAAAGTGCTGAGGGTGTTGCCGTATTTTCCGATACGGGCAGGATGACTGTTGACCCATGCCTTCACCCGTGCTTCAAGCGCCTCTTTTTCGGGCAACACTCCCAGGTTGGTGAGCGCCTCGTTCATTCCCATGGAGTTTTTCCAGTAGTTGGAGCTGCCAGCAAATTTACTGGCATATTTGATGCGAATGGTGTCGTTTTGGGTCATGGCATCCCACCATATTTCCTGTTTAGCGCCACGTACCTCAATGCGTGGTTTGTTCTCCGATTCCATTCGCTGACGGATACCCCACGATGACATGTACCGCTGCGTGCTTCCCGGATAACCTACGGTCATGGCATAATCTCCCTCCGTCACGCCTTTCAGTGATACCGGGATCACATATTTGGGTTTGTAAGGTACATTCTGCTGACTGTAATTTGCCGGTTTGTTATTCTTGTCGGCATAGACACGGAATACAGAGAAATCGCCCGTATGACGTGGCCACATCCAGTTGTCGGTATCCCCGCCAAATTTGCCCACCGAAGAGGGGGGAGCCACCACAAGGCGCACATCACGGAACACATCGTAGAGCACCACAAAGTACTTGTTGCGCGAATAGAAGGGTACCACGCGTGCACGGGTGAAAGGGTCATTCTCATATTGCTGAATCAGTTTATTGGAAAGGGAATCGATGGCCTGTTCACGCTGGATCTCACTTAACACCAGAGGTACTGTAGATAAGATCTGATCTGTCACATCCTCCATCGATCGCAGAAATGATACGGTTAACCCGTCCGCGTAAAGCTCCCCGGCATTGTTCTTCGCGGCAAAACCATCTTTCAGATAGTCATGCTCCACAGCACTCAGTTTCTGAATAGCGCCGTAACCGCAATGGTGATTGGTAAATACCAACCCTTTATCGGATACCACCACACCGGAACAACCCCCTCCGAAAATCACCACTGCATCCTTCAGTGATGGATTCTTTTCGTTATACAGTTTGTCCACGGGAAAGGTGAGCCCCAGCTCTTTCATACGCGCAACACTCTGTCGGTTAAGCTCTTTGAGAAGCCACATCCCTTCATCGGCTCTCGCCACAAATGCCACTAAAAGTATGGCAAGCGATAAAAATAATTTTCTCATATAGTAATATTAAATATTTGATAATCAGTTATCCACACATCGATTTACTACCCGGTGCTCCATTTTCAGCAGTCAGCTTACAGCTTATCGCTTATTAAAATATTTTCCGATCAGCGGTAATTGCCGCAAAGGTAATTCCTTTTTTACAACTACATAGAGATATATGCCGATAAATAGGCTGTTCATCCCCAAACGAAGCCACAAATTGCCGACATTCATATAGGTTAATGTAATACCAGCAAAGAGGATCATCGACAACAGAAAGAAGAAACCGGCCGATCTGAGATTGTACGGAATAGGATAGTTCTTTTGTCCCAGCTCATAGGATAACAGCATCATGACCAGATTGGCGACGAAGGATGCCCAGGCACAGGCCATATAGCTGAAATGGGGTATGAACAGGATATTGATGAGGAGGGTGATGATAAAGCCGAAAACCGACATATAGGCCCCCCAGCGGGTCTGGTCGGTGAGCTTGTACCAGAGCGACAGGTTGAAGTAGACGCCGAAGAACAGTTCACCCAGCAGGACGATGGGAACCACTTTCAGTCCCACATGATATTTTGCAGGTATCAGATATTTGATGATATCGATATAACCGATGGTCAGCAGAAAAATCAATAATCCCAGGATGATAAAATATTTCGTGGCATCGCTGAACGACTGACGGTCGTCGGAAGCATCCCTGTTTTTCGCGAAGATGAACGGCTCAAAGGCATATCGGAAAGCCTGAGTGAACATCACCATGATGATGGCGATCTTGAAGTTCTGACCGTAGATACCCAGCTCGGTAAATGCATTCGCTTTGTCGGGATAGATCCAGGGAAAGACGATCTTATCGACAGTTTGATTTAATATCCCCGCGATGCCCAGGATCAGAATAGGAAAAGAATATCTCAGCATCTTACGCAGTAATGCCCTGTCGAATGAAAAGCGGATCCTGAGCTCGGGTGAGACCATCAGAAACTGAATGACCGAGGCAATGAGGTTTGAGATAAGAATATAATTCACACCTTTACGGATATCGAACCAGGCAAAAGCACCGGGAAAGAGGGTCTGGAGCCAGGGACAGGCCAGAAAGAAGAAGAGATTGAAAAGGATGGTCAGCACCACATTCGCCATCTTGATCGTTGCGAAACGTACGGGCCGTTTTTTAAACCGGAGGTTGGCAAAAGGAATAGCCCCCAGCACATCGAAGCAGAGGATAATCACCAGCAGCGCCAGATAGTGCGGTTTCATTTCTACACCACCCAGTGCAAAGGCTGCCGGCCTGAGAAAAAGCATGGCCACGATGAAGAAGAGCAGCGTGGTGGAGGCTATACTGATAAAGGTAGTGGAGAATACTTTGACGGGATCGGCTTCTTTATTGGCATAACGGAAAAAACCTGTTTCCATGCCATAGGTGAGGATCACCTGGAGGAGTGCTACCCATGCATAAAAGTTAGTCAGCACCCCGATATCGGAGATCCTGGGCAATGCAAACGCCCAGTAGAGAGACAGAAGCCAGCTTAGGAGTTTGGGAAGCACACTGCCCATCCCGTAGAAAAAGGTCTCCTTTGCCAACGTTCTCATACCTCCAGCCATACCCTGTGTCCTTTGTTTTTTTGAAAATGTCCTGTGTAATATAGATGCAAAAGTACAATTTTTCTATAAAGCCCTCGCTAAAATGCCTGTCATTATTTATCTTTAATCATTTTGGTAGGCAGAATTTCGAAAAAAACCGTTTACTTTGCAGGTTGAAATAAATGAACAGATAGAAGTCAGCGATGAATGCGTGTTTTCACGGCATACTGACGGGCTGAGACATGCTTTTTTTACATTATGGCACAACAGGAAGAGGTTTTTAAGAAACTGGTATCACACTGCAAAGAGTACGGGTATGTATTCCCTTCGAGTGAAATTTATGATGGGTTAGGCGCCGTATATGATTACGGACAGATGGGTGTCGAGCTCAAGAACAACATCAAGAAATACTGGTGGGACAGCATGGTACTGCTGCACGAAAACGTGGTGGGATTAGATTCCGCCATCTTTATGCACCCCACTATCTGGAAGGCATCGGGACATGTGGATGCTTTCAATGACCCGCTCATCGACAACAAGGACAGCAAGAAACGATATCGTGCCGATGTACTGATCGAAGAGCATCTGGCTAAGTACGACGATAAGATAGAGAAAGAGGTCCAGAAAGCGGCCAAACGTTTTGGCGGGAGCTTCGACGAGAAGATATTCCGTGATACCAATCCCCGTGTGCTGGAGAACCAGCGGAAAAGGGATGAGATCCATGCACGTTTTGCAAAAGCGCTGAACGACAATAACCTGGATGAACTGCGGCAGATCATTGTCGATTGTGAGATTGTCTGTCCTGTCAGCGGTACCCGCAACTGGACGGAAGTACGTCAGTTCAACCTGATGTTCTCCACCGAGATGGGCTCTACCGCCGACGGTGCTATGAAGGTCTATCTTCGTCCCGAGACGGCACAGGGTATCTTTGTCAACTTCCTCAATGTGCAGAAGACAGGCCGTATGAAGATTCCGTTTGGCATCGCGCAGATTGGCAAGGCGTTCCGCAACGAGATCGTCGCCCGCCAGTTCATCTTCCGCATGCGGGAGTTCGAGCAGATGGAGATGCAGTTCTTCGTAGTTCCTGGAGAAGAACTGAAGTGGTTCGAGCACTGGAAGGCGTTTCGTATGAGATGGCACCAGTCACTCGGCTTCGGTGCCGACAAGTACCGCTTCCACGATCACGACAAGCTGGCCCACTACGCCAATGCAGCCACTGATATTGAGTTTGAGATGCCCTTTGGTTTCAAGGAGGTGGAAGGTATCCACTCCCGCACCGACTTCGACCTAAGCCAGCATGAGAAATATTCCGGCAAGAAACTGCAGTACTTCGATCCCGAGCTCAATCAATCGTATGTTCCTTTCGTAGTGGAAACATCCATCGGTGTGGACCGGATGTTTCTCTCGGTGCTGGCCGCCTCCTATCGGGAGGAGACCCTCGATGGCGGCGAGACACGGGTGGTACTGAGTCTTCCTGCTGCCCTCGCACCGGTGAAGCTGGCCATCCTGCCACTGGTAAAAAAAGACGGACTCCCGGAGAAAGCACGGTTCATCATGGATGATCTGAAGTTCAGCTTTGCCTGTCAGTATGATGAGAAAGACAGCATCGGCAAGCGCTACCGCCGCCAGGATGCCATAGGCACACCCTTCTGCGCCACCATTGATCATCAGACACTCGAGGACAATACCGTGACCATCCGTTACCGTGATACGATGGAACAGGAAAGGGTATCCATCGACACATTACAACGTGTTATCGCGGAAAAAACCGATATGAAATATTTACTGAAACAACTAACCAAATAAAATGAAAAGATCAAGCCTGTCATTATTCACTGCTATGTGCATGGCTATTCTGTTTACCTCGTGCGACAAAACGGAAACGTTCGACGACAAGTGGAAGCTGGATAACGAGGCTCAGTTCGCACAGATTGCTGCCAACACGGAATATACGAAAATAAATTCCCAATCCGGAAACGGTTTTATCATGGTCAAGGAGATCGAGTCGGGAAACGGAGAAACACCTTATTTTACCGACAAGGTCAAGGTGCTGTATACGGGATGGTACAAGAATATCTGGACAGAACCGGATACCTATACCGATGACAAAGGAAACATTATTTACAATAAAGTGATCTTTGACACAACCAGCAACAACAATATCGCCAGAACATTTGCTGTGAACGGCGTTGTGGATGGCTTCTCCACAGCGCTGCAACACATGCAGGTGGGTGATAAATGGGAGGTGTGGATACCCTGGAAGCTGGGATACGGTGAATCGGGTTCCGGCACCATACAGGGTTATTCGACCCTGGTTTTTGAAATCGAACTGGTGGATATCGTCGAATAAAGCAAAAGGGCCTGCATACCATTGCAGGCTCTTTCGTTTTCAGTGGGAGCACTGATTACAAACCAAGCAGGAACTGCTCAATCGCTTCCCTCACTTGCGGCCGTGTGCCATTGAACTTGTTCACCATCACGGTGAAAGCATATTTTTTGTTGCCGTCAGTCAGATACCCTGCGTAGCACTGTACACCACCAATGCTGCCACTTTTGGCGGCTACCTTGCCGCTCAGCCTGGTATCCTTCAGGAATGACCTGAGCGTCCCCTCCTGCCCTGCTTTAGGCAGGGATTGGAAAAAGACGGATGCGGTTTCACTCCGGGTATTCATGAAAACCAGCAGATCGGTCAGAAACTGCGGGCTCACCGCGTTCTGTGGAGCCAGTCCACTGCCGTCATGCATCTGCAGCGATGACGTTGTGATGCCCTTGCTTTTCCAGTAATCCCCCACAACAGTCACACCTGCCTCCAGCGCATCATCGTAAATATCACTTTTGCGCTTCCTCCCGAGGGTACGGATCAGGTGTTCGGCATAGTGATTGTTGCTCTCCACATTCACTTCGCGGATGATATCTTTCAGGGGGCGTGAAACATGCGTGCAAAGCACTTTCCCAATCCGGGTACGATCAGATGTGTCTGCGTTGCAATTTTTGGAAAGATAGTCCACCCGTGCCGTTTCCACTTTGCCGATCTTCAATCCCGCACGGGAGAGATAATCAGCCAGTGTCTCACCCAACATCAAACCCGGATCGGGGATATCTCCTTTAATGCTGAACTCCTTTCTTCCCGCGGGGATATCCCCTCTGAGCGCTCTTTCGTTGGAGAAGGGTATCCCGTAAATATACCCGTTATCACGTCCGGTTGTATTCAGGGTAAGCGCGTTTTGAAAGGTAAGGTTTTTCATGTCCGGCTCTGTCCGTAAAATCTGCGGACAGCGATTCATGTCTGTCGTATTGAAAAACAGCTTGTAGCTGTTGTCGAAAATGCTGATGCCATAGGCACCTGCAGCGTAGTAGTTGCCCATATCAATCCAGGTCCATTCCGGCGATATCCCGTTGTATCCGAACAGGTTATCCACCACGTAAAGGGAGTACTCCCTGCCGGGGGGAAGCACTTTACGGAGGGCATCCGCCACCGTGGTGAAAAAAGCGTTGGGATGATCATCAAAGGCTTCGCTTCCCAGGGTGGGATCGCCCGACCCAATCACCAGTATGCGGGAGGGATCAGCGGCATCAAGAGCCACATCGGTCTTGTAACGATAATTTTCGCCCAGTGTTTCCAGGGCCGTGGCGGTGGTAATCAATTTCAATACCGATGCAGGGGTGAGCGATTGATCGGCATCGGATAATACCACAGGTCTCCCTGTTGTCATATCAACAACAGAAACACCCACCGATGCATGTTTCAGGGCGGGATGACTGATAAAACGCTGCAGAGCGGTTTGAGAATAGCCAAAGCTTACGAAAAGCAGAAAAACGGAGAGAATGATATTCTTTTGCATCGGGAGATCTCATTTGATTTAGGCAAATATACATGATATTCCCATTGAAAACCATACCTGCCTATTTTTTTAACAGTTCGTCGATCCTCACCAGCCGGTTGTACTACGATACCTCCCTCCACCCTGGCGGGTTGGACAGCCTTTGCACTTAAATAGCCGAGATAGCAGGTCAGTGAGGCGGTTCCGTCCATGGTGGGCTCGTTAGTGGAGTAATCGGCATAATCATCGTGATACACCACGTGATCCGACTGAAAGGCGGCATACTCATCATCATTGGCCAGATAGATACCTATCAGGCTGCTGAAGATGGATTGATAGATGGGGCCATCCACAATACCCCCTGTGACAGGTAGCTGACGCAGGTGTGTGAAGGCAGAATGGGGATCTGCCGGCGTATCACCCTGAGAGGGATAGCCCACGATCATGGAGGTTCCCCAGGGGTTGCAACCCAGCAGCCAGTCGCGCATGGCTGTCTCAATTTCCAGGAAAGAGTTGTCACCGGTTATTTCATGATACAAACGGCACTGGGTGATAAAACCCACGGTCAGGTTATTGGAACACCAGATAAAGGGTATCCCATGCAGGAAGGCGTTCTCCCCTGTCCTCTCCTTTACCCGCTGGAGGCCGCTTTTCATATTCCGAATGAATTCTTTTTGTACACGGATGTCGACGTTTTGCACCGCCAGATGATAGTTTCCCATGTTGACAAAGGGATACCACTGGTAATGGCGAGCCGAGTCGGCACCCATCCAGGGTGTCACAGGCTCCAGGCGGCCATAGCTGACGGCCTGATTCAGGAATTTCCGGTCATTGAATGTATTGTACATCTCCGCGGCAGCCAGCTGCATATCATCGGCCCAGTTATCCTCTTCGTAAAAATAGGGTGCCCCGCCGGGTGCCGTCTGTGATACTCCCGGGGACTCTACTCCTTTTTGGTAGGCATCCGCCGCTTTTTGTTTTAACATCTCCGCAAATTCGGGATAATAGGCTGCCATGACTCTGGCTCCCAAAGAGAATGAAGATACATATTTTCCCAGCGTGGAAGCCATACCGGTACTCCGGTTTCGATGCCTGAACAATCCCTGCGGCCTGGGGCTGACGAAATAAACGGGACGTTCTTTTCCGGCTCCCCAGCCGTAATCGACTCTCTGTTCGTTGGGCAGTGTGAATCCCACATGATCGCGGTCATCGGCCAGCTGGTTAAAGTAGGTAGCTGAATCGGGATTCATCTTCACCAGCCAGTCCAGGCCCCATTTGGCTTCATCCAGGATATCGGGAATGCCGTTCGCACCTTCGCCGCCATTGGCTTGATAGTGGTCGCCGAACGATTCAGGATACTGTGTGTAAGCAAACAGCATCTGATAGACCGCGTTGGCCGACGTGGTCACATATTGCAGGTAATCTGATGCATCGTGCCAGCCACCCCACACATTGTAATGCAAACCATCCCGTTTTCCGTCAGGGTCACCCTCCGAAACAACACCGTGCATGTGGCACGAATCTTTCAGGAAAGGATTGTAGCCACACCTTTGTTGTCTCATGTATTTGAGAGGTATGTCTGCTGCATCCGCATAAACATTATCACCAATCCGAAAAGGAGGCGATTGTGTATCACCGGCTTTGATGAAGTAATGGCCCGGCGTCCGGAATTCTGAAAAGTTCAAACGGGCAGAATTTTCAAATGCCCATATCCTACCGGTATCCTTCACACTGTCACCCTGAAAGACAGGATGCCCCGTAGCTACGTCTATCAGCTGAAACGAGTGATTGTGCTGAATACCCTTGCTGATCCAGACGGCCACCTTCACATCATCTTCCAGATAACCGATCTGGTTCACGCGGATCCAGCTGTTCTGCCCGTTCATTGTCACGGAAAACAATAATAGTACTTGTAATAATACATTCTTATACATGAAAGTAAATTAATAAGGGTACGCAAAAAAATCCATCACACCCGTTTCGTTCGAAAGCAACTGTTTTAAATCGGGATTCCTCAAAACATCTTTATAATCGGTGGGCTGATTATTCACATATATTATCCGGTGGACGAGTCTGATTCCATGACTGTAATCGACATACCAATCAACGTGGCCGGCATAGACTGGTTGAATGGGATTACCGTCAGGCTGATGCCACCCGTAAATTGCAACTCTGTTGGGCAGTCGATCCTGTCTTACAGCTGAGCTTATAATCACATCTTTCTTGATTCCTGCTATCAATCCTTTTTCCCCTTTCCTTTGTTTTTCAATAATCTGATTATGCAGATAAAAAGTTGTAAATGAATCCCTGTTTTGTGTGAGAGGAAACGGCTCCAATTTAACAACTGCAGCATCAAAAATATCGTCACATATTTTGCTTGTGGTGAGAAAACAACCAAAGATATCAGCAATCTTCTGTGCAGATTGGGGCGTCATGGGTACTCTGAAAAAATCTGCATCACTCCCTATCATCAAATAATCTGGCATCACACGGTAAAAAGCAGAAATATTTTTACCCTCCTTCGTGACGATGGAACAGTTTATTTGCACCAAATTTCGCATAAAATCAGGAAAATTCCCGCAAGTGATCTCTTTAACGATCTGTTCTTCACGCTCCTCAAGGTCTAAATCTGCGGTTATTGCATAAAATTCAGATCCAGTGACAGCACCGGGAGGACGATCTGGAAGATCTATGACAGGTACAGGTAGTACATTTTGGGAAATGCTGCATGCATGAATAAAAATTATCAAGAGTGAAAAAAAAGGGATTCCTTTGCTCAGTTTTATCATATAATGCAATTCTTTAAATGAAAAGGGGGAGCAGTTGCTCCCTCTTTTCTGTAAACTCATAATGCAGTAAACACTCTCACGGCAGAAGTGGGTTTTGCAGCTCTCATACCAGAAATCGTATGATGATATCGCCTTCCCACATACGTGGTCCACCAGTCTGAGTAGTTCACAAACTTATTGCTGGAATTCATCACCTGCAGATCACCGGTGTCATTCCCGTTTGCATCAATCACCTTTATCTTGTAATCCAACCGGGCATATCCCGATGAGATATTTACACTCTTGTGCACAATCACGGGCAGCCAGCCCGTAGTCTCACCGAACGAAACCGGTGTTCCCAGATTGGTCCATTCACTTTTACGGATCACTACTCCCTTTTCATCGTATTCAATCGGATACTGATACTGGTATTGCAACCTGAGGTTCGTCGGCTGATCCACGCTTTCATAGAGAAAATTGTAGAACTTGATCCAGGCAGTGGTATCCGAATATTCCGTGGTGTTGGCCTCATAAGGAAATCCGTTATCAAAAACAAGGGGTGGTTCATCCAAATCATACACAAAGATATTTTGTTTTCCCTCCGTTAAAGTACAGTTCTGGTTGTACACCAGTTCCAGGCCAGTTCCTTTGTACAATTTAATATTATTTGTACCGGTTGTGGTGGTATAAAAACGTCCGACAGATCCATTCGGTATGGCGTTGTAAGTACTTAATGTCGATTGATCATTTGCATAAAGCTGATCATTAATTTCAACCTTGTAAATATTATTGGCAGAACCGGAAGTAACCGGCACGAAATAATGAAGCTGAAACTCAGCAACATCTGATATCGTTTCGGTATCGTATTCAATGACATGCTTATCGCACGATATCAATCCTATCAAAAGGAAAAAAGATATATATTTTAAATGCTTCATAATATGCTAAATTTAAATGTATATCACGTTATTGAGGTAATTCTCCGGGATAGGCAAACCAGGGAATGGATGTGTGGTAATTATCCGCTGTACCTGAAACAGGTTTCAGCGACTCCAGCGATTTTAAATTCCACATATACTCGGAGTTATACCGGGGTCTGATCCTGTAGGCAGGAGATCCTTCGTTCTTCACATTGTATGTTCCCTTTCGATGCAGCACCTGGGCGGGACTTAAATAGAATCCCTTGTACACCTTAGAGGGGTTGGAATCCCATTTCTGTTCTACCTGCGTCTCATCCCAGCCATTTCCCTTGGAGGGATATTCTCCCGAGAAGTCCACATCGTAATGATACTTCCTTTGATCCACCCACACCTCTGGAGCACCCCAGGGATACAAGGCCACAAATTTCTGCATCATGATATGTGAGAGGCTGAAATCGGCCAAGGTTAACCCTTCTACATAGGGACCGGCGATGTATTCCTGTGCCAGGCTATTAAACACGCTGACCGTTATTTTATCCCCTCCCTGGGCTACGCCTTCTTTCCCGGGATAGATATATTTCGCTGTGAACGCAATATCTGCCTTGACAGCCTCTTTAAAGGCATCGAGTGCTTCCGCTTTCCGGTCCATTTTCCAGAGCGCTTCCGCCAGACAGAACTTCACTTCTGCACAGGTGGTCAGGATATAAGGAGCATTGTCACGATAGATCCATTTCCCAATGCCGTCATGCGTAGAGATGGGGTTTTCAGGTGTCGGATATTGCGATGTCCTTGTTCTGCCATAAAAGGAGGGTGCGGTACCTATGGGTCCGGAAGCACCGGTAAGCGAACCGCCATAATAACGATAGGTTTTCACACTGTCGGCATTGTCAATATCCTCATACATCGGGTTGGAGGTAGTGGATAATTTGACGGCTACCCGGGGGTCATAATGTCCGGGAACATCCAGCAAGGTATCACAGATAATCTGCATATCAGCCAGCGCATAAGGATAATAATTGTTGTTCTCCGTTCTTATCTTCTCACCGTTTGATTCATCATATTTGGGAACCGTACCTGTAAACAGCTGCACAGCATACTCATGCTGAAAATAGGAATAGGATAGATTTCCCCTTGCCGTTCCCCAGAAATTGTTATAGGCACTGTAGGGTGCCTGCTGTGATCCTCCTGCAAGCTTTACCACGGCATCATCGTCCGCCGTCTGAAAGGATTTGGCAGCACAATCCAGCAGCTCCGGTGCGTAATCGGCCACAAAATTCGATTTGTTTGAAAGGGAAGAAAGATTACGTACCAGCACGGCATAGGCAAATTTGATCCACTGATCGGTGTCTCCTTCGTAAATAAAATCATTGCCGCTAATTTTGGAACCATATTCATGACTGTCCGGTGTCTCCAGCAATTCAATCGCTTTGTAGGCCCATTCCCGCACCTGCGTATAGATATCTTTCTGGTAATCGTAATTATGTGCCAGCAGCCCATCCACGAAAGCATCTTTCATCGGTAACTCAGCATGCACTTTCGTCATCATATCCCAGGAGAATGCCTTGATGGCATAGCCGATGCCGGCCAGCGTCCATTCTTCAGCCTCCAGCGACTGATTGATCATGTTTTCAAGGTTCATCCCCTGATTCCAGTATACAACACGCCAGATTTCCCCTCCGGCATCACTCCCTTCACTGTAATAATGATTGGCAAAGCTGGTATAGCCTGTTGTACCCATCATTTGTGTCATGGGGGCAATAGCCCGCACATCCCAATAGACTCCCTGATACTGTTGCGTGATACCAGCCAGATAGAGGTATCCTTCCACGTAATCGGGAGCATCCACATTTTTATTGACATCCAGATATTCTTCGCAGCTTGTAGTCAGAAGAAACAGGGTTGTAAGATAAAATATTATTTTTTTCATATGATTATTATTAATTTACAGTGATACTAAAACCAACCGATACACTCCGCGGATTAGGCAACGACCAAACATCATATCCTTCACCACCCGTTCCACCGGCAGCTGCCGAGACAGTATTGCCTACTGCATCGATACCGGAGTAGTTGGTCCATGTCATCAGATCGTTTCCTGCAATAAAAATATTCGCCAGTGAGATCAGCTTTGTTCTGCTTAATAATCTGGCAGGGATCCTGTAGGATATCCTCATTTCCTGCAGTCGCAGATAGTTCACATCCTTCTCCAGCCAGTCTTCGTCACCGCCACCGTAAATGGATGTTCCATAGGCACTGTAATCCACTGCGATATGATTCCTGGTCGGGTTATCCGTGTTTTCATTGCCGTCTTTCAACACACCGTTGAAAACTACCGGCATGCTCTCTCTCAGATCTACCGACTCCCAGCTTGTACCACTTGTCATCATCGATCGTTTCGTACCGTTTACCACCGTCGCTTTATATCTGCCGGAAAACATGGCCGAAAGATAGAATTCCTTGTAACTCAGGCTTGTTGTGATCCCGAATCTGTATTTCGGTTCCCTGTCGCCAATCACACTCCATTGGGGAGAGACAACCGGCAGACCGGTGGTAGGAGCGATCAGCACCTCTCCGGCATCGTTCCTTTCGTAGGCTCGACCGGTGAGGGTGGTGATGGGATGTCCCACCATGATCCCGTTACGGATGTTTCCTGAGTTCCAGGTATAGGGATTGTAATATTCAGTTACATTCTCGGGAAGTGAGACAATCTCAGATTGCACATGTGACAGGTTCAATCCAACATTCCATATCAGTCCGTTTTGTGCACGGATGATGTCTCCGTCGATGTGCGCTTCCCATCCCCAGGTATCAAAGGTGCCTACGTTCATGTTATTCAACACGAATCCGGTGGCATAGCTTAACCTGAATCCCTTCACAATCTGGTCGGCACAATGGGTGGCAAAATAAGTGAAGTCGGCATTCACACGGTCATTAAACAGACGGGTATCGAAGCCGATCTCTTTCGAGGTGGTCATCTCGGGTCTGAGATTTCTGTTGGGTCCCGTAAATCCGTATTTGTAGCCGCCACCGGTCAGTTCAGTCGCAACCAGCTCAGGATCTATTTCCAGGGGGCCGGCATCCTTACCGACCTGGGCGATAGATCCTCTTAATTTCAAATAGGTCAGATAGTTATTTTCTTTCAGGAATGCCAGGTCTGTAGGAACGAATGACAGCTCCATGGCGGGATAGAAATACCGGTTGTTCTGCTTTGGCAAGGTGGATGACCAGTCGTTTCTTCCTCTCAACGTGATGAATGCCATATTCTTATAGCCAAACTCAAACTGAGCCGACAAAGCCTGAATTCTTCTTTTGGTATTTCTCTGGGCAGAAATAATGGTTGCCGGGTCAGTATTATTGATCGATTGAAAATCAATCACCTTAAACTTAGATCCCGTAGTCGTCAGTCGGATCACTCCGTTCTCCTGCTGGTGATACCCCAGCTGTGCACCAAAGGTTAGGTCTTCATTCAGAAACGTTGTGTTGTAGCCCGTGATGATATTGATGGTGGGATCAGAGAAATTGGATTGAGAAATATGATACTCACCCACACCACCATTGTTGGCTGCATAATAGGGATGCAGCGATGTTTCAAATGTCTGCATACCTACATCCCATCCTATCTGTGCCCTTACGAAGAGATTCTCCACCGGAAAAAGGGTAGCCGCTATGTTGGTGATAAACCTGTCTGATTTGTCGAAATACTTGTTCCGGTACATCGCAAAGAGTGGATTCAGTAAATCCGTATCAATATAATAATCCGGGTACCTCATGTGTGCACCGTCAGCATCCAGATAGTTGGACATGTCGTCGACCATCGGCCAGAGCATAGCCCTGTATAGAGGACCGTCGGTACCTCTCAATGCTTTCGTATTGTTTGTATTTGTATACTGCATGGATCCTTCAAAATCAAACCAGTCGGTTATCTTGGCCTGGCCCGACAGGGAGAGATTCAACCTGGAATAATCGGTCGTCTTCACCACACCTACCTGATCCAGGTAAGACATGCTTGCACGTATGGTAGCCCTTTCACTGCCACCGTCGACAGATATATTGTGCTTGTTCACAAATCCGGTCTGCATGACTGCATCCACATTGTCGTACAATTTCATCCCCTGGGGATATAATCCTCCAAATTTGCTGGTATAATAATAATTGGTCGTGCCATAAGCCCCATTGGCATATTTATCCTGCATCTCAGGAAAGCCATACGCCTGATCCCATCGGAAGGAATTGCTGTACTGAATACGCCCCTTCCCTGCCTGTCCTTTTTTGGTTGTGATGATGATCGCACCGTTGGAGGCGTCAGAACCATAGAGAGCTGCAGCGGCAGCTCCTTTCAAAACCGTCATGGATTCAATATCCTGCGGATTGAGGTCATTTCCTCTCGATGCAAAGTCAAGGTTACGCACTGAATACCGCTCGGTCCCGCCAATATACATGTTGAGCGGGTCAAACGTTGAATTATTCATGGGAACACCATCAATCACGTATAAAGGCTGGTTGTTACCCGATATGGAGGTGATGTTTCGCAATACGACCGTCGTTGATGAACCGGGTGCTCCCCCGGTTGATGTAACATTCATGCCTGAAACGCGTCCTTGCAATGCCGAAATGAAATTATCCCTTCCTGAATCGATGATGTCGGATGCTTTCACATTCTGTACCGCCGAACCCACTGATCGGGCAACACGTTTCATTCCAAACTCACCGGTAATAACGACTTCTTCCAACATTTCAGAATCAGGAACCAACACAATCCTTATGTTGGGACGAACAGGCACTTCCTGGGTCACATAACCAACATAAGAAATAATCAATGTCCCCGTGGATGGAGCTGTAATAGTAAAATTGCCATTGCTGTCAGTCACGGCACCGGTAGATGTCCCTTTTATGAGAATTGTAGCTCCGATGGCCGGGTCATCATTCTCATCCACCACGCTGCCCGTCACGCGAACCTGGGCGAAAACTGTCCCTAAACTCAACAGGAATAGGAAAAAAAGAACGTAGATTTTTTTTCTCATAAATACCTTATTAAAAATTAAACTCACGAATTAATTTTTTTAAATTGGATAATTCATTAATGTACTTTGCATTTTGTTACGCAAATATATAAATATTCTTTTAAATCTACCTAAATAATAAAAAATTAACATGTATATTTGGAAGCAGAATGCCAAAGGAAATGATACGGAAGATGTTCATAGATCTTTTTCCACTGCAGCAGGGTATATATGCACTGCAACGTGCTTCATATCAGTGCAGGGTCAATGAGAAGAGGACAAAAAAAACCCTGCAGGGTTAGTGCAGGGTTCTGAAAAATAGTACCTGTAATAATTAGAATCTATATCCTACCGAGAGGTACGCGTTTTGATTTTTCACATTCTCGTCATCGATGTGTGAGATATTTACCAGGCCCATATCCCATCCGATATCCAAGAGAAGCGGCCCGAATTCCGTTCCAACACCAAGACCTAATCCGGCATCAAAGGGTTTATACTGACGGGCTTCGTCACCGAAGATTTTATCCACGTCCCATTCATTAGTTAAATCACCTACATCGGCTTTTCTGCTGCCACCCACACCATAAGCAACATAAGGACCGGCATGAAACACGATCCGTGTTCCGGGAGTTACATCAACTTTATACGCTAAATGAACCGGAAGTTGCAGGTACATCAGGTTCTCAGTATAATCTACTGATTCTGACT
>CAKMJT010000036.1 GCA_927407015.1 uncultured Proteiniphilum sp. | reverse complement strand
CAATGCCCAGTCTGGATAATTTGTTTTTGTTTTCATATATTCCCTAATTAGGTAATACAAAGTAACGATAAAAAAACCTTATAAACAAATATTTATACGGATTTTTTCAATTTTCTATTACCTATTTTTTTAGGGTTTGGGATTAACCGTAATTTCTCTTGTGAGCTTTCCAAGTATTTTTCCTCAAAGCGTAATTTTTCGGGATGACGCGATAAAACGGGGATACCATGACCGGCCGTACAAGCGATATGAAGCGGAACCGGAAAAATGCGTGAGTAATGGCTTATTCCTATCTCCAACAACGGTGCAAAGTGAATTGCAAAGTGAAGCCACAAACGCTGTTGCAACACAACTCATAAAGAAAAACTCATACATTCAGTGGGGGAATGATGAGGGTGCTGATGGAATGGTGATTCGTTTTTCTATACCGGACGGCAAGAATGGAGGCGGAACAAAAGGAACAATTGCCTTGTATGTCAACGAAGCGTTTGTTAGAAATATAACTCTCGATTTCTATTGGGCATGGCAATATGCGTTAAGGACAGGTCAAACCTATCCCGACAATCTACCGGCGTCAAACAAATTTGCACGAATGCGATTTGACGATATTTGCATTAAACTTTCCGACAAAATACCGCAAGGAGCTACTTTCAAATTAGTGAAAGTTGACGACAACAAGACTCCTTATACGATTGATTTCATTGAACTTGAATCCATTCCCGCTCCAGTAAAATTTGAGTCAATAAAAGACTTGAAAAAAGTCAGCTATAATGTCTCTGACGGGCCTTTGGACGAATTTATAGCCAAAAATGGGGGAAAGACAATTTATATTCCTTCCGGTAAATATGATGTGGCTAATAGAATAACCATTGACGAGCAAAATACAAAAATAATCGGTGCCGGCATGTGGTATACTGAACTTCATTTTTCAGCATCATCCGATAATGAAGAAACATATTCAAAAAGAGGCATTCAAACAAATCAAAGCAATACACTGCTTGATGGATTATATATCACGACTAAAAACGACAGACGCTATTTCGTTTTCCCAAACAATCGAAACGGTCAAGTTGGAAATGGAATTATGGGTTCTTTTGGCTCAAATTCCACAATCAAAAATTTATGGATAGAACATTTCGAATGTGGCGGCTGGATAGATGGAACTGACCACCTTATGGTTCAAAACTGCCGGTTTCGAAATCATTATGCAGATGGCATTAACTTAGCCAGCGGAAGCAAAAACTCCGTTGTTGAGCATTGCAGTTTTCGAAACAACGGCGACGATGACATGGCTTCATGGTCTAGTGGAAAAAACATGTGTGAAAATAATACGTACCAATATTGTACTGCGGAAAATAACTGGAGAGCATCAAGTGTAGGCTTTTTTGGAGGAAAAGGGCACAAAGCTTTTAACCTCGTTATCATGGATGCAATGGAAGCAGCCCTAAGGGCTACAACAGATTTTCCGGGTCAACCTTTTAGCGATAAAGGATTTCATCTGTATGAGAATATCTCAATCTACAATTGTGGCGCAGAAGAAGGTCCGTTAGGTTTTAAGGGAGATATCATCAATGGCAAAACAGCTGGAGCAATTCATATTACAAGTTACTCCCAATACGATCTGCTTAATGTGAAATTTTCAACCATTGATATTTTGTAACTACTCAGGTATACCCCCGGTCATATAGACAGAGAGTCCTGACTATTCGTCAATAACTATGCTATACACGAAACTACGCTTGAGAAAGGGTTGCAATAACCTGAAGGACCTCAAAGGGGTTCTGTCCGTTCTTGACCGCCGTTTGGATGACGGAGTCAACGGTGGTATAGTTCCCGGCTCCTTCCCCGGAGCGGAAGCACCCGCTGACTTTCAATTTGGTCCTGGCCGGTCTCAATGCCTTCCCGGAGTCGTTGTTCGTGGGAGGAACAGCAGGATTGGCGAGAAAGGTAAAGATATAGTCCCGGTGTTTGGCAATGCCTTTTTTGAGTTTGTCAAGTTCGGTATTCTCCCCGTCTTCTTTCGTGTAAACCGGAGTCCTTTCGAGCAGTTTGTCCAGTCTTTCTTCCATATCTTTCCTGACCGCTTCTCCAATGTCATTTTCATTGCGATGATGGACGGAGTCCCGCAGCAGGTCGAGCATGTCGAGGCTCCATGGATCATCCGCAAAGGCCTGCATCGTGTAGGTCATTGCTTTTGATTGTATTTCATTGGTGTCCGGTAAAAAATATTCGCTAAAATGAAGGGGAACCCCCTTCGGTAATTCCCCCAGAAGGTTTACCTTTACTGTTGCAACACAAATAAGGATAACCAACATAGGCAAAGGTACAAATTTTAGCGGACAGCCGATCTTTACACAGCTGCTAAATTTATTGGACAAGTCAAAAATAACAAAGGTTTCCAAAGCGTTGGGTGCTGATAAGTATGTGAAGCGATTCACCAGCCATAAACATATTGTTGTGATGTTGTTTGTTGCCTTCGAGGGTTACAACTCCATTCGTGAGACCGTATTGGGTGTTTATTTCTCCCCAAAAGTAGACCAGTATTTCAATCGAAAAGTATACCACTTTAATTTAATCTCCAAGTCTGTTTCATCCTTTGTGGGCGGTACCGCCCACAAAGGATGAAACAGGTGTTCTTATTGTAAGCACCCGAATAACTACCCCTTGATTATTCCGGAGCATTTGCCGACAACTTCGGATTCTTCAGTAAATTGTTAGCGTATTATTAGAGTGCCTGTAGATATTTTATTAGAGGATTATTAGAGGATTATTAGACTTTGACTGGAGTTTCGCCAGTTTCCTCCTTTTTCCAGTAATTCGGCAAGAGTTTTTTCAGGTTTTCTTCATTCCCCGGCTTCTGGTAATAGGGCATCTTGCCTATCACATCGATGAGCCATTCCCGCGGGTTCACTCTCATCTCTTTGCATGAGGTTAACAGGGAACAGATTATGGCCGTGTTCTCAGCTGCCTCGTGATTGCCACAAAACATGAAGTTCTTTCTATACAAGGCAATGGGCCGGATGGCATTTTCAGCCAGGTTATCAAAACTTTTGGATAACCTGGCGGAAAACAGCCTGAGAGGCCTGGCCCTGGGAAGAAAAAATTATCTTTTTTGCGGTAACCATGATGCTGCCGAGGATGCTGCTGTCATGTACTCATTGCTGGGGTACTGCAAGGCTGCCGATGTGAACTTCCGTGACTGGATGGTTTATGTGCTGAGTCATATCCACGACTATGACGAAGACTACACCATGGATCTTGCCGAACTGCTTCCTGGTAAATACTCCAAGAGAAACTCCTAAAAACTCCACATCGACTCCGAATGTTTTGGAGGTTTTTGAAAGTCCACTTTCATAAACCAAGAAATCATAGAATCAAATACGGGCATCACCGAATGCTTACAATACATCGTTCCTGTTCGAAGTAACCATTCCAGCAAACAGTAGTGCGGATGTATATCTTCCTTTCTTTTCCAGAAAACAGCAAATACGCAGGGACAACGAACCCGTACCTTACCAAAGAAGGAACGAATTTTCCCTGATCGAAGATCTGGGTTCCGGTACGTGGGTGTTTGCGGTGGAAAGGTAAAAACGTTTGGATAACCCTGCCGCCTTTAAGGTCACCATTGATAACCGCAGCTCTGCCAGTCTACGTCCCTTGTAACGGTAATTATAAACGGATAAAAGGCAAACAATCGATTAAAATGACTATTTTTGTTCCATCCATTTAGTCATTTTCTTGCGATGACATCAGGCAAACTTTTTGCATCTGCACTTGTTGTTTCACGAAAATGACAGTATTATCATGCGGTTCACAATGAAACAACCCTCACTTCAGCAATTCATGTATCTCTCTATTGCAGCGGCAGTAGTGACGATACTCCTGAAATTTTATGCCTACTACGTCACTGGTTCCATGGGGCTTTTGTCGGATGCACTGGAATCGTTCGTCAACCTGTTTGCGGCGGTATTTGCACTTGTCATGCTCAATCTATCGCAGAAACCGGCAGACGAAGGACATGAATTCGGGCACAGCAAGGCTGAATATTTTTCCAGTGCCATAGAGGGTGCATTGATCCTGATGGCAGCCTTCAGCATCATCTGGTCTGCAGTACCCCGGATCATCCATCCGGTACCGCTGGAGAATATCAGTACAGGTCTGCTCTTCTCCTTCCTGGCCTCCTTTGTCAATCTGGCTGTCGGACTCACGCTGATCAGAAACGGGAAAAAAAGAAAATCGCTTGTGCTGGAAGCCGACGGGAAGCATCTGATGACCGATGTATGGACATCGGTGGGTGTGATTGCGGGTATCGTAATTGTGATGATCACGGGATGGCTCATCGTCGACCCCATTATTGCCATTGCAGTGGGTCTCAACATTATTTATACGGGATATAAGCTGATCAGCCGTTCTGCCAGCGGTCTGATGGATGCGTCCATCCCTGAAGAGGATCTGCAGAGAATAACGGCTTACCTGGATTCTCTGTCAGCCAATCAGGTTGAATATCATTCCCTGCTGACACGCGTTGCCGGCCAGCGGAAATTTATATCCATGCATCTGCTTGTACCGGGTGAATGGACCGTAAAACAAGGACATGATTGTGCGGATGATGTGGAAGAAACCATCATTCACATGTTCGATGAACCGGTAACCGTTTCTACCCACATAGAACCGGTTGATGATCCGGTATCGATGTATGACATTGGAATAGACCGTCAAAAAATGGATAATTCACCTTGTGATACCCATTTTCCAGTATGATCCTGAGGATGTTCCTGCTCATTATACCGCAACCGCACTGCCCATCAGGAAAGCAGCAGCAAGCGCCACAATAGCATACAGCTCGGGGAATACGGCCAGAATCAGCGTATTACTAAAGGCATCATGACCTTGTCCGATGGAAACCACACCGTTTGCGCAGACCTGTCCCTGGCGTAGTGCCGAAAACAACCCCACAAATCCCAGCGTAAGTCCTGAAGCCAGGGTAGCCATGGCCTGGAATAATGTTATTTCGGGAGTCAGAATGCTGAAGATATTCTGGAACATGAAATATCCCGCAAACCCGTACAATCCCTGTGTGCCGGGCAACGCCGTCAACACAAGAAAATTACCAAACTTCCCGTCTACCTTTTTCGCGGCCCCAATGGCTGCATTACCAACGATTGTTACCCCATAGGCACTTCCAATGCCAGCAAGGGTAAGCATAATCGCAATACCGGCATAGGCAATTAATAAATTTGTTTCCATTTATTCACTTTTTTATGTATGTTGTTTAATCTTATCTGTTTATTATAACCCGTTATCATATACTTATTCAACCATTTCCATGCGCGGTTTTACCCATCTGTTTCTGTTTTCTTCCTCTCCTATGTGTCTTCAGCGCTTTCTGATACAGAAAATGGTTCTATTGTTTAAAAGGAGTATATTTCTTCCCTCCTCCTGCAAACTCCGCATTCTTGTAAAACTCTACGAACGTCAGACGTACCGGGTGTACGATTGCTCCCAGCACATTCATGAAAATATTAATCGCATGCCCTATCAGAAAGATAAGGATCGCGACTATGGGCCCGGCTATCGCATTGTCGGGGCTCATGCCCGCTGCCAGGCTGTTGAAAACGCTGGCCAGGATACCTCCCGACAACCCCAGGGCAAACAGGCGTACATACGACAAGACATCACCCAGCAGACCGGTAGCCATGTTATAGGTATCCCATAAACCCAGTCCCAGGTTTAACAGGGGATTCTTCCCCGGCGAATTAAAGAAAAAGATCAGGATCAGAGCCGGTATGATAAAAATCAGATGTACCGTACCGAACATCGGCATGAAATCCTTGAAGAGTGTCGACACGATGAAACTCACCAGAAAAACGATCCAGCCAATGGTGGACAATCCGTGAATAAAGCCAAGCTGACTGATGCGGTTCGCCGCCTTGATGCACATCCCGAACAAGATCTGTATCACCCCGAGCACGAGCGACAAAACAAACATCTGATTGTTATTGAAATATACTTTCTCTTTCAGGGCCTGAGAAAAAGGGTTATCGAGGTCGTAAACAGCAAAGCCGAAGAAACCGCCTGTCAATGAACCGGCAATCATGGTAGAGAATCCCAGTACCTGTACCAGCGACAAAATAGCCTTAATGCTGGATCTCAGTTTGTTTTTCTGCGTTATCTTCACCACCGTCGCTATCACCAGCAAAAACATCCCATAACCCATATCCCCTAATGCCAACCCGAAAAATAACATGTAAAAAGGGGCAAAATAAGGAGTCAGATCAATTTCATTGTATTTGGGCAGCATGTAAAGCTCAGCAATCGGTTCGAAAAGACGGGCGAACCAGTTGTTTCTGAATTTAATGGGAACATCATCTTCAGGGGCCGGATCAGACATCTCGAAAAAGACATCTTTCGACTCCAGATAATCCGTTATTTCAGGCACATTGTCCACAGGTGCCCATCCCTGTAACAGCATCACCCTGTTCTCTGCAATGGGTGTCGTGTTCTGCACAACTTTTGTGAAGACCATTTCCGCTTCCAGCTCCCTGATAGCTGCTCTGACGGAAGGCAGGTCTGCCGACAGACTCTTCAATTTCTCCTTCTGTCGTTGTATCTTTTCCTGCAGCGAACGAATCAGGTTATTGAGCGATTCCAGGGAGACTCCGGGCATTTTCACTTCTTCGAGGTTCAATTCATCTGCCACCTGATCATTCCTGGTCACCGTAAGAAAATAGATTTTCGAACCGCTACTCTTCACGATCAGTACATCGTACAGGGTTTCCCACGCGGGATTATACTTGTTTTCGGCAATAATGAAAAAGTTCAGTCTGTAACCCGCTTTCTCCAAAAGCTTGATATCTTCCGGATTAAAATTCCCCCAGGGGAGCAATGCATCCCGTTCCTTTGTACTGACCTGCAATTGCTGGTTCAGCAGCGAGATCGTTTGTTGTATCTTCTCTATGTCTGCAGGTATCCGTTTTCCCAGCTCTATATCGGCTTCATTGAAAAAATCCTCCGCTTTTTTATCAACATTCTTCTCCAATATTTTTTTAGCCTCATTCAACCGTTTGAATGAAGCGGTAAATTGCTGCAATTCCTCCTGGTGCACTGACGTTCTGTCTTTCTCCGCCACATGTATCATTCCCAGATCGCGTAGTTCATACAGGAACTGGTCGTAGTCCCTGTGGAACGTCAGGAACGTAAATTTCTTCATCTTCGCTACCATACACCGTCTTCCTCTTCCTTTCTTTTTTCCTGATGAGCACGCATAATCTTCTGAGATGATTTGGACAGATTCTCCTCATCTTCGAGATAACGTTTAATCTTCAGGATGGCGTCCTCGTATCCGGGGATCTGTACCTTCTCGAACAGGTTTACTTTCTGAGTCGTTTTCTTCCGCGCATATTCGAGCCGGTTCAGTTTCATTTCATGAAAATCACGTCGTATCCCGATTTCTGCCAGTTCCTCGAGGGTTTTCAATCCGTCGAGAAACCATTTGGGGCGATTGAAGAGGCTGAACGGCTTCACACCGAATTCCACACTGTCGAGTATAGGAAGGAGTACCCCGGCTATCTTCTTCTTAGAGAGATGCACATCCTTCACACTTAAAAGTGTAGGATCGAATTCCGTCCACATACCCACCATTTTCTCATACGACTGTACTTTGGCCTCAAGATCTTTTTCCAGTAAATCTATTTCTGTCCTGGCTCTTTTCACTTCCATACGCAACGCCGTCTCCTTGTTCTGCAACGTGGGAAGCGCCCGTACACGCACCTTAAGCTGTTTCTCCAGCTGCTGGCGCGAAGTCTTGTTATATTGAAACCCGATCGCCATTATTGCCAGTATTTATCCACCATTTCTTTTTTCATGTTTACTTCCTCCGGTTTGAAATGTTCGGAGAGCAGTTTCCATGTTGTATCCAGCATTTCCACCGTATCCAGGTTCACATCGATGGCAAGGATATTCTCAGAGTAATCCCTTGCAAATGAAAGCGTTCGCTGATCATAGTCAGTTAAATCAAACCCGTTTTCCAGCTTTGTTTTCGCATTGGCGGCATCGGCATACAAACGCACGGCGGCATTCATCACCTGAGGATGATCCTCTCGTGTTTTTTTACCTTGCACCAGCTGCTTCAGGCGGGAAAGAGAACGGAACGGATCTACGATGACCTTACCTACGTCGCTGTCGCGTCGCAGGAATAGTTGTCCTTCCGTGATGTAGCCGGTGTTATCGGGTACGGCATGCGTGATGTCTCCCCCGGATAGTGTGGTGACGGCCACGATGGTGATGGATCCTCCAGAGGGGAACTGAGCTGCTTTTTCATATATTTTTGCCAGATCTGAATAGAGTGATCCGGGCATGGAGTCCTTCGACGGAATCTGATCCATACGATTGGATACGATGGACAGGGCATCAGCATAAGATGTCATATCGGTAAGCAATACCAACACTTTTTCATTCTTGCTCACTGCGAAGTATTCGGCTGCCGTCAATGCCATATCGGGGACGAGCAGACGTTCTACAGCGGGGTTCTCCGTCGTATTCATAAAGGAGATGATGCGGTCCAATGCACCCGCGTTACTGAAGACGTTCTTGAAGTAGAGATAGTCATCATTGGTCATTCCCATCCCACCCAGAATGATTTTATCGGCTTTGGCACGCAGCGCCACCGTTGCCATCACCTGGTTGAACGGCTGATCGGGATCGGCGAAGAAAGGTATCTTTTGTCCGGATACCAGCGTATTGTTCAGGTCGATACCTGATATACCGGTGGCGATCAGTTCTGAAGGTTGTTCTCTTCTTACCGGGTTTACGGAGGGACCACCGATAGCGACCTCCTCACCCTCAGGAACAGGTCCTCCGTCGATAGGATCTCCGTAGGCATTGAAAAAACGCCCTGCCAGCTGCGCGCCCACTCGGAGCGAGGGTGGCTTGCCCATGAAGATTACCTCTGCATTGGTGGGGATGCCTTCCGTTCCTTCAAAAATCTGTAGCGTCACCTCATCGCCAATGATCTTTACTACCTGTGCCAGTTTTCCGTCTACGGTAGCCAATTCATCATAGCCCACCTTGGTTGCTTTCACCGAGCAGGTAGCTTTGGTGATCTGTGTTATTTGCGTATATATTTTTTGAAATGCTTTTGCCATGTTATCTCGATTAGCTGAATGACCGATTTATTGTTTTCTTACTGAATGATCGAATTATCCTATGCGTTTCAGAGATACCAACTCATTCAATTGTGTGTAATAATCATGGAACGAGTCTGAATTGAACGCTGCATAATTCATCTGCTTGCCTATGTTAATCAGTTTTTTGAAGTAATCGGCAACATCATTGAAGTGGTCGAATTCGAAATCTGTTCGACAAATATCGGTGACCAGATCCAGGATATGTTTCTGCCGTTCGATAGAGGTTACCGCATCTATATCATCGAAGGAATCCTGTTGTAAGACAATAAAATCAATCAATTCCGATTTCCAGAATGTAATATGATAATCTACGGGGACACCGTCATCACCCAGGATATTGATCTGTTCGGCGATTTCCTTACCCCGCAGTAGACGGGTTTTGATTTCGTTTACTTTCAATGTCCAGTCAGGGGATATATGGGTCGATACATACTCCTCGAATTCAGGATATTCAATGTACTTGGAATAGGATTCAATCGGGTTGATGGCCGGGTAACGCTTCTTGTCGGCCCGTTCCTGCTCCAGTGCATAGAAGCAGCGGGCAACCTTTTTGGTGTTCTCCGTCACCGGTTCCTTCAGGTTACCGCCGGCGGGTGATACCGTTCCGATAAAGGTAATGGAGCCTTCCTTGCCGTTATGCAGGATCACATGGCCTGCCCGGCCGTAAAAGTTCGAGATGATCGCCGACAGGTCCATGGGAAAGGCATCGGGACCCGGGAGTTCTTCCAGACGGTTACTCATTTCACGGAGTGCCTGCGCCCATCGCGATGTGGAGTCGGCCATCAACAGCACCTTCAACCCCATGGAACGATAATATTCACCAATGGTCATAGCCGTATAAACAGAGGCTTCACGCGCTGCAACCGGCATATTGGAAGTGTTGGCTACAATGATCGTTCGTTCCATCAGCTTACGCCCGGTATGTGGGTCGATCAGCTCGGGGAACTCGGTGAAGATTTCCACCACCTCATTGGCCCGTTCACCGCAAGCGGCAATAATGACAATATCAGCTTCGGCCTGTTTGGAGATGGCATGCTGCAGCACCGTCTTACCCGTTCCAAAGGCACCCGGGATAAATCCGGTACCGCCTTCCACGATAGGGTTCAGCGTGTCGATGGAGCGCACACCCGTTTCGAGCAGCTTATAGGGCCGGGGCTTCTCCCTGTAGGTAGTCACCGGCACTTTTACCGGCCATCGCTGCACCATGTTGATCTCGGTTTCCTTGCCGTTCCCATCTGTCACAATGGCAATTGTCCGGTATATGTTATAATCCCCTTCGGAGACGATGCTTTTCACTACATAATCATCTTTCATGACAAAAGGGACCATGATTTTGTGCGGCTGGAAATTCTCATCTACTTCACCCAGCCACGACCCGGCAGTGACCTTGTCACCCGGTTGTGCCATCGGCTTAAAATGCCACAACTTCTCCTCATCAAGAGGAAAGGTATAATCCCCTCTTTTCAGGAAGATACCATCCATCTTGTCCAGGTCGTTCTCCAGTCCGTCGAGGTTACGTTGCAAAAGCCCCGGCCCAAGCACCACCTCGAGCATATGTCCACGGAATTCCACTTCTGCACCCACGGTCAGTCCGCGGGTACTCTCAAACACCTGTACGAAAACATTCTTCCCGATAACCTTGATGACCTCCGACATCAACAGCGTCCCCTCCAGGTTAATATACGCTATCTCATTCTGTGCAACTGGTCCGTCCACCTGCACTATCACGAGGTTGGCTATGATTCCTTGTACTGTTCCTTTTGTTAACATATATGATCTTTTTCTTGTATCGACGTTACATATCCTCCGGCATTTTGATCTCGTTTTTCAGACCGGCAATTAACTCACGGAAGACACGTTCGCCTTCTTCGGCGTTCAGGCTTACCCAGCGTTCCAATATTTGCAGTTTACACAGATAAGCAAAGATCTGCTCAATATTGAAATAATCGAACACTGTATTCTCTTCCAGCCAGTTCCAACGGAAATGATCTATTTTACGCTCCCTTTCATAAATATCGGGCTCTTCCGAGATGCGCTGGATGACATCGAAATAGTCGAGCTCCTGTTCGAGACCAAAATCGCGCACGCCGGCATTTTCCCTGATAATTTTTGCGACCGTGTTGTTGCCGACAATCACCTTTGTAACATCCATACCATATTTGCGGGCATAAATGGCAGAGAGGATATTTCCAATATTCAGGTTTAGTTCGAACCATCCGGATATCAGGCTGTTTTTCACATCGATACCGTAGTCCATGTACAGGGAAGTGATCAGATCTTCCCACAACTTACTCTCATCGTGAACGTCATCACCCAGCCATATTCTGATAAACTCTTCGAAGTAGGGAGGTATCTTTTCATTGCTGACGGGAAGATCTTCCCTGACCTTCTCCACTACGGCCAATAACTCTTCACGGGAAAGCTTTCCGATCAGATTCAACATTGAATCCTTGTTCTTCAACAAGTGGAAGAGATTATCGCTATCATATTTAAGGAAATATTTGCTCAACAGCTTCTTATCTCCCGGCTTCAATATTTCATCGAGCATGACACTGAATTCTTCCACCGTGAAAGGAAGCTTCATGCTGTCGAAAGAGAAATCGGGAAGACCGGCAATAAAATAATAATATTGATTTTTGAAAAGCATATGCAAAACCTGATGGATAAAGAAGAATAAATAATCTACGGTTATTTAGAATAAAAGCTTTTGTATCTGGGGACGTAAAAATTCCCTGAAGTATTCGATAAACTCCTCTTCTCCGAATTTTACTTTATAGGTACCATCCTCGGGTGACACGATGAATCCTGTCTGCATGCCATTCACTGCTTCTATTTTCAATCCCTGATCAAGGAGAGCCCTGGCGTTGGAGGCAATATATGTCTCCAGCTCTTTGGGATTCTGGACTCCTACCGATAACTTTGTGTCACCGGACCAGTTCTGCACCAATTCAACAATCAGGCTCTGCATAAATACCTTGTCTGCCGACACAGCCTTCACATTCAACGTGGCTAATTTGTCTGTTACGAGATTGGTAATCTCCGTTTTCAAGGCTTCTATCGACTGTGCCGCATACAACTTAAGTTCTGCTTCGGTATGTGTTCTCAGTGCTTCGTTTTCTTTTTCAGCCGCGGTGATGATTTCCCGGGCACGGGCGTTGGCATCGTCCAAAATTCGTTGCTTTAAGGCGTTTGCCTCAGCAACAATCCTGTCGGCTTCTTCCTTGCCTTTTTCCACTCCTTCTGCGTAAAGTTTTGTAGTGATTTCCTGAATTTTGTCCATACTGAATCAATTGTAGTTCTTATTCCATTGCTAATCTGGTAATCAGTTTTAAATATCCAAACAGGTAGAGTAAAACATGAATTGCCAATTGTTAAAAAGTTTACAAAGTTACGAAAAAAGAATGTATAATTTCTGATTATCAATTTCAAAATATAAATCATTTCCCTTTTATCGTCTCACCTCTCTGATTTCCGGAAATATTTTCACAGTATTGACTCCATTCTCATTTTTTGTCTATTTTTGCGCCGATGGACAGGAAAATATTCAGATTGGCCATCCCCACTATCTGGGACAGGCATTCAATCCGACTCTATTTCAGGGTGAATGCCAATGTTTTCCTACGTGCATTCCTGTTGACACTGGTAACCACCTTCTTCACTTTTGTATCCACCCTTTAATTCAGATAGGCTGCGACATTACCGCTAATCTGCAGCAGCAAAATTTCATACAACTTGGTGTTATATTGTGCGGTTAAGAGACGTTGTTCGGCCTCCAGCAGGCTGTTTTGCGCCTCTCTGAGTTCAAGTCCCGACAGGTCGCCAATTTTATAACGCTCCATGGCGATTTCGTAATTGAGGTTGGCGTTTTCAAGGCTCTCGATCTCCAGATTGGTCAGTTCAATGTTATTCTGGTAAGCCATCCACATATTGGCAAAATCGCTTTGCAAAGCGAGTTTACTTTGCGCTACCTCCAGTTCCCTGTTTTGAATGGATATCCTCGCGTTTTTCTGTTCCCTGCGGCGATTGAAGCCATCGAAAAGCGTGTAGCCGAGTGTTACCCCCACGGTGGGACCCCAGTTGCGTTGGCGGTCGAGTGTGCCGCTGTTGTAGTTGTAGTGCGTAAACCCGTATCCGGCGTTGAGGCGCAGATAGGGATAGTTGCGACTCTGCAGGTTCTTTCGTTCGAGCTCGCTAAGGGTCTTGTTTTTCACGGCGAGGAGCAGGATGGTGTTCTGCTGCAGTGCGGCATCGAGCAGTAGTTGTTTCGATAATGTTGCATCGAACCGGATGGTGGTATCCTGTGCTGCGAAGAGATGGTTCACATCTCCGCCCATCATCTCGTTTAGACGGATGCGGGAGCTGTGCAGAATTTCATATTGCTGGATCAGCAGTGAGCTGTCGGCATTGAAATAAACCCGCGCCTGCTGCAGATCAAGTCGGGAGAGTGATCCCACCTGATAGCGTGATTCCACGATGCGGAGTCGTTCCCTGGACAGGGCCACCGCATATTTGAGGTTTCCCAGCCGGAGCTGCTGCTGCACGTAATTGTAATACTCTGCTGTGAGATTGGCGATAAAACCTTCCACCGCCAGGCGGGTGTTCAGCTCTCCGATAGTCTGCATCTCCTGCAGGCGTTTGTAGTTTGTCTGCACCCGAAATCCTTCAAACAGGGTCCAGTTGAGATTTACACCCGCATCCAGGGTGCCGGTGTTGGCATTGCGTGTTTGTACTGTTTCTTCCTCACCGGCAGAAAATTGGTCTGAGTTATTGTTTCGGAGCGTGTATCCCGAGTTTAGGGTTATCTCGGGAAGAAATCCGGCATTGCCCGGCGTGACATTGTTGCCGGATATCAGCGCTTCGTTGCGTGTGATCTGGAGGTCATAATTGTTTTCCAGACCTAAGCGCAGGCACTCCTGCAGATCCATCACCTCCTGCGACCGGGCAATGGCCGGCATCAGAAAACAGGAGAGCAAAACTATTTTGGATAGGGTCCTATGCATGGTTCATTTGTTCTTTTTTCTTCCTTTCTTTGGCTTCCCTGTCGGTGGAGAAATAGATATACATTACCGGAACTACAAACAGGGTGAGCACCATGGAGATCAGCAAGCCTCCCACGACTGCCGTGCCCATGGCAATGCGTCCGTTGGCTCCCTCACCGCTGGCAAACATCAGCGGCAATGTTCCAAGAATCGTGGATATACTGGTCATCAGGATGGGGCGTAGTCGTTGCACGGAAGCCTCAATAATTGCTTTGTATTTGTTGAGCCCTGCCTGTTGACGCTGATTGGCAAACTCTACAATCAGGATACCGTTCTTCGCTACCAGCCCGATAAGCATGATAATCCCGATCTGGCTGTAGATGTTCATTGTTACCCCAAACAGCCACATAAACAACAAGGCGCCGAATAGCGCCATAGGCACGGCAAACATGATCACAAAAGGATCCTTGAAACTTTCAAACTGTGCTGCCAGGACAAGGAATATCAATATGATAGCCAGCCCGAAAGCAAACAAAAGGCTCGATGAGCTTTCCCGGAAGTTTCTCGACTCACCTTCCAGCGCGGTTCTGAAACTGTCATCGAGTACTTCGGCTGCAATGCGATCCATTTCTTCCAATCCATTTCCCAGAGAATAGCCGGGAGCCAGGCCGGCTGAGATAGTAGCCGAGTTGAAGCGATTGTACCGAAAGAGCTGGGGTGGGGCAACCGATTCCTCCAGTTTTACCAGGTTGTCCATTTGAATCATTTGTCCGTTGTTATTCTTGATATAGATGGTCTTCAAATCCACCGGCGTGTTACGTTGCTGCCGGTTGATCTCTCCCAAAATCTGATACTGCTTTCCGTTCATATAGAAGTAACCCATGCGTTGTCCGCTCAGGGCGTATTGTAATGTCTGTCCTATATCGCGGGTGCTCACCCCCAGCATCGCAGCCTTATCACGATCGATGTTAATCCGTGTTTCGGGTTTTGTGAATTTCAAATCCACATCGGCCATTTGAAAATAGGGACTCTGATTTACTTTCTCCATGAAGGGAGGGATAAACTCCTGGAGCTTCTCTATACTGGGCGCCTGCAGCACATACTGAATGGGCATCCCGGCACGGCGTCCTCCGAAGGTAGATTGTTGCTGCACAAAGGCACGTGCGGCTGTTTCGTTTCGCACGCCTCGTGTCAGCTCTGTGGCAATCTCCATCTGGCTTCTATCCCGCTCGCTCATATCGGGCAAGATGAGGCGGACCATGCTGAAGCCGCTACGGGTGAATATGATGTTTGACTCCCTTTCCGGGACAATTGAGTCGGCAATGGTGGCGATGCGGTCGGTATAATCCCGCACAAACTCAAAGGTAGCACCCTCCGGAGCTGTGCTGCGGATCATCACCTGCGAACGGTCTTCCAGCGGAGCCATCTCTGCGGGGATGATGTTCCAGAAGAGTCCGATCAAAATCACAGAAAGGATCAGGATAGGAAGGACAAGCCATTTGCGGCGGAAGAAGGTTCGTAGCGTCGTTTCGTAGAACCGGTTCATTCCGTTGAAGAAAATCTCTGTCTTGTCATAAAACTTACTTCTCTTTCTTTCCCGGCTTAGTAACTTGGATGAAAGCATGGGTACGAAGGATAGAGCCACAAATGCGGAAATGATCACTGCCCCCGATATCACGATACTGAATTCCCGGAACAACCGTCCGGTCATTCCTTCCAGAAAAACGATCGGAAAGAAAATGGCCACCAGCGTGATTGTGGTGGATATCACGGCGAAAAAGATCTCCTTTGATCCGGCAATAGCAGCTTCTTCGGGATCCATTCCGGCCTCCACCTTCTGGAATATGTTTTCGGTCACCACAATCGCATCGTCCACCACAAGACCCACGGCAAGTACCACGGCGAGCATCGACAACACGTTAATTGAAAATCCGGCGAGATACATCACAAAGAAAATGCCGATGAGAGATATCGGAATCACTACTGCCGGTATCAGGGTGACCCGCCAGTTACGCAGAAAGACGAAGATGATGAAGACGACCAGGATAAAGGCAATAATCACAGTGGACTGTACTTCAGCAATGGATGCCCGGATGAATTTGGTGTTGTCGAACGCCACATCCAGGATCACATCTTCCGGAAGGTCTTTTTTCATCTGCTCCATACGCAGCCGCACCTCGTCGGCGATGTTGATGTGGTTTGCGCCGGGCTGCGGGATGATCACGCAACTTACCATTGGAACGCCATTCCGGCGAAGGATATTTTGCCGGTCAGCCGCATCCAGCTCAGCATAACCCACATCTTTGAAACGAACAATGCGGAAATTATCTTCAATCAGTATCAGGTTGTTAAAATCATCCGGGGTTTGCATCAAGCCCATGGTGCGGATAGATTGGGATATCTGGTCTCCTTCAATGTTACCGGCGGGAAGCTCCACATTCTCCCTGTCAAGGGCATTCTTGATATCCATGGGCGTGATATTGTAGGCTGCCATTCGAATAGGATCGAGCCATAGGCGCATGGCATAGCGGTATTCTCCCCATATCTCCACCGCACTCACGTTGGAGATGGTCTGCAGCCGCTCCTTCACGGTGAGGTCAGCAATTTCGGAGAGCTCCAGCAACGAGCGGGTAGGGCTTTGTATGGTGATCTGCATGATAGGGTCGGAGTCGGCATCGGCCTTGGAAACGGTGGGTGGGTCGGCATCCCGCGGCAGATAACGCTGGGCAATGGATACCTTGTCCCTTACATCGTTTGCGGCAGTCTCCATGTCGACGCTCAGCTCAAACTCCACGGTGATGCGGGAGCTTCCCTGACTGCTGCGACTCACGAGCGAACGAATCCCGGGAATACCGTTGATGTTCTGCTCGAGCGGTTCGGTGATCTGGTTCTCGATTACCTCGGCGTTGGCTCCGGGGTAGGAGACGCTCACGGTAATGACGGGGTTGTCTACGCTGGGGTATTCCCGTACCGGCAGGTTCGTATAGCCGATAATGCCAAAGATAATGATTATCAATACCATTACCGTAGCCAGTACCGGTCGTTTGATGCTTAGTTCGGAAAAGTTCATCTCTTTAATCTACACTGTTTGGAATCATTCGGTCAATTCTTACCGGCATGCCGCTGCGGAGCTGCATCACCCCGGTAGTCAGCAGAGTATCTCCCACGGAGAGACCGCTGATTACCTCTACGGAGGAGGAGGTGCGCATGCCCGTGGTGATATCCACCTCTTTCGCCTTTCCGTTCTCATAGACATAGGTGATGTCCCGTCCCATCTCTTTTACCGTGGAGATGCTTGGGATCACGATGGCGTTGTCGATCTGATCCAGTTTGATTCGGATACTGGCCGACTGGCCCGGTTTCATCTTTCCGTCGACATTATTGTAACGTGCTCTGGCAAACAGACTGAGTGTCTGTACATCGAGGCGCGATTCCACCGCATAGACCGAAGCATTGTATTCCTTCAGGTCGTTTTCTACCGTGAAAGTGATCTCCGTACCCGGTCTGACCATATTCACAAAATTCTGGGTGAGGGAGAACTCAATCTTAAGGGGCGATATCTTTGTTAAGCTGGCAACAACTACGGTGGGCGAGGCATAGGCACCTTCACTCACCTGCCTCAGTCCGATCATACCGCTGAAGGGTGCCCGTAGCTCCGTCTGCTGAATACGTGCTTTCACCAACTCAATATCGGCTTTCAATGTCTCCAGCTGGGTAAATACCGACTGATAGGTCTCCTGACTGATGGCATCCTTCTCCAACAGTGTCTGCTGACGGTAAAGCCGATCTTCCGCCAGCGGCAGTTGCGCTTCCAGCTTTTTGAGTTCAGCCTGTAGGGGGGCGTCGTTTACTTTGGCCAGCAAGGCGCCCTGCTGCACATACGTCCCTTCCCGGAAGTAAATGTGCGTGATCTTTCCCGGCGACTCAAACGTAAGGTCTACTTCCTCATCAGGGAGCAGTACCCCTGTAATGCGGAACATATTGTTCAGTGTTTGTGGTTGTAATATGGTGGCGTTTACTACCAGCTCCGACCTTCCGGCTTCTCTTTCCCGGATCGGAGGTTCATTTTGACTGGCTGAAGCAAACTGACGTTTAATTGCGGGGAAAAAAGCCATCCCCAGAATCAATATTGCAATGGAGCCAAAAACGATAATCCTGGTCTTTTTATGCATGTCGATGAATAAATTTTTTTCAAATTTACCGATTTAAAACAGACCGAAAGCACTTGTAGCAGCCTATTTTAGTTTTTTTAGTGCTAATTATCGACATATCGTGCAAAATAATCGATGAACAGGGTTAGCAGTAAGATTAAAATAACTAATTTTGACCTTTCAATAAAAAAGACAAAAAATAATGAATGTGAGAAAACTGTTTCTACTGCTTACATCGATTATGTGCTGGATAACCATTACAGAAGCCCAGGACTGGGCCAATCTAAATCGTTTCAGAGAAGATAATGAGAAGCTGGGCCCAACCAGAATGTGTGACGACAGAGTCGTTTTTATGGGAAACTCCATCACACAGGGATGGATCACACAGGTGCCGGAGTTTTTTACCGGAAAACCCTTTATTAATCGGGGAATAAGCGGACAAACCACACCCCAGATGCTGCTTCGCTTCCGTCAGGATGTACTCAATTTGTGGCCGAAGGTGGTGGTGATTCTGGCCGGTACGAATGATATCGCCGGCAATACGGGTCCGTCGACACTGGAGATGATTGAAGATAATATTTACTCCATGACAGAGCTGGCTCAGGCACATGGCATACAGGTGGTGTTATGCTCTGTGCTCCCGGCATACGACTATCCGTGGCGCCCCGGACTGGAGCCTGCTCCCAAAATTGTGAAATTAAACAAGCGGTTAAAACAGTATGCCGATACACACGGTGTTGTTTATTGTGATTTCTTCTCCGCCATGGCCGATGAACGCAACGGCCTCCCCAAGGAGCTCTCGGAGGATGGCGTGCATCCCAATAAAGCGGGCTACGCCGTGATGGCGCCCATCGTTGAGAATGCCATCGCCCGCGCTCTGCTGATGTGGAAAGAGTTTAAATAAATTACAGCTGAATACTTTGTAGTATCGAGTATATTAAGTTGAGGGTGAATCAACACATGATTCACCCTCGTCAGTTCATTCAGGATCACAGACAAGACCGCGACCCCTTACAGGAGAGAGCATCTCCTATTTTTTTATCTTCTTCGGTTTACAGGCCTGCGTCCCCTTTTTTACCGTTGCGCCACATTTCTTGCAGGTAAACCTAGCCTCATCACAGGTAATCACACTCTTGTCCTTACAAGCTGTCTTGCTCATCCATATAGTTTATCAACAAACAACCGAAAGCACTCTTTTGTTTATCAGTCCAGGAACTGATAATCGGTCGTTTCTCTCAATCCGGGCACCGAAAAGTAGGCTGCCAGATTACCCTTGATCATCACGGGTCTGCCAATATTACCAGGGTTATCCACAATATTGAGTGCATTTTTCATTGCTGACAGGGTGGTGATATTCACCGGAAGCATACGGGCAATTTCGGTCTCCGTTGCCAGGTCTGCCAGTGCAACATTGGTCCTCACCTGTCCGGTTGTATCTGTAACAAACTTACTGATGGCTCCATCAAAAGCCCCGACGATATACCCTTTGACCCATACTTCTGTTTTTCCCTGATTGGCTATCGCCTGCGACACCGTGTAGGGATCTGTCTTCGAACCTTTGATGGCCGGAGGAAGATCACCGGTACGGTCAGCAGTGATCGTCTGTGAGGGCGCCGTGAGCCAGTCTGTAATCTCTCCGGTGGAGATGAGCGGATCCTCCTCGGTAAAAAGTGTGACGTTAAAGAGATATTGGGTGGATTGGGCAAGGGAACTGGTTACTATACCCGTCAAAGGGATGTGATACACCTGATCATCTCCCAATACAAACCAAAGATGACTTGCAGAGAGATCGGTTCCGGGAAGCAGGATAGCCTCAGCTACCGTACCTTCATTATTTACACCCAACGCAATATCTACTACACCGGAAAGTGCGGAGAGTGTTCCATTCACAAGATTAAAACTACTCTCTGTAGGCACACCAGTGAGGATGACCGACAATCCGCTTAAATTAATGGATCTGTAATGTGCTATCTGCAACACCACTTTCGAGAGCCGATGTGAATAAACCAGATTGACGGATGGATTGCTCATATTCCTCCCTGTGGCATTATCGGAATACATCAGATCTATGGCTGCCTGATTCGATTGTATCGTGAGATTCACCGGATAAGTGAAATTTGTGATATCTCCACGGTAAGGGTAGTAACCGATAAAATCGACATCAGATCCGTTAAACGGGAAAAAAAGAGAATCGGATGGATTCTTTGGGGCAAAACCGGTGGAGTCGTTATACACATATTTCACGTTTTGTGCCAGAGCAGAGGCATCCAGTGGCACACCCGACCTCTTCATATACACGCCCAGGGCATCCCCCGTCTCCCAGGAGGTATGGGAAGCCCGCGTTTTCATACCCTCGATCTCTGCGTTCAGACGCACACTTTTACTTCCCTTCAACGGGTCAATAATCTCTCCCTCACACGCCAATAAGATGACACCTAATAACGGCAAAATAAAACTACTACATTTCATACGATTAAAACATTTTTTCAATGGTATCGTATGGAATTCACATGAAACAGTCATAGAACATGTTCATGCTCGTTTCATCATGCAATTCATTGAATGGTTAGAATAATAGAAAAACTAACGCAAAATATGCGCACAGAAAAAAATGTAGTGACGGAGAGATGCAAATTTTGTACAATCAATGTTAATAACCAAATATTTTATACAAAAGAAATAAAAAAAATGGCAGGATATCTTTATTTATATTGAATATAAATAATACATATCCATGCCATTTATCAGACGGTTACTACACCGGGGTTATAGGCGATGCGTCGTCTTATATACCCATTTGCCCGGCCATCAACGCTGGTTGTAGACAGTGAAGATGAATTGCCGGAAACCTCAGGTAGTCCTCGTTGAGTCCCTCCATGTTGTACATCGCCACGCTATTGAATCCCATTTTTTCCACCTTGCCGGCGAAGACACGGGCTGCCGTTGAATCTTTACATGCGGGCCGTCAGCCGGTAGCTTCCCGATCCCAGTTCAATGACACTTTTCCCGTCGCTCTCCGTCACGCCGCGCACACCCTCCTGCTGTGGAACGGTGATATCAAATGCTGCAGGCAATTGCACGATGGCCGAGCTGTTGGCCGGGATGGTAATCTGCCAGACAAATGAATTACTCTCCTTGGTCCATTCACTCTTTATCTCCCCGTAAGCCGACTGATAGGATGCTTTCACGTGAGAAAGTCCTTCCGGGAATTTGGGCTCCATCAGAAGTTTTTTGTACGCAACGCTTTCAGGATGGTTTTTAATACCTGCCAGATCTTCGTAATACCAGATAATCAGGTCACCCAGCAGCATCACATGGTTGCCGGAGTTCATCGCCGGATCGGCTGTATCTCCGTTCCACAGCTCCCAGATGGTGGTGGCACCCTTCTCGATCATATAACCCCAGCTGGGATAAGTCTTGTTGGTGGCAATCCTATAGGCCAGATCCACGTTTCCATATTTTGTCAGTCCGCGCATCAGCTGTTGAATGCCCAATACGCCGGTACTTACATGTCCTCCAAAATCCACTTCCGTTTTCTGCACGATTTGCTCAAACAGGGCTTCTTCCTTTCCTTCGGGAACAAGGCCCAACTGCAGAGAAAGGATATTGGCCGTAACGGTGTTGTTATCGTACCGGGCAGAGTCGGCATTGAAATATTTCACATTGTAGGCATCTTTTACTTTTGCGGCAAGATCTTTCAGTCCCGGTATATCAGCCTGATTACCGGTTATCACCGCAAATTCAGCCATCAGGTTGAGCAGACTGTAATACATGGTGGTACTTAACACCGCTCCTGCCGTCTTTCGTGCCGGATCTTGCGAGTGGATCAGATCCTGTCTTTCGGGGGGCATGCACCAGTCGCCGTAGGTATCCCTGGTAAGGATGTAGTCCTGCATGGAAACCTGCTGAATGCGCTCCAGATATTTTTTCATCGAAGCATAATGTTTTTGGATGGGAGCGGTGTCCCCATACTGATGATAGAGCATCTTCATCGCATAAAACCAGGCAGCCGGCCAGGTCACGTCATCGTTGTAAATGGTCCAGTAACGGGGAGATACCACCGAGATGCTTCCCTCAGGACTTTGTGAATCTTCGATATCCTGTACCCATTTACTGTACAGCAGCGCATTATTGAAAACAAATGCTTCGCCGAAACATCCGGTAGCACGATCACCCAGCCATCCCTGACGCTCGTCGCGTTGCGGACAGTCGGTAGGCATCCCGCGATAATTGCCGCGTATACCCCAAAAGGCATTCTGAAAAGTTTGATTGATAATCTCGTTGGAAGTCTCGAACTGTCCGGTTGTCTCCATCTTGTCGTAAATCACCCTGCCCATGAAGTTCGACAGTTCCGGTGGCTCATTCAGTCCCGTAATTTCCACGAACCGGAATCCGTGATATACGAATGAGGGTTCCCAGCTGAATGAACCGTCTTCGGCCGGCGTGTAAATATCGGTCACCTTTGCCGACCGGATATTGGCCAGGTAGAGCGTGCTGTCAGGGTTGAGCAACTCCGCGAAACGCAGGGTGACCGGCTGATCCTTCTTCCCCTTCAGGTTATTGATACGCAGCCATCCCACCATGTTCTGGCCCATATCAAGGATAAACCTGCCGTCTTCAAGCCGGGTGATATGTACAGGCTGAATCTCTTCCATCACCCGGATGTTTGGATTGGGTTGTGCCGTGAGCTCACCTCCCGGTGCAGGCATGATGTCAACCGCCTTCCAGGCACTGTCTTCGAAATCGGTGGTATACCATTGATTCATTTCCAGGCGGGCGTCATATTCTTCACCGTCGAATTCGTTGTTGGCGATGATCGGCCCCTTGGAGGTTACTTTCCAGCTGTTGTCACTCAGGATGACATCCGTTGTACCGTCGTTGTATTCAATTTCCAGTTGCGCAAGCAGGCGTGGTAAGCCGAATACCTGCGTATCAGATTCCCGCATCCCGAAAAACCGCCCGTTGCCTAATTTCACACCCAACAGGTTATCATCTTTTTGCAGCAGCGACGTCACAGGATAAACATTATAGTAAATACGCCCGGGATACCAGGATACCGTAGGTGCGAAAACATCGTCCGACACCCGTTTTCCATTTAGATAAGCCTCATACGACCCCAGTCCGGAGATATAGAGCATGGCTCTTTTCACTCCTTTCTTCGCCGTAAACGGTTTTCTCAGATAACGGGCAGCAAGGCGGGTGTTTCCCTTTGCTGTTTCACCCGGATTGGAGAGTGCATCCTCGCCAATCCATTTAGCCTGCCACTCTGCATTGTTCAGTATTGCCATACTCCAGTGCGCCATACGGCTCCAGCCGGTCTCTCCGTGATTGGTGTTTACTTTCACGCGCCAGTAGTATGAGCCTCTGGAGATAAGATCTTCCCCCTCATATGGGATAAGTACCGACAGGTCACTCTCGATGATACCGGAATCCCATACCAGATTTTGTCCTTTTTTCAGGTCTTCTTCCGTCCGGGCTGCCTGGATCTGATAGGATTGCTGCATTAAATCAGGCTGCAAGGAGGAAATCTGCCATGAGAAACGGGGGTTTGTCATGCCCAGCCCCTCGGGGTTCTCCTGCATTTCTACTTTCAGAGAGACCACTTCGGTCTTTATTCCCTGACATCCGGCCATCAGGATGGCCACAATCAATACTGATAAAAAATAAATGTGTTTCATAGGACGAATATGTTTATAATTTTTGATGATGTGATATGAAAATAACGACTGCCCTTCGTTACCGGCACATGGTTTACCGGAGCGTCCGGCAGCTGCAGAATATAATAGGGTTCGTTTCATGATGTAAGCTTATAGTTTCATTGTTGAGTCTGCTCCGAAAACCCTGAAAACCGATTTTACTGAATTACAACATATTGAAAATCAGGGTGTTTTTTTGTACATTTTAGGCATAAAAGACTTATCGGAGGGGACTCATTGTTTAATTTGAAAACTGATATGTCCCTGCAGGTATCTCAAACAATGTATATCCCTCTTTTTTCCCGGTTTGTCGGGCCTTACCCGATTTCTCCCGGATCGTCCTTCCATTTTCATTTGGGAAATAAACAGTGGCACGGCAGTTTGGAGGTACGGTCACGTTTACTTCCGTACTTCTGTTCTCTCTCTTCCAGTGGGAGCGTATCATCCCCGCGGGTGAGTCGTATTCCGCCTTTACCCACGATATCTGAGACACGGCAAGTTTCGGAATTCGAAGTTCAAACGTCCTGAATCCGGGTGTCTTCATTCTGATACCTGCCACACCATCCATAAACCATGCTCCGGGATAAAGATAGGAACTATGCAACAGGGAATGACCGGGCAGATCTTTCTCCCACATCTCCCAGATGGTCGTTGCGCCGTTCTCACGCATATAACCCCAGCCCGGATAGGTGGTCTGCGATGTCATGGCGTAGATCAGGTCATCCCTGCCCGCCTCCCGGAGTACTTTGAAAAGCATGGCACCCCCCGTAATTCCCACGTCGATATGCCCATTGTGGTGTTGCAAAATTTCTTTCTCCAGGCGCTGCATAACTGGTTGACGCAGTGCTGCCGGCATAATGTCACCATACAAAGCAGCAGCGAGACTGCGCATCGTCTTATCGGAATAATTGTGATCATCCGGATGATAGTATTTTTTGTGAATAGCGTCACCCGAGAGTGCAGCCTGCCGTTTCCACCGCTGTGCCTCTTCCTGTTTGCCCAGCACTTCAGCAATCCTTGCAGCGGTTTTCAGATTGTATACCCGGTAACAATTATTGAAAAAAAGATTCTCATCAGAGTAATTATTCATCCCCTGCGCGGTTGCTCCCGGCCAGAGCCAGTCGCCCAGAAAATCCCACCTGCCTCCATAGCGTTTGAGCATATGGTTCTCTACCTGCGTATCCAGAAAAGCGAGCCAGCCCTTTATCATTTCGAAATTATCCTCCAGCACCTTCCTGTCCCCCTGGTACTGATACACAAACCAGGACAATGTCACCACGATGCCTCCCCATGCAGGGCCACCGCCACCATGATAGGTAGGTGCCGTTTGCGGCAGCACGCCTCCACCCAGTGGGCGGCCACTCCCTTCCTGCCGGTGTGCCCAGGCCGGGTCATTCATATTTCCGACCATCGGCTCGGTACCCTGTACATCGCGCCAGTCTTCAAGCCATTTCGTGTAGAAGGCTCCCAGCTTGTAGTTGAGCAAGCCAGTCTCTGAGGTGGCATGTGCATCACCCCCGTAACCGAATCGTTCCCGCTGCGGGCAATCAACCACATACCCTCCCAGCGACAGGTTTTCGAAGGTCCAGGTCACCGTCCTGTAAATCCAGTTCTGCAGCGGATCAGAACATTCAAACCGGGATGCATCACCGTAAGCCGTCCGTACCATCCATCCCTGGATATCCGCTGTCACCGGAGCCGATTTCAGCCCCTTGATGGTGATCCATCTGCCGGAACTGTAATTGAAACGGTTCCGGAATACCCCTTCACCCGACTCACCGACGACAAAGGCACTTCGGATGTTAAAGGTAAGATCATTTTGCGCTCTTTCTGAAAACAGGAAGTGGATGGTATCTCCCGGATTGCCTTTCACGTGGATACGGGTCCAGCCCGCAAAGTTCACGCCCATATCCACACGATAGGAGCCATCAGCTCTCTTCTCGATGGATACAGGCTCTATTTCATCGAACAACCGGTTCGTTTCCGTTCGTTGTGCCGACAATGTCAGCCTGGGACTGTAGAGCGTTGCCTTTTCCCAGGTCGATTCATCCAGATCCTCACTGCACCAGTTCGCGATATCCTTACGGGCATCCCATATCTCACCGCCGTAATTGCCCATCTCCCATGTCCCAGCCAGCTTATTGGGGCTGGGATGTGTTCTCCACGTATCATCAGTTTCTATGCGCGAGATCTTTTTCCCTGATTTGTCATAGATGTCTGCCTGCGCAATGGCAAGGGGTGTGCGCGGTTTATCGGGTGTGATGTAGGGGGCGAAGACCGACCAGGAAGCACCCAGCCATAAACCAATCACATTCTGCCCGGGCTTCAACTCCCCGGCAATATCATAGGCAATGTATCTGGCCCTTTTTGTATGATCGGTCACCGCGGGAGATAAAACATCGTCACCGATTTTCTTGCCGTTTACATAGAGTTCATGATACCCTACCGACGCAACAAACAGTGTCGCCTTCTCCGGTTTCTCTTTCAGCATGAACGTTTTGCGCAACCATGGATCGTCAATATTGCAACTTCCCGCGGATGCCGGGTAATCGAAGAGTTGCGCACTGCCTATCCAACGGGCCGTCCAATCCCCGGGAGTGAACAAACCGGTACTCCAGGTGGCTGTTTTACTGTTATCTGATACCCTTCCCCTCTCATCCTTTACTGCTACTTTCCAGTAATAGACACGGTCGGACATCAGCTCCTTTCCTGCATACGGAATCAGCTGCATTTGATCAGAGTCAATCCAGCCGGAATCCCACATATCGGCTTTGTTTCTGCTTAGTTTTTCAGGAGAGATGCTCACCCGGATGCGATAGGCGGACTGTCGCTGACCGTACTCACTGTCGTTGCGGGCCTGGAGTATCCAGCTGAAGCGGGGATGCCGCACATCCAGCCCGGTGGGATTGGTGAGGTACTCGCACAAAAGGTTCACGGGTGTTACCGACGAAGGGTTTCTTCCAAAAGCAGCCGATGTGCAGAAGATCAAAAACAGAATGGCAACCTTATTTCTCATCATTGTTTATTTTATAATTCCTTCTTAAAAGTGTGATGGCCGCTGACAACCTTCCTGCAGGTTGTCTCACCGGGCAGCAACACTTTGTCCGTAGTGTTGACCGGAACAGAGAGATGCAACACAAAACGATCTGATGAAGACATTGTCTGTTTTAAATGGATATTATTTGTTATTATATTACAAACATAAAACTTTTTTTTATTTTATGAATGATGTGAATGATATAAAGACTAAGAGATTTGATATTACTACTTCATCATTTCACGCGTGATCTTCCATCATTTACAGAGATTGTTTCAGCTTGAGAGAAGCTATTTTTACACTCATTAACCATTTGGAATTCTACCGTATCTATCTCTTCTTACCGTGATAAACCTTTTTTCATTATCTTTGTATCACAATATAAATAGAGAAAAAGAACTATGTTTGAAAATTTAAGTGACAGACTGGAACGGTCTTTTAAGATACTGAAAGGACAGGGAAAGATTACCGAAATCAACGTTGCCGAAACACTCAAGGAAGTGCGCCGTGCCTTGCTGGATGCCGACGTAAACTATAAAACCGCCAGGGAGTTTACCGAAACGGTCAAACAGAAAGCATTGGGACAGGATGTGCTCAATGCCGTGAAACCGGAGCAGATGATGGTGAAAATCGTACACGATGAGCTGGCTACCCTGATGGGTGGCACAGCCGTCGATATTAACATCAAAGGTTCTCCGGCAGTCATTCTCATGTCAGGACTGCAGGGATCGGGGAAGACCACCTTTTCCGGTAAACTGGCCAGCATGCTTAAAACCAAACGGGGAAAGAACCCGTTACTGGTGGCCGGTGACGTCTATCGCCCGGCAGCCATTGAACAGTTGAAAGTGCTGGGGGAGCAGATTGGTGTCCCTGTCTATGCGGAAGAGGAGAATAAGAATCCTGTCAGGATTGCACAGAATGCCATTCTTTACGCGCGCCAGCACGGTAAAGACCTGGTGATCATTGACACTGCCGGTCGTCTGGCGATCGACGAGCAGATGATGGAAGAGATAGAATCGATCAAAAAAGCGGTCAACCCGCAGGAAATCCTCTTCGTGGTGGATGCGATGACCGGACAGGATGCCGTGAACACAGCCAGGGAGTTTAATCAGCGGCTCGATTTCAACGGGGTGATCCTCACCAAGCTCGATGGTGACACACGCGGCGGGGCAGCCCTCTCCATCCGTTCGGTGGTAGACAAACCCATCAAGTTTGTGGGTACTGGTGAGAAACTGGATGCGATCGATGTGTTCCATCCCGAGCGTATGGCCGACCGGATCCTGGGGATGGGTGACATCGTTTCACTGGTGGAGAAAGCGCAGGAACAGTACGATGAGGAAGAAGCACGCCGTCTGCAGAAGAAGATAGCCAGGAACCAGTTCGATTTCAACGATTTCATCTCCCAGATACAGCAAATCAAGAAGATGGGCAACCTGAAAGATCTGGCATCCATGATTCCGGGTGTAGGTAAACAGATCAAGGATCTGGATATCGACGATGATGCCTTCAAGGGTATTGAAGCCATCATACGCTCCATGACTCCCGGTGAGCGTTCAAACCCTGAAATACTGAACGGCAGTCGCCGTGCCCGTATCGCGAAAGGAAGCGGCACCAACGTACAGGAGGTGAACAAACTGATCAAACAGTTCGATGAAACCCGCAAGATGATGCGCATGATGACAACAGGAGGCGGTAAGCAAGCCATGAAAAATATGCGGAGAAGGTAGGAAATAAGAAATAAGAATACAAAAATCTGAATTCTGAAGCTGAACGCTAATAGCTGACTGCTGAACGTTGATAGCGGAACATTAAACACAAAAACTGAAAAATTCAACCATGCAATTGATAGACGGAAAAGCGGTTGCCGCACAAATTAAGCAGGAGATTGCCGCAGAGGTGGCGCAGATCATTGCTGCCGGGGAAAAGAGACCTCACCTGGTGGCGGTGTTGGTGGGTCACGACGGTGGCAGTGAGACCTATGTAGCCAACAAGGTACGCGCCTGTGAAGAGGTGGGATTCAAGTCAACCCTTATCCGTTATGAGCAAGATGTAACTGAAGAGGAACTCCTCGCCTGTGTGGGTCGATTAAACATTGATACCGATGTCGATGGTTTTATTGTACAGTTGCCACTGCCAAAGCATATCTCCGAAGACAAAATTACCGAGGCTATTGATTACCGCAAGGATGTGGACGGCTTTCACCCTGTAAATGTAGGACGTATGTCGTTGGGCATGCCCTGCTTCCTCTCAGCTACACCTGCCGGAATCGTGGAATTGTTGAGAAGATACAGGATTGATACCAGCGGCAAACATTGTGTGGTTTTAGGACGAAGCAACATCGTCGGGAAACCGGTCTCTATGCTGATGATACAAAAAGGATATCCTGGTGATTGTACCGTAACCGTGTGTCACAGCCGTACAACGAATATCAGGGAAATTTGTCTCACAGCCGACATTATCATCGCCGCACTGGGTGTTCCCGAATTTCTGAAGGGTGATATGGTGAAAGAGGGAGCTGTTGTGATTGACGTGGGCACCACGCGGGTACCCAGTGACAAAACCAGGTCAGGCTTCAGGCTGACGGGTGATGTGATGTTCGACGAGGTAGCACCCAAATGTTCCTGGATCACACCTGTACCCGGCGGTGTAGGTCCCATGACCATTGTATCGTTGCTAAAGAACACCCTGCTGGCAGGGAAGAGAGTTATTTATCCCTGACGGGAATCATTCATCTGTATGAAGAAAAAGCAGCACATTATCGTTACGGGCGGAGCCCAGGGTATCGGCAGGATGGTGTCGCAGGAGTTGCTGCATAACGATTATACACTATCGATCTTCGATATCGACGGCGAAGCAATGGAAGAGTTGCGCCCCCATTTCAACAAACGCCGTTGTGCCTTTTTCATTACCGATGTCTCAAATGAAGTGAGCATACGTTCATCCATCAGGGCAGCTGTCAAGAAGTTCGGTCCGTCGTACGGACTGGTAAACAACGCTGTCTACGAAGTCTTCAAACCGATGGAGGAGCTCTCTCTCGATGAATGGAACAGGGCTATCGCCACAAACCTTACCGGTACTTTTCTTTGCAGCAAATACCTTACTCCTTACCTCAGAGAAATGAAAGGATCCATCGTGAATATGTGCTCCACCCGGGCCTTTCAGTCAGAACCGAATACAGAATCCTATTCAGCCACCAAAGGGGGAATTTATTCGCTCACCCATGCGATGGCAATGAGCCTCGCCCCTGATGTGAGGGTGAACAGTATCAGTCCGGGATGGATTGATGTATCGGCATTAAAGAAGAAATCTGTGGCCAGGCAGGCAGTATTGTCAAAAGAGGATCATCTCCAGCATCCGGCAGGACGCGTGGGGGATGCCGGTGACATAGCACGTATGGTCTTGTTTCTGATGAATCCGGAGAATAGTTTCATCACCGGCCAGAATTTTATCATTGACGGCGGGATGACAAGGAAGATGATTTACGTCTGAGTATTTGGCCCTTCAGCATTTCTAATTACTGCGATTGATTTTTATCAGCAACACCCCCACAAGGATCCAGAAGAGCTCCCGTATCCGCTTGCACAGGCTCACAAACACACCATACGCCAGTGGGATGGAGAGTAAGCCATACACAATCACAATTCCACCCTCCCGCGAACCCATCTGCATCGGCATAAAGAACAACAGATTGCCGATGAGCGACTGGATAGATTCTATCAGCACGCTTTGCCCGTAAGTGATCGGGTTACCGACTGCCTGCATCATCAGAATCACCTCTATACATAAAAAGAAACGGGAGAAAAGTTCCAGTAATAACGAAGCAATAAAATCCTTCTTGCGGTTTTTATATAAATCAGCAATCAGCGTATCCATTTGATCCACTTTATCCTGATTCTGGCTCCTGTATGCCCTCAGCCTTTTCCCGATATAGGGCAGCCGGCTTCCTATTCTTAATGCTCTGTTCACCCCACCTCTGGTGTAAACCCTGAAAGCCCAGAAAAGCAGCAGGAAGGAGGTACCACTGGAAAGGATGATACCCAGTTCAACCACGTCGGAGAGCACGGGAACCAAAAAGAGCAACAACGGAATGGAAACCATCCAGAAGATAAAGTGCGAGACAATATGCATCATTGTGGAGAGTAAAACGGAGGAAGTTGCCTTCTGTATTCCCAGTACCGGCTGCAACTCGATGATTTTATAGGGTTCACCTCCCATCAGCCCGAATGGGGTAATATAGTTAATGGCAAATCCGCTGATGACCAATTTGAAGATCCGTGAGAACCTGATTCCTACAGTTTCGGGACTCCCGTCCCGGATAATGATACAAAAGGAGTAGGCATTGATGAGGTAGACCACAACCCAAAGGCCGATGATTGGTACAAACCACCAACCGGTGCGAATGATATCGCGCCAAATGTTGCCGATTCCCGTTGTGTAAATCATTATCCCCAGTGCCAGGGCTCCGAGAAGAAAAAAAATATTCTGAGCTATCTTCGCTTTTTTTGCCATAAAGGAGTTGCTAGCAGACCAACCGGCCTGAAACAATACGTTTCAGGCCACAAAATTAGTCGTTATTTATGAAAAAAGAGAAGAAATAAACAGTTATTTCCTGAAAGGAGGTTTTACTACCCTGGCTTTCAGATTTTTGTTCCGTACCTGGATGAAGATATCGGTATCTGGTTTCGCATATTCAGGCTTCAGGTAACCCATACCAATCCCAATCTTCAGTACGGGTGAAATCGTTCCGGAAGTGACATTTCCTATCACCTCATCAGACTCATTCACAATTGTATATCCGTGACGGGGAATTCCTTTTTCAGTTAACTCAAAACAAGCAAGCTTTCGCGAAACGCCATCGGCCTTTTCTTTCTCCAGCACCTGACGACCCACAAACGGTTTATCATCCGCAAATTTGGTGATCCATCCCAGTCCCGCTTCCAGCGGTGTGGTCGTGTCGTCCAGATCGTTACCGTAGAGACAAAAACCCATCTCCAGACGCAATGTATCACGGGCACCCAGGCCAATGGGTTTAATGTTAAATGATTCTCCGGCTTTGAAAAGAGCATCCCAGATTTCTGCACCGTGTTCCGGATAAAAATAAAGCTCAAAACCACCCGCACCGGTATATCCCGTGTTGGAAATAATTACATCGTCCACACCGGCAAAGGTCCCGGTGACGAAGGAATAATAGGGAATGGCAGAGAGGTCGACATAGGTCAGCTTCTGCAGCGTCTCCGTCGCTTTCGGTCCCTGCACAGCCAGTTGTGCCATATGTGCGGAAGCGTTTTCCAGCTCGGCACCCATGGTGTTGTGCTGCTGACACCAGGCCCAGTCTTTTTCAATATTTGCGGCATTCACTACGAGCAGATATTTTTCGGGTTCATAACAATAGGCGATGAAATCATCCACAATCCCTCCCTTGTCATTCACAAAACAGGTATACTGGGCTTTTCCCGGCTGAAGCTTCGAGGCATCGTTACTGGTTACCCGTTGCAGAAATTCCAGTGCTTTGGGCCCTTTCACCCAAAACTCGCCCATATGTGATACATCAAAAACACCCACTGCATGCACAACAGTCAGATGTTCATCCATGATACCAGAGTATTCAATCGGCATGTTATATCCGGCAAACTCATGCATTTTAGCTCCCAGAGCGATATGCAGATCAGTAAAAGGGGTTTTTTTCATTTTCTTATTCTGTTTTATCATTACGCTTCTTTTGCCACCAACTCCGCAATTTTCACAATCACTTCCGATGCTTTCTCCAACGAAGGCACAGGCAGGTATTCATATCGTCCGTGGAAGTTCATCCCTCCTGCGAAGATATTGGGACAGGGAAGTCCCATAAACGATAAACGGGCACCGTCGGTACCTCCGCGTATGGGTTTGATGTTGGGTTTTACGCCCACTTCCTCCATTGCCCGAAAGGCGTAATCAATAATCTGTTTTTCCGGCTCCACTTTCTCCCGCATATTGTAATACTGGTCCTTCATCTCCAGCCTGAGGCGATTGTCATACTTCCCGTTCAAAACAGCCACCGACTGTACCATGGATTGTTTGCGTGCTTCAAACTGCCGGCTGTCGTGATCACGGATGATAAACGAGATTTTTGCTTCATCCACCGTTCCGTTCATCGAGATCAGATGAAAAAAACCCTCATAACCCTCTGTAGTCTCGGGCCTTTCATTTTCCGGAAGAAGATCGATTAATTCACCGGCGACATGAAGGGCGTTGATCATTTTATCCTTCGCATATCCGGGATGTACATTCCTTCCCTGAATGTCAATCCTGGCTGACGCAGCATTAAAATTCTCATATTCAAGCTCTCCCACTTCACTTCCATCCATGGTATATGCCCATTTGGCTCCAAATTTAGCTACGTCAAACTTATCGGCACCACGGCCAATCTCTTCATCGGGAGTGAATCCGATACGTATTTTGCCATGCTCTATTTCCGGATGATCGATCAGGTACTGCATCGCGGTCATGATCTCCGCTAAACCGGCTTTATCGTCAGCACCCAGAAGTGTAGTACCATCGGTGACAATGATATCTTCACCCACATGATTCAGTAACTCGGGAAAATCAGCCGGTGACAAAACAACCTCTTTTGCCTCATTCAGGATGATCTCCTTCCCGTCATACTCCTTCACAATACGCGGATTCACATTCTCACCGCTCATGTCGGGACTGGTGTCGAAATGAGCGATAAAACCGATTACCGGTACCGCTTTCTTTGTGTTTGACGGGAGCGTGGCCATAAAATAACAATAGTCATCGAGGCTTACATCGCTCAGACCCATCTCCCGGGCTTCCTTTTCCACCTCCTTGGCTAGATTGAACTGTTTTTGTGTGCTGGGAGTCTGCGGACTGTTCTCATCCGACTGCGTATCAATACGTGCGTATTTGATGAACCGATCTGTGATATGCATGATTACTCTGTTTTGATTTGATTTTTTCCCTAGTAAAAGTTATGTTTACAAAGATAAAAAAAGGGCCTGAATAGAAAAAATCAATTTCACTCTTTTGTAACTTGGAAAAAAACAGTATCTTTGCAGTTGGGTAAGTCCTATACGGTCAGCTCCCATTGAATCCCCCAGGTCTTGACCGAAGCAAGGGTATTTGGTTGTAGCGGCGCGATATAGTAAGCTTACCCTTTTTTATGTCATAACGAACCCCTTCTGTATCCTGCAACAGAAGGGGTTTCGTACATATAGGGACTGATTCGTTATGCTATTTTCGGGAATAGCTTTGCGTCGATCGAATATTTACCGGCACCAATCAGTATGGATGCAGCAAAAACAATCAACAGATCGAGGGCGTGACCAAAAATCATGAAATTATCGCCGGCTGAAAGATGGGTCCCCAGCGCCACTGCCATTGTTCCGGTAAGCAGCAATGCTGCGGGACGGAAGAAAAGTCCCAACGCGAACAACAGTCCCCCGACCGACTCGCCAAAAGCACCAAGGAATCCCCAGAATGCCGGGGCAAAATCAATCCCGAAATTTGACATGGAGCTTCCTACCATTGTCCAGGTTTCTACCCCACCCGTAATTTTGGGATATCCGTGTAAAAAGATGGAAATACCAATTCCTACTCTTAAAATCAGCCATCCGGCCTGTAACAAATTGTCTTTTTGTTTCATACAATAAATTTTTATTATTTTACATTGAGGTAATATGAAACTTTTGCATTAAACGAGAGCAGCGTAAATAAATCTACCTTGCCAAGTGCTGCAAAAGTCTAAGTTTACTGAACTCGCGATTATCATGTATGCGTATACAAAACATGTTCATGCTCATTTCATACGATAATATTTTATTCTTTTACATTAAGGTAGTAAGGTACTCGCAATTATCATGTACTTGTCTGAAAATCATGTTCATGCTCGTTTGATACGATAATTTTATTAAAATTTTCATTTTATCTGTGAGCACTTAACGCTAAACTTATCTGTTTTGTTTATATTTGTCCGATAAATAAAAACTATAGGTCTATCATTTAAATTAAAACAATATGTCTATTATTGCCCCCTTTGCCAAACCCCTGTATGTGATGTTAAAACCGGTAGGATCGAAATGTAATCTCGATTGCGACTACTGTTACTATCTGGAAAAGGCAAATCTTTACCAAAACAGACAGCAGGTGATGAGCGAAGAGCTCCTGGAACGGTTCACACGACAATATATCGAATCACAGACCCAGCCCCAGGTGATGTTCACCTGGCATGGTGGTGAAACCCTGATGCGCCCCCTCTCTTTCTATAAGAAAGCAATAGAATTTCAAAAAAAATATGCCGGTGGCCGGCAGATCGATAATTCCATCCAAACCAACGGAACACTGCTGAATGATGAATGGTGTTCGTTTTTTAAAGAAAATAACTTCCTCGTGGGTATTTCCATCGACGGGCCACAGGATTTTCACGATGAATACCGTCGTGACAAGATGGGTCGACCCTCTTTTCACCGGGTGATGAAGGGAATTGAATTGTTGAAGAAACACGGTGTGGAATTCAACTGTATGGCTGTTGTAAACGATTACAACGTAGATTATCCGCTGGAATTCTATCGTTTTTTCAAAGAAATCGGATGTCAGTACGTCCAGTTCACACCCATCGTAGAGCGATTGCGGAAAAATAAATCGTCCTTAAGACTGGCAACCGCGCAGGAAGAGAATGATGAGGTGGAACTGGCTCCTTTCACCGTTCCGGCAGAGAAATGGGGAAATTTCCTGTGTACCGTTTTTGATGAGTGGGTGAAAGAGGATGTGGGAAAAATATTCATTCAGATATTTGACTCTACGCTGGCCAATTGGGTGGGAGAACAGCCGGGTGTCTGCACCATGGCCAAAACATGCGGTCATGCAGGAGTTATGGAGTTCAACGGCGATGTGTACGCGTGCGATCATTTTGTTTTTCCGGAATACCGTTTGGGGAACATTTACAGCAAAACTCTGACCGAAATGATGTATTCCGAGGAACAGCTTACGTTTGGTAATGACAAATTCAACAAACTTCCGCAACAATGCCGCGAATGCGACGTTCTGTTTGCCTGTTACGGTGAGTGTCCTAAAAACAGGTTCATCAAAGACAAATACGGTAATAAGGGATTAAATTATCTTTGTAAGGGATATTATAAATTCTTTCATCATGTGATGCCCTACATGGATTTCATGAAACAGGAGCTCCTTGCACAACGTCCACCTGCCAATGTGATGGAATGGGCCCGGTTAAGAAAGCACCCATTGTAGAAAATTATAGTAAATATCTTACCAGCAACCAGGCTGTCTACCTGCAAATAAGAATACAAAAGCCATCTCATGTTTGAACATGAGACGGCTTCTCGTTGTAGATATCAGTGATGTTTAATTTCCTCCCTGTCGGGCAGAATAACTGATTTTTAATGCATATGCCTGTCTGAGTGCCTGTTTTACATCGGTGATGTACTGCATGCGCGTTTCTTCATCTGCTTTGATGGAAACAGTCATCAGCGGCTGGTCAGCTTCGTTCATACTTGCCTTTTCCTGTGCAATGTAATCCTGTATTTCCGACACCTGTGCAAATCTGTCATTTAGCTGCATTTGTGTACCGGTACCCAATCGGGCTTCCATAGGAGGTCCGATATTGATATAGGTCACCAATGATTTCTTTTCCAGTTTTTGCACTTCTGAAGCTGTAGGCAGTTTCATTTTCACCATCAAGGTCTCCGAGCGCATCGTCGTGGTAACCATAAAGAAGAATAAGATGGCGAAAACCAAGTCAGGCATGGATGCCGTATTTAACGCGGGCATTTCTTTTTTACCACTTTTATTAAATTTTCCCATATCTATTTTCCTCCATAATTTTTAGGTTCGGCCTCTGATATGCGCTGAGGATAAAGATCATTGATCTGTTTCTGTTGCTCATCCGTCAACTCTTCATAGGAGGTGTTGAAATATTTCCTGGCCCCTTCTTCTCTCAGCTCATTATAAGCCCTTACCACTTCATTCTGTACCGCAATATAGGTTTTGTAACTCGTGGTTGCGTCATTCTGGATAGAGATAACATGCTGAGAAGTAACCGGGACAGTACCGATGGGAGCTCCGAAGTCTTCCTCGGTCAATTCAGGAAGTTCAGCACTGTTCGATACGTTCAGGACAAATTCCTTCACTTTATCTTTAAGTGGTGTCTTCCCGCCGCTACCACGCAGTTCTTCCGTTGAAGAATACCATTCACTGCCCTGCTGATTCTGTGCCATTGTCTCGTTCTGGGCATTCACCAGTACAACCAGCAGATTTCTACGCTGAACATCCACAGTTGTTTGTTCCTCGGTTTGTGGCGGTGGCGGTAAACGACGTGCCAGTCCGGAATCAACATCCATGTTCGAAACGAGCAGGAAGAAGGTCAGCAACAGGAAAGAAATGTCCGCCATTGAACTAGCGTTGAGAGCCGGAACTTTTCTATTTGTTCTTGCCATAAAAAAAACCTTTCTTTAATTTTTTCATTGAATGACGCAATTATCTTTTCCTCTTGAACAGAGGCAAGAGTAAAATTGCCAGAAATGTCAATATAAGCATGATATAGGAGCTGAAAAGCCACATATCGGTTATCTTCAACGTGTTAGGCTGATTGTCAGGACCGTCATATCCGGGGATGTTCAAAAGTGTACCATCACCAAGAATAAAGGTAATCACAAACATTGCTGCCAGTCCTACCAACACCAAAAAACCACCTAATGCTTTTTTCGGGCTTTCTTTCATTTGTTTGAGAAAGGCCATGATTGCAAAAATGATTAATGCTGCGATAGTGATCACCAACAGCACATAAGACCAGTACAAAACAATATCGGTAAATTTGGGCTGGCTCATATCGGCAGCGATCTTCTCCTGAGCGGGAACCTGCCCTCCCAGGTAGAACAGAGCCATCACAGCGATCGAGATGATCACACCTATGATGAGAGCTGTTTTGGAAGCTCTGTGTATTTTAGTTACAGCCATGATGATTACAAGTTTTTGTATTTAACGTTATATTTGATCACCTGATCCAGGAATGTAATAGATGCATCTTCCATCTTGTTGAGGATTCCTTCCATTTTGCTGAGGAGGTAGTTGTAGATAACCTGAAGAATCAGGGCAACAATCAAACCACCTACCGTAGTAATCAAGGCAACTTTCATACCACCGGCAACAATCGTCGGGCTCATATCTCCAGCTCTCTGGATATCATCGAAAGCCATAACCATACCTACTACTGTTCCAAGGAAACCGAGTGACGGAGCAATAGCGATAAACAGGGTAATCCAGGAAAGATTTCTTTCCAGTAAACCTGATTGTACACCGCCATAGGAAACAATGGAGCGTTCTACTGAATCGGGGCCCTGATCTAAACGAAGCAGTCCCTGGTATACAATCGATGCAACGGGTCCTCTGGTATTACGAGCAATATCTTTGGCAGCTTCTACGTCACCTCTATCCAATGCGTCACCTATTTTATCCAGAAATGCATCGGGATCCACATCAGCCAGACTCAGGTAGATAATTCTTTCCAGGGAGAATGCCAAACCCAGAATTAAACAGATTGCAATCAAACTCATAAAGCTAGCCCCACCCTCAATAAACTTGGTTTTAAGCGCCTGGTGAAAACCTCCGTCTGATGTTTCTTCTACAGCGACAGCGGCTGTTTCAACAGGGGCGGAGGCAACTTGTTCTGTTTGTTCAGCGGGAGTGGCTTCTTGAGCTAAAAGAACCGATGACAATCCTACAGACATGATTCCGAAGATTGCTAAAATTGCAAATAACTTTTTCATTGTGTGTTCAATTTTTTTGATTAATGATCTTAAATTTTGTTCTTATTAATAATTGATTTTCTGAGTTTTATATTGTAAATCATCTGTACGACTTTTTTCTTTTTCTGGAGCGGAGAGAGCGGGATTCGAACCCGCGATACACTTTTGGCGTATACACGCTTTCCAGGCGTGCCTCTTCAACCACTCGAGCATCTCTCCAAATGGAGAACTCCCCCAAAAACGGGTGCAAATTACAAAAAAAAATTCATTTGCGTTCCATTTGGGGAGCAAAAATACTGAATTTATCGATTATATACTACCTCAATGACCATTTATTTTTAATAAAAAAATATTTTCCCCGGTTTTCACACATCACTACCGCCATCACCCACCCATAATCCGAAAAGATGCCGAGCGTTTCTGCTCGTTAACTGTGCAGCCTCTTCTTCACTTTCCTGCCAGATCTCAGCCATTTTCTTCACGATGAAAGAGAGATAGGATGGTTCATTTCTCTTCCCTCTGAAAGGTGCCGGTGCAAGGTAGGGCGAATCGGTTTCAAGCAGGACCCTGTCTCTGGGACAATGCCGGAGTGTCTCTGGCAGGTCGGAGTTTTTAAAGGTGACCACCCCGTTTATCCCCACCCAAAAGTCAGGCAATTGTAAGACCATTTCCATTTCGGCTTTAGAGCCGCCAAAGCTGTGGAAAACTCCTCTCAACGCTTTCTCCCCCACTCTTTTGATACTTTTCACCACCTCCTGCGTAGCATTTCTGAAATGGATAGCCACAGGCAGATTTTTTTCTATACTCCACTTCAACTGTGCTTCAAAAGCCTGAATCTGTTCTTCTCTGAATGCAGTATCCCAATACAGGTCGATTCCTATCTCTCCAATGGCAATATAGGCAGATTGGTTCAATTCCTGCAGTATCGGGTACAATTGATCTTCCCAATCCTGGCGCACGCTGGTAGGGTGAAGCCCCATCATGGGTTTAAAGAAACCGGGAACACGTGCCTGCGTCTGCTTTAATGCAGCAATAGTTGTTTCATCAATATTCGGTAGAAGGATATTTTTTACACCTATTTTTTTGGCACGTGAAACAACATCGTCAATATCAACGCGGAATTCCTGCGCAAACAGATGGGCATGGGTGTCAATGATGGTCATTCTACACTCTCTCCCTTTCTGTAATAATAAATGATTCCATACTGACGGTTTATGGCAAGTCGCTGTTCCGGAGGAAGATCAGTGTTGCATTTTTCTACTTCCTCCCAGATATCATAAATCACTTTATCCACTATCTCACGGTAATTTGCCGCCTCGTTCATCATACGGGTCGTCGCTTTCTGATGTAACTTCTGTGTCTGATAGCTGTCTTTGAAAAGTGAGTACATCACCTTTACCTTGGCAACAGACGGGTTGTAGATGGGTACGCCACCCTGTAAGATACGGGAATTTTCGCCATCGATGATTTTTTGGCCCCATTCCAGCAGCTGCTCGTTTGTAGTTAGTTCGGGAACAACCATAGAAGCAGCCTCTAATCCATACAGATCCAAATGTTCCTCTTTAATTTCTGCACGCAACACAGACAGGTACAATACCTGAACGAAATGGGAAATATACATCCGGGCATTTTTCACTTTTCCCAGAAATGACTTATTCGCCTTTATCTGAGTGTCATACATTTGCTGATAGCGGAGACAAAGATGTTCGAAATGATTCAATACACTTTTTGCTTCCGATAAAACATTTGGGGAGATAGACAGATCCTGGAAATCAGTACTTTCTGCTTTTTCCACTGCCATTTTCAATGCCTTGATGCGGGCGTTGTCTGTATTGGGTAATCGGCGATAGGGCATACAACACGTTGAAAGGGTTATTACTTTTCTCTGTGCATCAGATGCTCCGATAAATCGATCAGATCTTTTTTACGATCATCAGAAACATTGATGGATGAGAGACAATCCAAAGATGCAAGGTAATACTTTTCTATCAGATTTTCCGAGATGAATTTCAAATTTAATTCATCGTAAATATTTTTAACAAATCTAATTTTGGCTTCAGGATCAAAATCAGTTGCTGACAACCATCTGTGCAATTCTTCCTTTTGGTGCTGGTTTGCGTTCTTTAACGCTTTTATCAACAGAAAAGTCTTCTTGTTACTCACGATATCACCGCCAATTTTTTTCCCGAACGTTTTTGGATCTCCGTACACATCCAGCAGATCGTCTTTCAACTGAAAAGCCAGTCCCATGTTGATACCATAGGCATACAGCGCATCAGCATCAATAGCAGATGCTTTTGCCATAATAGCACCTATTTTCAGTGCACATCCAATCAGAACAGCCGTTTTCAGACGAATCATCTCAATATATTCCGCTTCCGACACATCCAGCCGTTGTTCGAAATCCATGTCATATTGTTGGCCCTTACATATCTCCATGGCAGTAGTGGAAAAGAGGTTGATGATCTCCGGAAGGAACTCAGGGGGGACCCTGGCAATATATTGATAGGCTTCAATCACCATAGCGTCTCCTGACAGGATGGCGCTGTTGGCATTCCATTTTTTGTGCACAGTAGGACTACCTCGCCTCATATCTGCCTGATCCATCAGATCGTCGTGTAAGAGAGAGAAATTATGGAAAATTTCAATGGCCAGTGCCGGATTAACGGCGGCGTCAACTTCTTTTCCAAACAGGTCAACAGCCATGAGGGTCAATATAGGTCTGAGTCTTTTACCTCCCAGGGAGAGGATATACCTTGCCGGGTCAAATAAAGTATGGGGCTGTTCATCCAGCAACACTTTTTCGATGGATGTACCGATTTTCTGTTTGAAAAATGACACTTTCGGGATCATGGCTATGGATAAATATAGAATGACATTGGAATGACAGGTGATTCGAAATGAACCCTGCGGGCATGCAACCGTTACATTTGTGCCCAGGCAGGAGTAAAAGCAAAAAGAGGGTATCATCACATTGTGACACACCCTCTTTTGAACCGTTATCGAATAAATTTAGGTCTGCAGGCGGAAGACTACCGGCAATGTAAACCGTACACGTACTGCTTGTCCGCGTTGTTTACCGGGTGTCCAGCGAGGCATCTGCTGAATAACGCGTACAGCTTCCCTGTCGAGTGACGGGTCAACGCCGCGTACAACCTGTACGTCTGTGATACTTCCGTCTTTTTCTACCACGAAGTTACAGATCACACGACCCTGTATTCCATTCTCCTGTGCAATAACCGGATATTTGATATTGTCGCTCAGGAACTTCATCATGGCTGCATTTCCTCCGGGAAATTCAGGTTGGTTTTCCACCACCACAAAGATCTCTTCCGTCACTTCTTCCTGTTTGGGTTTGGGTGGTGGGGGCGGAACATAGGTTTGTGCCTGTCGTTGAGACTGATCATCTTCGACCTGTATGTCCAGTTTTGTATCCACTTTCTCGTCTACCACTTCAATGATTTCAGGTGTTTCCGGCTCTGGTGGCGGAGGGGGAGGAGGAGGAGTTGGGTCGCGACGAGTAATCTCAATTTCTTCTTCGGCCAAAACATCCTGAACGATGACATTCTCGTCAAGCTTTTCAGTTTCGGTCGACCATTCAAAAGCGAAGAAAAGGAGTGATATTCCGAGCACAAGCCCCATTAGGGCATATGTTCCTTTATGCACTTCCAAATTCGCTTTTGGCGATTTTTTTACTTCATCTTTGTCCATTTTGAATAATTTTTATCTACTTCTTTTTTTGTTCAAGTCCGCTTATAGTGCAAAAATAGCTATTTTTTTTATATCACATTCAAATTTCAAAAGAAAATTCTTGAAATTAGTTTATTTAATACTCCTGTCCGGCCATGGTTGTGAATTTAACTTTATCTGACAAAAAAAACAGCTATTGAATCTTATTTAACCTTGTAAATGTCTTTCAGATTCCGGCCATAACCGTCGTAATCCAACCCGTAACCCACAATAAAGTCATTGGGTATTTCGAGTGCGACGTAATCGAGATGAAGTTTTTGCCTTAATGCTGCAGGCTTAAACAGCAGTGTGGCAATCTTCACCGCTTCCGGCTGAAGTTTTTTCAACTCCTCCACAAGAGAAACCATGGTATTTCCGCTATCCACAATATCTTCCACAATCACAACAAGCCTTCCTTCGATACTTTCATTCAAACCCAGCACTTCCTGCACTTTGTTCGTCGTTGTGGTGCCATGGTATGAGGCAAGTCGGACAAAGGTAATTTCACTGGGCACTGAGACCTCCTTCATCAGCTCTCCGGCGAACATGAAGGCTCCATTCAACACAGCGAGAAAAATGGGATTTTTCCCTGCCAGATCTGAATTTATCTGCTTGGCAATGCGCTTGATACCCTGTTCAATAACCTCTTGCTCTATGAACAATTCGAACTGTTTGTCCCTGATGGTGATTATTTCTTTCACAATACTGAAATTTTAAAACGCCAAAAATACTACTTTTTATGCTTTTGTGAAAATGAATCGGCGTTTTTTACTGCAGTATCATCATTCGGCTTTACTTCTGCCACCTGTGCCTCTGTTGTATTGGAAAGGGCAGGTGTATGAATTTTCCAGGTTTCAACCCGGTCCTTACTGTACATCACTCCTGCGTGAAGTAGCCTGGCAGCATCAACAAACTGTATGGGGAATACCCCCAGGCAGACACTGTCACAAATGCAAATAAAAGTCGCGTGTCAACCCGGTAAATTCGCTGGTGTAGACATGTCTGGCATCTTCAATAATCAATGACTGGATGACGGGTGGACCGGCCGGTTCCGTCGACAGTTCAACCAACACACGTTTTCTGTCAGCATGGGGCGTGGGATGCACAAAGGTTCCCCGTTTGAGATAAAAGGCATGCGTGAGGCACCGTTGCTTCAATTCATCGCGCCTGTCATAGGGGAGAATAAGTGAAAGACGACCTCCCTCCGTAAGGCAGCAACGTGCGCAAAACAGCAGATCATCGAGTGTCAGCGTGACTGAATGCCTCGTCTGCGCTCTTTGCCGGTCCGGGGGCATCAGTGAATCGGAATAATAAGGGGGATTAGAAACGATCAGATCGAATCGCTTGCCGGTTAACCGGGCAAACGCCTGAAAAGAGGACTCTTTCACGGCAATCCTGTCTGAGAAAGGAGAATTCCGAATATTCGTCTCTGCCTGATCGAGTGCCGGCGGGTCTATGTCAATTGCCTCAATGAGTGCCGCAGGATTGCGTTGTGCCAGCATCAGCGCGATGAGCCCGGTGCCTGTACCCACATCCAGTATTTTCTGCGTATCCTTCAGGTCAGTCCAGGTTCCAAGCAGCACACCGTCGGTCCCCACTTTCATGGCACATCTGTCATGAAAGACGGTAAATTGTTTGAATCGGAAATAGGGATTGGCCATAAAGTTCATTCTCTCTCTTTTTGGCACGAATTTTGTCCATCATTATGAGAAAAGTAAAAACAAAAGTAACCATTTTTCTGTTTTGATGACAGAGAATTTTATTATTATGAATCCATTTAAAAAATATACTTCGAGTATAGAAGACTCCGATACGAACGTAATTTCATTTATTGCCAGCGATTTTATTGATGGCAATATGGATATTGACGAATCCTATCTGAAGGAAACACTGCCTATACTCCCCCTGCGAAACACCATTGTATTCCCGGGTAGTACCCTCCCTATCTCTGTGGGGAGAAAGAAATCCCTGGCACTGATCAGATCTCTCGGAAAAAAGCAACGATATATAGGACTCGTGTGCCAAAAGGACACGAGCGTGGAAGATCCTGAAAAGGAAGATCTGTACCCAATAGGGGTTATCGCCGAGGTCATACGGGTGATTGAACTCGCTGACAACAACTTTAGTATAATTGTCCAGGCGAAAAAGCGTTTTGAATGGCTGGAGATCACGCAGACAAATCCTTTTCTGAAGGCTACCTACAGACTGAGGGAATCGGTGAAAGCACCAAAGGATGATAAAGAATTCAAGGCTATTCTCGATTCCATCCGTGATGCCATGCTTCACATGTTGCACTTGCTTGGCGAACCACCCAAAGAACTGATTCAGACCATCAGCAGTGAATCTTTTTCCGATATGCTCATCAGCTACTGCGGGACAAACCTCCCCATTGAAAACAGGGAAAAGCAGGAATTGCTGAGCATCAACGACGAAAAAGAACAGGCTTACCGTCTCCTGATGATCCTCAACCGCGAATCACAGATTCTGGAGCTGAAGATGAACATCCAGATGAAAACGCGGGAAGATTTGAATCAGCAGCAAAAAGAGTATTTTCTGCAACAACAGATTAAGACCATTCAGGAAGAACTGGGTGGAAATACGCAGCAGATTGAGATCGATGAATTTCGGCAAAAGGCACTCCGGAAAAAATGGAGTACCGAGGTGGGAGAAACCTTCGAAAAAGAGGTACAGAAACTGGAGCGGCTGAATCCGCAATCTCCTGACTATTCCGTTCAGTATGGATATCTGCAAACAATTCTGGAACTTCCCTGGGGTGAATATACCAAAGACAATTTCAACCTGAAAAACGCACAGAAAGTGCTGGACAGGGACCATTTCGGCATGGAGAAGGTAAAGGAGCGCATCATCGAACATCTGGCTGTACTGAAACTGAAAGGCGATTTGAAGGCTCCCATCCTTTGCCTTTACGGACCTCCGGGTGTGGGGAAAACCTCATTGGGCAAATCCATTGCAGAAGCCATCAACCGCAAATATGTACGTATCTCTTTGGGCGGATTGCACGATGAAGCAGAGATACGGGGTCACCGCCGCACATATATTGGGGCCATCCCCGGCAGGATTATCCAGAATATCCAAAAGGCAGGCACATCTAATCCTGTTTTTGTGCTGGATGAAGTAGATAAAATCGGGAATGATTTCCGTGGTGATCCTTCTTCCGCGTTGCTTGAAGTACTCGATCCGGAACAGAACTCGGCATTCCACGACAACTACCTCTCCATTGAATATGATTTGTCGAAAGTTCTTTTCATTGCGACAGCAAATAATTTGAGTACGATACCTCAACCATTGCTCGACCGGATGGAACTGATCAATGTGGGTGGATATATTGCTGAAGAAAAAATCGAGATCGCCTACCGCCACCTTGTACCCAAAGAGCTATTGAATCATGGTATTGAAAAAGGTGCTTTCTCCATTCCGAAATCCACCTTGCATCAGATCGTTGAACACTATACCAGAGAATCGGGCGTCCGCGAACTGAACAAGAAGATTGCCAAGGTCATGCGGAAGATAGCCCGGAAGATCGCCTCTGATGAAGCCTATCCCAAATCGCTTAAAATCTCGGACCTCCCTGAGTATCTGGGCATCGAGGAATACTCACGCGACCGCTACCAGGGCAACGAATACGCCGGAGTTGTCACCGGCCTGGCCTGGACTGCTGTTGGCGGAGAGATTCTTTTTGTGGAAAGCTCTCTGAGTCGTGGTAAGGGAGCTAAGCTCACTCTCACGGGTAATCTGGGCGATGTAATGAAAGAATCGGCCATGCTTGCCATGGAATATATTCACTCTCATGCGCAGGAGCTGGATATCGATCCGGATATTTTCGAAAACTGGAATACGCATATCCATGTACCGGAAGGAGCTATTCCGAAAGACGGGCCCTCGGCAGGAATTACGATGATCACCTCACTGGCATCCATCTATACACAGCGAAAGGTAAGACCCAACCTGGCTATGACAGGTGAAATCACTTTACGGGGGAAAGTACTGCCGGTGGGCGGAATCCGCGAGAAGATTCTGGCAGCCAAGCGTGCCGGTATCAGGGAAATCATTCTCTGCAAGGAGAATAAAAAGGATATTGACGAAATTAAAGCCGATTATGTAGAAGGGGTTTTATTTCACTATGTGAGCGATGTGAAAGAGGTGCTGAAGCTTGCACTGCTGGATGAAAAAGTAGATAATGCGAAAGATTTTATGATAAAGACCGTGGCGCAACAGGAATAATTGATCAAAGCAACAGCGATAGCATCAATAGAAAAGTAAACTTCTGATCATCAAAAACGGGATTCCATGATCAGCAGCCTGAAAAAGGAAAGCAGATGAGAAATTGAATGCTCATCTGTTTTCTTTTTTATATCAGAAACAGCTTATAGAAAAAATAGATCAGGTAAAAAACCAGAAAGAGTACTCCCTGTGCCCTGGTTATACGGGTGCTCTTTTTCATAAACACCCACAGCAGAACACCTATGCCTATATTAAAGAGACTGTCTACATAGTTGATATCAAAGGTACTGATGGGCTGAATAACGCCCGTCAAACCCAGGATTAACAGTATATTAAAGATATTCGATCCCACCACATTGCCAATAGCGATATCTGAACGTTTCTTGATGGCTGCGACTACTGATGTTGCCAGTTCAGGCATACTGGTACCGGCCGCCACAATGGTAAGACCTATCATTGCCTCTGACATTCCCAGTCTCCCTGCGATGATCACGGCATTTTCCACCAGCATATCCGATCCATACACCAGGGCAGCCAGCCCGGCTCCGATAAAGAGAATATCGAGCAACCAATGTTTGCTCAGCCGAATCTCCTCTTCTTCCTCTGCATGTGTAGCGGTGTTCTTCCTTGAAGTCACAAACAAATAGGTAAAATAAATGATCAGGGAAAGAATGAAAATAATCCCCTCTACCCGGGATATCTCAGAATCAAGGAAGAGCAGAAAAAACAATACGGAAGCAAAAATCATGACGGGCACATCCAGCTTCAACAGCTGCCGCTTGACCGCCAAAGGATAGATCACAGCGGACAGACCGAGTATAATTCCCACATTAAAAAAATTGGATCCAAGCACATTCCCGATCGACAATGCTCCCTGCCCGTTCAGCGCCGCTTTCACGCTGACAAGGAGTTCCGGGGCACTGGTGCCCATCGAGACGATTGTAAGCCCAATCACTAAAGGACTGATACCCGCCCGTTTTGCCATAGAAGCGGCACCCGTAACCAGCCCTTCAGCACCAAAATACAAAATCACCAGCGACAATAACAACCAAACAATTTCCATTTATCTGTATACTAATTTGATGATAACCTCTCTTTGACATTCCGACATCGCGGATGTAAAGATACCAACTTTAGATAAAAAGAAAAAACCTCTTTTTGAGGAAGAGGTTTTTTTCTTTTTATATCGATTTACTTTATTCAGAATAAAATCTGAAATCTTTCAGCAATTCCTGAAGCCTTTTTCTGGCAAAGAAGATTCTGCTCTTTACGGTTCCGATCGGTAACTCCAGATGTTTGGCTATTTCTTCATATTTAAATCCGGAAACATGCATGGAGAAAGGAACTTTATATTCATCCGTAAAACTGTTGATCGCCTTGTTAATCTCTTTAATGGTATATGCCCCATCAGGCGTATCGAAACCTGAATCCTGCGGTAAATTCAAATGATAGAGATTTTCTGTTTTATCGATGATGGTTTGGCTTCTGACAATCTTACGGTAATTATTCACGAAAATATTATGCATAATCGTAAAAACCCAGCCTTTGAAGTTTACATTCTCATAATATTTCTCTCGGTTGTCCAATACACGAAGTGTTGTTTCCTGCAGCAAATCTTTGGCTTCTTCCCTGTCGGCAGTCAGCGTTAATGCGAAATTAAACATATTGTCCTGCAGACTAAGCAACTGTTTTTCGAAAGAATTCTTTGTCTTCATAAGCGATGACTTTTTGTTGTGTTAAATAACAGATGTCTTTGCAAATATAAAGATATAAATTCAATCGCAGGTCTGTTTGCAGCCGTAAAAACGATTAATGATTGTTAATAAAAAAATAACAGGCCTATAATCGCTGATTATCATTAGTTTAAAAGGTCCGGACCGGGGTCATGCGGGGTATCGATTAGCAATAAATTATATCAATACTATCCCTGGAAAAATAAAACTTTGTAATAATTAGGCCACTTCCTTTTTTTTATATTCATTCTAAATAAAAAAATCGTTTCAACAAACCGGAGTCAATGTGTTAACTTTCAGGATTTAACACATCCGGTTAAATATGAAGTGAATCCGGGAAGAAAGTGGATATGGCACACTATTTGCTCAATGATTAAAGCTAAACTACAATTAAAAAAGATATTTATATGGTACAAAATGGACACATTGGGGTAACCACCGATAACATATTCCCCATCATCAAGAAGTTTCTTTACAGCGATCATGAGATTTTTGTGCGTGAAATAGTTTCCAATGCGGTTGATGCCACCCAAAAACTCAAAACATTCTCCGATATGGGGGAATTCAAGGGTGAATTGGGTGATCTCTCCGTCAGGATATCCATCGACAAAAAGAAGAAGACACTCACTGTTTCCGATCGGGGTATCGGCATGACCGATGAAGAAGTGGACAGATATATCAATCAGATTGCGCTATCCTCTGCCAACGATTTTCTGGACAAATACAAAGACAATGCAAATGCCATTATCGGACATTTTGGGTTAGGGTTCTACTCTACCTTCATGGTTTCGAAGAAGGTGGAGATTGTGACCAAATCCTATAAAGAGGATTCAGCAGCGGTGAGATGGTCCTGCGAAGGAACCCCCGAGTTCACCATGGAAGAAGTTGAAAAACAGGATCGGGGTACTGATATTATCCTTTATCTGGATGAGGATAACAAGGAGTTCCTGGAGAAAGAGAAAATAGATTCACTGCTCAAAAAATACTGCAAGTTCCTTCCCATACCGGTTGTTTTCGGAAAAAAACAAGAGTGGAAAGATGGCAAATATACTGATACGGAAGAAGACAACATCATCAACGATATCAATCCTCTCTGGAAACAGAAACCGGCAGGATTGAAAGATGAAGATTACCTGCGGTTCTACCGCAGTCTTTATCCGATGTCGATCATGGATGAGCCGCTTTTCTGGATCCATCTGAATGTGGACTACCCGTTCCATCTCACCGGTATCCTCTATTTCCCGAAGATAAAAAGCAATCTCGATCTGCAGCGAAACAAGATCCAGCTCTATAGCAATCAGGTTTTTGTAACTGATTCGGTAGAGGGGATCGTACCTGAATTTCTCACGCTGCTGCACGGGGTAATCGATTCTCCCGATATCCCGCTGAACGTCTCCCGCTCCTACCTGCAGAGCGATCACAATGTGAAGAAAATTTCGAATCATATCACCAAGAAAGTGGCAGACAAGCTGGAAGAGTTGTTCAGGAAAGAGCGCAGCCGGTTTGAAGAGAAGTGGGACAGTCTGAAACTGTTCATCCAGTACGGGATGCTGTCGGAAGAGAAATTCTACGACAGGGCAGCCAAATTTATCCTTTTAAAAAACAGCAATAATATATATTTCACACTGGAGGAATACAAGGCACTGATTGAAAATGCCCAGACTGACAAAAACGGAGAGATCATCTATCTTTACACCACCGACAAAGAGGAACAATATGCTCACATCGAAGCTGCCGGAGAGAAAGGGTATGATGTGCTGCTGATGGATGGACAGCTGGATGTACACTGGATCGGATTGATGGAACAGAAACTGGGGAAGACCCGTTTTGTGAGAGTAGACAGTGATGCCATCGAACATATCATTGAAAAAGAGAATAACACGAAGGTGGAGTTGACCGACAAACAGAAAGAATCCATCACCGAAGCGGTGAAATCGCAACTGCCCGAGATGGATAAAACGGAATTCAACATCGACTTTAAGCAGTTGGGTGAAGCATCCAGGCCCATACAAATCACCCGGAACGAATTCTCAAGGAGAATGAAGGAGATGGCGGCCATGCAGCAACAAATGGCGTTCTACGGAGAGATGCCGGATACCTGCCAGGTTTTGCTGAATGTGCAGCATCCCTATATCAAGGAACTGATTGCAGCCAGTGAAGGAATGGATAAAGAGGAACTCATCGCCCAGGTCTCGTCCGGAAACAAGCTGAAACAGATGGTTGACCTGGCGCTCCTGGCCAACGGAATGCTCAAGGGTGAAGCGCTGAACAATTTCGTAAAACGTAGTTTTGAGATGATTTGACCTTTTCAACCATCCAAAGACAGAAGAAAACCGGTAAACAGCCGTTGTTTATCGGTTTTTCTTTACCTTTGTGCCCAGATAAAAGGAGACAAATGAATAAAGCCTATGAGGTTACCTATTCGCCTTTTCGTGCTTTCACGCGGGAAGAGTGGCGAAAACTGGAGGATCATCCCATGTTCCCCATTTCAGATATTGATCTCACCAAACTGCAGGCCCTCAACGAGCCGCTTACACTCAACGAAGTAGAAGAGATTTACATCCCGATGATTCGGTTGCTGCAAATACATCTCACCCACTACCGCAATCTGCACAACGAACGGGATCAGTTTTTCGACAATACCAGTAAACCCATTCCCTATATCATCGGTATTGCAGGCAGTGTGGCTGCCGGTAAGAGTACAACGGCCCGTGTACTCCAGAAACTGCTCTCTATGACACCTGAAAAGCCCACAGTGGAGCTGATCACCACCGACGGGTTTCTCTACTCTAATGTAGAGCTGGAGCGCCGGGGTATTCTCAATAAAAAAGGATTTCCCGAGAGTTACGATGCCAAACGGCTGTTATCCTTTCTGGCCAGTGTGAAATCGGGACGGGACACCCTGGAGGTGCCTGTCTATTCACATCTCTATTACGATGTGATCAAAGAAGAGATACAAACCATTGAGCGTCCTGACATTCTCATCGTAGAGGGTATCAACGTGTTACAGGTGACAACAGGCAAGAAAACGCGTCGCAGTGTTTTCGTCTCCGATTTTTTTGATTTCTCCATCTATGTGGATGCAAGTGAGCGAGATCTTCGCGAATGGTATCTGGAGCGATTCAAAAAACTCCAACAGACAGCCTTCCTCGATCCCGGTTCCTATTTTCACAAATATGCCTCCTACCCGGAAAAGAAGTTGTTGAAATTTGCCAACAAGGTATGGGATGAGATCAATTTGCTGAACCTGGAACAAAATATTCTTCCTACCCGCTTCCGGGCCGATCTGATCCTGGAAAAGGGCGAATGCCATTTTGTCAGGGGAGTGCGCATCCGGAAAATCTGAAGTCCTGCTTACCTCAGAGAAAGACAAAAACAGTAAAAAAAAGATGAAACGGTAAAACCGCTCCATCGTTCAAATCGTTCAAATTGTCAAGATCAATACGACCGGTCAACGGGGGTATTTCAATATAATTTCTTAAACGCAAACCTTATTTCTTTTGCGATCTCCTCAAATTCCTCTTTCGACAAACTTACCCTGGGATTGGCAAGGCTCATATCACCTTCTTTTTGTATGGGAATCAGATGGATGTGTGCATGAGGCACCTCCAGCCCGATCACCATCACGCCAACCCGCTTGCAGGGGACAGCTGCTTCTATCGCTTTCGCCACTTTTTTGGCGAATACCATCATGTCACCCAGCAGCGCATCATCCAGATCGAACAGATAATCTGTTTCCTGTTTGGGTGCTACCAGTGTGTGCCCTTTCGACATCGGGTTGATATCCAGGAAGGCATAGAACCTGTCGTCCTCTGCGATACAGTAGGAAGGTATTTCACCGGTGATAATTCTGCTAAAGAGTGTTGCCATTGTACGTTTGTCAAATCGATATATCCACTATTTCAAAGGTCATTGTACCCGATGGAACCTTAATCTGGGCAATGTCACCTACTTTCTTGCCCATCAGGCCTTGGGCAATCGGTGTATTGACAGCGATTTTACCACTTTTCAGATCCGCTTCACTCTCCGATACAAGTGTATAGGTCATCATCTTTTTCGTTTGCGCGTTTTTGATGGTCACCTTATTCATGATTTTCACTTCATCCGTACCAATGGTACTCTCATCAATCAGGCGGGCACTTGCTATAAGGCTTTTCAGCTGAGAGATTTTTGCCTCAAGCATTCCCTGTGCTTCCTTTGCAGCATCATACTCCGCATTTTCCGATAAATCACCTTTGTCTCTTGCCTCGGCAATCTGTCGCGATATTTCCGGCCGCTGTACAGATTCCATCTCTATCAGTTCTTCTTTCAACTTCCGAAGGCCATCTTCGGTCATGTACGTTATAGCCATAATAATTTCTCTCCAGTTTAACGCAGTTAAAACAATACAAAGAAAAAGAATTCCGGCCTATGTTCATAAGACCGGAACTCCCTTTTTCCATGATGTAATTGACGCAAAGATAAAAACTTTATTCTGAAAAAACAAATTTCCGCATCATGTTTTATAACACTTTTTCCAGTTCTGCCGATAAACGGGCGTAATCTTCAATCCGCGTAATCAGATCACCTTCTCGGTTGATAATAAAGGAGGTAGGGATTTCTCTCACGTTATACATGGAGAGTAAACGAGCATTCACCGATTCCGGATCACGCACAGTAATCCATGGCAGGTTGTCAGCCGATGTTTTCCAGAAATGTTCGTCGGAATCGAAAGATATCTGGTAAATTTCAAACCCGCGAGACTGGTATTGCGTGTAGATGGTATTCAGGTTCATATTGTGCTTCGGCGAGAAATCGGCATTGTAAACCACAAAATCGAGCAACACCGTCTTTCCTCGCAAAGAGGATAAAGCAACCTTCTCCCCGTTTACCTCCGATAACACGATATCGGGCAGCCCTGTCCCCGTTTCTATAGGTGTGTTCTCCAGTAATTGAGCCTGTTGTTCCTGACGTTTTCGTACTTTCAGCGCGTTCATGGTGAATTCAACCAAATGTTTAGTTCGCTCTGTATCCGGATAATAACGATTCCAGGAGGTGGCCACCGCGCCAAACATGGCATAATCCTGCTTTTGATAGGGATCAAAAATCAGATAGCTGTTTATTTTCTGGAAAACTGCATAATATGCAGCAGCACCCGCCGGATTTCCCAGGATCAGCCTGGAAATATCGGCTTTGTAATCAATCAGGGCAGAATCGAGTTGAGTCAGGAAGGTCATATCATCAATCGATTTGGCTTTGTGTTGATTCTCCAGATCAGTGATTCTTTGGGCAGTTAGCGACACGAGTGAATCTACCTGTTTCAGTTGAGCGTTTGTCGGTGAATCTTTTATTGTAAATGTACGATACAGATCCGATCCATGGGCTTCTGCCTGCAGTGTTTCCACTGAATCCACGGCAAAAAAAGCAATCTGGTTGCCAAGGCGTAGCTGATAAAATTCGGGATTTGCGGGTGCCTGCTGTTTGAAAGAAAACGACCCGTCGCTTTTAAGAACCGCCGAATCGAGCAGTTGAGCGCCCGCTAAATTACGGTGCACCAAGTAAATAGTATCTCCTTCAGCAGCAATGATTTTCCCCTCTATCTGAAAGCTGTTCCCCTTATCGCAGGCGCACATTCCACCCACCATCAGTACAGTTAAAATTATCTTTAAATTATTTTTCTTCATATTGCTATGTTTTGAGAGTGCAAACTTAACCATTTTTCAGGAGAAATACGGAAAGAGCTCCGTTTTTCAGTTACGAATATTTAATCAGCATCTTCTGTTTTTAGGGGATATCTTTTTTCTAAAATTTTTATGTCCTTTATTTGACATTGACAATATTTTTACGATATTTGCAAAAAATCGAATAGTGAGTCCACTTCTCCAATTTGAAAGTCCTGCTTGATTACTATCCCGTGGATAACAGTATTTTCAGTCTCACCGGGGGCTTTTATCTGGGAACAAACAGCACAAAAGCAAATGGGCTGATTAGAAACTACCGGGAACTGGAACAACAGTTGGGCCAAAAACCGGAATTAAGATACGAAGATATCGTTATCAGTCCCAATGATGATGGCAGCTTTGACGGCAAACTGCGTATGGGAAATAGCATCAAGCCGTATATTGGCATTGGCCTGGGAAGGACCATACCCTTAAAGCGGGTTGGATTCAGACTGGAGCTGGGATTGGTTTATTAGGGTAATTATGCGTTGGAAAGCAGGAATGTAAACGAAGCAGGGCAGGAATGGGTTGACAGAATGGCGGAAGAGCTGGAACTCCCTGTTTCACAAAGCACCCTGGACTGGTGGCCCATGTTGAACTTCTCTCTGAGTTACCGTATCAACTAGGATTCTACTCGTGCGAAAACCCATGCAGGGTTATCCAAGTCCAAACGTTTCAATAAATTAAAGAACTCATCAGGTAAAAAAATCAAAACTTTATATTAACTTTGTACGTTTTTATACAAAGAAAAAAATTACAATAAATTTATGATGAATCCAATTGTTAAGCGTATCGAGTTGTCAGACGGACGCACGATTACGCTCGAAACGGGGAAGGTGGCAAAACAGGCCGATGGCTCCGTGACCCTTCGTATGGGCAACACGTTGCTGTTGGCAACTGTCTGTGCTGCCAAAGATGCAACCCCGGGTACTGATTTTATGCCTCTACAGGTTGAATACAGAGAAAAATTTGCCTCTTTCGGACGTTTTCCGGGAGGTTTTATGAAACGCGAAGGAAGACCCTCCGATTCAGAGATATTGACCAGCCGGCTGATCGACCGCGTTTTACGTCCCTTATTTCCCGACGACTACCATGCCGACGTTTTTGTGAATGTCATTCTTTTCTCTGCCGACGGCGGAGATATGCCCGATGCACTTGCCGGACTGGCCGCATCCGCAGCGCTGGCAGTATCCGATATACCTTTCAACGGACCTATCTCAGAAGTACGCGTAGCCCGCGTCAACGGTGTGTTCGTCATCAATCCCACCTTTCAGCATCTGGAAAAGGCCGATATCGACATCATGGTGGGTGCAACACTCGACAACATCATGATGGTGGAAGGTGAAATGAACGAAGTATCCGAATCGGAAATGCTCGAGGCAATCAAGTTTGGCCACGAGGAGATCAGGAAACACTGCCGCGCACAAATGGAACTGGCGGAGATGGCGGGTAAAACAGTTAAGAGAACCTACAGTCATGAAGAAAACGACGAAGAGTTGCGCAAACAGGTGTGGAGCAAATGCTACCAGCGTGCTTACGAAGTGGCTGCATCGCAGAACCCCAACAAACACCAGCGCATCGAAGCTTTTGAAGCCATCCTCACCGATTTTATGGCATCGTTACCGGAAGAGGAACGGGAAGCAAAAACAGCATTGGCTGCCAAATATTACCACGATGTGGAAAAAGAGGCCATGCGCCGTTCAATCCTCGATGAAGGCAAACGCCTCGATGGTCGTAAAACCACCGAAATACGTCCTATCTGGAGCGAAGTGGACTTCGTTCCCGGTCCCCACGGATCGGCGCTCTTCACACGCGGCGAGACGCAATCACTGACAACTGTTACGCTGGGAACGAAACTCGACGAGAAGATCATCGACGATGTACTCGTTCATGGTACGGACCGTTTCCTGCTCCATTATAACTTCCCTCCCTTCTCCACCGGTGAAGCGCGTCCGCAACGCGGCACCGGACGTCGCGAGATAGGGCACGGAAATCTGGCACACCGTGCACTCAAGCGGATGATACCACAGGGTTATCCTTATGTGATAAGGGTTGTGTCCGATATCCTTGAATCAAACGGCTCCTCATCAATGGCTACCGTTTGTGCGGGAACACTCGCCCTGATGGACGCCGGCGTACAGATGAAGAAACCGGTGAGCGGTATCGCCATGGGTTTGATATCCGAAAACAAGGGACAAAATTTTGCCATTCTCTCCGATATCCTGGGTGATGAAGACCACCTGGGTGATATGGACTTTAAGGTGTGTGGTACCAAAGACGGTATCACTGCCACACAGATGGACATCAAAGTAGATGGTCTCTCCTACGAGATTCTGGAGAAAGCACTGGCACAGGCTAAAGTTGGCCGTGAGCACATCATGGGCAAAATGATGGAGACGCTCTCCGAGCCACGAGCTGACCTTAAGCCGCATGCTCCGCGTATTGAGGTGCTGGAGATACCGAAAGATTATATCGGTGCCGTCATCGGACCGGGTGGAAAGATTATTCAGGGAATCCAGGAAGAGACCGGCGCCATCATCACTATCCAGGAGATCGATAACAAAGGACGTGTGGAAGTGTCGGCCACCAATAAGGCATCGATAGATGCTGCCATGAACAAGATCAAAGGAATCGTATCCGTACCCGAAGTGGGTGAGGTCTACGAAGCTACCGTGCGTTCGGTCATGCCCTACGGTGCATTCTGTGAGTTTCTTCCCGGAAAAGACGGATTGCTTCACATCTCAGAAATAGACTGGAAACGGTTAGAGAGGGTGGAAGATGCGGGCATCAAGGAAGGCGACAAGATTCAGGTGAAACTGATTGACATTGATCCGCGAACAGGAAAATTCAAGTTATCACGAAAAGTGTTGCTGGAACGTCCTCCCAGAACAGATGGACACAGAGGTGATCAAGAGTGATTGATTCCACGGATCGCTGAATAGCTATTACGACAAGAGCGGACTGAATGAAAGTCCGCTTTTTTTATGCCTGTACGCATCCCGTCGCCATTATACAGAAACATTCCAACTTTGAGAAACTATAGCCCTCACAGTCTACTATCTTTCAGTCTTATCCCAGGAAAGAGATCAGTACACCGGCAGCCACTGCTGATCCGATTACACCCGAAACATTGCTGGCCATGCAGTACTGCAGGATGTGATTCGATTTGTCGTACTTCAATGCCATTTCGTTTGCCACGCGCGATGCCATGGGCACAGCGCTCAGGCCGGTGGCGCCAACCAGGGGATTGATTTTTTTCTTAGCAAAGAGATTATAGCACTTCACAGCCAAAATGCCGCCTGCTATTGATATAGCAAAGGCAAGAAGACCACCTACGATGATACCCAGTGTCTGGGCTGAGAGAAAAACACCGGAGGTCATGGTGGCTCCCACGGTCAACCCCAGAAAGATGGTAGCCGTGTTCATGATAGGGCCGGAAGCGGCTTCTGCCAGACGGCTTGTACTTGTCCCAATCTCCTTCACCAGGTTACCAAAGAGCAGCATGCCCAGCAGCGGTGCCGAGGAAGGAACCAGCACCGAAACGATCACACCCAGCACGATGGGAAAAATGATTTTCACCGTCTTCAGGTTTTTGATCTCATGTTTCGGGGGGTATTGCTTATCCATCTTCTTCATATGGATTTTAAATTCTTTCTCCGTCATCAGCAACTTAGCCACTGCCGGAATAATCACAGGTACCATTGCCATGTAGGAGTAAGCCGCAATAGCAATAGGACCCAGCAGATGTGGTGCCAGCTTGATGGTGGTGTAGATAGCCGTAGGGCCGTCCGCGCCGCCGATGATCCCCAGGGAGGCTGCCTCAGGCAGTGTGAAGCCCAGCAACACCGCACCCATGAGTACCGAGAAGATACCCAGCTGTGCCGCGCCACCGAAGAGTGATAGCTTCAGGTTGCGCAGCATCGGCCCGAAATCGGTCAGTACCCCCACTCCCATGAAGATGATGGGAGGCAGGATGCCCGTCTTGATAAGCGAAAAATAGAGTAGGTTCATGATGCCGTGCTTACTGGCAATATCAAGCAGACTCATATAACTACCGTCGGCATTCATTACCAGTGAAGTGTCCACGATACCCAGGCCGGCACCGGGCAGATTTGCCAGCAGCACACCGAATCCGATGGGAACGAGCAGCAATGGCTCATACTGCTTCCTGATACCGAGATAGAGCAATACGAATGCAATCACCCACATCAGGATGGTCTCCCATCCCATAGAGCTGAATCCGGTCATTTCCGTCAAATTGGAGAATATATCACTCATCCTTTATTTTATTTTAATGAGTACATCATCCTCGTCCACTGAGTCGCCGTTGGCAAAACAGATCTCTATCACCGTGCCACCCTCCTCTGCCGCTACGGCATTATAGGTTTTCATTGACTCAATGTAGCCGATAATGTCATCTTTTTTCACTATGTCACCCACTTTCAAAGCTGTCTCTGATGAATCCTTGGTGAGGAAGAATTTCCCCTCCAGCGGTGAAACAACCTCTTTAACACTGCGATTAGATGACGGAACAGGGGCAGCAGACTTATCTCCGGCTGCTGCCGTTTCTTTTTGCAGGACCGGTTCCGGGGACCTGGCAGGTTGCGGGCCGTTGGTTTCGGCATCCGGGTAAGAGATGCTGACCACATATTCCTCGTTGTCGATGGTAATCACTACTGTTCTTGGCTGACAACCACTGCCGTTCGTCGTCTTTACAACAACCGGTGCCGACGGTGTGGACAATGTCTCTTTTTCTGCCTTTCGCTTTGCCAGATCAGCTTCAAACGATCGCTTGGCATCGCCCGACTTGTAGGCTCTGTACTGTTCAGGGTGCATGGCCAGTTCGAACAGTTCCTCGTCGTCCTGCCCGGCATCCCAGTTCTTTTGCTGCATCTCTGCCCGGAACTCATCCAGCTGATCGGGATAAAGTTCCTGCGGGTCTCCGGTATAAAACACACGACCCTGCTGTTTCGCCAACGCGATGATTTCCGGCGCCGGTGTCCCGGGAAGCTTACCCGCATTGCCGAGGATCATATCCCATATATTGTCGGCAATCATCGTCCAGCGCTCTTTTCCCTTCTCGAGTTGCAATACGTTCATCAATGCCAGATTCTTCACATACTGACTATAGGGCGTCACCAATGGGGGATATCCCACCTTGGGCCATACATAGGTTACTTCGTCGAAGAGCTTGATAAGCAGATCGTCCTGTGTGAGTTCAGACTGTCCGTTTTTCACCTTCCACTTGTTCAATGAAATGAGGTTGTTCTCCAGGTCTGCCATCAGGCTTCCCATCATGCCGCCCGGCAGTCCTGGACCTATCAGCAGTGAGTTCATTACTCTGTTTTTGGGATCGATGTAATAACCCAGGAAGTCATCGATATATTTCTGTGTCAGCGAACGCACCTTCATATAGGCTTTCATGTTGATATCCGGCACGTTGAAACCGGCATCCTTCAGCATCGCCTGCACCGCCAGCAGGTCAGCATGTCCTGTACCCCAGGAGAGAGGCTCCATGCCCACATCAATGTACTCTGCACCGGCATAGGCTGCTTCAAGGATAGAAGCCATCTGGAAACCTGGACCAGCGTGGCCGTGATAAGTTACCGGAATAGCGGGATATTTCTGTTTGATATTCTTGATGATCCTGCCAATACTGGCCGGACGGCCCACACCCGCCATATCCTTGATGCAGATCTCATCGGCACCCGTTTCTATCAGTGTATCGGCCAGGTCAATGTAATACTCCACCGTGTGGATGGGTGAAACGGTAAGGCTCAGGGCAGCCTGTGAGATCATGCCTGCTTCTTTGGCAAACAGGATGGAGTTTTTCAGATTGCGGGGGTCATTCAAACCGTCGAATGAACGGGCGATATCGGTACCCTGTTTCTTTTTCACCTGGAACATCAGCCGCCTCACATCGGCCGGCACCGGACTCATCCGGATACCATTCAGACCACGCTCCAGCATATGTGTCTGAATGCCGGCATCATTAAAAGGCTGTGTCCACTCGCGCACCGATTTGTTGGGGTTCTCGCCAAACAACAGGTTGATCTGTTCAAAACCGCCACCGTTGGTCTCCACACGTGCAAAACAACCCATATCGATGATGGCCGGGGCAACCTCGGTGAGCTGCTCCACGGTGGGTACATATTTCCCTGACGACTGCCACATGTCTCTGTATAGCAGACTAAACTTAATCTCTTTTGTCATATATGTCATATTTTTTGATTTATTTTTTCCGGATAGAATCGATCTTTCCTCTCCCATGGGTGATTACAGCGACAGAGGCCACAATGGCGGCCAGCCTTTTGTGATGAATCCGCTTACCGCCCTGCCCCTCTTCTCCCGGCTTCTTGTCTTCCGGAATAAACCGGTTGGTGAGATGGATGACCAGATTACCGGTCACAACAACCAGCCACAGTATGATGAATACCATGATCATACCTACCATCAAAAGGCCCAATGCTTCGTTTAAAATTTCCATATACGTCTGTTTATTAACCTCAAAGAGATAACCCGACATAACCTGATTAAAAGAAATAGGACGGATTTAACACAAGAGTGTAATATTTGAACCCCAAAAATACAAAAAATATTCTATTTGATGCACAGAAAGCACCAAATTGAGCAAAAGAAGGATACTTTAAATTTAATTTAAACTATTTTCCCAATCCCAAACCAACAAACACAACATTCACTAACCGGATTTATACACCTGTCCAATCAATACTCATCTTTGGTATGATTGAGCCTCATCAGTTTCACCAGCTCAACAACCAGAATAGGCACCAGCGACAATCCAGCCACGTAGAGCCAATGGATATTGTCCATCGCTACTACCCCGAAAAGATGCATCATGCCAGGGATCAGCAATACCGCAAGCAGTAGCAGTGCGGACAGGGTGATGGCTCCCAGCAGTGACTTGTTGCTCCACAGACTGGTACGGAAAGATGAACGTTTGTTGGAGTGCAGGTTACGCACGTGCAGCAGCTGGGAGAATCCCAATACGGCAAAAGCCATGGTCCGTCCCAGTGCCCCCGGGTCTTCCAGTCCCGCCTGAATGCCGTCGTTCCGCCCAATCACATAGGCTGCCAGCGAAATCAGTCCGATGGTGGCACCCTGGTAAACGATCCGCCAGATCATTCCCCTGGAGAAGAAGCCCTTGCGGGGATCCCTCGGCTGACGGGTCATGATATCCTTCTCTGCCGGATCCATGCTCAGCGCCAGCGCCGGCAGGCTGTCGGTCACCAGGTTGATCCAGAGGATAAGGATGGGGGTGAGCGGGTTACCCATATTGAAGATCGATGCGATAAAGATCAGCAACACCTCTCCCACGTTGGCCGAGAGGAGAAATTGAATGGCTTTCAGTATATTGTCATAAATGCGGCGTCCCTCTTCCACGGCGCCCACGATGGTAGCAAAGTTGTCGTCCGTGAGGATCACATCGGAGGCATCCTTCGCCACCTCTGTACCCACGATACCCATCGAGACACCTATATCAGCCTGCTTGAGCGCCGGCGCATCATTTACCCCGTCACCGGTCATCGCCACGATATCACCCTGCGACTGCCATGCCTTCACAATACGCACCTTGTGCTCGGGTGCCACACGCGCATAGACAGCATAATCACGCACATTGCGGTACAGCGCCTCGTCGGTCATCGCCACCAGGTCGGTGCCGGTGATGGCCTTGTCACCTTCCTGATAGATCCCTATCTCATCGGCGATAGCCACAGCTGTCACCTTATGATCGCCGGTGATCATCACGGGACGGATGCCTGCCGTCTTGCACTTCTTCACCGCTTCCACTACCTCGGGACGTGCCGGATCGATCAGACCCAGCAGGCCCACAAAGATCAGGTCCTGCTCTATCGTTTCCGCGTTGACCGCTGAAGGTATGGCATCAATATCCTTATAGGCCACAGAAAGCACCCGCAGCGCCGATAGGGCCATGCGGTGATTATCCTCTCTGATGGTCGCCCTGTCCTCTTCCGTGATAGGGCGTACCTTCCCGTGCATGAGAATCCGGGTGGAGACACTCAGCACCTCATCGAGCCCGCCTTTCACGTTTACCCTTAACTTCCCGTCCTCCATCCTGTTGATGGTGGCCATTCGTTTTCTTTCTGAGTCAAAAGGCACCTCCTCCACCCGGGGGAACTGCTCCTCAAGCGCCGTCTTGTTGATTTTCAAAGCCAGGGAAACATCAACGATGGCCGTCTCTGTGGGATCACCCGATGTCTCATGTTTGCCGTCGGCAGTCGTCTTCAGGTGCGCATCGGTACAAAGCAGTGCGGATTGGAGCAACAGCCTTTCATCACTGTCAAGTTCTTCAGGTAAAGGCGGATTATGAAAATCAATGCGGTTCCCGCCGGTCCATCCTTCCACCACAGTCATCCTGTTTTGCGTGAGTGTACCGGTTTTATCGGAACAGATCACCGTGGTGCCGCCCAGCGTCTCCACCGAGGGAAGGGTGCGGACAATCGCATTCAGCTTCACCAGGCGCTGCACGCCAATCGCCAGCACGATGGTAGAGACAATCTGCAGGCCTTCGGGGATGGCCGCCACGGCGAGGCTGACAGCCATCATCAGCATATCCAGCCAGTCGTTGCCGTAGGAGATACCCACGACAAAGATCACCACACAGATGATCAGTGCTACATAGCCCAATATCTTCCCCAACTGACCCAGCCGTTTACCCATCGGCGTCTCGGTCTCTTCAGTATACTGAAGCATATGGGCAATCTTACCCACTTCGGTATGCATACCGGTATCCACTACCACTCCTTTTCCTCTTCCGTACGTAACAATACTGGTCGAGAAAGCCATATTATCACGGTCACCCAGGGGTACCTCCTTTTCCTCCAGCAGTCTGTCCGTTTTCTCCACCGGCACCGATTCACCCGTGAGTGCCGACTCCTGGATCTTCAGATTTACGGCATCGATCAGCCGCAGGTCGGCAGGAATGATATCACCGGTATCCAATACCACAATATCACCCGGAACAATCTCAGTGGAAACAACCTCGGTAACCTGTCCACCACGCAGCACCTTCGTACGGGGAGAGCTCATCCGGCTGAGCGCCTCAAGTGATGACTGTGCTTTCATCTCCTGCACAGTGCCGATGATCGCGTTAATGATCAGAATGGCGAGAATGACAAAGCTCTCTACCAGCCCCTCGTTATGCATCACACCAATCACACCCGAGATGATGGCAGCAATAAACAGTATGAGTACCATGCTGCTTTTAAACTGCTCCAGGAACATGGATAGGAGCGATTTCCGGCTGGTGGCATCCAACTTGTTCGCTCCATGTTCCTCCAGCCGTTTCTTCACCTCTTCGTCCGAAAGGCCGGAACCGGATGAAACATCCAACTGCTGCAATATATCCTCTATCGGTTGATTGTAATAGTGATTCATTGGGTTAATATTTTATGGGTGATGGACAAACAAAAAGAAAGGGCACAATAACAAACGAAGGGAAAAATAATCTGTATTTTTCCCGTCCCTGTAGTATGTTTCGCTGATGCGTCATAGGCTGCTTTGTCGTAAATAAACAACTGATGGCCAAAAATGTTTACCAAACGCTGGCTTTCCACAGTAACCTTTCCCCTATATGTTTTATAACATAATCGTAACATTTTTCTTTGTCATCCTATTTTTATAAATTGCAACCCTATTCATGTTAGTTTGACTTTGCCGGTCTCCCAGCAGACGCAAAGTCATTTTTCATACCGGTACAATACCCGACTCAACTGCCGCGGGCATGGATGAGGGTGGTTTAAAATCTTATTTCAGAGAGAAAGGATCATTGACTATTTAAATAATTTCTAATCATGAAAGTGTACAAAACAAACGAAATTAAGAACATTGCCCTTATTGGCAATGCCGGATCAGGTAAGACCACTCTCGCAGAAGCCATGCTTTTCGAGTGTGGTCTTATAAAACGACGTGGGACAATCGATGGAAAAAACACTGTGAGTGATTATTTCCCCGTAGAAAAGGAATATGGCTATTCTGTTTTCTCCACTGTCTTCTCCTATGAATGGAAGGATAAACTGATGAACTTCATCGATTGCCCGGGATCAGATGATTTTGTAGGCGGTGTGATTTCTGCCCTGAACGTAACCGATATGGCGCTCATGCTCATTGATGCCGCCAATGGAGTGGAGGTGGGAACCATTAACCAGTTCCGGTACGTGGACAAGATGAAAAAACCCGTCGTGCTGCTGATCAACCAGATGGATCATGACAAAGCCGATTACGACAGCACCCTGGCCAGTCTCAAAGAGCTCTACGGCAGCAAGGTCGTACCCGTACAATATCCCATCGGCAGCGGCAACACCTTCGACGGCATCGTGGATGTGCTGAAACAAAAACTATACAAATGGAAACCGGGAGCTACGGAACCCGATGTCCTGGAAATACCGGAAAGTGAAAAAGAGAAAGCAGGCGAATACTACCAGACATTGCTTGAGGCAGCTGCCGAGAATGATGAAGGGTTGATGGAGAAATATTTTGACCAGGGATCTCTTACCGAAGAGGAGATGCGCGACGGCATCCACAAGGGAATGATCAGTCACACGCTTTTCCCGCTCTTCTGCGCATCAGCCGAAAAAAACAGGGCGGTACACCGCATCATGAACTTTCTGAATATGGTGGCACCCTCCCCTGCCGATGTTCCTGCGCCGGTGAATGCAGAGGGTGAAGAGGTAAAGCCCGATGTATCGGCACCCACAAGCCTTTTCTTTTTCAAGACGACGGTTGAACCGCACATTGGTGAGGTCTCCTATTTCAAAGTGATGTCAGGAACGGTAAAGGAAGGAGATGACCTTACCAATGCCGACCGTAACTCGAAAGAACGTCTGGCACAGCTTTACACGGTTGCCGGTCAGATCCGCACCAAGGCGGAGGAACTGCAGGCCGGCAGTATCGGCGCAGCGGTAAAGCTGAAAGATGTCCGCACGGGCAATACACTGAATGCCAAGGGCGTTGACAACAGGTTTGATTTCATCAAATACCCGGAACCACGATACCGCAGGGCCATCAGGGCACTGAATGAATCGAACACCGAGAAAATGAGTGAGGCGCTCACCCGCATGAAAGAGGAGGATCCCACCTGGCTGGTAGAGGTCTCCAAGGAGTTGAAACAGACGATCGTCTCAGGACAGGGTGAATTCCACCTGAGGACACTGAAATGGCGTCTCGAAAACAACGATAAGATTGAGATTGAATTTATCGAGCCTAAGATACCCTACCGGGAAACCATCACCAAGGCTGCCCGTGCTGATTACCGTCACAAGAAACAATCGGGTGGCGCCGGCCAGTTCGGCGAGGTACACCTCATTGTGGAACCTTACACGGAAGGAATGCCGGTACAGGAGATCTATCGCTTTAACGGCCAGGAGTTCAAAGTGCAGAACCGCGATACGCAGGTGATTGAGCTGGACTGGGGCGGTAAGCTGGTGTTTGTCAACAGTATCGTGGGCGGCGCCATCGACACCCGTTTTCTGCCGGCCATACTAAAGGGAATCATGGCACGTATGGAGCAGGGACCCCTCACCGGTTCCTATGCCCGTGATGTGCGGGTCATCGTGTACGACGGAAAGATGCACCCGGTGGACTCCAATGAGATCTCCTTTATGCTGGCGGGAAGAAACGCCTTCAGCACAGCCTTTAAGAATGCCGGCCCCAAGATTCTGGAGCCAGTATATGATGTGACTGTTTCCGTACCGGGAGAATTCATGGGTGATGTGATGAGCGACCTGCAGGGACGCCGTGCCATGATCATGGGCATGGAGAGCGAGAAAGGGTTTGAAAAACTGAAAGCCAAAGTACCCCTGAAAGAGATGAGTTCCTACTCCACCTCTCTGAGTTCACTCTCGGGGGGAAGAGCCTCCTTCAGCATGAAGTTCGCCAGCTATGAGCTGGTTCCGTCCGATGTGCAGGAGAAACTGCTGAAAATCTACGAAGAGCAGGAGAAAGAGGATTAGGATTCTGTCCACTGACAGCTATCCCCCAAGCTTCAAATCGAGATTTCGTTTCAGTGCATTCAGAAACTCCTGTGTGGTGAGCCAGCTGTCGCGCGGAGCATCATTGCCGTGCACAAGCAAGGCAAGGTCCTTGGTCATCGCTCCTCCTTCCACGGTCTCCACGCATACCTGCTCCAGCTTCTCACAGAAATCGATCAGCTCACCGTTCTCATCGAGTTTTCCCCGGTGTGCCAGACCGCGTGTCCAGGCGAAGATGGAGGCAATAGGGTTGGTGCTGGTCTCTTTCCCCTGCTGATGCTGACGGTAATGTCGTGTCACTGTTCCGTGGGCAGCTTCAGCCTCCACCGTTTTTCCGTCGGGTGTCACGAGCACGGAAGACATCATGCCCAGTGATCCGAAGCCCTGTGCAACCGTGTCCGACTGTACATCGCCATCGTAGTTCTTGCAGGCCCAGACAAAACCACCATGCCATTTCATCGCCGAGGCCACCATATCGTCGATCAGTCGATGTTCATAGGTGATGCCTGCCTTTTCGAACGCATCTTTAAACTCATTCTCATACACCTCCTGGAAGATATCCTTGAAGCGGCCGTCATAAGCCTTCAGGATGGTGTTCTTTGTGGACATGTAGAGCGGGTAGTTTTTCGTCAGCGCCATCTGAAACGATGAGCGGGCAAAGCCGTAGATCGACTCATCGGTATTGTACATGGCCATGGCCACACCGTCACCCCTGAAGTTGAACACCTCCCAGCTTTGGGTCTCACCGTTTTCACCGGTAAAGGTCATCGTCAGCTTTCCCTTTCCCCTGATCACGGTGTCGGTGGCACGGTACTGGTCACCATAAGCATGACGGCCGATGATGATCGGCGCCGTCCACCCCTGTACGTAACGCGGTATATTGCTGCAGATGATCGGCTCGCGGAAGACGGTGCCTCCCACGATATTGCGGATGGTGCCGTTGGGCGACCGCCACATCTTCTTCAGCCCGAACTCGGCCACACGTGCCTCATCGGGGGTGATGGTGGCACACTTGATCCCTACATTGTACCGGTTGATGGCTTCGGCTGCATCCACCGTCACCTGGTCGTCCGTGGCATCACGGTTTTGGATGCTCAGGTCGTAGTACCTGATATCCAGATCAAGATAGGGCAGGATCAACTGTTCTTTGATAAATGACCAGATAATTCTGGTCATTTCATCCCCGTCAAGCTCAACGACGGGGTTCACTACTTTTATCTTTTGCATTTTATCTATCTTTCATTCATCGGCACAAAGGACTGTTTCTCACGTACGTTCTTGTAGGCAGGACGAATCAGCCGCTTGCTTGCGAAGTTCAGCTCTTCGATACGATGTGCCGACCAGCCCACAATACGGGCCATGGCAAACAAGGGAGTAAACACTTCTCTTGGCAGGCCGATGGTGTCATACACGAACCCTGAATAAAAGTCCACGTTGATACAGGTTCTTGCTTTGGCCGTTTCTTTCTTGAAATCAAGGAATACTTCCACCGCCCTCTGTTCAATCAATTCCATGAACTCAAACTCTTCCAGGCGTCCTTTCTCAATGGCCAGATCACGTGCCATTGCCTTCAGCAGGTCCGCACGCGGGTCGCTGATGGTGTAGACCGCATGCCCGATACCATAAATCAGGCCGGTACGGTCGAATGCCTCTTTTTTGAGGATCTTTGTCAGGTAGCTATCCACCTGTTCCACGCTCTTCCAGTCGTTCACGTTCTGCTTCATATCTTCGAGCATACCCTGCACCTTGATGTTCGCTCCACCGTGTAACGGCCCTTTCAGTGAGCCGATGCCGGCAGCAATAGCCGAATAGGTATCTGTCTCGGTGGAGCTGGTGACGCGGACAGAGAATGTGGAGTTGTTCCCACCCCCGTGTTCTGCATGCAGAATAAGGGCCAGGTCGAGGATCTTCACGTCCAGCTCGGTATAGTTGTCTCGTCCCTTCATCATAAAGAGGAAGTTTTCCGCTACAGAACGGTTTTCATAGGGGTGACGGATGTGCAGTGAGCGTCCCATCTGATCGTGACGCAGCACCTGATAGGCATAAGCGACGATCGTCGGGAACTTGGCTATCAGATTGATCGACTGTTTGATCAGGTTGTCGGGTGAGATATCATCCGGGTTATCGTCGTAGGCATAGAGCTCCAGTACGCTTCTTGCCAGAATATTCATGATATTTTTTCCTTTCAGGGAGAGGATATTCATCGTGGCCAGGTGATTAAGAGGCATGGTCTGCGCGATCAGATCATTGACGGCATCCAGCTCTTCCCTGGTGGGTAGTTTACCCGACAGCAGGAGGAAAGCGGTCTCCTCAAAGCCGAGCCTGTTCTCAGACTGAACTCCTTTCACCAGTTCCTCCACATCCATGCCACGGTAAAACAATTTCCCGGGAACAGGTTTCAGCGTTCCGTCCTCCTGACGTTCATAACCTACCACATCACCTACACGGGTAAGGCCGGCAAGCACGCCTGAGTGATCTTCATTACGGAGTCCCCGCTTTACACCCATCTTTGTAAATAGCTCCTTATCAATATTACTGGTAAAGGTAATGGAGTCAGATAATGTTTTCGTTATTTGTTCATTGTTCATTCTATATCATTTTAATTGTTTATTTGCAATAGTCTTCACCCGTGTAAAGGTTGAGGAGATGGTTCTTGTCATAACATAATTATATCGTGTTTTGTTTTGACAATTCATCACTAATTATAAGAATTCGATCACTTTTTGAGAGAATTCCGAAGTTGTCAACTCTTTTCCCTTCTCCATGAAACGGGCCAGATCGGAGGTGCCATATCCACTTTCGAAAAGTCTTTCGAGCGACATGGTGATCAGCCTGCCGGCTTCGTTCCATCCTATGTATTCCAGCATCATCACTGCCGAGAGCAGCATGGAACAGGGATTGGCCTTTCCTTTCCCCACTATATCGGGGGCGGTGCCATGGGTCGCCTCAAAAATGGCATGTCCGGTGTCGTAGTTGATGTTGGCCCCCGGCGCAATACCGATGCCTCCCACCATCGCTGCCAGCTGATCGGAGATATAATCGCCGTTGAGGTTGAGCGTGGCAATCACCGAATACTCTTCCGGCTTGAGAAGCGTATTTTGCAGAAAGGCGTCGGCAATCACATCCTTGATGAACACTTTTCCCGATGCCACAGCTACGTTGTATTCTTCCACGGCCCTCTGCAAGCCGCGCTCTGTCTCAATCTGCCTGAATTGATGCTCTGTAAAGGTACGGTCGGGAAACTCCCTCTCTGCCAGGGCATAACCCCATTTTTTAAATCCTCCTTCGGTAAATTTCATGATGTTACCCTTATGAACCAGTGTCACTGAGGGCAACCGGTGCTTCAATGCGTATGTGATGGCTGCCCTCACCAATCGCTCCGTTCCCTCTACAGATACCGGCTTCACACCGATGGAGGTGGTTTCGGGAAAACGGATCTTGGCAACACCCATCTCCTCCTGGAGGAACTTCAGCACCTTCTTCAGCTCGGGTGTGCCGGCTGCCCACTCGATGCCGGCATAAATATCTTCCGTATTCTCGCGGAAGATGGTCACATGTACCTTCTCGGGATGCAGCAACGGTGTCGCCACTCCTTTGAACCATCGCACGGGCCGGAGGCAGACATAGAGATCCAGTTCCTGACGCAGGGCCACATTCAGGGAACGTATACCCTCTCCGATGGGAGTGGTTAGCGGACCCTTGATACCCACACGGAAGGTCCGGAACGCGTCCATCGTCTCTGCAGGCAGCCAGCTGCCCACCTTGTTGAAAGCTTTTTCGCCTGCCAGCACCTCCTGCCACGCTATCGTCCGTTTTCCGGCATAAGACCTTTCTACGGCGCTGTTCACAATCTGCTGTACATGAGGAGTGATCTCCTTACCGATGCCGTCTCCCTCAATAAAGGGAATCACGGGATGGTCGGGAATAATCAGCTGATCACCTTGTTTCGTTATTTGCATGGTTTTGGTACTGTGACAGTTCGGTCTATTTCCTCATCGCATTGAGTGCACTGCCGGCTTTAAACCACTCTATCTGTTGTGCATTGTAGGTATGTGCTGCCTCGAAAGTCTCCCTGGTGCCATCGGCATGCAGCAGCTCTACGGTCAGATTCCTTCCGGGAGCAAATTCGGTGAGTCCGGTAATGCTGATCTTGTCCTTTTCCTGAATTTTTTCACAATCTTCTTTATGGACAAAGGTGAGTGCCAGCATACCCTGCTTCTTGAGATTGGTCTCGTGGATGCGGGCGAACGATTTCACCAGGATTACCTTCACGTTCAGGTGACGCGGCTCCATGGCCGCATGTTCGCGACTGGATCCTTCGCCATAGTTCTCTTCGGCCACCACGATTGAACCCACCCCCCTGGATTTGAGCTTACGTGCCAGCACAGGGACTCCCACATATTCCAGTGTTTCGGGATCGAGCACCGCATTGGTTTGATCGTTGAAGGTATTGACAGCTCCGATCAACATATTGTCGGAGATATTGTCGAGATGACCGCGGAAACGAAGCCATGGTCCTGCCATCGAGATGTGATCGGTGGTGCATTTCCCTTTTACCCTGATGAGCAGGGGCAGATTGATGTAATCACTGCCATCCCATGCTGCAAACGGCTCCAGTTTCTGGAGGCGGTTTGATTCGGGGTTGATGCTTACATCCACATCCTTCGCCTCTTCCGATGGCGCCAGATAACCGGCATCCTTCACGTCATAGCCCCGCGGCGGCATTTCAAAACCGGTGGGCTCGTTCAGCTTCACCGCTTCCCCTCTGTCGTTCACGAGCGTATCTGTCAGCGGGTTAAAGCAGAGATCGCCGGCGATGGTCAGTGCAGCCACCAGCTCGGGAGAGGTAACAAAAGCATGTGTATTGGGGTTACCATCGTTCCGTTTGGCGAAGTTTCGGTTGAAGGAGGTAACAATCGAGTTGGGACGGTTGGGCACCTCATCATCCCTTTTCCACTGTCCGATACAGGGACCGCAGGCGTTGGCGATGATGGTTGCTCCCGCCTTTTCGAACTCATTGAGGATGCCGTCACGTTCGGCGGTGTAGCGTATCTGCTCCGATCCGGGATTGATGAGAAACTGTGCCTTAACGGGCACTCTCTCTTCACGCGCCTGCTTCACGATGGAAACAGCACGGGTAAGATCTTCATAGGATGAGTTGGTACAGGAACCTATCAGCCCCACTTCCATCATTCGGGGATAGTTATTCCGTTTCACGGCATCGGCAAACTCCGAGATGGTATAGGCTGCATCGGGTGTGAACGGACCGTTGATATGCGGTTCCAGTTGGGAGAGGTCTATTTCTATCACCTGATCGTAGTATGCGTCAGGATGGTCAACCACTTCGGGATCGGGCTGCAGATACAGCATGATCCTGCGTGCTTCATCGGCTACCTCTTTTCTGCCGGTACTCTCCAGATATTGAGCCGACTTCTCATCGAAGGGGAAGATGGAAGTGGTGGCTCCCACCTCTGCACCCATGTTACAGATGGTTCCCTTACCGGTAGCCGACAGCGATGCGGCTCCCTCTCCGAAATATTCAATGATGGCGTTGGTACCGCCCTTCACGGTGAGGATGCCCGCCACTTTCAGGATCACATCCTTCGGGGCGCTCCATCCCGACAGCCTGCCCGTCAGCTTCACGCCGATGAGCTTCGGCATCTTCAGCTCCCATGGCAGGCCGGCCATCACATCCACCGCGTCAGCACCACCCACGCCAATGGCGATCATACCCAGACCACCCGCATTGGGTGTGTGTGAGTCAGTACCCACCATCATGCCGCCGGGGAAAGCGTAATTCTCGAGCACTACCTGATGAATGATTCCTGCCCCGGGCTTCCAGAAGCCGATACCGTATTTGTTGGACACATCTCGGAGGAACTCATATACTTCCCTGTTGGTCATGTTGGCTGTTTCCAGATCGGTCTCCGCATTTTTGTAGGCCTGGATCAGATGGTCACAATGCACGGTGGAAGGTACGGCCACACTGGTACGGCCTGAATTCATCAATTGAAGCAATGCCATCTGTGCGGTAGCATCCTGCATCGCCACACGATCGGGAGCAAAATCCACATAATCAGCTGCCCGCTTGTAGTTGACAAGGGGAACACCGGGTGAGAGATGGGAAAAAAGGATCTTCTCGGTGAGCGTCAGCGGACGTTGCAGTTGTTCTTTTGCTTTTTTAATTTTTTCGGGTAGATTTGCATATACCTTGCGAATCATGTCAATGTCGAAAATCATATCGGTTAAGCGTATTTAATATGTAATTTTTAAAATTTTCCTTCGGATAATAATTTCACTTTTTAACAAATTTGCGCAGTAAATGTTCGTACACGAAAGAGCAAAAATGCTTTTTAAGGACTCCGGCGTCGACATTTATTATCTATAGCAATTTACAGGATTTATTACAAGTGAAAACAGGGATAATACGGTTACCGGAGTTCCCGATCTTTTATTAACATATCAACGCCCTGTTAAGTTCATAAAACTTTTATTTATCCCAAAAATAATCCTTAACTTTGCACACAAATTACAAAGAGGAAATTAGAATTAGATTCAATTTACTATTGTTTCATGATTGAACACGAAGGAATCATCGAGAAAATAAACGGCCATCAGATCACCGTCCTCATATCGCAACAATCGGCATGCAGCACCTGTCATGCCAAAGGCGCCTGTACGGCTGCCGATGTGAAGGAGAAAAGGGTCGTGATCCATGATGATCCCCTCCGGTATTCCGAGAACGAGAAGGTGATCATTGAAGGGAAAGAATCGATAGGCTACAAAGCCGTTTTCTGGGCATTCCTTCTCCCGCTGGTCATCATTCTCACCATGCTTGTACTCACCACATCCATAGGATACTTTAGTGAAACAGAGGCAGCCATTGCATCACTGATTGCATTGGCTCCCTATTACCTCGTGCTCTATCTGTTAAGAAACAAAATGGCAAACACGTTCAGATTCAGTATTAAAAAAACAAATTAATCAAAACGTTTTCATTCAGCGACTGCAGAACAAATAGATTTGTTCCGATAAACGCAGAAAACATCTAACTTTAGTGTAAATTATGAGTGTCCTATTAACAGCTGTTGCAACCTTGGGCATCATCGGTGCCGGGAGCTCAGCCATTTTATATCTGGTGAGCCAGAAATTCAAGGTAGAAGAAGATCCCCGCATCCAGGAGGTGCAGGATGCGCTGCCCGCAGTAAACTGCGGTGGGTGCGGATTCCCCGGATGTGCCTCTTTCGCTGCAGCTTGTGTGAAGGCAGAGACGATGGACGGCCTCAATTGCCCTGTAGGGGGACAGGTGACGATGGATCATGTGGCAGCTATCCTGGGGAGAAAAGCCTCCGTGGCGGCAAAAAAAGTAGCAGTGGTCCGCTGCAGCGGCACCTGCGATGAGCGTCCGCGACTGAACCTCTATGATGGTGCTTCTAACTGTTCGGTCGCTGCGGCACTTTACGGTGGCGACACCGGCTGTTCCTTTGGCTGTCTCGGCCTGGGCGACTGTGTGGACTCCTGCGTCTTTGATGCCATCCACATCAATCCTGATACACTGCTACCCGAAGTAGTGGAGGACAAGTGTACTGCCTGTGGTGCCTGTGTGAAAGCCTGTCCGAAAGATATCATCGAGTTGCGTAAGGTGGGACCCAAATCACGCCGCATCTATGTGAGCTGTGTCAACAAGGACAAGGGAGCCGTGGCAAAAAAAGCGTGCAACGTAGCCTGTATCGGATGCAACAAATGCCAACAGGTCTGTCCCTTCGAAGCCATCACGATTGATAATAACCTGGCCTATATTGACGACGACAAGTGCCGGTTATGCCGCAAGTGTGTGCCGGTATGTCCCACCAACTCCATTCTGGAACTGAACTTTCCGGCTAGGAAAGAGACACCGCCCGCACCGAAGGACGAAGAAGCCACAGTAACCGCGTAAGATAAAAAAGAACATATGTTAAAAACATTCCGTATTGGCGGTATTCACCCGAAAGAAAACAAATTCTCGGCCGGCCTGGCAATACAATCCATTGCCATCCCCGACCAGGTGATCATACCGCTCTCCCAGCACATTGGCGCACCCTGTCAGCCTGTGGTGAAGAAAGGCGACCAGGTGAAAGCAGGCACCCTGATTGGCAAAGCCGTGGGGTTCGTATCGGCCAATATCCACTCATCCGTTTCAGGAACCGTATTAAAGATTGAGAAAGCACCCGACGCCAGTGGCTACAAACGTGATGCAGTATTCATCAAGGTGGAAGGTGATGAATGGGAACCTTCTGTCGACCGCTCCGAAACTGTGGTGAGTGAATGCACGCTCACGTCCAAAGAGATCCTCGACAAGATTGCCGCAGCCGGCATCGTGGGTATGGGAGGAGCCACCTTCCCCACTCACGTGAAGCTGACCCCTCCTCCGGGAATGAGAGCAGAAGTTCTGATCATCAACGGGGTGGAGTGCGAACCTTATCTCACCTCCGATCACCGGCTGATGATGGAGAAGACCGATGAGATCCTGACAGGTACTACCATTATCATGAAAGCCTTGAATGTGAACAGCGCCATTATCGGCATAGAGAATAACAAGAGAGACGCCATAGAGCAATTCACGCGAAAGAGTAAAGAGTATGCCGGCATTACTGTCCAGGCATTGAAAGTACAGTATCCGCAGGGAGGAGAGAAACAACTGATCGATGCCCTGACCGGACGTCAGGTACCCAGTGGGGCGCTCCCCATCTCAGTGGGTGCTGTCGTTCAGAACGTAGGATCCGTGTTTGCCATCTACGAGGCGGTACAGAAAAACAAACCACTGGTGGAACGGGTCGTCACCATCACCGGTAAAGAGGTGAAGCAGCCGTGTAATATCCTTTCACGCGTGGGCATACCGCTCAGCAACCTGATTGATGCAGCCGGCGGACTGCCGGAGAATACGGGGAAGGTGGTCAGTGGCGGACCGATGATGGGAAAAGCGCTGGCAAGTATCGACATCCCGGTCACCAAAGGCACCTCGGGCGTACTGATTGTTCCCACACCGGAGGCGAAACGTAAGGCGATGAAAGATTGCATCCGCTGTGCCAAGTGCGTGAACGTATGTCCCATGGGGTTAAACCCCACCTTGTTGATGAATCTGACGGAATATGCGGTATGGGACCGAGCCGAAAAGAACGGTATCACCGATTGTATTGAATGCGGATCATGCAGTTATACTTGCCCCGCCGACCGGCCGCTGCTCGATTACATCCGGCTGGGAAAAGGCAGGGTTAACGCGATCATC
>CAKMJT010000035.1 GCA_927407015.1 uncultured Proteiniphilum sp. | reverse complement strand
AGATGAGAACCCCAATAAGTTATTACATCTGAATCATTGTATTTTTTTGGGTGTACAGTACAACTTTTTCTACAACCAAATCACGGCACTTCTGGATAGAATCGGGCTGGGTAACCTGCCCGCGTTATTGAAAGATCTCGTTATAATAAGGATATTTGAACCGGCATAAAAGCTTCGTTCTTTAGAACTGATGGAGCAGTATTTTGGAATACATCATAATCGCAAAACGTATTACAAGATGGCTCCCGGGTGGATCGAGTTGAAGGATGAGGTGGAGAGGGCTGTAATGAGCTTTGCTAAAAAGTGGTATTCCTTCAATTACGAATTGATTTTTTACGACGTCACGACTCTTTACTTCGAGACTTTTGAAGAAGATGAGTTGCGAAAGAATGGATTCTCTAAGGACAACAAGTCCCAACAGCCACAGATATTGGTGGCTTTAATGGTCACCAACGAAGGTTTTCCCATTGGATACGAGATCTTCAGTGGCAATACTTTTGAAGGGCACACCATCATCCCGGTGATCAAGAGATTCATTGAAAGAACCCAGGTGAAAGAGTTTATCGTGGTGGCCGATGCAGCTATGATCAGCGTGGATAATATCAGGGAACTCACCAAGAACAACATCAATTACATTGTTGGAGCACGGTTGGGGAACATCTCTGCCAAGTTACTGGAAACCATCGACAAGAACATCTGTAGGGAAGACGGCAAGAGCATCAGGTTAAAAACCGGGAATGGATACCTTATTTGCAGTTATTCATCTGCTCGATACCGAAAAGAGCTACACGAGATGAATGATCAAATAGAAAAAGCTAAGAAGGTCATTGAGCAACCTTCGAAAACCAAGAAGCTCAAGTTTATACAAACCAAAAACCAAAAAATCATATTAAACGAAAAGCTAATTGAAAAAACCAGGAAGATCCTTGGAATCAAAGGATACTACACCAACCTGGAAGAATCTGTGGCAGACAACAAAACCATAATAGAACGCTACCACGAACTCTATAAAATCGAGCAGGCTTTTAGAATTTCAAAAAACGATCTTCTGACACAGATTGACAATTAAAGTGTCAACGATCTTGTGATACAAATTTGTCAACGATGTCTTGATATTTGTCAGATAAGGATTAGGAACATGTGCTTCCACATTCCCTTCGTTCTGCACGAATCCGTTTACATCCACATATCGTTGTACGTGGTGTGAATCCATACCATAGGCTCCCATACCTACAGGATCTTCAACGACATCTATTCGTTCGCAATTTTTCTGCGTCATAACGTAGTCGCTTTTCATACGCCGTGCTTCTCTGATATAAAGTTGCTGCTGCCATCCGTTACTACCTTTTTCATACTCATCTTTGCAGGTGCCCCATTTCGACACAACATCCCTCACTTTTTTAGGAATCCTGGGATGGTAAGCCAATGTCCACATTAATCCCTGCTGATAGTCACGGTGAGCCTTAACTATTTGCTCTCTTTTTTCATAACTTGCTTCGGGATAATCATAATTTTGTCCGATAAAATCGGTTGAAAATCCTCTTCTGTTATTGGTGTCGGTTTTCCTGTTCGGCATCGGAGAATTGATCCAAGGCATCTGATTCACCTCCGACCCGTTGTCGGCTTCATAGTTCCTGAAAAGCAGTTCATAGTTCAACTCATCATAGTTCTCCGGTTTTTTGAAAGGAATACGGTTGTGAGGATGATCAGTCAGTGTCATCCGGAAGCAGTAGGCTTGTATTTTATCGTCACCTTCGCCATCCACACCCGGAGGGCCTTCGGTGATGTAAGGCAGGAGTCCGCTTTTTGGATCACTTTTGATGATATAAGGATCGACCCTGTCAATGAAATTGTGATTATACGCGTTTCGTGAAAGTGTCCACTTGAGGGCGGCGCTGATCTTGTTGGCCTGCACCCCGTTCAATGTTTCTCCGTACTCGCGGTTGGATTCCCTGCCTACACGGTAACTGACTCCCGCAGCGGCCATGAGATCTCCTTCGTAGGTTGCGTCTATAAACATTTTCCCGGTATATTTTGAACCGTTCTCCATTTCAATCGATTCAATCGTGCCACCCTTTTTTGTAACGCCGCTTTTCCTGTTTAATCTTTCGCCGTACACAATATCAATTTTTTTGCCGGAGAGCATTTGATGATATACTTTCAAGGCAGCAGAAGGTTCAAACGTCCACATGGCATCTTCCCCTTTTTCGGTTCTTGTTTGTCCTTCGTCTATGTAATCATTCCTGTTTTGCCATTTCCAGTTTTCCGGAGCTTGGTAGTATTTGCTGATATTCTGGTAGAACTCTCTGGAGATTCCGCCTATCACATACTTATTTCCGATATCGGTTTGGCCTAATCCGCCGGTCGTCAACCCACCCAGGCGATCTGTAGGCTCAATAATCACTACCGATTTTCCCATTCTCGATGTCTGGATAGCCGATGCAATTCCGGCAGAGGTACCGCCGTAAATGACGACATCGTATTTTTTGTTTTGTCCTAATATTCCTGAATAATTCAGCATCAAAAAGATAACACTCAGGCTTAATGCTCGAATAGTTTTCTTTGCAAACATAATTTTTTCTTTTAATATTGAGCCCATTTTAATGTATTATTTACTTTTTTTGTCTGGAACAATAGTCTCCATAGCGATCACTGCTTTCGCAACGCTGGCTAATGAGGTCAACACGCTTCCGGATGCCGTTACTTTTAATAAATCTCGTTGTGTAATCATATACTTTTAGAAGAGTTCTTTATAATGGGACAAAATAAACATAAAAAACACCCCAGTTGTAATCTGAAAATCCTTCGGATAAACAGATTCAGCAACTGGGGCAAATATCAGAAAATATTAGTACCCTTCATTCTGCGTTAAATTGCTATTGACCAAAATATCGTTGGCTGGGATGGGCCATAGATAGTTTTTCTTTGGATCGAACGACATTTTATAGAACGTGGTGATGTATTTGGCTGTTTCCATCGGCGAAAGGTCAGGCAGGCCGTTTTCGTCGATTGTTGGTACGCCACCGATGGGGTAGTTACCTTCGTCCCAGTTCTTCAGTAAGGTCATGAAATCCTGAGACAGCTGAATGTTTGATTCACTGCCGGTCAAACCATTCCAACTGGCAGAACCGGACCAGGCACGGGGCAGGTAGTACATCGATTTGTTATGCGATTTCTCAGCGATACGCCAACGCAACAGGTCACGATAGCGCAGCCCTTCGAATGCAAATTCCTGACGGCGATCCATGCGGATGATCTTACGTAAAGCAGCCTGCGAAGCGACTTCTACACGTGGGTAAGCGATACCGGTCCCCCTGTAAGCACGTTCACGCAACAGGTTGATGGTTTTGTCCAAATCTTCTTGCGTACACTGCCCCATCTCATTCTTAGCTTCGATATAGGTCATTAGGACTTCGGCATAACGCAAGTAAGGATAGCTGTTGTCTGCTACTAAACCGTAATTATTGAAATCTTTCCAATTATCTTTCACGAATTTACGAATGATTAATCCGTTGTATGCTGAATGTTGGTTCGAAGCTTTCGAATCATTATTAACCACCATGTTGCCAGTAGCCACTTCATATATTTTATTGGCATAAGGACTGGGGTTGTATTCATAACCCAGCGTGATGTAGTCCGGATATTTTTCAGGGAATGTACCATCTTTTTTAGATGCTTCATATTCTGCGTAATCTGAAGAGTACTTCGTCTTGAAGGGCTGGATTGTCATCGCTAAACGCGGGTCGCGGTTGGCAAACGGATCTTTCGGATTGTAGAGTGGAGATTGATCGATAGGCAAACCATCCGTACAAGTGAAAGAGCAAAGCAACTCCAACGACGGACTTTGGTTACAGTGCCCACCGACTTTACGAATGACAAAATCCCGAACATTCGACATGAAACCATATCCTTTCTTTAGCGTCAAATCACCTTTGAAATAGAAAATGAATTCGGGAGAACTGTTTGCTTTGAACATTTCGCCATAGTTGTCGTGCAATTTGAAAACGCCCAACTTCATACACTGATCTGCGGCATCCGCTGCCGTTTGCCAATCTCCGTGGAAAAGGGCGAAACGGGCTTTAAAGCCAAGGGCAGCCCCTTTGGTTGGTCGTTGTTGGGCTTTGTAGGAGTCTGGCAAGTATTCGACTGCCTTATCAAAACATTCATAGGCATAGGCCAACACTTCACTTTTAGGTGAACGTGTTGCTACATAGGCTTCTTCTAAGGTCATATCTTTATTAATTACACAATCTCCATAGTAGGCCGTCAACTCGCCATAAGCGAATCCTAACATAAAATAGGCTTCACCCTTGTATTGATTAACTTTACTTTCGGTTATTCCTGCTGCTAGCCCATTATCCAACGCATTGATCACTTTTGTTGCACGTACGATGGATTTATATAATGATGTCCACCGGTTTGAAGCTGTTCCCCATTGAGAGGTTACCGTTCCTAACGTGATTTCGTTAGAACCATTCCGGTTTAATAAATCGTCATCCCAGTAAATTGCATCAATTGGGAAAAAATCCTCTCTCCACAAATCGTTGAGAGACATTTCTATTTCGGTTTCATCATGATACCAATTCTCACTCGATCCTTCCGATAATGGGTTCAGATCAAGGTTGGCACAAGCAGTCATGCCAAATGCCACTATTGCGGAGAGTAAATATTTGCTTATTTTATTCATAACTGTATTCTCTAATTAGGGTCTGCTTATTAAATCCCAATCAGGCACACAATTTTATTTGTGGCTTGAGTGGATAAATGTTTATATTTCTCACTTTCATCAGTTTCGATAGTAACGAGACAAAATAAGACAAAGGAATATCCCTCATGTGCCGGATCAGGTTCATCACAAATATGACTGCCCCTATCCAACTGTTTGACGTCGTGGCCAATCTGGCGCGGATATCATTTAAACCATATCCACGTTTCCCCTGACCAAACTTTCCTTCAACCTGATTGCGTTCCGCCGCCTCTCGTCGCTCTTTACGTTTTTGGTATCTGCTCTTGATCTCTTTTGCCGGTTTTCGTCCCAGTGGCTCCCCGGTGTAGCGGATTCTTTTCTCTTTCAAAAACCGTCTGTTCTCCCGGGTAAGATATATCTTGTCCACCTGAACCAGCTCCGGATACTTCCCTGTCAGCTTCCTGAAGCGTTCAACCTGTGCCTGAAGATCCTGTCCCTCGTTGAAGGCATCCCAGTCAAAATGATCAACCCTGGCATATCCATCCAACAGGCTGATGTTTATCTTCGCCCCGAACTCTGTTTTTGCCTTGGCTTTGCCACGGACGATAGGGCGAACATGCGGCTGATGAATGCTCACGATGCGATCTTCTACCTGATGAGTCTTCTTCTTGTACATTGTCTCTTGCTGTTCCAGCAGATGCTGGATAACAAAAAAATATTTCAGTTGCCGACGCTCAAAAGGTATCGGTTTATTCCTTATGGTGTCCAGCATCTTGTTGATATTCCGTATATCCCGCTTCAGGTAATTGATCTGCTTGCGTATCGCTTGTCTTAAAATGTTGGCAGGTTTTCTCTTCATTTTCGACACATTCAAAAAATCCTTGCGTGCAACCCTTCTGTATGTGCGGGGTTTATCTTTAATACCCAGTTTCAAACACAACTCATCAATCAACTCCTCTGCCTTTTGACGACTCTCGTTCAACAGGTCCAGATCGGTGGGATACTTGATATCCGCATCACAGACCGTCGCATCCATTTGGAGTTTACCCTTGTTCCCGGGATGCGGACCGGGGTCGTCGTCATTATCATCATCTTTTGTATCCGAGTCAACTTCTTCCGGTTTTTCACCGGCTTTCAACTTCAATCCTTTTGTGATCAAATTATCCGTCAATGATTCAAAGACGTCCAGATCGATTCGTTTCCTGATGGAGACCAGCAGTGAGGGCGTCATCACCTGTTCATAGGTGAAAGCCTCGAGTCCAAGAAAATACTGCATGTAGGGATTTTCCTGGATCATCTCTATCACGCCCCGGTCGTCCGTCTTCATGATGTGTTTAATGATGATCACTCCCAGCACAAGCCTGGCATCTTTGGTGGGGGCACCACGGTTGCTTTTGAAGTTCTTGTAATAAAGCCGGGCAAACTCTTCCCAGGGTACTATTTTGGAAAGAACAACCCACCGGTTATTCTCATCCAGTTTTGCCTCAAAGGGCATCGTGAACTCGGAAATTGAAAGCTGCCTGGAGCTCTTGTATCGTATCATAAAATGCAAGGTTTATGAAGTAAAAATACTCAATTTCTTGCAGTTATGCAAATATTTTGACGATTAATTTACTGATTTTCAGCATAAATATCGATTATTCAGCAGACCCTAATTAATTGTACAATTTGTTGCAAAACTCACGTATAGATGCTATAGTGTTATATAAAAACCCCAAACTGCCGTGAATTGCTGAATGGGGTGTAAGCCCCCGATAAAATACCCCTTTTAGGGCAAGAGTTTTTTGTTGATCTTTGCCGGCAAACGTAATTTTTATGAAGCCTGTAAGCAAAGAAGAATTCCTGGCGATATTGGAACGCCAACAGAAAAGCGGGTTAAGCATC
>CAKMJT010000034.1 GCA_927407015.1 uncultured Proteiniphilum sp. | reverse complement strand
AATCATTAAACGACTGATATAATCTTTTAAGTTTAATCCTTGCGTCTTTAGACGTGAATTGCCAATTTATCGTTGCAAGTTTATTATTGCGATTTTCTTGCCAAGCGCAAACTTCACTCCGAATTTCATTTATGGCTCAATATGGCCGAGATAGAGTTGCATGTATTGAACAAGCAATGCTTGAGCAGACATATTGCCGCCATAAATGAAATTCGGAGTGAAGTTTGCGCTTGGCAAGAAAATCGCAATAATAAACTTGCAACGATAAATTGGCAATTCACGTCTAAAGACGCAAGGATTAAACTTAAAAGATTATATCAGTCGTTTAATGATTAACAAAACACTAGTATATAAACTGAAAAAACGTTATATTTGTTATTGAATATGCGTCAAAAAAATTGCCGTGAGAAGATAACACGGCTGCGGTAAAAAAGAAGAACTGTCATGTTACACACGAAAACAGTTACGCGAAAAACACTTAAGCTCTTAAAAAAATTAATGACTGATCCCAATCTCAGGGAATTCAGTGACTAAATTTTTATTTATGCCTAAAACGTTATGTCAATAAGTATTGATGAGCAGGAATAACGGAAATAAATCCCGAGTCGGTACGAATGGTGTCAGATGAAGCAGCGGTAACGATTATACCATTTTCAGTTTTGAAGTATTCCATAGCTGCAAGCAGTCCGCTCACTTCCCGTTCTTTATCCTCAAGGGTCAATTCCCAACAAACTTGTATAAGCTGTGTCGTTTGATCTTTATGACGGACAACAAAATCGCATTCCTTGTCATTTTCATTGAAATAATATATTTCTTTGGTTTTCCTACGCCAATGCCAGAATATGACGCTTTCAAGTAAATGTCCTAAATTCCGGCTGAAAGATGTACTACCTATTTGTACCAACCCGGGATCAATCACATACATTTTCTTGGGGCTTAACATCTGCGCCTTAAGCGACCAGCTAAATTTTGGAACCAAAGAAACCAGGTACGAATTCTCAAAATAAGAAAAATAACTCAACACGGTTGAACCAGACTTAACGCCAATGGCCGATGTCAATTTTGACGGAACCACAAGCGTAGCATTGTTGGCAAGGATATACGAGCAAAGTTTCTTTATGGAACCGGGGTCTTTCACACCATAGCGGACTATGATATCACGATTGAGTATATCTTCAATTAGAAATTCCAGAATTTCGGATAGTTTTTGTTTCAGATAGCCGGGAAATCCGCCTTCATTCAGATAAGCCGATAGAGTTTCCGGATTGGCTTCAGCATGGTGGAAATCTAAATATTCGGCAAAGGAAAAAGGAAAAAGTTCTTTGGTTATATGCCTGCCGGTCAGTTTTGTACCTAACTCGATACTCAACAAAGTGGCATTTGAACCTGTTACGATAACCTGAAAATTTTGGTCTAATTTCTGGCGAATGTAAAGCTCCCACCCTTCGATAATTTGAATTTCATCAAAATAAAGCACTTTCAATCCCGATTCATCTATCACCTTATCCAATAAAACAAAGTCCTTGATGTCAAAACCGTAAAGCCTTATATCCTCAAAATTCAAATAAAATATATCCTGAAATTGCTTGCGAACAAATTGCCGTAAAAGCGTACTCTTGCCACAACGCCTGACGCCTGACAATATTAAGGCATGTGTGCGAATATTCGGTAAATCCGGAAGCAAGGTCCTTTCTGTTACGACTTCGGCCTCTGTGAAAGCATCCTGCTTTTGTTCCCGCGCTATTTCTGCCAATGACGACTGTTGCATTTTTATACTCATCTCTTTTTTTATTGCAAATATATATTAATTTTTTTATTCTGTAAAATATTTCATTTGAAATGATGTATATAGACCATTATTATTGATGTATTTGTTTTGTCTGAAATGAAATTCATTTAAATAGTTAATTATCAATAATCAATAAATGGGGAATATAATTGGAACAAAGTCAGCAAAAGAATTGATGAAATGATAAAAAATGACACGACTAAATTTTTATATATGCCTTTTTGAGGAGATTACAAAACTTCAAACTTTCTGTCATTTTATCCATGCAAATAGACGAATCACTTTTTAAATTTGCATGGTTGGATCCGGTTTTTTTAACTTCCCGGAAACACCACGAATTGAAAAACACTTTTTGATACTCCTCTTTTTTTTGTAATTTCGCTCTTTTAAAAACCAATCAGAGGAGAAGCCCGTGGAAAAAAAGATTGCAGAAACGCCGATGATGGTGCAGTACATCGAGATAAAGAAGAAACATCCCGATGCCATCCTGCTGTTTCGCGTGGGTGATTTTTATGAGACTTTCTCGGATGACGCTATCGAAGCATCCGAAATATTGGGGATCACCCTCACGCGAAGGGCCAACGGCGCCGCCCAGTTCGTGGAGCTGGCAGGATTTCCCCATCACGCTCTCGACACCTACCTGCCGAAGCTGGTGCGTGCCGGGAAACGGGTAGCCATCTGCGATCAGCTGGAGGACCCGAAGATGACAAAAAAACTGGTGAAACGGGGCATCACCGAGTTGGTCACACCGGGCGTATCCATCAACGATTCCATCCTGAATCACAAGGAGAATAACTTCCTTTGTGCACTGCACTTCTCCAAAAGCAACCTGATAGGCCTTGCCTTCCTCGACATCTCTACCGGTGAGTTCCTCACCACCGAAGGGAGCCGCGATGATGTTGACAAGCTGCTGGCCAACTTCTCACCGAAAGAGATCCTGATTGAACGGGGTAATAAGCATAAAGTGGAAGAGTCCTTCGGCACGGGGTGGATGTTGTCGGAAATGGAGGACTGGATCTTTACCGGAGAGGCAGCCCGCGACAAGCTCCTCTCCCACTTCCAGACCATGAACCTGAAAGGGTTCGGCGTAGAGAGCCTGTCACAGGGGATCATCGCCGCAGGCGCCGTATTACACTACCTGGACATTACACAGCATACCCATCTCAACCACATAGTCTCTCTCTGCCGCATTGAGGAAGAGCGGTTCATGAGGCTTGACAAGTTCACGGTGCGCAGCCTGGAGCTTATTTCCACCATGAACGAGGGCGGCAAAACACTGCTCGATATCCTGGACAAGACAATCTCACCCATGGGATCGCGTCTGCTGCGGCGATGGATCGTCTTCCCGCTCAAAGAAGCGAAACCCATCGAAGAGCGGCTGAATATGGTGGAGAATTTCTTTCGCGAGCCGGAACTGAAGAAACTACTCGCACAGCAACTTTCCCTTATCGGCGATCTGGAACGAATCATCTCCAAGGCAGCGGTAGGGAGAATTATGCCGCGGGAGGTAGTGCAGCTGAAAGTCGCGCTCACCGCGATTGAACCGATACGTGATGCCTTCATCGCCTCCGGAAATCGGAGTCTGCAGGAAATCGGCGAGAAGCTCAACCCCTGTCCCGTGATCCGCGACCGCATTGAGAAGGAGATCATCCCCGACCCACCTGCACTGATGAGTAAAGGCGGATACATCCGGAAAAATGTGAATAAGGAGCTGGACGACCTGCGCAGTATCGCCTACTCGGGGAAGGACTATCTGATACAGCTTCAGCAGCGTGAAAGTGAAAGAACAGGTATCCCCTCGCTGAAAATTGCATTCAACAACGTTTTCGGCTATTATATCGAGGTACGCAACACCCATAAAGACAAAGTCCCTGACAACTGGACACGCAAGCAGACGCTGGTGAGCGCGGAACGATACATCACCGAAGAGCTGAAGGAATATGAGGAGAAGATCCTGGGTGCGGAAGAGAAAATTCTTTCCCTGGAAAACAAAGTCTACGTGTCTCTGATAGAGAGCCTTATTGATTATATTCCCGCCATTCAGGTCAACGCAGGCCTGATCGCCCGGGTCGATTGCCTGTTATCATTCGCCAGCGTGGCGCAGCAAAACAGGTACATCCGTCCCGGGATCAATGACTCCTATGTGATTGATATTCAAAACGGACGACATCCGGTTATTGAAAAACAGCTCCCCCCCGATGAACCATTCATCGCCAACGATGTACGGCTTGACAACGACAACCAGCAGATCATCATCATCACCGGACCCAACATGGCCGGCAAGTCGGCCCTCCTGCGCCAGACAGCACTCATCACGCTGATGGCACAGATCGGCTGTTTCGTCCCCGCGGATGCGGCAAGAATAGGGCTGGTCGACAAGATCTTCACCCGTGTGGGCGCTTCCGACAATATATCTCTGGGTGAATCCACCTTCATGGTGGAGATGAACGAAGCGGCGAATATCCTCAATAACCTCACAGACCGCAGCCTCGTCCTATTCGATGAGCTGGGCCGCGGCACCAGCACCTACGATGGCATCTCCATTGCCTGGGCAATCGTGGAATATATCCACGAACATCCGAAAGCGCGGGCCAAAACACTTTTCGCAACCCATTACCACGAGCTGAACGAGATGGAGAAATCGTTCAAACGAATCAGGAACTACAACGTAGCGGTGAAGGAGATCGACAACAGGGTGATCTTCCTCCGCAAGCTGGTGCCGGGAGGCAGCGAACACAGTTTCGGTATCCACGTGGCCAAAATGGCGGGGATGCCGCAAAGCATCACCCGACGCGCCGATGCGATCCTGACGGCCATGGAGACCAACAACCGGAAGGAGGGCATCAAAAAGCCGATCAAAGACTTCATTGAGAAGCGCGAAGGGTACCAGCTGAGCTTCTTCCAGCTGGACGACCCTGTCCTCAGCCAGATTCGCGACGAGATCATCCATCTCGACGTGAACAACCTGACTCCTCTCGAGGCGTTGAATAAACTGAACGAGATTAAGAAAATTGTAAAGGGAAAATAAAAAGTTACCGGGTTGATCCGGGTAACAACCGCTTTCCTGTGCCATAGCCGATGATGTCACCAAAGTGCATGCCATCTGCGTGGAATGTGGCAACCTGGCCAGCTATTCCCACAGGCTTGTGAAGAACGATAAGCAGATCATGCTGGGTGAGACGGAGGAATACCAGCCGCTGTGCCGGAAATGTTACGGGAAAAATCAATTAACGCACTAAGCAATCAACCTATCCCTGTTTTAACAAAACAACGCCGATAGGCGGCTTCAGGCCTGGCAACATCATATTTTTGTAAACCTTTCTAAACAAATCACCCCCTCGTTTGTTATTTCTTATACAGAACCAAAACGAAAATTAACAGTATTATAACGAGTACTCACTTAAAACTACAATGTATGAAACTAAAAAAACTATTTTTTGCAGGGCTTTTGATCACTGCATTTGCAACTACACTCAATGCACAGAATTACAACACTGCTTTCGGTGTGAGACTGGGCTATGACAGCGGTCTGACACTGAAGCACTTCTTCGCACCTGCCAGCGCCGGTGAATTTATTCTTTCTGCCTCACCCCGTTATTTCCAGTTGACCGGTCTGTATGAATACCAGCAACCGGTACAGGGTGCTCCCAACCTGGACTGGTATTTGGGACTCGGTGCTCACATCGGAGGGATACATTATAACAAGGATCAATACGACAGCGCTTTTCTGCTGGGTGCAGACCTGATTGCCGGTCTGGAGTACATCTTCCCGCGGGCACCTTTTAATGTATCGCTCGACTGGAAACCGTCGTTCAATTTCACCAATGACTACAACGATTATTGGTACAGCGGATTCGCACTCAGCTTCCGCTACATGTTCAACTAATCAGCTGACGGAAAATATGCAGGAAGGCCGGCTAAAATGTTTTTTAGCCGGCCTTCGTCTGTCTTTTTCAATGATAAACAGATGCAGTCCATCAATATTGAGGTCAGGCCCATCCATACTCTTATTCATTCCCGGTGGCTGTTCTCCTGCGATTATTCCTTAACCGGTGTAAATGTCAGGCTTTCACCCTTCTTCATCTCTGCCACGGTGAACCCGTCCTCGGTGAGGATGCTCTTCCTACCGGCGTTCCATACGGTACCTCCCGGCAGTTTAATCCTAAAGCGTCTGCATTTCCACCTCCCGGCAGGAAAAGTGATTGTGGTGAAAGTAATAAAGGAAGAAAATTTCGTACTTTTGTATCTATGCATTCACCGAAAGAAAAAAACCGTTCGGAATTACTGGACAGACTCAATGAATCTCAACGCGCAGCCGTGGAGTTTTGCGATGGACCGTCGCTCGTCATCGCGGGTGCCGGCTCGGGAAAGACACGCGTGCTCACCCATAAGATAGCCTACCTGCTGGAACAGGGGCTACCCCCCTATTATATCCTGGCACTCACCTTCACCAACAAGGCCGCCCGCGAGATGAAATCACGCATCTCTGAGCTGGTGGGTGAGAAAAGAGCCCGCAGCTTATGGATGGGTACCTTCCATGCTATCTTCTCCCGTATTTTGCGGAACGAAGCAGAAGCCATCGGTTTCCAGTCGAACTTCACCATCTTCGACTCGTCCGACTCCAACAACCTCCTCAAGCTGATCATCAGGGATATGGACCTGGACGACAAGCAATACAGACCCGGAGCGGTGCACAACCAGATTTCACGGGCGAAAAACAGCCTGATCACACCGGCGATGTATGCAGGTAATGCGGAAATCCTGGAATACGACCGTATGGCCCGGCGCCCGAAGCTCTTCGAGATATACCAGCGCTATCAGAACAGGCTGCGTTCAGGGAACAGCATGGATTTCGATGACCTGTTGATGTACACCAATATCCTGTTCCGTGATCACCGCGATATACTGGAGAGATACCGCAATCAGTTTCAGTATATCCTCGTGGATGAGTACCAGGATACCAATTTCGCCCAGCACCACATCGTCAGGCAACTGGCGGAAGAGCATCACCGTGTATGCGTGGTGGGTGACGATGCCCAGAGCATCTATTCGTTCCGCGGCGCGAATATCGACAACATCCTGAAATTCAAATCCAACTTCCCGGAGACACAGATCTTCAAGCTGGAACAAAACTACCGTTCCACCCAAAACATTGTGAATGCTGCCAACAGCCTGATCAAAAAAAACAACGAGCAGATCTTCAAGAATATCTACTCCGAAAATGAAGAGGGTGAGAAGATTGAGATACGCAGTGCTTTTTCCGATTTCGAGGAAGGACTGATCGTCTCTAACAAGATAGCCCGTATGCGGCTCGAGAAGCATGCTTCGTTCAGCGATTTCGCCATTCTCTACCGCACCAACGCACAGTCGCGTATTTTTGAAGAAGCATTGCGGAAGAACAATATCCCTTACCGTATCTACGGCGGCCTGTCGTTCTACCAGCGCAAGGAGATCAAGGATGTCATCAGCTACTTCCGCATCATCGTGAACCCCAACGATGAAGAGGCTTTCCGCAGGATCATCAACTACCCGGCACGGGGTATCGGCGACGTGACGGTCGGCAAGATATCATCGGCCGCCCAGCAACACAATATCAGCCTGTGGCAGGCACTGGGGGCCCCGCTGGATTACAACATCGGTGTCAACGCGGGCACAGCCAAGAAGCTGGAAGGATTCCACACGATCATCAGCGACTTTATTGATCGTAACAAGTGGATGAATGCCTTTGAGCTGGCACAGGAGGTGCTGAAGAAAAGCGGCATCGCCGGGGAGGCCTACGATGACATGACACCCGAGGGCATGAGCCGCACGCAAAACATCCAGGAGCTGCTTAATGCGATGAATGAGTTTGTCGCCACCCGTCAGGAGCAGGGTGAGGAAAACAATCAGCTGGTCGATTTCCTCTCCGAGGTATCGCTGCTGACCGATCAGGACACCGATAAAGAGGCTGAAAACGAGAAGGTGACGCTGATGACGGTTCACTCCGCGAAAGGGCTTGAGTTTCAGCATGTATTTGTGGTGGGGTTGGAAGAGGATCTCTTCCCGTCGGCCATGGCGAAATCGGAAATCCGCGGCCTGGAAGAGGAGCGCAGGCTCTTTTATGTGGCCCTTACCCGCGCCAGGAAAACATGCACCATCACCTATGCGAAAAGCCGCTTCAAGAACGGGCAGATCAATGATGCCACGGAGAGCCGCTTCCTGAAGGATATTGACCCCTCTTTCGTTTCCATGGATAAAAAAACGGAGTCCGAGGTATCCCGCTCCGCTCCGGCTGACGACTTCTGGGGCTCTATGCGCGAGCAGCGACTACAACAGACAACTACAACCCATCGTACGGCGCCTGCTGCTCCGCAGAAACGGGTGCCGGTGCATCAAACCACCTCCGCTATCCCCCTGTCGGAGGAAGCATCAGCGCTGGAGGTGGGGCATATCATCGAACATGAACGCTTTGGGCGCGGTGTGGTAACCGCCATTGAGATGAATGGCAACGACCGCCGCGCCTTTGTGGAATTCGATTCCGCAGGCAGAAAACAGCTGTTGCTGAAATTTGCGAAGTTCTCAATCGTTGGAACGTCCCGCTGAACGATTCTGTCGTTCATGGGGTGAGAAATCCATCCTTGTTGTATGGATAGTCCTATATCTCCAGCAGCGCCCTGTCGCCGTTGCTTTTCCCGAAAAGCAGGTCCACGGGGTTTTCCAGTAACCGTTTTACCCTGATCAGGAAACCGACTGAGTCCTTGCCGTCGATCACACGGTGGTCGTAGGACAACGCTACGTACATCATCGGGCGGATCACCACCTGGCCCTCGACAGCTACGGGCCTATCCAGGATATTGTGCATCCCCAGAATGGCCGACTGAGGCGGGTTGATGATCGGTGTCGACATCAAGGATCCGAAGATACCCCCGTTGGTCACCGTAAATGTTCCCCCGGTCATTTCAGGGATTGATAACTTTCCGTCACGTGCCTTCTCTGCCACCGCTGCAATAGCCCGCTCGATCTCGGCCAGCCCCAGGCTCTCCACATTGCGGATCACGGGAACCATCAGCCCCTTGGGTGCGCTGACTGCCACCGAAATATCGGCATAGTCGTAGGTCACCAGGTTCTCACCATCCATCATGGAGTTCACCTTCGGGAACTCCAGCAGGGCGACGGAGCAGGCTTTCAGGAAGAAAGACATCATCCCCAGCCTGATACCGTGCTTCTCCACGAACGCATTCTGATACTTCTTCCGCAGGTCCATGACCGGTTTCATGTCTACTTCATTGAAGGTTGTCAGCATGGCCGTCTCATTCTTTACCGATACCAGACGCTCACTCAGTTTCCTGCGCAGCGAACTCAACCGTTCCGTGGTGGCCTCCCTGCTTGCCGGCTTCCATAATCCGACAGTGCTGTCATGGGCAGCGGCAACCATCGACGCTTCCACATCCTCGCGCTTCAGTCTTCGGAGGCCGCTGATCACATCTTCCACAGAGAGATTGTGCTCCTCCATCACCTTTTTCGCCAGGGGAGTGATTTTGACCTTTTCATAGGCAGGTGATGCAGGCGGCACCGCGGCTGCGGACTCCTTCGCAGCTGCCAATTCCTTCACGGCAGGTGCATCCTGAACGGCTTGGATGGCCTCAGCAGATTCTGGTTCTTCCCGGGGCGCCTGTTCCTCTGTTTTTTCTTTCCCGGAATTGTCTGCCTGCACCTCAGTCTCCGCTACCTCTTCAGGCTGCACGGAGGTATCGATGGTGCATGCCACGGAGCCCACCTCCAGCATGTCTCCCTCGGAGGCACGGAACGTTATCTTTCCCGCCTCGTCAGCCACAAGCATCAGCGTGGCCTTATCAGACTCCAGCTCAGCTATTTCGCTGTTCTTCCTCACCACGGAGCCATCTTCCACGAGCCAGTGAAAAAGTTCTACCTGTGTGATCGATTCTCCCGGACTCGGTATTTTTATCTCTATAACTGCCATACAATTGATGTGATGATGTGATGATGTAATGATTCGGTCATATCTTGCACTAATCTGCAAATACCTGCATCAGGAAAGAACGCTAATCCTGATTCAGGTTGAATGCCTTGTCGATAATTTGTGCCTGGTGGATCTTGTGTTGCGCCGTCAGCCCTTCGGCTGTAACACCACTGGCGGGGCGACTCAAAATGCGCAGGTCATAACCCTCCAGCTGCTGCTTCACAAAGAGGGCTGCACCCATGTTGAGGGGCTCTTCCTGCACCCAGACAAGTTCTGTATTCGCGGGATACTTCTTCCTTAACCTGCCGATGTGTTTTTCCGGGAAAGGATAGAGCTGCTCCACCCGCACGATGGATACCTGTGTCGCTTTCATCTCCCTGCGCGCTGCCGCCAGCTCATAGTAGAGCTTACCACTGCAAAGAAGCAGCCTCTTCACCTGCTTCAGAGAATTCACTCCCTGATCCTCAATCACCTCCCTGAAACTGCTTTCGGTAAATTCCGCAATGGAAGAAGTACATTCGGGATGACGCAACAGGCTCTTGGGGGTGAAGACAACCAGCGGAAGACGGATATCACGATGCAGCTGCCGGCGGAGTACATGAAAAAAATTGGCCGGCGTGGTGCAATTCACCACCTGCAGATTGTAATTGGCACACAAACTCAGAAAACGCTCCATGCGGCCGCTCGAATGCTCTGCACCCTGCCCTTCGTAACCGTGAGGTAGCAGCAGCACCAATCCCGACTTGATTCCCCATTTCTCCTGTGCAGCAGCAATATACTGATCCACGATCACCTGCCCCACATTGTAAAAATCACCGAACTGGGCTTCCCAGACGGTGAGCCCTTCAGGATGGGCAAGGGAGTAGCCGTATTCAAACCCCAGGATACCGTATTCATTGAGCGGTGAGTTATACACCCGTACAGGAGCTTGTTCTCCTCCCAGGTTTTTTAACGGAAAATACTTCTCCTTCCCGTCCTCGGTAATGATCTCCGCATGGCGGTGGGAGAATGTGCCGCGCTCCGAATCCTGGCCACTCAGCCGAACGGTGTGCATCTCCTTTGCCAGTGATGCATAGGCCATCAGCTCACCCATAGCCCAGTCGTAAGAGTCCTCCTCTATCATGGACGCTCTTTGAGCAAACAGACGGCTCGTTTTATTGAAGAATTTCTTATCCTCCGGCAGGGTCGTTATACTCCGGGCAAGCTGTAGAAAGAGCTCTTTCGGTATCTTCGTATCCACGCTCTTTTCAAAATCAGTTGCTTCCGGAAACCGGATATGGGCATACTTCTCTACGAAGAAAGGCTGCAGGTTCAGCTTGTCCGTTACGATGGAATCTTCATACGATCTCTCGAGCAACTGATGAAAGGCAGCCACTTTGGCATCAAATGCCTGTTGCGTGATGACGCCCTCAGCAATCAGTTTCTCCGCGTAGATATCACGGGGATTCTTGTGCCTGGCAATCATATCATAGAGCTCGGGCTGCGTAAACCGGGGCTCGTCGCCTTCATTGTGACCATACTTCCTGTAGGACAATAAATCGATAAAGACATCGATATTGAACATCTGGCGGAACTCCAGTGCCAGCTTCGCCACATAGACCATTGCCTCAATATCATCTCCGTTCACATGGAACACGGGCGACTGTGTCACCTTGGCCACATCGGTACAATAGGTGCTGGACCGTCCCTGCAGGTAGCTGGTGGTAAACCCTACCTGGTTATTGATCACGATATGGACGGTGCCGCCCGTTTTGTAGCCCTCCAGCTTGGAGAACTGTATGGTTTCATACACGACACCCTGGCCCGCGATGGCCGCATCACCGTGCACAAGGATCGGCAGCACGGCATCGTCGGTATAATCATGTTCATTCTCCAGCTTCGCCCGTGCAATACCCTCCATCACCGGCCCCACCGCTTCCAGGTGAGAAGGGTTGGGAGCCAGACTGATGGAGATGGAGCGTCCCTCGTAATCGATGGTGTTGTTGTATCCAAGGTGGTACTTCACGTCACCGTACTTGATCTCATCTTCGTAATTCTGTGCATTAAATTCACTAAACACCTGGGCATAGGGTTTCTTCATGATGTTGGTGAGCACGTTCAACCGCCCGCGGTGGGCCATGCCCAGCACCATCTCGTTCACGTCATAGGCTCCTCCGCGGGCAATAATCGCGTCCAGGGCAGGGATGATCGATTCCGAGCCTTCCAAGGAGAAACGCTTCTGGCCGACAAATTTTTTGTGCAGGTAATCCTCAAAACCGGAGGCCTCCACCAGCTTGTCGAGTATACGCAGTTTTATTTCCGGGGAGAGCGTCTCCCTGTTTCTGGAGCTCTCCATCTTCTGCTGTAACCAGACAACAATCTCCGGCTTTGTCATATAGCGGTATTCCACACCGATGGACTTGCAGTAGGTCTCTTCCAGGTGGGCAACAATCTTTCGCAGTGTTGTCCTGCCGAGGCCTATCTCCTGTCCTGCTTCAAACTCCGTATCCAGGTCATGCTCCGACAGCTCGAAATTTTCAATGGCCAGCGTGGGCGAGTAGCTACGTCGGGTGCGGACAGGGTTTGTTCTGGTAAACAGGTGGCCGCGTCGCCGGTAACCGTTGATCAGACGCATGACTGCTATTTCATTGGGAGAACTGCCACGTAAATCTTTACTCTCCTGTGGCCGGGCGGGAAAATGAGTTGCGGCTAAATCAAATCCCTGGAAGAAAAAACGAAAACTTTCCTCCACATTCCCGGGATCCTCTTTGTATTTTTTATATAAAGCCTCAATGGCTTCCATATCCATCGTACCTAATTCGTTATTGGCATTCATCGGTCATATTTTCAACATAATGATATAAATCGTAAAGATGGCAAAATTGTTCATCGAATCCAACTCTTTTTTCTGAAAAGAGTTTTTTAGAGGAAATGAGTCCGAAAAGCAATCAGTCTGTTACGAAGCTGAATTATCTGCTGTTACATTTTACTTTTTGCCGAAAAAATGCTACTTTTGACATCCCAAACCAGACAATCTTCAAGGAAGTAAATAAGATCATCATAAAAAAACAATTCAATGACAAAAAGTGCTTTACAAATTGCAAGGGCCGCCTATGAGCCCAAGATGCCCGAAGGATTGAGTGGCAATGTAACCATAGAAGAAGGAGCTGCCACGGAATCGGTGCGTGATCAGCAGGAGATTCAGAAACTATTCCCTCATACGTACGGAATGCCGATCGTTCAGTTTACGCAGACACCCGGTACGCCGGGTATGGCTGAGCCGCTGAATGTGGGTGTGATCCTGTCGGGCGGGCAGGCTCCCGGCGGACATAACGTGATCGCGGGTATTTTTGACGGGATAAAAAGACTGCATGCCGACAGCAGGCTGTATGGCTTCATCCTCGGCCCTGCCGGCCTGATCAATCACGAGTACAAGGAACTCACCGGTGAGATTATGGATGAATACCGCAACACGGGAGGATTCGATATCATCGGCTCGGGACGAACGAAACTGGAGACCACGGCCCAGTTCGACAAAGGGCTGGGTATCCTGAAGCAGCTGAACATCAAAGCCGTGGTGATCATCGGTGGCGACGACTCGAATACCAATGCCTGTGTGCTGGCCGAATACTACGCCTCCATCAACGCGGGCGTGCAGGTGATCGGCTGTCCGAAGACGATTGACGGCGACCTCAAGAACGAACAGATAGAGACCTCTTTCGGGTTCGATACTGCCTGTAAAGTCTATTCAGAATTGATTGGCAATATTCAGCGCGACTGTAACTCGGCTCGCAAATACTGGCACTTCATCAAGGTAATGGGACGCTCTGCATCGCACATCGCGCTGGAATGCGCACTACAAACACACCCCAACGTATGTATCGTCTCGGAAGAGGTGGCAGCAAAAGAGTTATCTCTCGACGACATCATCGATCAGATAGCCACCGTTATCGTTCAACGGGCCGAAAAAGGGCTCAATTTCGGAACGGTGATCATCCCTGAAGGGCTGATAGAGTTTATCCCGGCCATGAAGAAGCTGATTGGCGAACTGAACGATTTCCTGGCTCACAATCAGGAAGAGTTTGACCTGGTACGTCGCTCCGGTAAGCGCGACTATATCATCAGCAAGCTGTCGCACAAGAATTCCGCCATTTATGCCAGCCTTCCCGAGACAGTGGCCCGTCAGCTCACACTCGACCGTGACCCCCACGGCAACGTACAGGTGTCGCTGATCGAAACAGAGAAGCTGCTGGCTGAGATGGTGAAAAACCGCCTCGATCAGTGGACCAAAGAAGGTAAATACAATGGCAAGTTCGCGAGCATCACTCACTTCTTCGGATACGAAGGACGTTGTGCTGCTCCGTCGAACTACGATGCCGACTATTGTTACTCTCTGGGATATACCGCATCGATGCTGATTGCCGGTGGCAAGACAGGATACATGTCCTCGGTACGCAATACCACCGCTCCTGCGGCAGCATGGATCGCCGGTGGGGTACCCATCACCATGATGATGAACATGGAACGTCGTCAAGGAGAGATGAAGCCGGTAATACAGAAAGCGCTGGTGGAACTGGAGGGAGCTCCTTTCAGGTACTTCGAGTCACAGCGTGAAAAGTGGGCTGTCGATACCGATTATGTATACCCGGGCCCTATCCAGTACTTCGGGCCTACGGAAGTATGTGACCAGCCCAGCAAGACACTGCAGCTGGAACAGAAGGGAAAAATAGAGATTCAGTAAAGAGGTCCGGTAACCGACCAAAAAAGGGTCGCCCTACACGGGGCGGCCCTTTTCTGTGATCTCTTGTGAGGGAGTGATTTTAAACCCAAACCCTAAAAAAATAGGTAATAGAAAATTGAAAAAATCCGTATAAATATTTGTTTATACGGTTTTTTTATCGTTACTTTGTATTACCTATTTTTTTAGGGTTTGGGTTTAAAATCACTCCCTCACAAGAGATCACAGAAAAGGGCCGCCCCGTGTAGGGCGACCCTTTTTTGGTCGGTTACCGGACCTCTTTACTGAATCTCTATTT
>CAKMJT010000033.1 GCA_927407015.1 uncultured Proteiniphilum sp. | reverse complement strand
TCGTTAATCCTTGCGTTGAGAACGGCTCCTTCAATCGCACCATACTGGAATTGAAATAGATATGAAATAACTATGTGCAACTTCTTTCTCATGCCTTCAATCGCACCATACTGGAATTGAAATGTCGAAGAACATTCTTTTCCCGATGTGGTTCCACCCCTTCAATCGCACCATACTGGAATTGAAATAGATCAACGATTAGGAGTGTAATTAATGAAAAAGGGACCTTCAATCGCACCATACTGGAATTGAAATCATGGACGATGTGGCATAAGCATTCGGGACAACAAACCTTCAATCGCACCATACTGGAATTGAAATATCAGCTATCTATGGTTGACATGGTAAAGAGTATGCACCTTCAATCGCACCATACTGGAATTGAAATCGCCTCACGGAAGCGGGTGAAGAATTGATTGTACTTCCTTCAATCGCACCATACTGGAATTGAAATTGATCTGGAAACGCTCATCTGTTAACGGTAACTGAGAATGCAGTAATTCCGGTAAATTAAAGTGCAGTGTTTTCGGTAACAACTGTATTTTCCTGATATAGGTTGACTAATTTTATCCCTTATCCCTAATGAAAGTTGACTCTATTTATTACTTATTCCTGATAATTGTTGACTCTCAATTGATATAGCTGAGACACTGAGTATTAATTTTTGTACCGGACAGGTTTCAAAAAAAGATACGACTATGATCGGACCTGCAAATGGAACTTTAATAATTTTAGGAGGTGGAGATCTGAGTGAATCATTGATTAGAAGTTTTATTAAGATTGGTGGCGGACTTGATGCTCCTATTGTTATTATTCCAACAGCAGATGGACAAGACAAGTATGATGAAAATTTTGGAGAGGCCGGACTGCTAAGAAAGCTGGGAGCTGGGTTCTTAAAAAATGTTGCTATTGATCAGCATGTTTTGACTCGAAACAGACATTTTGATATGATTGAGATTATAACTCATCGACCTGAATTATTAGGGATTGGTATTGACGAAAAAACAGGAATTATTGTAAATGGAAATCAATTTGAAGTGATAGGAGATAGTTATGTGATTGTTTATGATGGGACATTCTGGTCACGCGAGGGAAGTGATTTAAAAAATCTACCTAAAAACAGTACGATGTTTTATTTTCTACGTGCAGGGGACAAATATGACGACCTTTTAAAAAGAAAAGTAATACAATAAAAACTTCGTTAGCTAATAAACAGAACTCTGAGCGGTCGGCACGATCTGTCGATGAGTCGGTGTTGAACTATACCCACCATTTCTTTCTCATATTCGGATATTTTTTGTGGTAAAAAATTATCGAATATATAAAGAATCAGCTACTTTTGTCAAAAGCTACCCGCGAATGCGGGTTTAGTTCAACATTCGGTATAGCCAATAAGGGTTTCAAAGGTATGTTAAGCTCATCACCCGCATCAATCATTCGTCTCTGTTGATAGGAACGTCGCTCCGCAACCCCTTACTGACCATACCACCAACGTTATACCTCATGAAAACCAGACACAATTCGACTAAATTTAGGATTGCTTTTGTGGATTCTTCACAATAAAATTAAAGTTTAAATCAATGAATAAGCAATTGAAATATATCACAATAATTTTTATACTAATAATAATTGGTTATGGATGTTCAATAACTTTGAAACAACCATTCATACAAGATGTTAAAGGAATTCACCCATTAGACTCAAATCAAATATGGTTAACACACGAGCATATTTTGGTTGATTTTATAGGAGCTGACAGTATACAGCCCAATAGTTGGAACCATGATTCAATAATTAAAGAAGTAATGCCTTATTTTGAAGAGCTTAAAGAATATAATGTAACTTATTTTGTTGACGCCACGCCTAATTACTTGGGAAGAGATGTATTGCTTCTTGAAAAAATTGCCAATAAAACAGGGATTAGGATTATTACAAATACTGGTCTTTATGGGGCTCGCAATAATATATTTATTCCTAAATATGTGCAAGAAATAACGGCAGATGATCTTGCCCAAATGTGGATTATTGAATATAAGAATGGTATTGAGGGAACTTCGATTAAACCGGGCTTTATTAAGATTGGTATTGATAACGATGATTCCTTAAAAACAATACACAGAAAGTTAGTAAAAGCAGCCGCCCTTACTCATTTGAAAACAGGTTTAACTATAGTATCACACACAGGAGAAGCGAGGGGTTTGTGGCCGCAATTGAACATTCTTAAAGAAATGGGAGTTTCACCAGAGGCTTTTATTTGGGTGCATTCTCAAGCTGAAAATAATAATGACAGTTATCTTAAAGCTGCAGAAATGGGATGCTGGATAAGTTTTGATGGATTAGGCTGGGATTTGGAAAACCATGTTCAAAAAATATTATTTGCAAAAAGAAATGGAATATTAGATAGAATCTTAATTTCACATGATTCTGGTTGGTATGATCCACAAAAGGAAAATCAAACGATCAGACCGTATACAAATATTTTCAAGAAACTCTATCCGGAACTAAAATCACATGGGTTCACAGATGATGAATTTAGATTATTGATTTCTGTCAATCCATCAAAAGCGTTCTCTATAGAAATAAGAAACTACCCTTCATATAAAAATGATAAATAATTACGAGGCATAATAAATAGGACTCTGAGCGGTGGGTACGGCCTGGCGATAAGTCAGCATTGAATTATAGGTCATCCTCCTGTGGTCCGGCTATAAACTGAGAATTGGCTTGAAGTACTATGGCTATTTTATGGCTGTGAGTACCGCTTGCCTGCTGATGGTGATCCAGACTGATAAACTGATCTGATGTATTTTATTTGTCTCTTAGGAAATTATCAAGTGCCGGATCATTGCCACGTCTATAAGGAAAATCTGAACATAGACTGCCAGTCGGGATTTTTGGATGGCTGTCGAAAACGAAACGTATTCTTTCGTATAATTTTTAACAGAATTGAAATATGAAGTCTCCTTATTGTTTATTTTGCTTAAATTTGTCAGAAAGAAGAATTACATCAATTTATGAGTAAAGAAAAGGAAAGAGACGAGCTGCATCGGGCCATTTGGCAAATTGCAAATGACTTGCGTGGTGCAGTAGATGGCTGGGATTTTAAATCGTATGTATTGGGTTTTCTGTTTCACCGTTTTATATCGGAGAACCTCACCACGTATCTAAATAAAGAAGAGCATCGTGCCGGTAACCTTTATTTCGACTACGCGCAACTTTCGGATGCCGAGGCTGAGTTTGGCCGTGCCGACACGGTTAAAGAGAAAGGCTTTTACATGCTGCCTTCCGATTTATTTGTGAATATATGCCGCAATGCCCGCACTAATCCCAACCTGAACGAAACCCTGAGCAATGTCTTTAAAAACATAGAAAACTCTGCCAAAGGATTTGACAGTGAAGATGATCTGAAAGGCTTGTTCGACGATATTGATGTAAACAGTAACAAGCTGGGCGGTACGGTAATCAAACGCAACGAGCTGCTTGTGAAAATTCTGGAAGCGGTGAACGGACTGCAGCTGGGCAATTTCGAGGACAATACCATTGATGCCTTTGGCGATGCGTACGAATTTCTGATGACCATGTATGCCAGCAACGCCGGTAAATCGGGTGGAGAATTCTTCACCCCCCAGGAAGTTTCGGAATTGCTTGCCGAGATTACTGTGGTCGGTAAGAAAAGTGTAAACAAGGTATATGACCCCGCCTGTGGTTCGGGTTCGCTGCTGCTTAAATTTGCCAAAGTGCTGGGCAAAAACAATGTGCGTCAGGGTTTCTATGGACAGGAAATAAATATTACCACCTACAACCTTTGCCGGATCAACATGTTTCTGCACGATATCAATTTTGAGAAGTTCAACATTGCCAACGGCGACACCCTCACCGACCCGAAACACTGGGACGATGAACCTTTCGATGCCATTGTTTCCAATCCGCCGTATTCCACCAAGTGGGATGGCGACAACAATCCGCTGCTGATTAACGATCCACGCTTTTCGCCTGCCGGCGTGCTGGCGCCCAAGAATAATGCCGACCTGGCGTTTACCATGCACATGCTGAGCTGGCTGTCCACGACCGGAACAGCTGCCATTGTCGAGTTTCCAGGTGTGCTATACCGGGGCGGCGCCGAGCAGAAAATTCGCAAATACCTCGTCGATAACAACTACATCGATACCATTATTCAGTTGCCTGCCAACCTGTTTTTCGGGGTGGGGATTGCCACTTGCATCATTGTGCTGAAAAAGAGCAAAACCGACAACAAAACGCTCTTTATTAATGCTTCGGCCGAGTTCGTAAAAGCCGGGAACAAAAACAAGCTGACCGAAGAAAACAGGCAAAATATCCTGACTGCTTTCAAAGAACGTAAGAACATCAGTTATTTTGCAGCCTTGATTGATAATGCCGATGTGGCTGCCAACGACTACAATCTGTCGGTTACCAGCTATGTGGAGCAGGAAGATACCCGCGAGCGGATAGATATTACAGCTCTCAATGCCGAAATAGCCGAAATGGTGGAACGCCAGAACCAACTGCGCGCTGAAATTGATGCAATTGTTTCTGAACTGGAGGGAGTAACGGTATGAACAGGATTGAACAACTAATTGAAGACCTGTGCCCGGATGGGGTGGAGTATAGGGAATTGGGGAAGGTTTATGAATTTAAGTATGGAATAGGCAATACCATTCCAACATTTGGAGGAAAATATCCCGTTTATGGTAGTAATGGAATAGTTGGAACACATAGTGAGTATAACAGTGAAGATGCTCCAGTAATTGGACACATTGGAGCTTATGCAGGTATAGTGAATTGGGGTTATGGAAAGCATTTCGTAACTTACAATGGCGTAATTTGCAGAATAAAATCCAATATGGTAATTCCTAAATATGCATATTACCATTTACTACAACAAGACTTCATTTCAATGGCGCATAGTGGCTCTCAACCATTTATTTCATATAGCATTCTTAATAAAGTAAAAATCCCTATTCCACCTCTTCCCATTCAGCAGGAAATTGTAAATATACTTGACAAATTTACCGCTCTGGATGCCTCACTGCAAGCCGAACTCGAAGCCCGAAAAAAGCAATACGAACGCTACAGAAATCAACTGCTGAATTTTGAAGATAAAAAGGTGGAGTGGAAGACGTTGGGAGAAATTTGTGAAAACATCAGTTCGGGTAAAAATAAGAATAGAACGCAAAATGGCCAATTCCCAGTTTATGGTTCAACGGGTTTAATCGGTTATACTAATTCTTTTGCTTATGAAGGAGAATATATTTTAGTTGCAAGAGTTGGAGCAAATGCGGGTTTTGTTCATAAGGTAAAAGGGAAATTCGATGTGTCTGATAACACATTGATGGTGAGGTCAAAATTTGGGTATAAATTATCCTTCGCCTACTATCAGTTAATCAATTTTGATTTTAATAAAATCGCAGTTGGAGGTGGACAACCACTAATTACAGCAAGCCAATTAAAAAGATTCAAAATCCCCATCCCCCCTCTTGCCGAACAGGAACGCATTGTAGGAATTTTGGATAAGTTTGATGCATTGGTGAACACCGAGCTGCCTGCCGAGATAGCAACACGCCGGAAGCAGTACGAGTATTACAGGGAGAAGTTATTGACGTTTGAACCATTGGTCAATTAGTTTAATTAGGGCGAATTCGCCACAAATAATCAATTATATTAACCACTGAAGACGTATGGCAAAAATTAATGTTCAACAAACAGATGTCACCATTCTGAAAATTAACGAGGATGATTATATTTCGTTGACCGATATAGCCAAATTTAAAAGCGATGACCCGACTGCCGTCATAGCCAATTGGATGCGAAATCGCAATACCATTGAATATTTAGGCATTTGGGAAACCTTATACAATCCAGATTTTAAACCCCTCGAATTCGAGGGGTTTAGAACGCAAGCCGGTTTAAATGCCTTTACACTCTCTCCTCAAAAATGGCATTATGCCAACCTTTTGCCATTCAGCAAATGATTGTTTTACAAGAAGTGGAAAAACGCAAACTATTGAAATAAAGATGAGCCAGTATAACCTCGTTGTCGAAAATCCTGAGAGCACCGTTGTATCAGAGTACCTGCCGATGGTGCGCAAAGAATCAGCCTACCAGTCGGAAGCTGCTCTAGAGAAGTCTCTCATCGAGCAGCTACGGATGCAGGCGTATGAATACCTTCCGATTACCACTGAGAAGCAACTGATCCATAACCTGAGAAGACAACTGGAACAACTGAATGATTACGAGTTTACCGACCGGGAGTGGGAGCAGTTTTTCAACAGCAGGATAGCGAACAGGAACTACGATATTGAGGATAAGACCACCATCATTCAGGAAGATCATATTCAACTGCTCACCCGCGACGATGGCACCATCAAGAACATCTACCTGATTGACAAGGACAACATACACAACAACCAGCTGCAGGTAATCAATCAATATGTTGATTCCGATATTGAGCATGCGGACGGATCGGAGACAGACCGCACCCATCGGTATGACGTCACCATCCTTGTCAACGGATTGCCGCTTGTACACATTGAGCTGAAACGCCGTGGCATCGAACTGAAAGAAGCATTCAACCAGATTAACCGCTATAGCCGGGAGAGTTTCTGGGCAGGTAGCGGCTTGTTCGAGTATGTGCAACTGTTTGTGATCTCGAACGGCACCTATACCAAGTATTACAGCAACACCACCCGTTACACCCATATAAAAGAACAGGAAACCAGCAAACCCAAAAAAGGGAAGCAGAGCAGCAACAGCTACGAATTTACCTCGTGGTGGGCTGATGCCAGTAATAGACCTATCACCGATCTGTTGGACTTCACCAATACCTTTTTTGCCAAGCATGCCATACTCCATATCCTGACAAGATATTGCGTATTCACATCTGAGAAATTGTTACTGGTGATGCGGCCCTATCAGATTGTCGCAACCGAACGGATTCTGGGAAGAATAAATGTAGCGAACAACTACAAACACTTCGGCACCATTAAAGGCGGGGGTTATATCTGGCACACGACCGGAAGCGGCAAAACGCTCACTTCGTTCAAAACGGCTCAACTGGCAAGCCGGCTGCCGTTTATTCACAAGGTGTTGTTTGTTGTGGATCGCAAAGACCTCGACTATCAGACCATGAAGGAGTACGATAAGTTTGAGAAGGGAGCGGCTAACAGCAATACAAGCACTGCCAAACTGAAGAAACAGCTCGAAGACCCCACGGCACGGATTATCATCACCACCATTCAGAAGCTGTCGATTCTGGTGGATAAGCACAGGACCCACCCGGTATACGGTCAGCCTGTCGTGATGATCTTCGATGAGTGTCACCGGTCACAGTTTGGCGATATGCACATGGCCATCAAGAAAGCATTCAAAAAGTACTACCTGTTTGGATTTACCGGTACACCCATTTTTGCCGTGAATGCAAGCAAGGGCGGCCGGATTGACCTGAGTACCACCGAACAGGCATTTGGCGATAAACTGCATACCTATACGATTGTTGATGCCATCAACGATAAGAATGTACTGCCGTTTCGCATTGATTATATCCGCACCATGCGCGAAGAGGAAGACATCAGGGATGAAAAGGTGTGGAACATCGATCGGGAAAAGGCATTGGCATCGCCCGAGCGCATAACAAGAGTTGTAAGCTACATCAGGGAGCATTTCGACCAGAAAACCAAACGAAACAGTTTCTACAAGTTGAAAGACCGCCGTCTGGCCGGCTTTAATTCCATCTTTGCCGTAACATCGATCGACGTGGCAAAGAAATACTACACTGAGTTCCGGAAACAGATGGAAGGCTTGCCCGGTGACCAACAACTGAAAGTGGCTACTATATTCAGTTATGCGGCCAATGAAGAGGTGGATGGAATTCTGGGCGACGAAAATCCCGAAGATACCAGCAAACTCGACAAGAGTTCGCGCGATTTCCTCGAAGCCGCCATGCACGATTACAACGGCATGTTCAAAACCAGTTTCGATACGTCGGGCGATAGCTTTCAGAATTACTATAAAGATGTGTCGCAACGGGTGAAGGACCGGGAGATTGATTTGCTGATCGTGGTCAATATGTTTCTGACGGGATTTGATGCCACCACGCTCAACACGCTTTGGGTGGATAAGAACCTGCGGCTACACGGACTGTTGCAGGCCTATTCGCGCACCAACCGTATCCTGAATTCGGTCAAGACCTTCGGTAATATTGTCTGCTTCCGGAACCTGGAAGATGCCACCAACGAAAGTATTGCCCTCTTTGGCGATAAGGAAGCGGGCGGTATCGTGCTGCTGAAAACCTTTGAAGAGTATTACAACGGGTACAACGATGGAGAGAAGGAGGTAAAGGGTTATGCCGAACTGGTGAATGAATTGCTGGATAGTTTTCCTGTTGGGCAAATGATTGTCGGAGAGAAGAATCAGAAAGAGTTTATCCGTCTCTACAGCGCCATTTTGAAATTCCGGAACATACTGGCCACCTTTGATGAGTTTCAAGGACTGGAGATTTTGAACGAACGGGATGTGCAGGATTATCACAGCATGTACATCAACCTGTATCATGAATTTCGCGACAAGAAGAAAGGCGACAGCGAGAACATCAATGACGACATCATTTTTGAGATGGAACTGATCAAGCAGGTGGAAATCAACATTGATTACATTCTCGAACTAATTCGTAAATACCACGAGGGTAATTCGTGCGACACGGAGATTATGGTAAAGATTAACAAGGCCATCGGGTCGAGTATCGAGCTGCGAAGCAAGAAAGACCTGATCGATCAGTTTATCTCTTCACTGACGCCATCTAACAAGGTAGACGAGAGCTGGCAGTCGTTCATCGAGCAAAAGAAGAGGGAAGAGCTGGAACGTATCATCGCGGAAGAGAACCTCAACAAGGAAGAGACATTCCGATACATCGATAATGCATTCCGCGATGGATACGTTCAGGAGACCGGTACTGCCATCACCAGGGTACTGCCCCCGGTATCCCGTTTCAATCCTTCAGGTGACAGGACCATGAAACGGGAAATTGTGCTGACTAAAATCAAGGAATTTTTCCAGCGTTTCTTTGATATTACAGGTTGAAATAAATCCGATGGTGCTTATATTTAATTATATACCAATTCAACCTAATGGTTGTTACATATAAATGTTCTTTGGAAGAATGGATACAAACTTAAATTAATGAAATCATGAAAAGAATGGATTGGAATAAATTAATAACAACGGAACGATTTAAATCAGAATCGTTTAATCTTAAGACAGATGCACGTACTGAATTTGAAAGAGACGTTGACAGAATAATTTTTTCTACTCCCTTTAGGGAATATAGATACAATCGTGACTCTCAAAGAAAGCATTTTCTATTTATACAATAAAACCGGCAATCAAATGACTGCCGGTTTCTGTTTTTATCCTGTCTTTATTTACCTGCGTCCGCCACTGGTGCTGCGGGTTGTTGTTCCACTCTCGGTGCTGCGGGTGGTAGTGGTGCTGCTGCGGGTTTCGGTCGTTCTCCTTTCCCCGGAGCTTTCACGCATCTGCCGTTCAACACGCACGGGTTGGCCGATGGAGCCGCCGTAGTAATTGGTCTCCTCGGAACGGCTGGTGCGCGTTGGCGGCGTGGTGGGTGCCGTCTGCCGGGCAGGTGTTTGTGTTGTGGCTGTCCGGTCGGTGGTGGCACGTTCGGTTGCTGCACGTTCGGTCGTTGTGCGGCTGGTGGCTGTACGTTCGGTGGTGGTCCGTGGCGTGGCGGTGCGATCAGTAGCTGTCCGGTTCGTGGTTGCCCTGCCGGTGGTTGTCCGGTTGGTGGCCGGGATGGCATCACGGCTGGTGATGCGTCCTTCATCGGCATTCCCGAGGCGGCTTACCTCTTCCGGTGTAGGAGTTCTACGCTGCGACACCCTGCGGCCGACCTCCTGCTGCACGCGCCGGTCGTCGGTTGAGTATTTGAAGTTGCGCCCTTCACGGATGCTTCTGTCCCCCCATTCGCGGGCACGGTTTCGTTCGTTATTCTTCCAGTATACTGCCCGTCGCCCGTTTTCGTTGTATGCCCTTACATACGGGATATTGCTATAGTCGTAGTAGTCGATATAGTAATAGCTGGGATAATTCGAATTGTAATACTGATGATGCATCCACGGATCGTGCATGTTGCGGTCGACGATGACCACAAACGCATTCCGCAGGTTGAACGTGGAGTAGAAGGAGGGTAGCGAACTGGCGAAAAGCCAGCGCCCGTTATAGAGATAGACGAAATTGCGCGTTGCCAGATCGTAGTACGTTTCAATGTCGGGGAAATAGTAGTAGCGCGTTCCCGCGTAATAATCGGGTGCCCATACCGGATTATAGTCGTAATAATTGTCGTAATAATCATCTCCCGGGGCACCATAGTAGGATGTTCCGCAATTGCTGAAACCAAACGCCATGATGAGCACCGTGAGAACGACCGTTAATTTCGCAGTGATTGTTTTCATCTTATTCGTCTTTAAATGGTTCATATTGCATTTTATTTAACCCTTTGACTGAAAAAAACAGCGATTGTTTATTCTGGTGCCCGTTTATTATTGATAGGGGTCCCGGGGTCGCGTTTCTGTGCCGGAAATCTATGCCACGATATCAGCGAAGTCCTCCAGGTTCTCATCCACATACTGCGCGATGATACGGGTCTCCTCCTCCTCTGTATAGAAGAACTTCTCCTCCAGCTCGTCGAACTGTTCGAAATCGACATACATGGCCGCGAACTCCTCATCGGTGGTCTCCCGCTCCAGCTCCGCACGGTGCGCGTCGTAGATCTCCTTCGCCTTGTAGAGGATTTTCGATAATCCTGTGGCACCCATCAGCTTAAGCGCTTTGGCGACGGGGTTGTCGAAGAGATAACCGCCGTAGCCGTTCTGTATCAGCTGAACGAAGCCGCCCTGGTTCACCTCTTCCGAGAAGAAACGCAGCGCCAGCAGGGTGTGCTGATATCCGTTCAACAGATCCATATTCTCTGCGGTGATGTCTCCGCCCAGTGCTTCGAGGTAGGCATCGGTAAACACTTTCAGAAACTCGTCCATACCTTTTTCGGCAGCTTCCACCATCTTGCTTTCGGCTATTTGTATCATCTCTTTTTGTTTGTAGGTTGATAGAAACAAAAGTAATGGTTTTTTATGAAAACTACCTCGTACGTTCACCCAATTCAGGATAAAATAGCTACATTTGCGAAAAAGAACCTGGTAATAATCTGTATGAAGATGAAGTGTGCCGGCCGCAACGCGATGATGATTCTGCCGTGCGTGGTAAGTGGCTGATGGTCCGCTTCATGCAGTTGAATAAAAATGATTGAATCGTATGCAAGTAAAACCGTTTAGAGGCGTTCGTCCGCCCAAAGCACTGGTGAAAGAGGTGGCTTCACGACCCTATGATGTGCTGAATTCAGAAGAAGCCCGCAGAGAAGCAGCAGGCAATGAGAAGTCGCTGTACCATATCATCAAGCCGGAGATCGATTTCCCGGCGGGGAAGGATGAGCATGAGGAGGATGTCTATCTGAAAGCGGCGGAGAATTTCCGGCTGTTTCAGGAGAGAGGGTGGCTGATACAGGACGACAGGGAGTATTATTACGTCTATGCCCAGACCATGAACGGAAAAACACAATATGGACTGGTGCTGGGTGCCAGCGTGGACGACTATATGACCGGCAGGATCAGGAAGCATGAGCTGACACGCCGCGACAAGGAGGAGGACCGTATGAAGCACGTGCGGGTGAACGATGCCAACATCGAGCCGGTATTCTTCGCCTATCCCGAAAACAAGGAACTCAGTGCCATCGTGGAGAAGGTTATTTCCGGCACCCCTGAGTACGATTTCGTATCAGTCGATGGGGTGGGTCACCATTTCTGGCTGATTACCGGGGAGGAGGATATCCGCCGGATCACGGCGATCTTCACCACTATCCCGGCCATGTACATCGCCGACGGCCATCACCGTTCGGCGGCCGCCGCACTCGTGGGGGCCGAGAAGGCGAAGAACAACCCTCACCACCGGGGTGATGAGGAGTACAACTACTTCATGGCGGTCTGCTTCCCCGACAGCCAGCTGACTATCATCGACTACAACAGGGTGGTGAAGGACCTGAACGGGCTCACACCCGACGAATTCATCCAACAGCTGGAAAGGAACTTCGTGGTGGAACCTACCGGGTCGGAGATGCAGAAACCAAAGAACCTTCATAATTTTTCCCTTTACCTCGACGGACGATCCTTCAGCGTGACTGCCAAGCCGGGGACTTATAACGATAACGACCCGATAGGGCAGCTCGATGTGACCATCACCTCCGGGCTGATCCTCGATGAGATACTGGGCATCAGGGATCTGCGCAGCGACAAGCGCATCGATTTCGTCGGGGGCATCCGCGGCCTCGATGAGCTCAGGAAGAGGATCGACAGCGGCGAGATGGCCGTGGCCCTCGCCCTCTATCCTGTCTCCATGAAGCAGCTGATGGATATTGCCGACACGGGTAACATCATGCCGCCCAAGACCACCTGGTTCGAGCCCAAGCTGCGCTCGGGACTCGTGATTCATAAACTACAATAAATCACAACATGAAGACGTCTTCCGGGGCGTCTTTTTAAATCACAGGACAAGAGGATGACACACAGGACACAGCGCATTCAGCAGGAAGCAGCGACGATCTTTCCCGAGGTCGTCCGTCACTACCGCTGGCTGCATCAGCACCCCGAGCTCTCCTACCGGGAGAAGGAGACCGCGGCCTATATCACCGCCTTTCTCGACAGTGAGGGTATCCCTTACCGGAGCGGGATTGGCGGCTACGGCATACTGGCCCGGGTGACAGGCGGGAAAGGGACAGATGCCGGGCAGGGGAGCCCGCGGGCAGAAGGGGAGACACCACAGAATCAGGATGCCGGTAAATGCATCGCCTTCGTGGCCGATATGGATGCTCTCCCGGTGCAGGAACAGAATGAGGTGGACTACCGGTCGCTGCACGACGGCGTGATGCACGCCTGCGGGCATGATGCCCAGGCCGCCGCGATGATGGGAGCCGTGAAAATGACCCACACGCTGCGCAGTCACTTCTCCGGAACGGCACTCTTCCTCTTCCAGCCCGGCGAGGAACAATCGCCCGGCGGTGCGGACCTGATGCTGAAGGATGGTGTCTTTCGCGACTTCACCCCCGCCTTTATCGTGAAGCAGCATGCCTACATCGACCTGCCCGCGGGAACCGTGGGCTTTCACGCGGGGACGGTGATGGCATCGGCCGACGAGGTACATATCAGGGTGAGAGGACAGGGGGGCCATGGCGCCCTGCCTCATGAGCTGAACGATACCGTGCTGGCAGCCTCCCAGATCGTGGTGGCCATGCAGCAGCTGGTCAGCCGCCGCCGTGATCCGTTCAACCCCATGGTGCTCTCTTTTGGCCGGTTCATCGCCAACGGCGCCACCAACGTGATACCGGGTGAGGTGACCCTCGCCGGATCGATGCGCTGCATGCACGAGGAGGAGCGCCGTAAGATGCTGCAGCTGATACCGCAGATTGCGGCAGATACAGCCGCTGCCTATGGCTGCAGCTGCGAGGTAAGCCTCCCCGATGGCTATCCCTGTGTCATCAGCGATGAACAGATCACCGCGGATATACGGGCGCAGGCGCTGGCTTACCTGGGTGAGGCACAGGTGTCGGTGTTCCCGAAACGAATGACAGCCGACGATTTCGGCTTCTTCACGCAGCGCTATCGCTGCTGTTATTACCGCTTTGGTGTGGCACGGGAGGGGCAGAAACCCGGGGCACTCCATTCCGGCACCTTCCTGATCGATGAGAAATCGTTACTTACCGCTGCCGGTTTATTTACTTTTATCGTCTTCAATTCGTTAAAATAGGGGTGATTTATCGTCATGGGTGAGGAGAAGACAATCTTTTGTACTAATTTTGCACAAAACATTCCCTTTTTCTAACAAATTAAAACAGATCTATGGCACAACATGAATTAGATGAATTAGATGAGAAGATCCTGAAGCTGATCGTGGATAACGCCCGCATCCCTTTTCTGGAAGTGGCCCGTGAATGCGGCGTGTCGGGAGCGGCTATTCACCAGCGGGTGCAGAAGCTTACAGCCCTAGGAGTGGTGAAAGGCTCGGAGTTTATCGTGGACTCGGAAAAAATAGGCTATGACACCTGTGCCTTCGTGGGCATCTTTCTCACATCGCCCTCTACATTCGATTATGTCGTGCAGGAGCTGGAGAAAATACCCGAGGTGGTGGAATGTTATTATACCACGGGACAATATGATCTGCTGATCAAGGTATATGCCAAAAACAACAAGGACCTGTTGCGCATCATTCACTCTGAACTGCAGCCGCTCGGCTTATCGCGGACGGAGACGCTGATGTGTTTCAAGGATGCCTTTCGTAAAAAGCTGCCGATCAATTTCTCCTCTTTTCTCACGGCAGAATAATAATCCAGTAAAGACCGATTTATATTAACCGTTGATAGGATTCGTTCAACGCACCTTGCGTCGTTCTATTGATGAAATTAAACCATATGACTACACGTAGAAATTTTATTAAGAAGACTACCTTAGCATTGACCGCCCTTGCCGTCCATCCCTCCCGGGCTGCTGCATCTGTTACCCGCACAGCACAGAGACCCCGATTCGTGTCCAAACGCCCCGCCGTGGCCAGCCGCCGTTTTCAATCGGCCGCCGTGGAGAAAACCATCGCCAGAGTGAAAGCCAGGATCAGGGATCCCAAACTGGCATGGATGTTTGAAAATTGCTTCCCCAACACGCTCGATACCACGGTGTTCTACGGCACGAAGAACGGCAGGCCCGACACATTCGTGATCACCGGCGATATCGATGCCATGTGGCTTCGCGACTCGTCGGCACAGGTGTGGCCCTATCTGCCGCTCACCAAGACCGATGCGGCACTGAAGAAGATGATCGCCGGCGTGATCAACCGTCAAACGCAATGCATCCTGATCGATCCCTATGCCAACGCATTCAACCACGATCCCAAGCCCGAAGGCGATTGGATGAGTGACAACACAGACATGAACCCCATGCTCCATGAACGCAAGTGGGAGATCGACTCGCTGTGCTACCCCATCCGTCTGGCCTATAACTACTGGAAGACGACCGGGGACACCTCTGTTTTCGACGCCGACTGGAAGAAGGCGATGCAGCTGGTGCTGAAGACATTCAGGGAACAACAGCGCAAAGAGGGTACCGGGCCCTATAAGTTCCAGCGGAAGACTGAACGACAGCTCGATACGCTGAACAACGACGGCTACGGTAACCCCGTGAACCCCGTGGGGCTGATCGTCTCCTCCTTCCGCCCCTCCGACGATGCCTCCACCTTCGGTTTCCTGGTCCCCTCCAACCTGTTTGCCGTGACCTCACTGCGACAGCTGGCAGAGATCTCGGAGAAGGTGACGAAGGACAGCGCACTGGCCGCTGCCGGCAGGGCCCTCGCCGCGGAGGTGAGCGATGCCATCGCGAAGTATGCGGTGGTGGAACATCCTACTTACGGCAAGGTGTATGCCTTTGAGGTGGATGGCTTCGGCAACGCCTACTTCATGGATGATGCCAACGTGCCCAGCCTGCTGGCATTGCCTTACCTGGATTCGATCGATCTGAACGACGAGGTATATCAGAACACCCGTAAGCTGGTGCTGAGCGGTGATAACCCCTACTTCTTCAAAGGCTCTGCCGGAGAGGGTATCGGCGGCCCGCACATCGGATATGACATGATCTGGCCGATGAGCATCATCATGCGCGCCCAGACCAGCACCAGCGACGAGGAGATCAGGCATTGCATCCGCATGCTCCGCAACACGGATGCGGAGACCGGCTTCATGCACGAGTCGTTTCATAAGGATGACCCTTCCAAATTCACCAGGAAATGGTTTGCCTGGGTGAACACCCTGTTTGGTGAACTCATCGTGGCCCTCGAAGCGAAAGGAAAGATTGATCTGTTGAACAGCCTGTAAAAAACAATCAAAAAAATGAAGAGAATATTTTTATCTGCGGCAGTGCCCGTACTGCTGTCACTCATGCATGCCGGCACAGCGGCGGCACAGTCACTGACCGACCCGGTGGATTATGTCAATATACTGATGGGTACACAGTCGGAGTTCGCCCTGTCCAACGGCAACACCTACCCGGCTATCGCACTGCCCTGGGGGATGAATTTCTGGACACCACAAACACGGAAGATCGGTGACGGCTGGCAGTATGCCTATACTGACAATAAGCTGAACGGATTCAAGCAGACACACCAGCCCAGCCCCTGGATGAACGATTACGGCCAGTTTGCCATCATGCCGATGGTGGACCGGATGGAGTTTGACCAGGAGAAGAGGGCCAGCTGGTTCTCACGCAAGGCTGAGGTGGCCAGGCCCTATTATTACAGTGCCTATCTGGCGGATTATGATATCACCACCGAGATCACACCTACCGAACGGGCGGCCGTCTTTCGCTTTACCTTCCCCGGGACCGACAAGGCCTATGTGCTGGTGGATGCGTTCGACAAAGGCTCCGCTGTGGAGATCCTGCCCGCAAAGAATGCCATCATCGGCTATACCACCCGCAACAGCGGCGGCGTCCCGGAGAACTTCAGGAACTACTTCGTGATCGTCTTCGACAAACCCTTTGCTGTGAAGCATGTGGTGAATGACGGCGTGATTGTAAACAATGAGACTAAAGCGGAGTCCAAACACACCGGTGCCTTTATCGGCTTCTCCACACAAAGAGGAGAGAAGGTGGTTGCGCGTGTAGCCTCCTCCTTCATCAGCTACGACCAGGCATGGCAGAACCTGAAAGAGGTGGCCGGCAAGGATTTTGAAACGGTGAAACAGGACGGGCGCAAGGCCTGGAACGAGGTACTCGCTAAGGTGGAAGTGGAAGGGGGAGACCTGGACCAGAAACGTACCTTCTACTCCACACTCTATCGCTCGACGCTCTTCCCCCGCAAATTCCATGAGATCGATGCCGCCGGCAAGGTGCTTCATTACAGCCCCTACAACGGGCAGGTGCTCCCCGGCTACATGTACACCGATACCGGCTTCTGGGACACGTTCCGTGCCCTCTTCCCCCTGCTGAACCTGCTCTACCCCTCGGTGAACAAAGAGATACAGGAGGGATTGGTCAACACCTACAAGGAGAGCGGCTTCCTCCCCGAGTGGGCCAGCCCCGGCCACCGAGGTATCATGATCGGCAACAACTCGGCCTCGGTGGTGGCAGATGCCTACCTGAAAGGGCTCCGCGGCTACGACATCGGGACACTCTACGAGGCGATGCTGCACGGCACCAAGAACGTGCATCCGAAGGTATCCTCCACGGGCCGCCTCGGACATGAGTACTACAACACGCTGGGATATGTCCCCTACGATGTGAAGATCAGAGAGAATGCTGCCCGGACGCTGGAGTATGCCTATGCCGACTGGACCATCTACCGGCTGGCTAAAGAACTGAAACGTCCGAAGGCGGAGATAGACCTCTTCGCCAAACGGAGCCAGAACTACCGCAATCTCTATTCGAAGGAATACAAGCTGATGCGCGGACGTAACAAGGACGGCTCCTTCCAGTCGCCTTTTAGTCCCACAAAATGGGGCGATGCCTTCACTGAAGGCAACAGCTGGCACTACACCTGGTCGGTCTTCCACGACCCTCAGGGATTGATTGATCTGATGGGCGGCAGGAAAGCGTTTACGGGCATGCTCGACTCGGTGTTCATCATGCCTCCTGTTTTCGATGACAGCTACTACGGCGGGGTCATTCATGAGATCCGTGAGATGCAGATCATGAACATGGGTCAGTATGCTCACGGCAACCAGCCTATCCAGCACATGATCTATCTCTATAATTATGCCGGAGAGCCCTGGAAAGCACAGTACCATGTGCGTGAGGTGATGGACAAGCTCTACAGCTATAAGCCTGACGGATACTGCGGCGATGAGGACAACGGACAGACATCGGCCTGGTACGTCTTCTCGGCACTCGGCTTCTACCCTGTCTGCCCCGGCAGCAACGAGTATGTGATTGGCTCACCCCTGTTCAACAAGATGACCATCCATCTCGAGAACGGGAAAAAGGTGGAGATCAATGCGCCGGACAATACCTACGAGACAAGGTATGTGTCTGATATCCGGCTGAACGGGAAAAGTTATCCGAAGAACTATCTCACCCATGCCGACCTGATGAAAGGGGCCAAAATCGACTTCTCCATGTCTGAGACACCGAACAGGAAGAGAGGGACGCAGCCATCGGATTTCCCCTATTCATTCTCGAACAAAAATCAGTAAGCTATCGTTGACTGAATGATGATCAATGAGATGTTAACGAGACTGCCGAAGGTGATGCTGTAGGTCATCGTTACATGAAAGAAAAGAAAGTGCCGGAATAAGCCGAAAGGTTTATTTCAGCACTTTTTCTTTGTCTACCTTCAGGCTTTTACGGATCTCTTCAGTGCTCCGGACGGGTATAAACAACCCGTAGCGGTCGAAGGGCAGCAGCAGCGGGATAAATGGCCGGAACAACCACTCCCTGACCTCTACCTGAGCCACGCCATGACCCACGATATCCAGCTCTTTCGCAGCTGCGTAGGAGAGGTCGATGATGCGGCTTTTGATGAACGGGCCCCGGTCGGTGACTTTCACCACCACCCGTTTGTTGTTTTTCGGATTCCTCACCTCCAGCAGCGTCCCGAAGGGGAGCGTGCGGTGGGCACAGGTGAGACTGTCCCTGTGATAGGGGATGCCGCTGGACATGTTTCTGCCCTGTAACCGATGGGCATAATAAGAGGCTTTCCCTGTCTGCTGGGAATAGTTGAATGATGTGAATGTGCTTATCATAAGTGCGATAAGCAGAATGACGATTCTTCTCATCTCCCCCTGATTTTGAAATTCCATCTGCAAATAAAAAGAAAAAAATTCTCTTTACCGCTCTTTTTTAGTGTTAATTCGTATATTTGGGGAATTATTAGCTTCATTTTTATCTTTTTTAGCCGGCATCACAGCAGTGAAGCACTGTTTTCTGTCTGATCAACGATGCCTCTTTTTGTGTACGCGGCGAAGGAAGACAAGGCGGCAGGGATGCGGATCATCCGGCCATGGGGGCCGGTAACAACGAAGTGCTGCGTGTCGGGCATAAAAAAAGGAAAGCGGTTACACTTTCCTTTTCGATGGTTGCGGAGGCAAGACTCGAACTTACGACCTTTGGGTTATGAGCCCAACGAGCTACCAACTGCTCCACTCCGCGATATGGTTTCCCTTAATGGGAGTGCAAAGATAAGGATTAAATCCGGAAAAACAAAATATTCTGCAAACTTTTTCATTTATGCACTAAAAACTGTACATTTGAACCAAATTTCACCTGTATGTCAGACAGCATCGTAATTATACCAACCTTTAACGAGAAAGAGAACATTGAGCACATCATCCGGACAGTCTTCTCACTGGAGAAAGAATTCCACATACTGGTGATTGACGATGGCTCACCTGACGGCACTGCCTCCATCGTACACCGGTTGAAAGCGGATGAGTTTAATGACCGTTTATTCATCGAGGAGAGAAAAGGGAAGCTGGGACTGGGAACAGCCTATATCCACGGGTTCAAATGGGCGCTGGCACGCTCCTACGACTATGTCTTTGAGATGGATGCCGATTTCTCCCATAATCCCGACGACCTTCCCCGTCTGTACCTGGCCTGTCATGAAGATGGTTACGATGTATCCGTCGGTTCCCGTTACTCCACCGGGGTGAATGTGGTAAACTGGCCGATGGGACGCGTGTTGATGTCTTTCTTTGCCTCGAAATACGTACGTTTTGTGACGGGACTGGACATCAAGGACACGACGGCAGGATTTGTCTGCTACCGGCGAAAGGTGCTGGAGACCATCGATCTGGATCATATCAGATTCAAGGGCTATGCGTTTCAGATTGAGATGAAATACAGTGCGTATGTCCTCGGGTTCCACATCAAAGAGGTATCGGTCATCTTTGTCAACAGGCAACTGGGTACCTCGAAAATGAACTCGAGCATCTTTGGTGAGGCTTTCTTTGGCGTCATCAGCCTGCGCTGGAGAAGAATGACCGGAAGAATTAAACCCCGTCAGCAACTAATACAGTAAGCGCCATGATACTCATCCACAAAGCCACCATCATCAACGAAGGCAGTTCCTTTACCGGGTCACTGCTGCTGGAGGGTGAAAAAATCGCCCGCATCTTCAGGGAGGATGTGCCCGAAGGAGTCATCCGTGCCTGCAGCCGGGTGATCGATGCCCGCGGATTGTACCTCTTGCCGGGCGTCATCGACGATCAGGTACATTTCCGTGACCCCGGGCTGACGCACAAGGGGGATCTCTTCACGGAAAGCAGGGCGGCCGTGGCCGGCGGCGTCACCTCCTATATGGAGATGCCCAATACACAACCGCAGACCATCACCCATGATGCGCTCCTGGAGAAGATGGAGATGGCCGCCGGTAAATCGGCTGCCAACTATTCTTTCTATCTGGGAGCCACCAACGACAATATCGAAGAGCTGAGAAAGGTGGACAACAGACAGGTCTGCGGTGTGAAGGTCTTCATGGGTGCCTCCACAGGGAATATGCTGGTGGATAATGAAAGGGCGCTGCAACAGATCTTTGCCGAGGTGGATACGCTAATAGCCACCCATTGCGAGGACGAGCACATCATCAGGGCGAACAAAGACAGGGTGCTGAAGGAGTTCGGGGAGCACATCCCGGTCGGCCTCCACCCACTTATTCGTGATGCCGAGGCCTGCTACCGCTCCTCGGCACAGGCCATCGCTCTGGCGGATCAATACGGTTCGCGCCTGCATGTGCTGCACCTCTCCACCGCCCGTGAGATGGCCCTGTTCAGCCCCGGACCGGTCGACGGGAAAAAAATCACGACAGAGGTGTGTGTGCATCACCTGTGGTTCACCGACGTAGATTACGGGCGCCTGGGTGCACGCATCAAATGGAACCCTGCCATCAAATCGAGGGACGACCGTGAAGCACTGCGTGAGGCCCTCCGCAGCGGCAGGCTCGATGTGGTGGCCACCGACCATGCTCCTCACCTCCTCAGCGAGAAGGAAGGCGGCGCACTGCAGGCCGCATCGGGAGGGCCGCTGGTGCAGCATTCACTGCAGGTGATGCTGGAACTGGCAAAGAGAGGACTTTATACAAACGAGTTGGTTGTGGAGAAGATGTGTCATGCCCCTGCCCGCTTGTTCCGGGTGAAGGAGAGAGGGTTTATCCGTGAGGGCTATTATGCCGATCTGGTGTTGGTGGATCCCGCCGCCACCTATACCGTCACCGCGGAAAACATCCTTTACAAGTGCGGCTGGTCGCCCTTCGAGGGAGAATCATTCAGCTGCGCCGTACAAAAAACATTCGTGAACGGTAACCTTGTTTTCGACAACGGTGTCATTACCGATCATCTCTATGGGAAAGCCCTCACGTTTGACCGGTGAGGATTCTTCCGTGGCTGTTTGCTTTCGTTAACCCTGTTTGTGAGGGGTTGTGGTTTAATTTTTATACTTTTGTGCCAGAATTCATCTAAAACTTGCAGGAGTGAGATTTTTGTTCACCGTTCAGGGAGAGGGTAGAGGGCACTACACACAGGCGCTTTCACTGGCTTCTATCCTTCGTAAACACGGTCACGAGGTGGTGGCTGTGCTCGTGGGGAAGAGCGACTCAAGAGAGATACCTGTTTTTTTTTCCAACAAGATCAACGCTCCCGTCTCTATATTCAGCAGCCCTAACTTCACCTCTTTCTACAAACAGAAACGACCCAATATCCTGATCAGTATCATCAACAACGCCTCCCGCCCCTACATTTTCAGGAAGAGCCTGCTGCTGGTCAAACATAAGATCAGGGAGCACAAGCCCGACGTGGTGATCAACTTCTACGAGATGATCACCGGTATGGCTTACGGCATCTATCAGTTCGATAAGAAGATGGGGGTGAAGATGATCAGCATCGCCCATCAGTACGTGCTGATGAATCCCAACTACAAGACGACTGCCGATCAGGATGTGAAATATTATTTACTGCGGATGCTTTCACGGATCACCTCCAACAGGGCTTCCAGGATACTGGCGCTCTCCTTCAGGGATATGCCCGGGTCAGAATCACGCAGGATTGTCACGGTGCCCCCGCTGCTGCGGCCCGAGGTGTTTGACGTGCCCTCCGTGCAGGGCGACTATATCCACGGTTACATGCTGAATGCCGGCTATTTTGAGGAGATCATGGACTGGCACAAAAAGCATCCCGAGGTGCCGCTGCGGTTTTTCTGGGATAAGAAAGAGGCGGCGGAGATCGTGGAGATTGATGATCATTTCACGCTTTCCCGGCTCAGCGACCGGCGTTTTCTGCAGAGCATGGCCGGATGTATGGCCTATGCCACCACATCGGGTTTTGAGTCTGTCTGTGAGGCATTGTATTACGGGAAGCCCATACTCATGATTCCCGTCCATGTGGAGCAGGAGTTCAATGCCTATGATGCGGCGCTGTCAGGTGCCGGCATTACGGGGAAGAAGTTCGACCTGGACAGGCTGATTGCCTTTATTCCCGAATATGCACCGGATGAACGTTTCCGCGACTGGGTGCATCAGGCCGAAGAACGGTTTATCAAAGAGATCTGCGGATAGCAGCACACGCATTCCCCTCCCCATACTTATACTGTACCCTGTAAGGCCTGCGGGGTCGCTGCCGTTATAAACCCACGGAGTCTCTGTAGAAGTCGAGTGCTTCAAAAAAGAGCTCCTTGCCGGCTGTCTGGTCGATCTGCACATTCCCAATCTCCGACAACAGGGTGAAGTTGATGGTATCGCCCTGGTTCTTCTTGTCGTGCCGGGCAATATCATACAACTGCTCGTAATGATCGCAGGTGATGGGGAACGCACCGTACTGATCGCGGATAAAGCGCACCGTCTTCAGCAGTTTCTCCTTGGGGAAACGGCACTGACGATGCGACAGATAGAGCTCCACGATCAGTCCCCAGGCTACTGCATATCCGTGGGGGACAGGCTGCTTTGTTTCGATGGCAAAGCTCTCGAAAGAGTGGGCGGTGGTATGCCCCAGGTTAAGTGCCTTGCGGATGTCCTTCTCGTACGGGTCTTTCTCCACGATACGTTGCTTGATGCCCACAGACCGGTAAACCATCCCGTTGAGCCTGGGATAATCGATCTCGTCGAGGGGGAAGGAGAGCAGCTTTTCCAGATCGGCGGCAGAGTGGATGAGCGCATGCTTGATCATCTCCGCATAACCCGACAGGATGTCGCTGTGACGGAGGGTGTGGAAGAATTCGGAGGAAATAATCACATATTCGGAAGGGTAAAAAGACCCTATTTCATTCTTGTATCCTGCAAAGTTGATGCCCGTTTTACCGCCTACGGAGGCATCGACCGCTCCAAGCAATGTCGTGGGGATATTAATGTATTTGATGCCCCGCTTGAAGGTGGCAGCGGCAAACCCGCCCAGGTCGGTGACCATGCCGCCTCCCAGGTTGATCAGCAGGGAATGACGGGTAGCACCGTGCACCGTCAGCTGTGTCCATACGTTGCCCAGACTTTCGATGGTCTTGTTCGTGTCGCCGGCTGGGATCACGATCTCCCTCGCCCCGGCGATCTGAGGGATCGCTTCCAGCAGCGGCAGGCAGTGAATGTGTGTATGCTCATCGGTGAGGATGAACAGTTTATCGAAGTGGATATTTTTAATCGTTTTCTCTACATCTGCTATCAGATGGTTACTTTTGATAATCTTTTGCATGGTGTACAATACTGATCAGTTGTTTTGTTGAAATCTGGTTGCGTTGACCGCCTGGTATAGTTCCTCCTGTACCCGTTCCCGTATGCTCAGGGACGAGAAACGGTTGGGTGACCGTGACGGGTTGACCCTGTTGGACAGGAATATATAGATCATATCGTTCGTAGGGTCGATCCAGAAGCTGGTACCCGTAAAGCCGGTGTGGCCGTATACCTCGATGGGTGTCCCGGGGCTGGTGGGACTCGACTGGCTGCTGCGAGGGTCGGGCTTGTCGAATCCCAGGCCGCGGCGGCTGCTGTTGCTCTTCATGGTGGTGAACAGCCTGACGGTCTCCGCGCTCAGATAACGCTCCCCGCCGTATTCCCCGCCGTTGAGCCACATCTGGTACAGTTTGGCCAGGTCGTTGGCGCTGGAGAACAGGCCGGCATTACCCGAGATGCCGCCGAAGAGTGCCGCACCCTCGTCGTGGACATAACCCCGCACATGCTGCCTGCGGAAGAAGGGATCGTCCTCGGTGGCGGGAATTCTTTCCACAGGCAGGTAAACCAGCGGCCGGAAGGTGGTGGTCACAGCTCCCAGCCGGCGGTAGAAGTGCTGCTTGACATAGCTGTCGAGATCGGTGCCGGAGACAGCCTCCGCCGCCTCCTTCAGCAACATGAAATTGAGGCAGCTGTAGAGATACCTCCCTTTGGTGCGCAGCGGTGAGTTGATGACATCCCTCAGCAGGGCATCGTGCATCTTGTCACTCGCGTAGAGGTCTTTCGCTACAGGGAGATGAAACGTCTCCGAGGGTTGTGAAGAGATCAGCTCCGGCAGGAACCTGTAATCGGTACGTGCCCAGGCGCCCGCATAACGCACGTGGTAGATGCCCGACCGTCTGCCGAACAGTTCACCTGAATAACTCTTTTTGTCGATCGCCGTCGTGTAATAGGGGATGAATGAGGTGATGCCCGATTCATGAAAAAGCAATGAACGGATCGTGATGTTTGCCTTGTCGCTGCCTTTCGTTTCCGGAACAAACCGGCTGATGGGGTCCTGCAGACGCATCTTCTCCTCGTCGAACAGCTTCATGATGGCGGGCAGGGTGGCTGTAGCCTTGGTCACCGATGCCAGGTCATACACGGTCTCACCGGTCACCGCTGCACTGCGTCCGTAGTCGAACTTGCCAAACGCCCGGTCATAGATCACCACCCCATCTTTCACAACCAGTATCTGACATCCCGGATAAGCTCTCTGACGGATGCCTTCCAGGGCGATGCTCTCTATATTGGCAAGTCTTTCGGAGGGGATGCCCACCTCTTCGGGCAGGGAATAGCCCAGCCGTACTTTCTGGGTGCTGATGCCTGCCCCTTCCTGGAAGGAGCCGGCTGTGACCGGCAGCCTGCCCGTCATGCCGATACCTCCGAAAATAGCCTGGGCAGCGCTCATCTGCGCAGGCCCCGTGGCATCATAGGCCATGATCACGGCGGCACTTTTGTCGATGGTTTCCTTCCCCCGGTCCAGGCTGTTGGGCGGGGTGAAGAGCACCAGGATGGTCTTCTTCTCTGTGGCCAGCTGTTGCAGGGCTGCCACCTCCGCTGCGTTGCCGGAATGCAGTGAAAGGATTACCAGGTCGTGATCCTTCAGCTCCCCGATAGTCGCTACTGCAGAAGCTGAAGCTGCCTGAAAGGTAGTCACATCGCCGTATTTCTTGAGGTATGCCTGGAAGAGGTTGGCGGCGGGGGCGCCGATGGCTACGGAGGCAATCTTTATCTTGTCCAGCCCTTTCAGCGGTATCAGCGCTGTCTCATTTTTGAGGAGCGTGACTGCCGCATCGTAGATGCTGCGTTGTGTCCATTCAGCTGCAGGTGTGTTCACACGTCTCCGGATCGTCGTTGTGTTGATGGGGGTAAATTGGTGCGCACCGAGGATGTATTTGTAGGCGAGTATCTTGCGCACCTTCTCCTCGAGCATCGAGGCGGGTATCGTTCCCTCTTCCACTGCCTTCCTGACGGAGGCGAACGCATCTTCCTGGTTCGCGACACCCAACACAATGTCGTTGCCGGCCAGCAATGCCTTCACACTGCCGTTGAGCTGGTGGGAGACACCCCCCATGGCCATCCCGTCGGTGAAGGTGAGGCCGATGAAACCCATGCTGTCTTTCAGCAACTGCGTGCCTATCTTCGGCGAAAGCGATGCCGGCATCCCCTCCGTTTGTAGCGCCGGCACGTTCAGGTGTCCGATCATGATGCCCGATAGTCCTGCCTTGATGTATTCCCTGAACGGATAGAGCTCCACCTGCTCCAGCCGCCCGATAGGATGGCTGATGGTGGGCAGTGTCCTGTGTGAATCCTCTGATGTGTCGCCATGTCCCGGGAAGTGCTTTGCCACCGACAGGACGCCGTTCTCCTCCAGTCCTTTCGCGAAGGCGATACCCTGTCTGGCTACCTGCTGCGGGTTCTCGCCATAGGAGCGTGTGCCGATAACCGGGTTCTGCGGATTGGTATGTACGTCGACGGAGGGCGCGAGATTGACGTGGATGCCCATCTCCCGGCATTGACGTGCCACCTCCCTGCCGTATTGCCTCAGTACCTCTTCCTCCTGTATGGCACCGATGATCAGGTTGCGGGGATATACGGGGGCATCGGATAAACGCATGGAAAGACCCCATTCCCCGTCGAGGGCAATCAGGAGCGGTACACGGGTGATGCCCTGTGAATAATTGGTCACATCTGCCTGTTGGGCCAGTGTCCCTTTTGAGAACAGGAGGCCTCCTACTTTCTGGTTCCGGATGTAGCCGGTGATGCTGTTTTTCCATCCGCTGTTGGGTTCAACGACAGGCATAAAGAGCTGTCCCACTTTTTCGTCGGGGGTCAGTGTCTGATAGACCGAGTCCACCCACAGGTTCATCTTCTCCCTGTCAGCCTTCTCAAACAGGGTGGTCGCCACCTGAGCCGGTAAAGACTGTGTAAACAGGCCTACAATGCATAAAAACAGGATCTTCTTCATCATTCCCTTGCTTCGTTATCTTTTCCCTTTCTCCAGTTCCATTTCAATCTTACCCACATAGACGCCTCTTCCTGCTGTCTGGTAGATCATCACCTCCCTGTTGTCGAGGTTCCTTCGCACTTCGGGCTCTTTCATATAGGTATGGCTGTGTCCGCCGAGGATGAGGTCGATATGCCGGGTGGACTCTGCCAGCCTTGTATCGGGCAGGTAGCCCAGATGGGAGAGACAGATGATGATATCGCATTTATGCTGCGTTCGCAGCTGTTCCGCCAGCGCATTGGCCGTTGTGACCGGATCAAGAAACTTCATCCCCTTATAGTTGGCCGACGAGATCAACCCCGCAGGGCGGATGTTGATGCCGATCACACCGATCTTCACACCCCCCCTCTTCAGGATGAGGTAGGGCTTAATGATCCCGGAGAGTGGTGTCTGTGAGAAATCGTAGTTGCTCGAAACAATGGGGAAGCGTGCTGCGCGCACGACCTTCTCCAGCACCTCCAGCCCGTAATCGAACTCATGATTGCCCAGGGTCACCGCATCATATTTCATCATATTCATCGCCTCCACTTCCACCTTTCCCTTGAAGAGATTGAAGTAAGGGGTGCCCTGCAGGAAATCACCGGCATCGAAGAGCAGCACGTGGGGATGCTCTTTTCTTACCTGGTCAACGAAGGTCGCCCTGCGTTCCACGCCTCCCTTGCCGGGGGCTGTCCTGTCGCTTTCGGGCAGTGGCTCAATGCGGCTGTGGGTGTCGTTGGTATGGAGAATGACCATATTTTTCTGCGGTGATACCGTAAAGGCAATCGACAGGAAGATCGTAAGTATCAGGGTGGCTTGTTTCATCTCTTTCGGCTTATTTTGTGATGGTGATGCGGTCATCGAGTACCGATTCGACCGCTATACCCCTGCGGGTTTGTTCTTTCACGTAGTCGATCATCACATCGCGAAGCGTGATACCCGTGTTGACACTCGACAGGGCGTTGCGGAAGGCGGACATGTTGTCGTTGCCCTCTGCCAGGTAATCGAGAGTGACGATATGATAGATACTGTCCCTGTCGACAGGCTTACCGTCGATGGTGACACTTTTCACCTTACCGCCTTCGGCGACGAGCCGTACATTCGAGGAGATGCCGGCACCCCCGATGCGTGCATAGGCATCGAAAATTTTTTCCAGGTCTCTGCCTTTGAGCTCGAGGAAGGTGATGGTGTTGTCGAAGGAGTAGATCTCGTACAGGTTACCCACCGTCACTGCTCCCTGCGGCATGGCGGCACGGTGTCCGTGGACATTCATCACACCCACGTCGGCGCCATCGGGCAGATGCTCATCGCCGTACGCTTTCATCACATCGGAGGTGAGGTTGGTCAGCAGACTCTCGGGCCGTTTGTAATCCATTGCCTGGGCCGAATAACCGATGACCTCGTTCATCTCCTGATCGAGTGCTGTCTTGTAGGATTGCACCAACGCATGCATCCCGGGATGAAGGGGGGTGTCGAAAGAGGAATTCATCTCCACGAGGGTACCCCTCATTTCCGTTATGTGATAGGCCTGTTTACAGGAAAGTAAGGAGAGAGCCAGCAAGGCAATCCATATTGTTTTTATTCTCATGCAATTTTTTATTAGGATGTATGGAACGTGCATGGAATCATGCTCCCCGGGATGAATGATCTCGTGCGCGTTGCATCGGAACGGACTGTTTATAAAGGTGTGATGTCCTAAAAACAGGTAATACAGTCCAAAAATACGCTTTTTTCCTTTCTGCGTCAAGGTCGGGACGAAAAAAATAGATTAATTAATTATTTGTATGGTAGTTTAAGGAATAATGATTACCTTTGCAACCGCTTTGCGCAATCTCTGCCGGTGGCTTTCCGTTATATTGCGTTGCACCAGGGTTAATAATTAACATAAAGCATTTTACAAGATGGATTTAATTAAAATAGCGGAAGACTCTTTCGCGAAGGAAAAAAAGGAATTCCCGGCATTCAGGAGCGGTGATACCATTACGGTTGCCTATCGCATTGCCGAGGGAAACAAAGAACGTATACAGCAGTATCGCGGAGTGGTGATCAAAATATCCGGTCACGGTGATGCCAAACGTTTTACCGTAAGGAAAATGTCCGATAATATCGGCGTGGAACGTATCTTCCCGATGAGCTCACCCTTTATTGAGGATATCACACTCAACAGCCAGGGTAAGGTGCGCAGAACAAAACTTTACTTCCTGCGCAAACTGCGTGGAAAAGCAGCCCGTATCAAGAAAAAAGTATATTGATGGTCTGCAGAAAGACAACGATTGAGCGCTTCGGATATTCCGGGGCGCTTTTTTCTTTGTTATGCTGCAGAAATTATCTATTTTTGGATGTCAGCTATCAGCTTTCAGCTATCAGCTCTTTAGGTGAAAGGTTGGGAAGGGCAGCGGTTTGGGAATTAGCTTTCAGCTCTTCATTATTCATTATTCATTTTTAATTTCCCCTCATGTTGCATAAAACACAAGGGATCGTGCTGGGCACGACAAAGTACAGCGACGCCTATGCCATCACACATGTTTTTACGCGTGATTTCGGCAGGGTCTCCTACCTGTTGCCGAAAACACACGGCAGCCGGTCGAAGATCAGGGCATCGCTCTTCTTCCCGCTGTCGCTGCTCAATCTGGAGGTGGAGCACATGCCCTTGCGCGATCTGCAGCGGTTGAAGGAAGCGGAGCGGCAGCTCCCTCTCTACGAGCTGAACACCAACATGACGAAGATCTCACTGGCCTTCTTTTTGTCGGAGTTCTTATCGCGTGTCCTGCGTGAGTCGGACCACAATGACCGGATTTTCGACTACCTGAAAAATTCTGTGGAGACACTGGAAGCAGCCGGGAGGGGGCTGGCCAACTTTCACCTCTGCTTCATGCTCGGGTTGACCCGCTATCTGGGGATCTATCCCAATGTCAGTTTTGTGGGGAGAAACAGTTACTTCGATCTGCTGAACGGTGTGTTTGTGACGGAACTACCGGTGCATACCCATTATCTGAGCAGGGAGCATAGTCGCTACCTGGCTTATCTGCACCGGATGAATTACGGTAATATGCATCTCTTCCGCTTGTCGAGAAACAACCGTAACACGATCGTGGAATATCTGCTGGATTATTACCGGTTGCATATCTGTGATTTCCCGCCCCTTAAGTCGCTCGATGTCCTGCGCGAGCTGGGGTAGCCCTTGCTGATGACCTATACACGAGTTCAAAAGAGACTGAAGTCACCCGGTGTCCTGCGTGAGCTGGGGTAGCCTGTCAACCGTAGACCTGAAAAACAATCATCCTCCCCGACGTTTCCACCGTGAAGGTGTCGCCCAGGCATTCATTCAGCGTACCCTGCCACCAGTTGGTCAGGGTCTTCTTCACCAGCGGGTATCTCAGGTTCAGCGTTGTCACCGCTTCGGGGCCGATAGCGAAGAGGGAGACCTGTTGCCCCCTGAAACTATCAAACCGTGTGGCTGTACGGATGGGTGTGAAGATCCCGTAGTTGGTCACCATCCGCACCTTTGCCCGATCCATATATTCGGCCAGCAGGGAGATGTTTCCCAGGGTATGGTCCTCCCTTTTGCCTGTGCCGCCGACGATGGTAATCTCCCTGATGCCTTTCCGGACACAGAACAGTACCGATTTCGTGAGATCGTTCGTCTCCTGGTCGGGGTCGGGATGGATGATACCCGCAAACAGGGTCCTGTTCACCTCCGATATGGAATCACAATCGCCCACGATGGCATCGGGCATGCCGCCACCGGCAATAAAATCATTGGCTGCTCCGTCGCTGCAGACGATGTAGTCCGCCTTCGCGATGCAGGACAGCGGATAGGGGTGTTGCGGAAACCGCCCGTTGGCAATAATCACCGCTGAGATTGGGTGCGTAGGACTCATATTCTCCTTCTTTGAAACGACAAAGGTACAAAAGAGCGGGAGATTGACCGTTGAAATGCCGGTCCAATTTGTTGCCGCATCAGGTTGAGGCGGTTCATAGCCGCTCCTCAGTATCGTGCGATGTTTGTGAGGGTACGGTATCTGCCCTGAAAAAAAGAGGCGATTTATAACCGCCCCTCCGTTTCGATCGGCGTCTGTGCCGCCACCGTGGTGATTTGCCCGCAACAAAAAGAGGCGGCCTGACAGCCGCCCCTTTGCCTGATTTAGTTGCCCAACGTCTTTTCCAGCCCGATGGCTTTGGGGAAAAGAATGTTGTTCTCCAGGTGAATATGCCGGTGCAGATCCTCCTCAAACTCATCGATCAGGCTGAAGGTCACCCTGTAGGTGTTGCATGCATCGGCCGGCGGGTTGTACTGGTCTGTCAGCTCACTGATATGACGGAACCGTTCTCCCTCGGCCTCATGATCCTGCTCCATGCGGGCAATCACTTCGGCGATGGTGCCTAACGGTGTCTCAGACATTGTGCTGCCCGACAGCTGTGACTGTACCAGCCGGCGGATGGCGGGGAAGAGCACCAGCTCCTCCTTCTTCATATGCGCGGTGAGATCGCCGGCGGACTGTTGAAAGAGCTGCTCCACCACCAGCAGCTCGGGGTGGTTGTCACCATGTACCTCTACAATTCTTCTCAGGTAAGGGGTGATCTCCCTGATCTTCCGATCCACATAACGGTGGTGTGTCTTCTCGATGTAATCGGCCAGTAGGTCCAGTGGGAACGACTTGAAGTCGATCTCTCCCGTACCCTTTTGTGTCACAGCCTCCTGCAGCTCTGTCAGCAGCTGCTCCTCGTCGATCTGTTTCTTCCGGCAGGCACTCTCAATGGTGCGGTTCCCGTTACAGCAAAAATCGATGCCATATTGTTTGAAAACAGCAGCGGCCTTATAGTTCTCCGCTACGATTTTTCCGATGTTACTTTGATTGTCTATATGCATAATCTCAAGTATTATGGGAGTTCTTTTTTTTTTTTGCTGCCGGCAACCGCCGGAGTGAAAGCTGCTCCCGGTGAATTATCTTTTTTTCTTGATGGTCAGCTGGTACACAAACCAGAAGAGGGTGAGTGATCCTATGCCGAAGATGGTGTCGCCGATGATGCGGAGCCATTTGAATGCGCTGACCAGCGGCTGCTGCATGAACTCGGCGGAACGGGCGTACCACATCCCCTCGTTGACGCTGGCCACGGTCTGCATCAGTCCCACCGGCAACAGGCTCAGCACGACCATCAGCAACAGGCCTGCATTCAGCGACCAGAAGGTGAACGAGATCAGTTTGTTGTTCCACACCTGTTTGCGGTACATGCTGCGCAATACGAAAAGAATCAGTCCGATACCCAGCATGCCGTATACCCCGAAGAGCGCCGCGTGTCCATGTACCGGTGTGGTGTTGAGTCCCTGCATGTAATAGAGGGCGATGGGCGGGTTGATAATGAAGCCGAAGATGCCCGCACCCAGGAAGTTCCAGAAAGCGACAGACAGCAGGAAGTAAATTGGCCATTTATAGTCCTTCAGCCATTCGGTGGCTTTGCTCATGCGGTAGTTGTGGTAGGCCTCAAAGCCTATCAGCACCAGCGGCACCACCTCGAGGGCGCTGAAGGTGGCTCCGAGAGCCATCACGCCGGTAGGTGTGCCTGTGAAGTAGAGGTGGTGGAAGGTGCCCAGGATACCACCGGTGAGAAAGATCACCGTGGCGAACAGCACGTTGTTGGTAGCCGATTTGATCCGCAGCAGTCCCATGCGGGTGAAGAGGAAGGCGGCCACCACGGTGGCAAACACTTCAAAGAACCCTTCCACCCAGAGGTGTACCACCCACCAGCGCCAGTACTCTGCCACCGCCAGGTTGGTGGTGCGTCCCCACATCAGGCCGACACCGTAGAAGAGGGCGATGGCGGCGCAGGAGATCAGAAAGAGAATGAGCAGTCCCTTCTCCGATGTCTTTTTACGGATCACCGGGATGATGGGGCGTAACATCAGTGCCAGCCAGAGGAAAAGTCCCACCAGCAGGAGTATCTGCCAGAAGCGGCCCAGGTCGACATACTCATAACCCTGGTGGCCGAACCAGAAGTTGTTGACCAGGTCCAGGCGTTGCATGACGCCGAACCACTGTCCGATGAGTGAACCGCCCACCACGATCAGCAATGCCAGGAACAGGATATTGACACCCAGCTTCTGGAACTTCGGGTCTTTCCCGTTGAGGGAGGGGGCGATGTAGAGTCCCGTAGCAAGCCAGGCCGTGGCTATCCAGAAGATGGCCAGCTGCACATGCCAGGTACGCGTGATGGAGTAGGGGATGAACCGCGCGATGTCGATCCCGTAGAAGCCGTCACCTTCCACACCGTAGTGTGCCGTGATCACACCCAACAGTACCTGTACCAGGATCAGCAGGTTGACGACCCAGAAATATTTCTTCACCGCCCACATCGATGGGGTGATGGTCTGGCGCATCAGCGGGTCTTCCACCGGCTTCAGGGCCTCCTCCTGCTGGGTGCGTGCCTGCACGAAGATCAGGATGCCGATGCCGATGAGCAGCATGATGATGCTGAAGCCGGTCCACAGGATCAGGTCGCTGGTAGGCACGTTGCCTATCTGTTCATCGGGCGGCCAGTTATGGGTGTAGGTGATCTCCTCACCCGGCCTGTTGGTGACGCAGGCCCACGATGCCCAGAAGAAGAACTGCGCCATCTTGTCGAGCCGCTCCTCCGTCTTGATGCTGTTCCTGGCAATGGCATAGTCCGCGCGCAGCTTGTCCAGCGCCGGGTCATCCATGAAAAGACCCCGGTAATGACTCCTGATATGTTCAAATGCTTCGTACCGTTCGCTGCCTATTACCAGCGTCCCGGTCGTCTCATGGTAGGTGTTCGTCCGGAGATACTGCTGCAGCCTGCTCTTCATCGCCGCCTTTTCCTGATCGGATAACTGATCGAACGGTATCCCCGCCTCTTCCTGCGACCATTTATTCAGCAGGTACTGCGCTTCACGATGCAGGTAATCGGCTGTCCAGTCGGGTGCGATGTAGGCGCCATGGCCCCAGACGGTACCCACCTCCTGTCCGCCGATACTCTGCCAGATGTTCTGTCCATCCTTGATGTCATTACCGCTGAAGAGTACCTTTCCCGTTTCATCAGTTACCTGTTGCGGTACCGGTGGCGCCTTCTGATAAATCTGATTACCATAGTAAAGCAATACGCTAAACGACAAGACAATGACAGAAATCAGTGCAATCCATAATTTTTTCTGTGTCATGATGATTTAATTTTTATAGGTAATAGTTCGGAACTCGGTCAGTTTGATCAAGTGAATGCCCAGCAGGATCAGGGAGGACACCTTCAGCACCTCTGCACCGATATATATGAAGTGAAGGGGTGATCCGGATACTTCCAGCCCTTTGTGGTACAGGTCAATGCGTGCATCCAGGGAAGGAAGCACATACAAAACCAATCCAGAGATAGGTGAATGGTAACGCCAGCCGGTAATTACGCTCTTTTTTTTCGTTCATACTGTGTTGATGAAGTTTATCCTAACGCCTTAAAATCAGCTCCTCATTTTTCTTACCGATGACAAGGTCATGCACGGTGGTATGTTGCAGCACGTGAAACATATTCTCCCTGATTTTCACCACGGAGTGATGCATGGGACAGGGGTTGTTTGCATCGCACTGTGCCAGACCCAGCGCACACCCTTCAAAGAACAGATCTCCGTCGATGGCTCTCACAATTTCTGCAATGGTGATGGACTGCAACTTATCCTGCCGTATTTCGAATCCTCCGTTGGGACCGGTGTAGGAATCCACCAGGTTGTTTCTGGACAACAAGCCCAGTATCTTGCCGGTAAATGCTTCCGGTGAACCGGTATTCTGCACAATATCGCCTATCTTCACCCTTCGTTCCCGAAGTGATTGAGATGCAATATACAACACGGCCCTGATGCCGTATTCGCATGCTTTTGAAAACATATTATTATTTTTGCTGCACCAAAGATATAGATAAATTTCAATTTACGATAAAAATATCGCAAATATGTTTTACTTTTGTACCGCATGACTTTTCCTCTGTTGGCTTCATTTTGCCGGACGATGGAGGAAGGGGGATATTTTGTTTTAATATTTAATAAAATATAAAAATCAGACCGCTACAAACAATAAGTTTGAAAAACTGTTTTTATGTAGAATCATTCTATTTATGTAGAGAACTGCAATAAAAATATATATAAAGGGAGCTGCTATGGCGAAAACAAAATCAAAAAAGAGTCAATTATCGAAGGAGAAGATGTTACACATGCATCGGCTGATGCTTGACATCCGGAATTTCGACAGCAAGGTAAACAAACTGGTTAAAAAAGGGATGATTCCGGGCATGACGCACTTCTCCATTGGTGAGGAAGCTGTCAGCGTGGGAGCTATTGCCGCAATAGAGAGGGGTTTTGACCTGATCACCTCCAATCATCGCGGACACGGGCAGAGCATTGCCCTGGAGATTGATCTCAACGGCATGATGGCCGAGATCATGGGCAAGGCAACAGGCACCTGTAAAGGAAAAGGCGGATCGATGCACATAGCCGACCTCGACAACGGCAACCTGGGTGCCAACGGCATCGTGGGAGGAGGCATGGGCATGGCCATCGGTGCTGCCCTCACCCAGAAAATGAAGCAAACAGGGAAGATTGTGGTTTGTTTCTTCGGTGATGGTGCCGTCAATGAGGGGACATTCCATGAGACCCTGAATATGGCATCTATCTGGAAGCTGCCGGTTATCTTTTATTCCATCAACAATATGTATGGGATCAGCACCCCCATCAAGGAGGTGATCAATATTGATTACAACTATCAGCGTGCTTCTGCCTACGGCGTACCCGGATATTTTATTGAAGACGGCAACGATCTGTTGGCTGTCTACAACACCTTCGAAGAGATTGTACAGTATGTACGTGACGGCAACGGTCCTGTACTGGTAGAGGCAATCACCTATCGCTGGCTGGGGCATTCCACCTCCGATCCGGGCAAGTACCGCACCAAGGAAGAAGTGGATGAGTGGAAGAAGAAAGACCCTATTGCACGTTTCAGAGACTACCTGCTGGAGAATAAAATAGCCACAGAGAAAGAGATTGATGATCTGAACGCGGCTTCCCTGGAAGCGGTGGAAGAATCGGTGAAATTTGCCCTGAGCAGTCCTGAACCCACGCTGGAGTCGGCCTTCGAAGATATATTTGCTCCCTGATTGGGCCTTCCGTCAGCATAATACACATTCAAGGGGCCGTATGGAGTCCCGATAAAAAAGAATAACAGCACAGAAAACAGATAGATAGACAGATAGATGAAACAAGAAACAAAAATTATGTCCGTGCGCGATGCCATCATCCTGGCCATGTCGGAGGAGATGCGCCGCGATGAAAACGTATTCCTCATGGGTGAAGATGTGGGTATCTTCGGCGGAGATTTCGGCACATCGGTAGGAATGCTGGCTGAGTTCGGCAAGGAACGTGTGCGCGATACCCCCATCTCCGAGAATGCCATCTCCGGCGCCGCCATCGGCGCCGCCATGACCGGGATGCGTCCCATTGTGGATGTCACGTTTATGGACTTTATCGTATACATGATGGACAACATCGTGAACCAGGCTGCCAAAACCAGATATATGTACGGTGGCAAAGGGCAGATACCGGTCGTCTTTCGTTGTGCTACCGGCGGCGGTGTCGGATCGGCGGCGCAGCACTCCCAGTCGCTGGAAGCCTGGTTTACCCATATTCCCGGCCTCAAGGTGATTGCACCGGGTACCCCTGCAGATGTGAAGGGGTTGTTGAAAGCAGCCATCAGGGATAATAACCCGGTGATCTTCCTGGAATACAAGGCACAATATAATATGAAGGGGGAGGTGCCCCTCGACCCTGATTTTGTGCTGCCCATCGGCAAAGCCGATATCAAGAAAGAGGGAAAAGATGTGACGGTGGTCACCTATGGCCGTATGCTGGAGCGGGTGATGAAAGCAGCCGAAGAGGTGAAGGAGGCCGAAGGCGTGGAGGTGGAGGTGGTCGACCTGCGTACCCTCTCCCCGCTCGATAAGGATACCGTGATCGAGTCGGTGAAGAAGACCGGCAAGGTGCTGTTGGTGAATGACGCACACAAGACGAGCGGATTCATTGGTGAGGTGGCAGCAACCATTGCCGAGAGTGATGCTTTCGACTACCTGGATGGGCGTATCCTGCGCCTGGCCGGTGAAGATGTACCTATTCCCTACAGTCAGACATTGGAGTCGGCCATGATCCCGAGCGTGGATCGCATCAAAAAGTATATCCTCAAATTGGTCAATAATCGATAAAAAAAAGTGAATGGAAAACAGGAAATTGAGGGCAACGCCGGCTGCAAGGAGTCTGGCCAGACGCCTGGGCGTGGATCTGTTGAACGTAACCGGCACCGGTTATAAGGGACGTATCCACAAGGATGATATTGCCGGCTTCAACTACGAAGAGAAGATACACATTTCTCCGCTTGCACAACGTATTGCCGATGAGCACAACATTGACCTGAAGGGCGTGACAGGCAGCGGTTACGGGAACAAGATCATGAAGGACGATGTGCTTCAACTGATCTCCGACCCGGTACTGAAAGCCCGCTTCACGCTGAACGATTTTGGAGATCATGCCTCACCTGCTTCCGCGGCAGGAAGTAAACCGGCGGCAACTCAAGCCAAACCCGCATCCGATCGCGCAAAATTGGTGTCGCAGACATCACAGCCCGCACCGGCGGATGAGACCGAAACGGTGCCGATGACCCAGATGCGCACGATCATTGCCAGGCGAATGGCTGAAAGCTACTTTGGCGCACCCACTTTCATTCAGACCTGGGAGGTGGATATGACGGAATTACTGGCACTGCGCAAGCGGCTGATGGAGCCGATTAAAGAGAAAACCGGCAAGAAGCTTACAGTAACCGACCTGATCGCGATGGCGGTGGTAAAGACGCTGATGAAGCACAAGTATATCAACGCCAGCCTCAATAAGGATGGCACGGAACTTACTTTCCACAATTATGTGAACCTGGGCATGGCGGTGGGCCTCGATGAAGGATTGCTCGTGCCGGTCGTGAAGGGCGCCGATAAAATGTCGCTGAGCGAGTTTGTGGTGGCCCTGAAAGATCTCACCGAACGCACCTTTTCCAAGAAGCTGCTGCCCGATGAACAAGCGGGCAGTACCTTTACCATCAGCAACCTCGGCATGTACGGGGTGGATGAGTTCACCGCGATCATCAATCAGCCCAACTCGGCTATTCTGAGTGTTTCTTCTACCCAACAAAAGGTGGTACCTCGCAATGGAGAAATAGTTGTCCGTCCCATCATGAAGATGAGCCTGACCAGTGACCACAGGGCGATTGACGGGCTCACGGGTGCCAGGTTTATGACCGACCTGAAGGCTGCGATGGAAGATCCGCTGACACTTTTTATTTAATATGCCAATATACCAATGTGCAAAAGATTACGTGCTGATAAACTGACAACTGAATACTGAATACTGAATGCTGACTGCTGACAACTGAATGCTGACTGCTGAATACTGATAAACTGAAAACTAAAAAATATGGCTTTTGAAATAATCATGCCCAAAGCAGGTATTGACATGACCGAGGGGCAAATTGTGAAATGGTTGAAAAATGAGGGTGACACCGTGACCGAAGGGGAGATTATCCTCGAGATCATGACCGACAAGACCAGTATGGAGATAGAAGCGGAAGCGTCGGGGATCCTGCTGAAGATTGTACACCACGACGGGGAGACCATTCCCGTGACTGAGGTGATAGGGTACATCGGGAATGAAAATGAAACCGTGGAAACCCTCATGCCCGAGGTAATCGAAGATACCGGCGAAACAGAGACCGAAGAGCATAAACGGATGATCCGCATGGAGGATAACTACCAGGTAGCGGTCATTGGCGGAGGACCCGCGGGCTACGTGGCAGCCATCAAGGCAGCACAGCTGGGTGCCAGGGTGGCCATTGTGGAAAAAGGCACCTTTGGCGGTACCTGCCTCAATGTGGGATGTATCCCGTCGAAGGCATACCTGAAGAACGTGGAGATCATCGAACATATCCGCAATGCTGCATCGCGGGGAATCATCATCGACAATCCACAGATAAAAATCGATATGGAGAAGGTGGTGCAATTCAAAAACGGGGTGGTGAAAAAACTGACCAGCGGCGTGGAGGCCCTGCTCAAAAGCAACGGGGTAGACATCTACAAAGGGGTAGGCAAGATTAACAGGAACAAGGATGTGGTGATCAACGACTCCCAGATTATCAAAGCGGACAAGATTATCCTTGCCGGCGGGTCAAAAGTATTTATGCTGAATATCCCGGGTATTGATAACGACAAGGTGCTTACCAGTGACGACCTTCTGGACATCCGGGAAGTGCCGGAAACATTGGCAGTTCTGGGGGGCGGCGTAATCGGTGCCGAAATGGGTCTCTCATTTGCCGGACTTGGTTCCAGGGTGATCATCGTGGAGATGATGGATCAGATAGTTCCCATGTTCGACAACGATGTCATTGCTGAGCTGATGCGCATCGTCAAGAAGAAAGGTATAGAAATTATTACCGGTGCCCGCATCACCGAAGTGGTGGATAAGGGCGATAAGCTGGAAATCAGGATCGATGGAAAAGAGTCGGTCATTGCCGATAAAGCGCTCCTGGCCATTGGACGTGTGCCCGATCTGGCTGCCGTGGGCGAGGTGAAACTCGAGACGGAAAGGGGTAGGATCAAGGTAGACAACTACATGGAGACCAGCGTGAAGGGTATATATGCCCCCGGCGATGTGAACGGCATCAAGATGCTTGCCCATGTGGCTTTCCGCATGGGAGAAGTGGCTGCCGAAAACGCGGTGAAAGGCAACCATCGTTCCATCAAGCTGCTCTCGGCGCCATCCGTGGTATACACGCTGCCGGAGGTGGCGATGGTGGGGTTGACGGAAACACAGGCCCGTGAGAAGTACGGCGACGATATTCGCATCGGGCGATTCAATTTTTCGGCCAACGGACGTGCACTGGCATCGGGTGAGGCTGAAGGATTTGTAAAAGTGATTGCCGACAACCGCTATGGCGAAGTGCTCGGTATACATATCATCGGCCCTTCTGCTGCTGAGCTCATTACCCAGGCATCGCTGATTATGGAGATGGAGATCACGGTAGATGAAGTGGTGAAGACGATCTATGGACATCCTACCTACTCGGAAGCTATCTTTGAAGCGTTTGCCGATGTGCTGGGTGAGGCGGTGCATATTCCGAAGAAGAGAAAATAACCGTTTCGAAAGAAGAAAATCTTTTTTTACATACATTCACCGGAAAGGAGATCGATTCACACTTTATCCAGGTGTGTGATTGATCTTCTTTTTGTCGGCTTCTCTGTCGACGAACTTACCGACGCAATTGTCGGTTAGAAATAGGTATTTACTGCAAATTCAAACTGATCGATAAAGATATTTTTGAATGCTGTCATGTTATTCTGTTCATAAAACAGGAGCATTGCTTTTTTATAATCGACCGAATCAACGGTTCTGAAAGAAATGGGGCAGTAACCGCCAGCTATCATCTGAGCATTACTCAGTATCCTTGCGGTTCTTTTATTTCCGTCGTTAAAAGGCTGGATGTAAGAGATCATAACAAGCAATAAGAATGCTTTTTCAAAAATATTTTCCCGGTTATTAACCAATTTACATACATCCTCCAAAGCTTCTCTAATCTGGAACTCATTATCCAGCGGCTTGTAATTGGTGCCGGTGATGCCTACACGTCTGGTTCTTAAATTTCTGTCAACATTCAGTTCTTTGATCAGAATACTGTGAATGTTTTCAATTTTTCCTACCGACAGAGTAGAGAGATAGTCGCTGTTATCAATGATAAAATCAATTGCTTCTTTATGATTTAACAGCATCACCGCTTCATCTTTCGATTTGCCCGATGCTGTCTTTTTCTCTTTAAGTATTTTAATGCTTTGCCCCGGCCTTCCGTCACAAGATAATTATCTTTCGCTAAATCGGATAAATCTCTTTTAAGCGTGGGCAAGGAAATGGTCAAACCACTACCCTTCAGAATTTCACTGGAAGCCCGTCCGGGATTCTCTTTTAACCAGCTTAATATAATATCTTTCCGATTCATTATCTGTCATGTATAAATATACGGCTCAAAGATATATAAAATACGGCTCATATTTGGTTAAAAATGAGTGGAAAGTTGTGAGAAAATGAGCCGTATTTCAATGCTGCATCATGCGCTTCCATTTGAAATAGCCAAAAACCGAAATAATGGAATAGATAGCAAAAAGTATAGCGGTGGGGTAGAGCCCTTTCCATACATATAATCCGCAGGAAACGATATTCACTGCAAACCAGACCCACCACTGCTCGGCATGCTTCTGCGCCAGCATCCACATGCCCACGATGCTCAGGGCGGTGGTGAAGCTGTCGCCCGCCGCCACCGGGCTGTCGGTGTAGCGGGTGAGGATCAGGTAGATGGCAGCAAAGAGCAGTGTCGTGATCAGCATGAGGGGAAGGATCATTCGCCGCGGGGTGTGAACAATGGGAGGTGCTTCCCCTTCCGTGCGGCCTCTGTTCCAACGGATCCAGCCATAGATGCTTGCGATGAAGTAGTACACATTGACGCCCATGTCGGCATAGAACTTGCTCCGGAAGAAGATCCAGATGTAGACCACCGGCATCAGCACGCCGACCGGCCAGAGCCATTTGTCGGCTTTATATTCCAGGTACAAATAAAGCAGTCCGATAACGGCGCCGATGATTTCGATGGTTTGCATATCCATTTTTACTTAAAACGAAATAGTGAGCCGTGCCATGTAATTGCGGGTTGCCTGCGGGTAGTAGCCGATCCAGTTGAGGGAGCTGCCGTCGGCAAAGGTATCGGTGGCTGCCCACCCGTTGGCCACGTACTCCCTGTTGAACAGATTATTCACGAAAACCTGGAGGTTGAAGGTGCCGATGGGAGATTTTCTGAATACATAGCCGGCGGAGAGGTTGCTTACGAAATAGGGATCAATCGATTTGGTCTTATCCGACGTGTTGTCCAGGTACTGTCTGCTCACATATTTTCCCATCAGGTTCACATAGATCGCGGGCGTGGGCTGCCAGGTAATCGCCATACTGCTTACCACGTCAGGGGAGAACGAAATATCGGTGGTCCCGTATTCTTTGGATATCTGTCTCACCCAATTCCAATCATCCTGATTGTCATACTGGTCGAACCAGGCGGTATAATTTTGGATCTTGTTCCGGCTGAAGGTCGCGTTGGCGTCCACCCTGATCTTGTTTTCCCACAGGGGCACGGCTGCTTCCAGTTCCAGCCCTGCGCGGTAACTCTCCTTCACGTTCTCCATCAGCTTGTAGCCCACATTGTTGAGTTTCCCTGTCTGCACCATCTGATTGTGGTAATCCATGAAATAGAAGTTCGCACCCAGGTGAGTACCATTTTCAACGCTATAACGGTATCCCAGTTCATAATCGATCATCCTTTCCGGTTGGATGGGATTCAGCGTTTCCCCTTTGATTCCGTCCTTGAGGTCGGTACGGAGTGGTTCACGCTGTCCCACTGCCGCTGAGGCATAGAGCCGGTTACGCTTGTTGAGGAGAAGAGAGACGCCTGCCTTGGGGTTTAAAAAATTGTAGGTGAAATCACCTGTCAGATCCATCAGGTCGTCGTCCAAACCACTGAAACTGTAATTGATCCGCCGGTATTGCAGATCACCGAAAAGAGAGAGCCTCTCATTCAGCTGGTAATCTGCCTTTGTGAACAGGTTGACCTCAGCTTTTCTTCCCACATTGCGGTACCACTCATAGTTTTCGGCGATATCCTGATTGAATTTCACCCACGGCAACCGTCCGTAGTGATCTCCGTCGTAGAAGCTGTACATTCCCCCAAAAGTCAGTTTCAACCGGTTTCTTGTATAGATGAACCCGATGTTTGCCACATAAAAATCATTTTCCATCAGCTTACGGCGTATAAAATCACTACTGTCGTAGGTTACCCCCTCCACCGTTTGCGCCGGAAGGCCAAAATCAGCGAAGTCGTTATCCTCTCTGTAATTCTCGTAATAGCCATATCCGTAATTGTAGCTGAGACCCGCGTTCAGAACGAGATAGCGGTTCAGCTCCCTGGTAAGTGTCAACTGTACTATATCGGAGTAATAATTATCGGTTTCATTGTCGTAATAGAGCCGGTTTCCGGCTTCATCGGTATACTCTCCCGCGGGGTTGTACCGGCGACCATATTCCTGCATCTGCTCTTCCGATACACCTTCCCAGGTGATTCCCGTATGTTGTACTCCTTTCAGGTAGCTCAGCCGTATCAGCTGGTGATCGGTGTAGTGTGATAATGCCACATAGAGGTTGGTGTGATCCACACTCCCGTTACGTACATATCCATCGCCAAAAACACGCGAGAATCGGGCATCGAACGAAAGTCCGTTCTCTAAAATACCCGTTCCGGCGGCAATATTCGACAGGAAGGTACCATAGCTGCCCACCGCTGTGGATGCTTCCCCATACGCCTCGGAGCGGGCACCGGTAGTCTGCAGGGAGATGCTGGCGCCAAAAGCACCTGATCCGTTGGTGGAGGTGCCCACGCCGCGCTGTATCTGAATATTTTGAAGTGAGGTGGAGAGGTCGGGCAGGTTCACCCAGAACACTTCCTGGCTCTCGGGATTATTCAGCGGCATACCGTTCAGTGTCACGTTGATGCGGGTAGCATCGGTGCCGCGGATCCTGAAATAGGTGTTACCCACGCCCAGCCCGTCCTCTGTAAAAGATACCAGCGAAGGGGTGGTCTGCAAAATAGCGGGGATGTTGCGTGCCGCATTTTGTCTTTTGATCTCCGCAGAGGAGATATTGGAATAAGAGACCGGTGTCTGTGCACCGGCACGTGTGGCAGAGACGATCACCTCCTCCAGCCGGATGTTGTTGATACTGTCTCCGGATGCGGCATCTGCTTGCGCCATTGTCTGAAAAACTGTTGCTGAGAAAAGTGTCAGCAGAATTGAAAAGAATACCTTTTTCATTTTACCTGTTTTTTGTGTTGAACAAAAAGTTTGAATTTATTCAACGGTGTTCGTGAAATAAAAAAGGGGATTTAAATAAGATGGATACCTGTTGAAGAGCACCGGGATGTGTACTGCTTCCTTTCCCTCCGCCGGCATTATCCGGATCAGGTGATATGGGTATGATCTCAGCCCGTTCTGTTGGGGCACCCCTGTTGATTTAAAAAACAAAGATAGGTTTTTTTTGTTCAACAATGGTTTTTTTACCCTCTTTTTTACATTCTTTTTAACATGCAAGGAAGGGAGCATCACAAAAATAACAGGTCGATTTGATTGTATCTCTCGATTTATTTGTAATTTCGTTCACCTTAAACGTTTCGTTAAAATTAAGGTCTAAAGGTTGCTATGAGTGAAGAGGATAAATTGCTTGCGGAAGATCAGATGATTGAGGAAGAGTTTCAGGGACTGCTGAACGACTACCTGAACTCCAATCACCGGCGGAAAGTGGATATCATCACCCGGGCATTCAATATGGCGAAGGAGGCACACAAAGGAGCCCGCCGCCGTTCGGGTGAGCCCTATGTCATGCATCCGCTGGCGGTGGCCCGTATCATCTCCCGGGAGATGGGGCTGGGGTCTACCTCCATATCTGCTTCACTGCTGCACGACGTGGTGGAAGATACCGATTACACGGTGGAAGATATCCGTGCACTGTTTGGCGATAAGATTGCCCAGATTGTGGATGGCCTGACAAAGATCTCCAGCGGGATGTTCGGCGAGAATGTATCGACGCAGGCAGAGAATTTCCGCAAGCTGCTGCTGACCATGTCGGATGATATCCGGGTGATCCTGATCAAGATTGCCGACAGGCTCCACAATATGCGCACCCTGTCATCGATGAGCTCCACCAAGCAATTCAAGATAACCGGTGAAACACTCTATATCTATGCCCCGCTGGCACACAGGCTGGGATTGTTTGCCATCAAAACGGAACTGGAAGAGCTCTGTTTCAGGTATGAGCATCCCGAGGCATATGCCGATCTCACCCGGCAAATTGAGAAGACCGCTCCCGAACGGAATAAGATCTATGAACATTTTGCCGTGCCGGTTGTGAAGGCCCTCGACAAAATGGATATAACCTACGAGATGCGGGCCCGCGTGAAGTCGGTCTATTCCATCTGGAACAAGATGCAGACCAAGGGCATTGACTTTTCAGAGGTGTATGACCTGTTTGCCGTGCGTATCATCTTCGAGGTCTTTCCCGGTATGGATGAGAAGAAACAGTGCTGGGACATCTATTCTGCCATCACTGATATTTATAAGCTGCGTCCGGACCGTATCCGTGACTGGGTGAGCCATCCCAAAGCCAACGGTTATCAGGCACTGCACCTTACCGTGATGGGGCCCGATGGGAAGTGGATCGAGATACAGATCCGCAGCCGGCGGATGGACGATATAGCCGAAAAGGGATTTGCGGCACACTGGAAGTACAAGGAGAACAGAATTGAAGAAGACAACGAACTGGATAAATGGCTGAAAACGATCCAGGAGATACTCTCCAATCCGAATCCCAATGCCATCGATTTTCTGGATACGGTGAAAATGAATCTGTTCTCCTCTGAGATATTTGTGTTTACCCCCAAAGGGGATATACGCACATTGCCGCAGGGAGCGACAGCACTCGATTTTGCCTATATCATCCACACCCGGATAGGTGATCATTGTCTGGGAGCCAAGGTGAACCATACATTGGTGCCCCTCAGCCAGAAGCTCCGCAGCGGCGACCAGATAGAGATACTCACCTCCCAGTCGGTGAATCCGCAGCCTGAGTGGCTCAATTTTGTCACTACAGCCAAGGCGAGGACAAAAATTGAAGCCTCGTTACGGCGCCAGCGGCGTCGTATTGTCGAGAAAGGGATGAATATGCTCGGTGAACTGTTCGACAATGAGCCGATAGACAACACGGTGTTCAACAAGATACTCCATTCCTATAAGGCCGAGAATAAGGAGGATTTATATTATTTAATCGGAAATAACGATGCTGCATTGCCTCCCGACAAGCATGCCTTCTTTCATGTGAAAGTGGAGCCGGAAAAACAGGACAATCTGTTTGTCCGCTATGTGAAACAGGCAATGAACGCCATCAAAAAGTCGCCGGTTGATCAGAAAACGGCCAAAATGGAGGATGGTGTGCCCGCCGCTATATTGGTATCCGACGAGCCCGTGCTCCCAAATATCGACCGAAAAGAGATCTATCGGCTTACAGAGACCAATTTCCGGAAAAATTTCATCGTCCCCTCGTGCTGTAACCCGCTTCCGGGAGATGACGTTTTCGGGTATGTTACCGCGAATGAGGAAGTGGAGGTGCATAAACGTTCCTGTCAGACGGGATTGAAACTTAAATCCAATTATGGAGACCGGATCATCGTTGTGGCCTGGGGTGACTACAGGCAGTACTCCTTCCTGGCATCGATAGTCTTTACAGGGATAGACCGTATTGGCATTCTCAGTAACATCCTGGCCAAACTGGCTGAAGATGTGGTGGTGAATATACAGAGTGTGAATGTCTCTTCAAAGGACGGCATATTTGAAGGTGTGTTCAACCTTCATGTGCACAGTGCCGAAGAGGTGAATCAGCTCTGCGGCAAGATAGCAAAAGTGGACGGTGTAAGCACCGTCCACAGATCCATTCTTTAAAACGAAAGGAGCGATTGTCTTCAATCACTATCACCTGGTTTTTCTTCTCCTGCCAAAGATCAGTGAAGTGACTTTTTTTGCGGCAAATGCCAGGATGACCGGTTTGGCCACGCCCCAGGAGAGCGACCCTATGAGGGGGAGGTTTGCCATGGCGAAGTTTAGCCACGGATTTGTCTTTCTTGTCACAAAAGGTGTCACGGAATGGGAGGCCCCTCCCGATAAATTATCGACTGTTTCGGCAAATTTCGATTTGACAGAAGACGTGACCCCCTTGGTGAGCATCGATCCCCAGTTGTCGTTCAGATACTGCAGCTGATAAGAAAGACGCTGGCTGGCAATAGTCCGTTCTTCGCTCAATCGTTTCTTCTCTAAACGCAGTTCTTCCAGCGGTGTTAATTTATAGGTGCTCATTTGTTCCTGTTTTTATGATCCCTATCGTCATTATCCATCAAAAAGCGGATCACCTTGTTGGTCACTTTTTGCTTGAAAGGCTTTCCTGTAAGCAGCATCAACAACATAATCAACAGGGCAAATGCGGCTACGATGCCGAAGCCGGCCCAGGTGTTCTGAAGCAACTCTCCCAGATATAGTCCGAGAGCGATAAAAATGAATAACAGTGCAAACAGGGCAACACCGGCCACCATCAACCCAAAGGTGATTGCAGATGATCCCAGGCTGATCTTCTCATACACTTCCAGTTTTCCGAGTTCAAGCGTACTTGTGATGTAGTTGGATATATCATCCCTCATCTCCTCGAACAGCGTACTTACTTTTTTCTCTTCCATCGTTTAGGCAGGTTAGGTCATAAGTTATTGTTTGGCCAGTTCTTTCTTTGCTATTTCAGCAATATCGTCGATATCTTCCTTTAAATCCTGTACTTCACTTTTGCCCCTGTAAACGGCCGATTTCACGTTGGCTCTTACCTTATCGGCAAATTCGTTGGCCTGTTCAAGCCATTCTTCCTTCTTGTCGGTACCCATGATATAACCTACGGCTGCACCAAGTGCTATACCAATACCTAATCCCAATAATAATTTTGCTTCTGATTTCATAATTGTGGCGTTTAATTGTTAGTTGTTTTTTCTTTCAATCCGGGTTGATTCCTATCACGTGAGACCCTTTTTGTGTCATCGAAAGAGGGCCCTTGTATCCAATTAAACGTTTCATTGCCGAAATTGTTTATTCAATGTCCAATGATTCACCCAGGAGTGTGGCGGAGGTGAATCCGTTCACCTTAACCTTCACGAACTCACCGATGCGGTGTTTCTTTTTGTTGAAGATAAGCACCTTGTTCTGGTCCGTACGTCCAAAGAGTTGCTCCCTGGAGCGTTTGGAGAATCCCTCCACCAGTATTTCAAATTCCTTACCCAGGTCCTGCTCATTGCTTTGGCGTGACAGTTCCTGCTGCAGGTTGATAATTTCCTGCAGCCTTCTGTTCTTGACCTCTTCCGGCACGTTGTCTTCCAGCTTCTTCGCGGCATAGGTCCCCGGCCGCTCGGAATATTTGAACATGAACGCTGAATCGAACCCCACCTCACGCATGAGTGAGAGTGTTTCCTGATGATCTTCTTCCGTTTCTGTATGAAAGCCGCACATGATATCGGTGGAGAGCCCGCAGTCGGGGATGATCCGTTTGATGGCCGCGATTCTTTCCATATACCACTTCCGGTCGTATCTTCTGTTCATCAGCTTCAACATGCGTGAACTGCCCGATTGCACAGGGAGGTGGATATAGTTGCACAGGTTCCTGTAACGGGCAATCGTCTCCAGTGTCTGGTCGTTCATATCCCACGGATGGGAGGTGGTAAAACGGATGCGCATTTCGGGAGCTTCCACGGCGACCATCGCCAGCAGCTCATGAAAATCTATTTTTGTGTCACCCTCGCGGTAACGGTACGAATTTACATTCTGCCCCAGCAGGATGACTTCCCTGAACCCCTTTTCGCGCATCACACGCAGCTCGTTGAGGATGCTCCCCGGTTTACGGCTGCGCTCCCGTCCGCGTGTGTAGGGCACGATGCAGTAGGTACAAAATTTATCGCACCCGCGCATGATGGAGATGTAACCGGAGATATTGCTCCCTTCCATCTTGAGGGGGATCACATCCTTGTAGGTCTCCGTTTTGGAGAGTTGTATGTTCATCACTTTCTCGCCCCGTTCAGCTGCTCCCACAAGACTGGGCAGATCGAGGTAGGCGTCGGGGCCCACCACCACATCCACGTGGTGGTTGTCGATCAGGTCCGATTTCGCCCGTTCGGCCATGCAGCCCAGTACGCCAACAATGAGATGATCCTTGCGTTTTCTCTTCAGCGAATAGAAATATTCCAGGCGCTGAAGCACTTTCTGTTCTGCATTTTCACGGATGGAGCATGTGTTCACGAAAATAGCATCGGCTTCCCGGTCGTTATCGGTCAGCCTGTAGCCATCCATCTCCATGATAGATGCTACCACTTCGGTGTCAGCGACATTCATCTGGCATCCGTAGGTCTCTATGAATAATTTCTTCTCTTTGAGATTGTCTGAATTCATCCTTTTTTTTTCTTCGTTCGCTGTGATATATAATCTGTTCTAAAAGTTAAATATGACATTTTTCGGACAAAAAAGTTGTATATTCCACTTACTAATCTTATTTTTGTCAGGAAAAATAAAAATTTTTTCATAGTTAAGGTTTTGGTTAAATGTTCGGGAGTGACTGTGAAGTTGCTCCCGGATTTTTTTATGTAACCGTATAACCATTAATTCATGAAAAATCACTATTTTTGTGTGGTCACAAAATTAATCAAAATATGGAATTTGAAGATATTATTTATTTGATCATTCTGCTATTTTTCATGATATTGGGATTTTTTAATGATTCCAGGAAAAAGAAAAACAGGCAGGAAAAAGAAGCCGGAGGGAATGCTGACCCTTTTCTTGAAGAGCGGGTAGAAACCATTCTCCAGACCATAGAGAATGAAAAGAAGAAAATAAAGACATCCGTTCTTCCCCCCGTTCCGGCTGACTATTCGGATAAAGATGTGCACAGGACCTTCCAGTCTTCCATGGATCTGGTGACAGATTTTGAAGGTCAATCCTCCCTGAAAAGTTCCATTTTTGTCTATGATGCTGATTCATCCTTCGCACAGGATACTGACTCTTCCGACATATTTAACAAGAAGGCTCCGGCTGACCGGCAGCGTTCCGTGGTGCATCCTCTTATCGCTGATCTGTTGGGTGATGGAGGCAGTGAAGAACTAAAAAAGGGGTTGGTTTACGGAGAGATTGTACGGAGAAAATATTGAGACCTGCACCCAATCATCGACACATCTAAAAAATGAACAATTGATATGGCTTTAAAATTTATCAGTGCTGAAGAAGCGGCGTCACTTGTGAAAGATAATGACAATGTAGGCTTCAGCGGTTTCACCCATGCCGGCTGCCCCAAGGTGGTGCCGGTTGAGATTGCGAGGAGCGCAGAGGAGGAGCATGCAAAAGGCAATCCGTTTAAGATCGGTATATTCACTGGTGCCTCAACCGGTGATTCCATCGATGGTGCGCTTTCACGTGCGCACGCAGTCAAGTTTCGTACGCCCTATCAAACCAACAAGGATATGCGTGCTGCTCTCAACCGGGGTGAATTTGACTTTTTCGACCTGCATCTGTCACAACTGGCTCAGGAAATCCGGTATGGTTTTCTGGGGAAAATCAACGTGGCCATTATTGAAGCATGCGATGTGTCGGAGAAAGGGGAGATTGTTCCCACCACCGGTGTGGGTATCACGCCTACAATCTGTCGCCTGGCTGATATTGTGATTGTGGAACTGAATAAAAAAGTTCCCACGAAGTTACGCGGTATTCACGACATTTATGAACTCCAGGATCCTCCCAAACGGCGTGAGATACCCATCTTTGAGGTTCAAAACCGGATTGGGCTGGACTATGTGAAAGTAAATCCCGACAAGATATTTGTGGTGGAAACTGAAAAAGACGGCGAGGGAGATGGCTTTGCTCCCATCGACGAAGTCACGGCACGCATCGGGAATAACGTAGCCGATTTTTTTGTAGCCGAGATGAAAGCCGGTCGCATTCCTGCCCATTTCCTCCCCATCCAGTCCGGGGTGGGCAACATCGCCAATGCGGTGCTTGGCTCCATGGGCAGCAACCCCTACATACCCCGCTTTGAAATATATACCGAAGTAATACAGGACGCGGTAATTGATATGATGCAACAGGGCAATGTCTCTTTTGCCAGCGGCTGCTCGCTCACCGTGAGCAACGAGATGTTGCATAAATTCTACGATGATCTTCCTTTCTTTAAAAATAAACTGGTACTCCGCCCCTCGGAGATATCAAATAACCCGGGCGTGGCACGCCGTCTTGGTATCATCGCACTGAACACGGCCATAGAAGTGGATATCTTCGGCAGCGTAAACTCCACCCACGTGAACGGTACCCAGATGATGAACGGTATCGGCGGATCGGGCGACTTCACCCGTAACTCCTATCTTTCCATCTTCCTGACTCCCTCAACAGCGAAAAATGGCGCCATCAGCTGCATCGTGCCGAAGGTAACCCACGAAGACCACAACGAACATTCCGTGAAGATAGTGGTGTCGGAATATGGTGTGGCCGACCTGAGAGGTAAAGGACCGAGGAAACGTGCCGAAGAGATCATCAATAAGTGTGCACACCCGGACTACCGTCCGTTGCTGCATGAGTACCTCAACCTGGGTGTGAAAGGACATATCCCGCAGGATCTGTATGCCTGTTTCGCTTTCCATCATGCCCTGGCGGAAACGGGCAGCATGATGAATACCGACTTCTCGAAATATCAGAAGCCCTGATAAACAAAGGAAAAACAAGCCATACACAAAAAGCGATCTCATGCACCGGATCGCTTTTTCGTAACCTTACTTTTTCAGCAGTGACCTTTTCAATAACGCTACACTCCGAAAGGAACAGGTAACTGTTGCTCAATATGCAATGGCTCAAAATGAAAATGGACGTATATTTGAGCGACGAAAGAAAATTCTAATCTGGATTATTTCTTCAGGGATTGTATTTGTGCCTGTATTCTTTGGGAGTCAGACTTATCTCTTTCTTAAAGGATTTTGAAAAATGAAAGGGGTCGAAATAACCCAAACGATAGGCGATCTCGTTGATCTTTAAATCAGAGAACTGGAGATAGGAACAGGCCCGCTGAATTTTAAGCTGGTGATAATATTCCATTGGAGTGTATGACGTTTTTTTCAGGAATAAATTTCCGAAATGCGAAGAGGAATACCCTACATGTTGCGCAATATCTTCCAGCTCTATCTTGTTCTCCAGGTTGTTTTTCATAAACAGGATGCTTTTCTGAACGACATCCATCTCCTTTACATTCTTTATCTCTCTGAATTGGGATAAGTATTTGATCGATGCCAGAAAGTAAGCCAGACAGAAACTGGTATATTCCAGATTTTCCGGGCTATAACCCATTTCCAGATTTTGATAAATTTCCTCGAATAGCAGGAACCGATCTCCGTACCTGCTGCTATCAGAATCGTGCGTGTCAATTTTTTCCCCGATAATGGAAGAAAATAGTTCCACATCTTCTCCCAGAAAATGAATCCAGTAGATGCTCCAAGGATCTTTGCCATCTGCTCCGTAGGCATGGGCTTCATTAGCAGGCAAAATAAATACCTGATTTCTCTCCAGTTGTGTCTTCTCTCCGTTATAAATGATCCATCCTTTTCCTTTTTCACATAAAATGAGAATATTTTGATTGGCCCCCGATTTACGCTCTCTGAAGTGATATTTCGCTTCCGGGTAATAGCCTATGTGTGTTACATGCAGTTTTTTAGTGGCACTATTTTCCTTCAGGTAAGCACGGATATTGTAGGGCAAGATAATAGCTTTCTCATTTTTGAATCCTTCCGCGATTTTTTCTGTCATGATATTTTACATTTATATATGTATATTTTACATGTTTTGCGTTATGTTACTGATTAATCGTTAAAATCTCCTCAAAAATAGTGCTTATTTACATTAAATGCAAAGAATATTACATTTTTTTTGACGTATGTTGGGTTAATTTTGTAATGTAAAAAAATAATCCATGACAAAAGCGAAAAACAAAGTAAATCAGCGTTATTTGGTTCTTATATCTTTGATAGCCGGAATGGGAGGCTACCTGTTTGGATATGACTGGGTAGTGATCGGAGGTGCAAAGGCTTTTTACGAAATCTATTTTTCCATTGCAAATATTCCCTGGTTGCAAGGCTGGGTAATGAGCAGCGCACTGCTGGGGTGCCTGATGGGAGTGGTGATCTCGGGCTGGTTATCTGACAAATATGGGAGGAAGTTTATGATGATCCTCGCCTCTGTCATCTTTGCCTTGTCTGCGTTTGGTACGGGCGCAGCGTCTACCCTGGAACTCTTTATCCTGTTCAGAATTATCAGTGGTATCGGTATCGGTATTGCTTCGAATATTTCACCCATGTATCTTTCAGAAGTATCTCCGCCGGAAGTAAGAGGAAAGTTTGTAGCCATCTATCAGTTGGCGATTGTGCTGGGAATCCTGTCGGCACAAATTGTGAACTGGCAGATAGCAGAGCCGGTTGTGTCGGGGGAGGATATCCTGAGTTCCTGGAACGGACAGTTCGGCTGGAGGTGGATGTTTTGGGCACCCGCTTTTCCGGCGATTTTGTATCTCGTGCTGGCCTTTGTGATACCGGAAAGCCCCCGTTGGCTGATCTCAAAAGAAAAATACAGCAAGGCAACCGATATATTCTCCCGGATAGCAGGTAAGGAAACTGCAGCCCTGCTGGTGAATGAGGTCAGGAACACAGCACAGGAAACCGTGAGCCGGGTAAAGTTATCCCAACTGTTCAAAGGAAAATCCTTTAAAATTGTACTGATTGGTATCGTCATAGCTGTCCTGCAACAGTGGTGTGGCATCAACGTGGTGTTCAACTACGCACAGGAGATCTTTACAGCAGCCGGATACAGCGTATCGGACATGTTGTTCAATATTGTTGTTACAGGCGTTGTCAACGTAATTTTCACTTTCGTGGGTATGTATACAGTCGACAAGTTAGGCAGGCGTTCACTGATGCTGCTTGGAACAATTGGTTTGTCGTTGATTTATATAGTATTGGGTGCAGGTTACTATTTTCAGTTGGAAGGAATCATCATGTTGATACTTGTTGTGTTGGCAATCGCCTGTTATGCCATGACGCTGGCCCCGGTAACATGGATCGTTATCTCTGAAATTTTCCCCACCAGAATAAGAGCTAAGGGTATGGCAGTATCCACTTTTGCCCTTTGGAGTGGCAGTTTTGTGCTTACCTATACTTTTCCCCTGCTAAACAATTCACTGGGTGCTTATGGAACATTCTGGCTGTATGGGTTAATCTGTATTCTGGGCTTCCTTTTTATGAAGGCGAATCTTCCGGAAACGAAAGGAAAAACACTGGAGGAGATAGAGGCTGTAATTACGGAAAATACAACACGATAATTTTTTTAGAGCAATATTTTTGAGATGGAAGAAGTGACGAAATATTTGATTCAATCGACAGTCGATAATCCGCATGAAGTAAAAGCATGGATGGAAAATATCTCTCTGCCCACTTATGAAGCAGGGAAAGAGGAGAAGAATCCCGTTTTCCTGGAAAAAAGAGTTTACCAGGGAAGCTCCGGTGTGGTTTATCCCTATCCTGTGATTGAAAAAATATCAGACGAAAAAAGAGAGAAAGTATATAAAGCGCTTTTCATAGAAAACCAGTATATCAAGGTGATGATTCTCCCCGAGCTGGGAGGACGCATTCAGATGGCCTACGATAAAATAAGAAGTTCGCATATATTTTATTATAACCAGGTGATTAAACCGGCATTGGTGGGTTTAACCGGGCCCTGGATATCAGGGGGGATAGAGTTTAACTGGCCGCAGCATCACCGTCCCAGTACCTTTTACCCTGTTGAATTTATGATAGAAGAGTATACGGACGGAAGTAAGACCATATGGTGCAATGAAGTGGAACGTATGTTCCGGTTAAAAGGAATGCATGGCATTACACTCTATCCTGACAAGGCCTACATCGAGATCAAGGCAAAGACCTATAACAGAACACCCTTTCCCCAAACCTTTCTCTGGTGGGCTAATCCGGCGGTGGCGGTCGATGATGCCTATAAATCGATTTTTCCTCCTGATGTCCATGCTGTCTTTGACCATGGAAAGCGGGATGTATCTTCATTCCCTATAGCTACCGGAACATATTACAAGCATGACTACTCTGAGGGAGTTGACATATCGAGATATGCAAATATTCCTGTACCCACGTCTTATATGGCGATACGTTCGGACTACGATTTTGTAGGCGGATATAACGAAAAATCGAATATGGGACTGTTGCATGTCGCTAACCACCATATCTCCCCCGGAAAAAAACAGTGGACCTGGGGAAACGGTGATTTCGGAAAGGCCTGGGAGCGGAATCTGACGGACGAGGATGGACCCTATATTGAGCTGATGACCGGTGTTTATACCGATAATCAGCCCGATTTCAGCTGGTTGCAACCTTATGAGGAGAAGGCGTGGACGCAATATTTTATGCCTTATGCAGCAGTTGGAAATGTGAAAAATGCCTCCAAAGATCTGATCGCCAATTTTGAGGCTGCGGAAGATTCGGTTACTCTGACCGTATATGCCACATCAAACATGGAGGAGAGGGTGATCTCATTGGAGAACAGCTCTGGCAATATCCTCTGGAGAGAAAAAACAGCGCTCTCACCGGAAGTTCCTTTTGAAAGAACGGTCAAGCTGAATAGGGAGCAACAGGATTGGCTTTCCCTGATCATTGCAGGAGAGGACGGAAGGGAACTGCTGAGGTGCAACAGCGATGAAAAGCAGGAGCGAACCATACCGCCGGCAGCTGAAGCAGCAGAAGAGCCCAAATCGATCATACAGATCGAACAGTTATACCTTACGGGCCTTCATCTGGAGCAATACCGACATGCCACATTCAACCCCATCGACTATTACGAGGAAGCACTTTCCCGCGATCCCGGAGATGTGCGCTGCAACAATGCCATGGGACTTCTGCTGATGAGACGCGGACAGTTGAAAAAGGCTCAAACCCATTTTGAGAAAGCGATTGCAACGTTGACCAAAAGAAATCCAAATCCTTATGACGGTGAGCCTTATTACAATTTAGGCTATTGTCTTAAGTTACAGTCAGACCTTGAGGGTGCTTATGGTGCATTCTACAAGTCGGCATGGAATGCTGCCTGGAAGGACCCTGCCTATTTCTCCATTGCACAAATCGATGGTGCACGAAGTGAATGGCAAAAAGCTCTCTATCATGTGGAACAGAGCCTTATCCGAAACTGGCACAACCATAAAGCGCGCCAGCTGAAAGCATCGCTGTTGCGCAAAACAGGAAAGCGTGACGCTGCTCTGCAGTGGATCGTGGCATCCCTGGAGATCGACCGGTTCAATATGGGGTGCCTCTTTGAGAAATATCTTCTCTCAAACGATGGAGCAGTGAAGAGTGCATTCATTGGATTGCTGAATGACAACCCGCACAGTTATCTGGAATATGCCCTCGATTATGCTGCTGCCGGGCTGTATGAAGAGGCGATTGAGCTGTTGCAGTGGTCGGCGGAAACAGCGGCCGGTGGCTATCCAATAATCCATTACGCATTGGGGTATTTCTTTTCTAAAAGCGGTAAGGAAGAGGAGGCGAAGGATCAATATCAACTGGCATTCGCTTTGTTCCCTGACAGATGTTTTCCCAACCGGCTGGAGGAAATGCTCATTCTTCAGCATGCTCTGACCGTGCATCCGGAAGATTCAAAGGCACTTTATTATTTGGGAAATTTCTGGTACTCAAAGCGTCAGTATGCCGAGGCCATTGAATGCTGGGAGAAGTCAGCCGCTCTCAACGGGGAGTTTCCTACGGTATTGCGGAACCTGTCGCTGGCCTATTACAATAAGGTAAACAGGAAGAGTGAGGCATTGCAGCTTCTGGAAAAGGCCTTCTCACTGGATGAGACCGATTCCCGAATTTTCATGGAGCTGGATCAGCTCTATAAAAAGCTCAATTACCCTCCCGCTGAGCGGCTCGCTTTTTTGGAAGCACATATGGATCTGGTGGAGCAGCGCGATGATCTGTTTGTGGAGCGTATTGCCCTATACAATCAACTGGGTCGTAATGAAACAGCGAGGGAGCTTTGTGCTTCCCGTAAGTTCCATCCGTGGGAAGGTGGTGAAGGGAAGGTTACATTTCAGTATACCTATTGCAGGCTGCAGCTGGCAAAGAGGGCCATTGAAGCAGGAAATTTCAATTTGGCACTGCAGTACCTGAACGAAACAGATACTTACCCGCCCAATTTGGGGGAAGGAAAGTTGAGTACAGTGAATGAAAATGATGTGGAATATTACAAGGGAGTCTGTTATCGGGGACTGCACGATGAGGAAAATGCGGTGAAGTGGTTTACAAAGGCAACCAAGGGTTCCGTTGAACCGAAACAGGCATTCTTCTACAACGATGAGAATCCTGATAAGATTTATTATCAGGGATTGGCATGGAGAGCACTGGGTGATGAAGAAAAAGCCCAGGAACGTTTTAAAAAATTAATTGAACATGGAGAAAAACACTTGAACGATGAATGCAAAATTGACTATTTCGCAGTATCTCTTCCCGATTTAGCCATCTGGGAGGAAGATTTAAATAAACGTAATCGCATCCATTGCCATCATGTGATGGCGTTGGGATTTATGGGTTTGGGAGAAAACGATATAGCCTATAATTTAATAAAAAATATTTTAAAGCTTGACGTAAATCATGGGAGTGTGGTTTATGAAATGCCATTGAGCTAGAAAATTATTGTATTACAAGTTAAGATCTTAATTATGTAGATGTATGTAAAAAGAAGTTAATTTGTTAGTTTGTCATGAGGTAAAAACTCAATGCTATAATCATTACTTAATTAATAATTAAATAACTATGTTATGAAACATTATTTTAAAAAGTTTTTCAAAAAAATGAGTCTCTGCTTTATTTTGGTAATTTTTACTGCCACAGCGTGGGCTCAACAAAGAACTATCAACGGGACGGTTGCCGACGAAAAGAATGAACCTTTGCCAGGTGTTGCAATTGTTGTAAAAGGAACCACACAAGGAACAGTTACCGGTTCAGACGGGAACTATACCATTTCAAATGTCCCTTCCGATGCCACCTTGGTCTTTACATTTGTGGGTATGAAAACACAGGAAATTGCCGTTGGAAACCAGGCGAGTATCAATATCGTGATGGAGGAAGAGACGATTGGGATTGAAGAAGTGGTTGTTATTGGATATGGAACTCAGAAAAAGAGAGACATAATAGGTTCTGTTTCAACTGTTGATATTGATAAAATGCAGGTAAGTGGAACTTCTGCCTTTGAATCTTTGCTCCAGGGCCTTGCTGCTGGTGTATCTGTTCAAACCCAAGGGGGGGTTCCCGGTGCCCCAACAAAAATTCTCATTAGAGGTACGAGTTCAATTAATTCAAGTACTGATCCTTTGTGGATTATTGATGGTGTTCCAATCATTGCATCTGATCAAACGCAGAACTTTGGTACTACCAGCCAAAGCCCGATGTCGCTTATCAATCCGAATGATATTGAAAGCATTCAGGTATTAAAGGATGCAGCTGCTACCTCCATTTATGGATCAAGAGCTTCAAATGGGGTTATCATTGTTACCACACGTACCGGCAGGACAGGAATAAAAATTTCCTCAATTGATTATTCAACAGGGATATCTGTTCCTACAAGAACACCGGAAGATATTGGTTTTGCAAATACTTCCCAATGGTTCGCAGCGCTTGACAGATTGTATATTAATGCCGGAAGGACTTTTACAATGGAGGATTATTATGCAGCAAACAGACTTGCTTATACAAGGGTTACAAGAGAACAGGTGGAAACTGTAAATACCGATTGGTATAATCTTTTAATAAGAAATGGTACCTTTCATGACGTCAATTTTTCAAGTTCGAGTGGTACAGACAAATTGGATTTTTATGTTTCTGGCAATTACCGTAAAGACAATGGTATTCAGATAAATAATTCTTTGGAACGGTTTTCAGTAAGAGCAAATATTGATTTTCACCCCACTGATTTACTAAAAGTTGGAGTAAAATTGAACATGTCATATACAGACAATAACCGTATGCA
>CAKMJT010000032.1 GCA_927407015.1 uncultured Proteiniphilum sp. | reverse complement strand
ACGAGATCTTTCAATAACGCGGGCAGGTTACCCAGCCCGATTCTATCCAGAAGTGCCGTGATTTGGTTGTAGAAAAAGTTGTACTGTACACCCAAAAAAATACAATGATTCAGATGTAATAACTTATTGGGGTTCTCATCTTGATAACGTCGGCAAAATCGTACCGCTGCGTCGGATGAAACAGTACCGTTGCGTCGGAGCAAATAGTACCGCATGATGAGACTGTAATTTTTAAAATAAATTTCATAATATTGCTCTGTCAATTAACACATTAAGGAGTGGTATTATGGCTAATTCAAAAATTACAATGCTCAAATTAAAAACATTAATGCAGTATCTGGCCGCCGGCCGTTCCTATGAGCACATCTGCAAGCAACTCAACATGGGAAAGAGTACATTGAGTGACTATCGACAAAGTGCGATAGCTACGGGAGAAAGCTTTCAGGCATTAAGCCAACTTGATGATGCACAACTGAAAGCTTTGCTTCAGCCACCGGGAAACAAGAAAGAGAAAGATTCCCGTTTTCTTGATCTGGAACCATTGCTTCCCGGAATCGTTACCGAGTTAAAGAAGCCGCACACCACGATGGAGTATCTTTGGGAACAATACATTGATAAACATCCACAGGGTTACAAATTAACTCAGTTTAAGAAGTACATAAGAGAGTATCGTAAAGCACACAACGTGGCTTACATGAATCCTTATCGTCCGGGAGAGGAAATGCAGGTTGACTTCGCCGGCGATGTGTTCTACATCCTGGATCCAATAACCGGAGAAGCCAAGGAGGTGTACATGTTATGTGCCATGATGCCTTATAGTGGCTTTGGTTGTGGCTACTGGATGATGTCAACAGACATGGAACATACGTTTCATGGTCTATCCAGGTGCTTGGCTTACCTGGATTCGGCGCCACTGATCGCCAAGAGTGACAACATGCGTCAGTGGGTCCAGAAAGCCGACAGGTATGTTCCCACATTTACCGAGACATGTCTGCAATGGGGTCTGCACTATGGGATCTGCATGGAAGCCACACGAGTGAAAAAGCCCAGGGACAAGGGACCGGTAGAGGGTCTCGTGGATAAGTTCTACGACTATGTTTACCAGCGTCTTAAAAAGAGGGTCTTTCATGATGTTGACACCCTTAACGCCTACACACTTACCCTTATCGACGAGTTCAACTCCAAGCTCTTTACCGGTCACACCCGAAGCCGCAAGGATATTTACGAGAGTGAAGAGAGACCAGGCATGATGCTGCTTCCGGATACACACTATCGCATACGGTACAGAAAAGAAGTGAGTGTTGGCCCTAACTACCATGTAAAGGTGGGTAGCGAACAACACCTCTACAGTGTTCCTTATACCTGTGTCTCGAAAAGAGTCATCGTTCTTTGGGATCTTGAAGAGATCGAGATCTATGTCGATAGCGAGCGGGTCGCCGTGCACAAGCGAGATTATAGCAATAAACCAACCACCCTTGAGTACCACATGCCGGAGAATCACAGGGCTTATCACCGAAGCAGGAACTGCGACGCCAAATCACTCCTTGACAGGGCGTTCCTGGTAGGACCTGAAACAAGATGGGCAGTGGACAGACTCCTCTCGAGCAGGATCTTCCCACAGCAGTCCTACAGCAATTGCAACAACCTGCTTGCCATGGGTGTGAAATACGGGGAAGAACGCCTGGAGACAACATGCCGGATGATACATCAACAATGTGAGACAGTTACTCTTGCAATGGTGAAGAACATCCTGCAAAACAATCTCGATCTTGCGCATCATACAGGTACCAGAATGATTGTGTCATCCACTCCCTCGAACGATAAGGTCAGAGGTTCCAACCAGTATACCACAGTAACGCTTTAATACATGCACCATCATGAATAGCCAGGAAACAATCAACATCCTTAATGGGTTGAAACTTAAAGGAATGTCGGATGCCTTTGCCTCCATAGTCGCGATGCCTACTCAAGAACGCCCCGGAATCGAAATGGGTGCCGCCAAGATGGCTGAAGCCGAACAGATGTATCGCGTATATAAACGTACCGCAATGTTTATCAAGACCAGCAAGCTCAGGTACAATGCCTGCCTTGAAGATATTGAATGCTCTGTTGATCGTAACTTCACAAAAGAACAACTGCTTGAGATAGCTGACTGCTCGTTCATAACCCGTGCTGAAAATCTTCTGTTAACCGGTCTTACCGGGAAAACAGGAAAATCCTTCCTGGCATGTGCCATTGGTCGACAGGCCTGCCACCTTGGGTATCGAACGGAGTACCTGAAGTTCATTGAAAGAATAGCGTTGGCAAAGTTGGACGGTACCTTTTTAAAACTTGTCAGTCATCTGGAAAAGAATCATCTGATCATACTTGACGACTTTGGTCTTCAGCCATTGGATGTAAACTCCAGGTTGGCATTGCTCCAAATACTTGAAGAAAGGTATGAAAGAAAGTCAATTATTGTTGTCTCTCAGTTGCCTATAGATAAATGGTATGATTACATTGCTGAACCCACGCTGGCAGATGCGATAATGGATCGTCTTGTCAATAATGCTCACCACATAGAGTTGAAAGGTTATGGCAACAATCTAATTATGTAAAGTATGCTGCACATCCTCCGTCTAACCTCTTTAGAACAAAACTTTTATTATATAGACTTTCCATAATCACTTTCCATAACTTTGCTGTGGCATATTACAAAAACAACATTAAAAACAAAAGTTATGGAAATCCAAAAACTAATTGAACGTACCAACCAATTGCTTAAAGAGGATCGGTATACCAATTCTCGGATCTGCACCTATAACTGGTTGTGGAAGAAAGGAATCCTTTCGTACATGAACTACAGAAGGTTGGTTGATTTCGACGAGAAGGTAGGCAAAGAATGTATGCTTATCTTCCATGACGGAGGTACCGTCACATTCTATCATCGTGATTTGATCAAAAGTATTGATGTCTTGGTCAATGTCTTTTTGAACGATAATTTGGGCAAAAGGATGCGCACTCCTGCGCAGTATCCCTTCAGAGGGGAAATTGGATCTGCAGCCGAAGATTATTTTGAATACTTGAAAGCTCGTGGTATAAGCGAGAAGAAGACAATACAAAGTTATAAAAGAATAGTCAGCAACTTTGTTGAGTATCTGCTTGAGAAAGGAGTCAGCCATATATCCGGGATAATCGAAGACTGTATTGTAAAGTTCATAGAAAGCCGACAGTACCGACAGAAGGAGTATATAGGAACGATACGCCGCTTCCTGAATTATCTTTACAAAGAGCATCTTATAGCCAAGGACTATTCTTATGTTCTTCAGTCTCTTGGTAAGAATGTCAAACATATCAAAACGCCATCATTCTATAGCCCAGATGAAATACGGCAATTGGAAGAATCGATATCAAGAACCAGCAATCTTGGAAAACGTGACTACGCAATGGTTACATTATGCTCCAGGCTTGGACTTCGGGTATCGGATGTTGCATATCTCAGCTTCAAAGACATTAACTGGGAGAATAACAGCATCAATATCATACAGTACAAAACTGGGAACCCCTTGACCCTCCCTCTATTACCCATCGTGGGCAACGCGATAATCGACTATCTCAAGAATGGACGTCCAAAGTCTACATCAAACAAGGTCTTCCTAAGTTGCCGTCCACCATATGGTGAAATGAATCCAGGTTCAGTTCATAATGCAATCGCTGTTGCTTTCAGGGAATCAGGAGTTGACTTCGGTGACCGTCATCACGGTGGTCATGCCCTGAGGTTCAGCCTGGCTCAGAGAATGCTCGACAAATCCACGCCAATACCTATTATATCTGAAACACTGGGACATACGGATGTGGATACAACAAGGACGTATGTGCTAATAGACTTTACGCACATGATGGAGTGCGTATTAGAGGTCCCGGAGACCAGTGATGTTTTTTACACACAAAGAGGAGGATGGTTCTATGATTAATCCGTTTAATTATAAGGGAGTATTGGCCCCTTATATGAAGGCCATAATCCGCATGAAAGAAGCCTGTGGGCAGACAATCATTTCGACGAAATGGACCTATAAGGAGTTCGACGAGTTCACAATACAATATGGTCTTAGAGAACCGATTATCACCAAGGGACTTACAGACGCGTGGGCAGCGACAAGGTTCAATGATTGTAGCCGGACGTTCCATGGAAAATGCTCACGGATAGCCCAGTTAGCAAAATACATGAATGAACATGGAATCAAGTCTTATATAATGCCATTGCCAAAATGCGATAATGACCGTGCGTTCATACCGTATATCTTCACGGAAAAACAAATGCATGATATTTTCAGGGAGGCTGACCTTCTATTACGGGGAAGCCACAGGAAGGATGACCCGATCATATCCATACCTTGCCTGCTTCGTCTTCTTTACAGTACTGGTTTGAGAATCACGGAAGCTGTCTCTTTAAGAAACAAGGATGTGGACTTGGAAATGAATATACTGCGAGTGGGAACATGGGGCAGTACGAAGAATGGAGAAGAGCGTTTGGTGCCGGTATGCAGTTCACTCAAGGACAACCTCTTGAAATATCTGCATTATAGGAGTATGTTGCCAATCAAGGACATAACCGACGCTGAACATGCTTTTTTTGTGAAACTAAATGGAGACGCAGTCTCTTCAGCAAATGCCTATCGATGGTTCAAAAAAGTATATATGCGCTGTGGCATTGCGTATCGGGGGGAACACTTCGGGCCACGCGTTCATGATCTAAGACATACCATGGCATCTCATTCACTTGTAAAGATGATACGGGAAGAGATAGATATCTATGCTGCACTTCCGTTGCTGGCCGCGTGCCTTGGGCATAAGACTCTAACTGCAACAGAAGGATATGTGCGCCTTACATGTAGTGAATATCCAGACCTACTGAAGCAGTGCTCCTCTTTGAACAACTTTATATATAGCAAAGAAGATGGCATCGAATGATTTTGCAAAACAACTTTCGAGGTTCCTCAGTATATATCTGCCCCACGAAAGGAATGTTAGTCCCAATACAGTATCTGCTTATCGAGATGCTTTTATATCCTTCCTTTTATACTTAAGGGATGAAAAGCATATCAAAGCAGACAGGGCTATACTTACTGATATAAACAGGGATAATGTCATCGGATATCTGCAATGGCTGATTGATAAGCAAGGTTGCAGTATTGCAACTCGAAACAACAGACTGGCTGCTATCAGATCCTTCGTGTCGTATCTTCAGTATGACAGTGTAGAGCATATGGACCAGTGGCAAAGAGTCTTAGCAATCAGAGGACTAAAAAAGGAACACGCAACTCCATCGCACTTCACCAAGGAAGGGATAAAACTCTTGCTTGAACAACCGGAAACGACCGATCTGAGGGGACTAAGGCATCTTGCAATACTTGCTTTGATGTATGATACTGGTTGCCGAGTTCAGGAGCTCGCCGACTTGACGATAGAATCATTGAGAATACAATGTAAACCATACTCAATCAAAATCTATGGAAAGGGGCGGAAAACGAGGATAGTACCTTTATCTGAACATGTCGTTGATATCCTTACCAAATACATGGGCTGCTATCACATTGATACGGATATCGGTAAAAAGAATCCACTCTTTTGTAATAGCTCAAGGAACAAACTCACAAGGGCTGGTATAACGTATATACTAAAGAAATATGCTGTAATGTCAAGAATGAGCAATCCAAATCTCATTCCCGAGATCACCAGTTGCCATCAACTGCGACATAGTCGGGCAATGCATCTTCTTCAATCAGGGGTCAACCTATTATGGATAAGAGACTTATTAGGACATTCCTCAATACAGACAACTGAGATATATGCGAGAGCCGACTCAAAACAGAAAAGAGAGGCTATTGAAAAGGCATCTGAAAATCTCACTCCTTCTGATGTTATTGGAGAATGGGTTGATAATAATGACTTGATCTCATGGCTCAAAGGACTCGGTAAGAAATGAATATTATGTAAAGTCCAAATGTAAAGTATGCTTGTAATATGCCGATAATCAATATGCTTTGCACTGGACTTTACATAACCATATTGTTGCCATAACCTTTGTTATGGAAAGCTTTCCATAAGAAAGGTGAGTCGATGCGTAAAAAAAAAAAATAAATTACATTTGTGAGTGAAAACATACAGCTCATTTTGTGGTACTGTTTGCAGCGACTTGACCGGTACGGTTACGAGCGACGCAGCAGTACGATTACACCGACGTTATCATTTTTAGGTGTTCCCGTGTTACCGGAAATTAGAAATACAGTAAAAATGGAAATCCAGTACAGTGAAAACGGTAACAAGACTACAGCGATAATGGTAACAATAGTGCAGTAAAAACGGTAACAATTGTATTTTGAGATATAATTTCGACCTTTAAGTCATAATTTTAAAGCAAAGGTATTATGACAGAGAAGGAATACAAATCACTCAACCGTTACATTATGTACGACACTATTTACCGGCTCCGTCATGAGGAGCATCAATCGATTCAATGGATTGCCGATTATCTCGGGATCAATTTTAGAACAGTAAAGAAGTACCTGGAGATGGATATCAAGGAGTTCGAAAGTTACTCAAACAGCTTGAACGAGCGTGACTGCATTCTAGAGCCTTACAGGAGCTTCATTGTAGAACGCCTGGGTCAGTTCCAGGATACACCGGCTGCGCAGATGCATGACTGGTTAAAGGAGTATCATCCTTCTTTTCCTCGTGTAACACCTAAAACGGTTTACAACTTTGTCATGAAGATCCGACAGGAGCATAACTTACCCAAACTAAAAGTCAATGAACGCGAGTATGGACCTCTACCCGAAACGCCGCCGGGTAAATATGCCCAGGTTGACTTCGGTGAACACAAGCTGCGAAAAGGCGACGGCTCAAGGGTCAAAGTTTACTTCTTTGCCATGATCCTGGAATATAGCCGATACAAGTTTATTTGCTTCCAGGATAAACCTTTCACCAGCGGGAACGCCGTCTACGCTCATGAGCTTTCTTTTCGTTTCTTCCACGGGATACCCAGGTTTATTATTTATGACCAGGACTCTGTCTTTCTTTATGATGAGAACATAGGGGATTACCTCATGACAGAGGTATTCAACAGCTATGTCAAAAGCCGCCCATTCAAGCCCGTTTTTTGCCGTAAAGCAGACCCCGAGAGCAAGGGGAAGGTAGAGAACGTGATCAAGTATGTCAAACAGAACTTTTTATTGAACAGGCCATACAGCAATCCGGATAATCTTAACAAGGAAGCCGAATACTGGTTGGCCAGGACAGGCAATGCCATGGTTCATAATACTACCTGCAAGGTGCCCCAGCAGGCATGGTGCTCAGAATGTAAAGATTTACAACCATACATACCCGTGACTTCCTCCGCCCTGGAGTCAGGGCATAAAGTTCAAAGCACAAACAGCCTACGTTACAAAGGGAACACCTACTCGCTTCCTTTCGGCACGTACCGTGGTGAAGAGACCAGGGTTCTTGTCGATGAAGAAAATGGCACCCTGTTGATCAAAACCATGGATGGAGAGCTCCTGGCAAAGCACCTTATACCGGCCGGGCGCGGGGAGAAAGTCATCAACCATAATCATCAGCGTGATAAATCAACGAGCATTCAAAAACTCAGTGATCAGGTGAAGGTCCAGTTCACGGACCAATCAGGGGCTGAAATCTTCCTGTCCAAAATAAAAGAACGTTATCCCCGGTACATAAGGGACCAGATAACGGTGATCTTGAACTGCCTGGCAAAGTATGCGCCGGAAGACACCGACAAAGCACTTGGCACGTGCCTTGAAAAAGCCCTCTTCAGCGCGAATGACTTTAAGTCAATACTCTCCTCCAGTACGCAGATCAGTGAGAATAATAATGAGATGGAAATCAAATCCCTTGGCACTCCCGAAACGCAATTGATGGTAAATATCAAGCCAAACAAATCCACCATTGACGTGTATCAAAACATTTTTAAAAACAACTGATATGAAGCCGGATAAATTAACTACCATACGTGGGTATGCAAAACGACTCAGGCTCTCCGGACTAACTGTCAATGCTCAGGATATCCTTCTCAGGGCACAGAAAGAGTCTCCCAGTTATGATGATTTTTTGAGTATGGTGCTGGAGTTGGAAGTGCAAGGCCGTGAAGAGAAGCAGAGACTTTTACGTTTAAAAGTTGCCAAACTTCCATTGGCACATAATCTCGATATGTATGACCACTCCATCTCAAATGGATTGAGCGCAACTCAACTAAACCAGCTTAGGGAACTGCATTGGGTCGAAGAAAGCTTCAACCTTATGCTTGCGGGTCCTTGCGGTGTGGGCAAAACATTTATCGCCTCCGGTCTTTGTGCCGATGCCATTGATAAGGGGTATAAAGCCTACTTCAGAAGTATGGATGAACTGCTGGCCACCCTTAAGTTGAAAAATATAGTTGCCAGTGCAAAAAGGGAATACAAGAACCTGGCTGCCGCGGACGTGATTGTCATAGATGACCTGATGAATATATCTGTGAATCGTGAGGAAGGGAATCTTCTCTTTGCCTTTATGAACAGCATATACGAATCCACTTCGTTTATAATCACCACCAATAAATCACCTGCAGAGTGGGCTCGTTCGCTTGATGACGAAGTGCTGGCAACGGCTCTTTTAGACAGGCTGCTCTATAAATGTGAGCTTTTACAACTCTCGTGCAAGAGTTACAGAATGACAAATAGAAAAACTATTTTTAATGAAAACTAAAAAAATGAATGAAAAAAGGGAACAAAGAATGTGAATGTGAATGAATAAATTACCTTTGCAAAAGATGCACAGTTGTTACTGAAATTACTGCATCATTGTTACCAAAAGTGCTGCATTGTTGTTACCGAAAACACTGCACTTTAATTTACCGGAATTACTGCATTCTCAGTTACCGTTAACA
>CAKMJT010000031.1 GCA_927407015.1 uncultured Proteiniphilum sp. | reverse complement strand
TAATTACAACCACATTCCTTGCATTTGTAGCGCTGTTTCCCTTTGATAATTCCTGACTTAACGCTTTTATCACATAAACATTTTGGACAATTCATAACTTTTTTCTGCAAAGATACAAATATATATTTAATTAGCAAACCCAAATGGATTAGTCGATAAAATATTTCGAAACATAGTGATTATTTTCGACAATTACCTTAAATTTGCAACGATTACCATATATAGGTAATCGTTATTATTTAGGGTAATTATATGGATAACGTTTTAAAATATTTGCAAGACACTCTGGGACTGGCCGGTACTGTAAAGAAAGTGCCCGAATCGCTCTTGAATAAGCTCCCCCTGTATTTGAGCCATGCCTATAATTACGGTCTGCTCGAAATAGATGGAGATTATTTTCTCCTTGCCGAAGAAGGTAATAAGAATCCTAAAACAGCAGAACAGTTGAAAAAACAGGCAAAAGCAATATTTCATTATACAGATTTGCCTGCTGTTTTTGTATTGTACAGTCAAAGTATGCAAATGAGGCGTAATATGATCAGGAATCGTATCAGTTTCATTGTTCCTGAAAACCAAATATATTTGCCTGAATTGTTTCTTTATTTGAAAGAAAATAACCGGCAGATTCACCCACTTTCCGAATTCCTAACTCCTTCCGCGCAGTTATTACTTCTCTATCACCTCCAGGTAGAGCATCTTGAAGAGTTTTCGTTCAAAGAAATCGCGAAAAAATTGGGCTACTCTCCAAAAACGATTACAAAAATAGCGGAAGAGTTAAAAGCAAAAAAAATATGCCGGGTTACAGGAACAAAAGAAAAACGCTTTGCCTTTGATGTGGGGAGGAAACAACTGTGGAAAATGGCGGAGCCTCAAATGCAATCGCCCGTTATTAAATCGTATTTTACAGGGCTGAAAGGTAATTGGGATTTTTGTAAATCCGGAGATACGGCACTTGCCCACTATACTTTTTTATCTGATACGGGGAAAGAAGCGTATGCGGTTTATAAAGTAGAGGTTGAAAGACTAAGGAAAAAAAGGTACTGGGAGTACCTGGATGAGACAGAAGGGGATATCCGGGTTGAAGTGTGGAAATATAACCCATGTATATTGAGCAATAACGGGTATATTGATCCATTATCACTTTATCTCTATTACAGGGATGATCCCAATGAACGGGTCAAAGCTGAAATGATGGAATTAATAGATAAAAAAGTATGGTAAGAGGATTGGATACGTTTCGCGAATATTTTAGAGATTATGCTAATAATTATATCATCATCGGAGGAACTGCATGCAATGAATTGATTGAGGATGTAGGACTGAATCCCCGGACGACAAAAGACATAGATGCCATTCTCATTGTTGAAGCATTGAATGATGGGTTTGTGACACGTTTTTGGGAATTTATCGGAGAAGGGAAATACGAATTGTGGGAAACCCTGTCAGGAAAAATTCAATTTTACCGTTTCATAAAACCCCAGACAGATGGTTTTCCTTTACAAATCGAGCTTTTTTCAAGGGTGCCGGATATGATAAAAGTGCCGGCTGGCTCACATTTGACACCCATTCCGGTTGGAGAAGAACTTTCAAGTTTCTCTGCAATTCTTTTGGACGACGAGTATTACCATTATGCTATATCTCATACGGTGGTGTTGGATGATTTACGTTTCGTTGACAGGGATGCTGTTATCGTACTTAAAGCGATAGCGTATATCAATAATTCCAAACGTAAAGCGAGCGGGGAACAAGTCAGGTCGGAGGATATATCCAAACACAAAAATGATATTTTCCGTATCGTTTCTACTTTAACTGAAAATGATAAATATGAAATACCCGAAACAATCAAAAGTGATTTGAGAACATTCCTGGCTATGGTAGAGAAAGACGGTTTGGGGACATTCGGTTTATCAAAAGAATTAGGACTCGGTACTGAAATTACATTTGAAATATTCGCCGATCGGTTAAAGAATACATTTGGGTTGTGAAAATACAATATGCATCGGATTTACACCTTGAATTTCATGATAATTCAAGATTTCTTCGGGATTATCCGCTTGTTCCGACAGGAGATATTCTTATTCTGGCGGGAGATATCGGCTACCTGAATGATGACAACTATTCAAAACATCCTTTTTGGGATTGGGTTTCAGATAATTTCAGTCACACTTATATTGTTATAGGGAACCATGAATTGTATAAATACACGGATCTTGCAAAAATACCCAATGGATTAGTCCTCCCAATAAGAAGCAATGTCAATCTTTATTATAATGATGTTGTTCACCTGGGAGAAACAGACATCATATTTTCAACATTATGGGCAAGGATCAGTAAGAAAAATGCTTATTATACGGAACGTGGGGTTGCTGATTTCCATCGGATCTTATATAACGACAAACTTTTAACATGGGAAAAATTCAATGAAGAGCATGATAAGTGTTTCGCGTTTATAAAAGAAAATGTAGAGTCCGGTAAAGCAAAGCAGATAATTGTTGTAAGCCATCATGTCCCGTCATTCCAATTGTCTTCCCCTGATTTTGCCGGGAGTCCTATTAATGGGGCATTTACGGTTGAATTGGAAGAATATATAAAAGCGAATCCAATATCATATTGGATTTACGGCCATTCCCATCGAAATATTGATAAGCAAATAGGGGACACCCAATGTGTAAGTAACCAGTTGGGGTATGTTTTTCACAATGAACATCTCACTTTCAATCCGGCAAAAATCATAGAGATGTAACGGGATGAAAGGTCCAACAGCTGTTGCTCCAATGAGTCATTACTGTGGGAGGAAGTAAACGCCGGAGGAAATCCTTTGGGTTCCTGAGGTGATCCGTAAATTGCCATGCACAACGCACAAAAAAAACCTATAAATCATTGACATATAGGTTTTTGTTCTGTTATTGTCTGGTTTTATCCATACCTTCCAGCGGAGAGAGAGGGATTCGAACCCCCGGAAGCTCGCACTTCAACGGTTTTCAAGACCGCCGCGATCGACCACTCTGCCATCTCTCCCTGCATTTGCTGAAATGCGAGTGCAAAGGTATCATATTTTTCGAAAAGAGCAACTATTGACCGCTAATTATTTTCTCAGCTTTCCCAAAATCAATTATTCGTCGTATCTTTGTAAAAAAGAAGAAAACATAGATGTTATTTACCGACCTCCCACTCTGCGATTCACTGTTAGAAGGATTGCAGGCAATGAACTTTAAGGATATGACTCCCGTACAGGAGCAGGCTATCCCCGTGATTCTGAACAGACAGGATGTGATTGCCTGTGCCCAGACGGGTACGGGCAAGACAGCCGCCTTCCTGCTGCCGCTGTTGAACAACCTGCAGACGGAACCACACGATGAACATAAGGTGAACGCCATCATCATGGCTCCCACGCGCGAGCTGGCACAACAGATCGACCAGCAGATGGAGGGTTTCTCCTACTTCACCCCCTTCTCCTCGGTGGCGGTGTATGGCGGTAACGACGGGGAAGCGTGGATCGTACAGAAACGGGGATTGCTGAGCGGTGCCGATGTGGTGATCGCCACACCGGGACGACTGCTCTCGCACATCAACCTGTACGACATCGATTTCTCTGGCGTGAAGTATTTCATCCTGGACGAGGCGGACCGCATGCTCGACATGGGGTTCTTCGATGACATCATGAAGCTGGAGAAGCTGCTGCCGAAAGAGCGTCAGACCATTATGTTCTCGGCCACCATGCCGCCCAGGATACAACAGCTGGCCAAGACCATCCTGCGCAAGCCGGAACTGATCAGCATAGCCATCACCCGGCCGCCGGAGACCATCATGCAATCGGCCTACATCTGCCACGAAAACCAGAAGATGGCGATTGTGAAGCATCTCTTCAAAGATAAGAAACCGAACAAGGTGATCCTCTTCTCCGGATCGAAGCAAAGGGTGAAGGAGCTGGCCAAGACACTGCGCAGCATGGGGCTGTCGGCAGGTGAGATGCATTCCGACCTGGATCAGGCACAGCGCGACAACATCATGCACGAGTTCCGCAACGAACGGGTGGATATCCTGGTGGCTACTGATATTGTGGCCAGGGGGATCGATATCGACGATATCACGCTGGTGATTAATTACGAGGTACCCTACGACGTGGAGGACTATGTGCACCGGATAGGCCGTACGGCCCGTGCGGGTGATTCGGGCATGGCCATCACCTTTGTCGCCCCGGACGAACAATACCGTTTCTTACAGATAGAGAAATTCCTGGAGAAAGAGGTTTACAAGAACCCCATCCCTGCCGAACTGGGAGAGGTTCCGGAATATAACCCCACCAGGGAGAGCGGTCGCAGGGGTGCCTTCAACCGGGCAGCCAAGGGGGGAAGAACGAAAGGCGGAAAGCCTTCGGGACGACAGGACAAAGCAGGTAAAGCGGGAAGACAGGAAGATTCCCGGAAAAGTGATGCCACAGCTGTCGCCGCGACATCACCGACAGAAGATACACCCCGCGAACAGAGTGCGCCGGGTGAAGAAAGAGCATCACGCAGGCAGAGGGCTCCGCGCGAAGAAGGAACACCTCGCGGTGAAAGAGTAGCCGGTGACGAAGGTTCATCAAGGGGAGACCGATCATCACGCAAACAGAAGGCACCCCGCGAAATAGGCGCGCCGGAAGGTGAGAGAGCCTCACGCCCACAGAATGACCCACGTGGTAAGGGAGCATCGGCCGAAGGACGGAATCAGCATGGTTCCGGTGAAAAAAGAAAACAGGGCGAAGGAAGTAAATCCCGGCATCAGGGAGCCTCTGCCACACCCCGCAAGGAGGGAGCGTCCACCGCTAACAGGGCACCGAAAACCGCTGCTGCACAAGGAAGAGCCGCCGGTGAACGCAGACAGGGTGAGAAAAAATTAATCGTGAAGAAAAAAAGTGATGCAGCGTCCTCACAAAAAAGAGAGGCTGATAAACCGAAGAAGAAATGGAGCTGGTGGCCTTTCGGCAAGAAGTAGTTTTTTAAACTCTTTCCGCCTCCTGCTCCAGCTGAACGACCTCCATCCCTCGCAGGATGGCTTCCTCGTTCATGGGTAATAGTTTATGATGCCGCTCGGGCAGCGACTTTTTCAGGCCCTTCATCACGTTCTCCAGTTCCACTATGGGTGATATCTTCAGCAATCCCCCCAGTACGATCATGTTGAACACCTTGGTGTTGTTCATCTTCATCGATTCGTCCATGGCGTTGATCCTGTACACATTGATATCCTTGCGTGCCACCTTCTTGTGGATGCCGTAACCGTCGTAGAGGAGCGCCCCGCCCGGCTTCACCCTCTCCTCGAATTTTTCGAGCGATGGCTGGTTCAGTACGATGGCGATATCATATTGGTTGACCACGGGTGAGCTGATGGCTTCATCGGAGATGATGACGGTGACATTGGCCGTACCGCCCCGCTGTTCCGGCCCGTAAGCCGGGAACCAGGATACTTCCTTATCTTCCATGATACCCGAATAGGCCAGAATCTTCCCCATCGACAACACACCCTGTCCGCCGAAACCCGAAATGACTATTTCCTGTAACATTGTCTCTCTTTCTTGTGTTAAACGTTTTTCAAATCACCCATTGGGTATACCGGGAACATGTGCTCCACCATCCAGTCGTTCGCATCTTCCGGCGTCATTTTCCACCCGGCGTTGCAGGTAGAGACAATCTCCACGATGGAGGTTCCCTTACCGGCCATGGCGTTCCCGAAGGCCAGCCTGATCATTCTCCTGGTCTTCTTCACTGCTGCAGCCGTATGCACGCTGGTACGCGTGGCCAGGCAGACACCGTCGAGGAGTGCCAGCATATCGAGAATCTTCAGGGGGTTGCCCATCGTCTTCACGTTCCTGCCATCGGGGCTGGTGGAGGTCTTCATATCTTTCAGCGTGGTGGGGGCCATCTGTCCTCCGGTCATCCCGTAGATGCCGTTATTGATGAAGATGATGGCGATGTTCTCTCCCCGGTTGGCGGCATGGATGGTCTCTGCCGTACCGATGGCTGCCAGGTCTCCATCACCCTGATAGGTGAACACCATCTTGTCGGGCAGCAGCCGCTTGGTGGCCGTCGCCAGCGCGGGTGCGCGGCCGTGGGCAGCTTCCTGCCAGTCGATATCGAGGTATTTGTATGCGAAGACGGCACATCCCACCGGTGCGATACCGATGGTTTTCTCCTGTAGCCCCATCTCCATGATCACTTCAGCGATCACCTTATGCACCACCCCGTGGGAACATCCCGGGCAGTAATGCATATGATTGTCGTTCATCAGTTCTGGTTTTGCATAAACCAGGTTCTCAGGACTTATGATATTGTTTGCATCCATGCTTTTTATCTTTTTGAAAAACGGTAAATGAGGTAGAACAGAATGGCAGCTCCACCGAAGTACCATGTCAGCCGCATATTCTGGTTAGAGGAGAAATAGACCACAATAGTGCCTATGAATGCCAGCATGAAGAGCAGCAGGAAAATATTTCTGTATTTAAGATCCATGATGTTAGCGTTTTATCTGGCTACTTTTTCTTTTAAAGCTTCGAATACGTCGTCGGGTGTGGGCACAATACCGCCCAGGCGTCCGTAGTGTTCCACGGGAATCTTCCCGTTCACCGCCAGACGCACATCTTCCACCATCTGCCCGGCGTTCATTTCCACTGTAAGCATCCCTCTCACCTTACCGGCATATTCGTTCAGCACCTTCGTGGGAAACGGCCAGAGGGTGATGGGGCGAAGCAGTCCTACCCTGATACCCTCTTTTCTTGCCAGGTCGATGGATTTCAGGCAGATGCGTGCCGACGAGCCGAAGGCCACCAGCAGATATTCGGCATCTTCACATCTCACCGCTTCATAGCGCACCTCGTTCTCCTCCACCATGCGGTATTTGGCCTGGAAACGCTCGTTGTTCTTCTCCATCACTGCCGAGTCGAGCTCGAGAGATGTGATGATATTGGGCTCCCTGTCGGGTGTCTTACCCAGCGTTGCCCAGGGACACTGTTCGCGTATCTCCTGCTCTGTGCGGCGGCGTCGCTGTTCGGGTAGCCTCACCTTCTCCATCATCTGGCCGATCACGCCGTCGGTGAGGATCATGGCCGGGTTGCGGTATTTAAAGGCAAGGTCGAAAGCAAGGCCCACAAAGTCGGCCATCTCCTGTACCGAGTTGGGCGCCAGCGTGATGAGCCGGTAGTCGCCGTGTCCCCCACCCTTCACGGTCTGGAAATAGTCGGCCTGTGAAGGCTGTATCGTTCCCAGGCCGGGGCCGCCGCGCTGCACGTTCACGATGAGGCCGGGCAGTTCTGCTCCCGCCATATAGGATATTCCTTCCTGTTTCAGGCTGATGCCGGGACTGGAAGAGGTGGTCATGGCATACTTGCCGCAGGAGGCACCGCCATAAACCATGTTGATGGCAGCCACCTCGCTCTCGGCCTGCAGCACTACCATACCGGTGGTATTCCAGGGAGCGGCCTCCATCAGTGTTTCAATAATTTCAGACTGAGGGGTGATGGGATAACCGAAATAGCCGTCCACGCCGTAACGGATGGCCGCATAGGCGATGGCCTCATTCCCCTTCATCAAAGTTATTTCTTCTGACATACTATTCTTTATTACGGGTTTATTTTCCCCGGTTCATCTGGTTAATCCGCTTTCTTCTTGTAGACCGTCAGACATCCGTCCGGACATACATAACCGCAGTTGGCGCATCCGATACATTCATCGGGATTCTTCATGTATACATAATGATAACCGAGGTCGTTCACTTCCCGCGGCTGTAACTCCAACACGTCTGTGGAACAGGACACAACACACAGGTTGCATCCTTTACACCGAACGGTGTTCACCTCTACATAACCCTTTACTTTCGCCATTGCCTGGAGTGGTTTTTTTAATAATTATTACAAATATACTGCTTGTTTTGCAAGTACGCCATTTTTTTGATGTTAATTTTAGTGCCGCAGAGCTGCTGAAGGCGTCTCTGATCACCATCCGAAAGCCTCTTCGCCCATCCACTTGCCCTGTACTTTCAGCACCTGTTCGATCACATCGCGAGCGACGCCTTGTCCGCCGCTTCGCGGGGAGATATATTTCGCGATCTCTTTTATCTCGGGTGCCGCGTCGATGGGAGCGACGGGCAGGCCGACCTCGCTCATCACCCGGTAATCGGGGATATCGTCACCCACATAGATAATTTCTTCGGGGCGGTACTTCCGGCTCTGAAGATAATGCCGGTAATCGGCCAACTTGATACCCGAATTCATATAAATGTCGGTGATCCCCAGTGATTCGTAGCGCGCACGCACTGCCTGCGTATTTCCGCCGGTGATGATGGCTACACCATAACCGTTCCTCACGGCCAGATTCAGTGCGTACCCGTCGTGGATGTTGGCCGTTCGCAAAGGCTCCCCCTGCGACGACATGGGGATGGTCTGACAGGAGAGGACCCCGTCTACATCGAAAATAAATGCCCTGATCTTTTTCAGATCGTAATTGATCGCGCTCATAGGATATGATTTGTTCAATCAGTCGGGTTTACGGGTCTGTGACCAGCCCGGTGACTACTCATCCGGCTGCTCCCCGGTGAAAACGTCGTGAATACTTTTACTGATGAGTGAATAGATCTCTTTTTGCCGTGGCTCATCGATCAGCGCCAGATGCCGTTGCATCACCCCTTTATCGGAGCGGACGGCAGGACCGGTCTGCGCCTTGACGGGGTCCATCGTCATCACCTTGGCCGCTGTCTCGGCAATGAGGGGCTTCAGCACATCGAACGGGATCTGCTCCCCACGGAGGATGTCCGCTGCCAGCGTGTACATATGGTTGGTGAAGTTACAGGCAAAAACGGCTGCCAGATGGAGGTAACGTCGTTTCTCCCCTGAGAGCGGAATCACCTGTGCGGAGAGGGTCCCTGCCAGATGCTCCAGAAAAAGGGTCGTCTCAGGGGTGCTTCCCTCGATAAACAGCGGAACATCGTGCATCGTGATTGTTCTGTCCCTGCTGAATGTCTGCAAAGGATAGATGACGCCATACGCCTCTTTGCGTGAGGAAAAGAGCGTTGCCGGGATGCTTCCCGCCGTATGCACCCATACCCCTTTAGTCTGTGGCATCTGACGGATCACTTCGGGGAGCGCATCGTCTTTCACGGAGAAGATATAGAGGTCGGCAGACGGGTCGACGGCCCTCAACACGCTGACAGGTTCCGCACCTGTTTGTGCTGCGAGCATCTCCGCATTTTCGGCTGTGCGGCTGTAAACCTGCACAATCTCGTGGCCGGATGCCTTCAACGCTCTGGCTAAATGGGTGGCTACATTTCCCGATCCCAGGAAAACAATCTTCATTGCGCTGTTCTGTTTATTTTACTTCTGTCCGGCATTCACCGCCACCACTTTCAGGCCTGCCTTTTCGATCCCTGTCAAAGGATCATCGTTCATAATCTGACTGATTCCCAGCTTATACTTTCGTGACCTGTCGAGTGAGACAGCCGTGAGAAAAGGGAGCGACAGATGGTGCAACCCCCCCACGCCGCTGCCCAGCCATTTGCCATACCTATCAGCCAGCTGATAGTGCACCGTATCTCTATGGAAAACCGTATCGGCGAGATTGTGATCAATCTGCAGCCATAGATCGCGATAGGGGTAGACACCAGAGGTAGTGAGTTCAATGGTCACATCATATCTTACGCCCGGTGGCAGGTCGACCGAGTCCATCGTGAAGACCAGTGTGCTGTCGCGGTACCATTGTCCTTTGCCGATATGATGAAAACGATAGTAGACCTCCCCCTCCTCACAGGCTGTCAGTATGGTGAGCAACATTGCTGCAGAGATCAGGACGATGTTATGCGTTGTTCTCACCGGAAGGATCATTATTTCGCGGGTTATTGTTTCCGGAGGAGTTGTCGGGTCCTCTCCTGCGCGGTTTTCTTCTTTTCCGGGATTGATTCTTCCGGCTTTCGTCGAAACGGTTGATACTCTGACCATCCAGTAAGTCTCCCGCGAAGGAGGCCTCTTTTTCTGCACCGGCATCGGCCTCGGAGAGCAGGGTAAGCGGTTTCTTTCCCTTCCTGTTCATCGCGATGATATCGAAGACACGTTCCCTGGTTATCGTTTGTAAGTTGGCGGCGTTGTACTTGTCGGTGGAATAGGTCATCACGCCGGCAAAAATATCACTCTTGAAATGGAAATAATCGGAGTCTTTGGTCTCCAGCACTATCTCCCGTGAGGGCATGCTGCGCTGTGCTTCCACGTAGGCATCGACCTCGTAGTTCATGCAGCACTTCAGCTTACCGCACTGCCCGGCCAGCTTCTGCGGGTTGATGGAGATATCCTGACAGCGTGCAGCCGACGTGGAAACAGAGACGAAGCTCGACATCCACTTGCTGCAGCACATCTCGCGTCCGCAGGGACCGATACCGCCTATGCGGCCGGCTTCCTGACGGGCACCGATCTGCTTCATCTCAATCTTCACCCTGAACTCGCCTGCCAGCACCTTGATCAGTTGTCGGAAATCGACCCTGTCGTCGGCGATATAGTAGAAGATGGCTTTGTTACCGTCACCCTGGTACTCCACATCACCGATCTTCATCTGCAGGCCCAGATCCTCGGCAATCTGACGGGCACGGATCATGGTAGGCTGTTCCCGTGCTTTTGCCTGTTCGTACTTCTCAAGGTCGGTGGCGCGTGCGATGCGGTATACCCTTTTCACGCCACCGTTGACATCTTCGCGGTAGTTGTTCTTCTTCATCTGCAACTCCACCAGCTTACCGGTGAGGGTCACCGTGCCGATATCGTGACCGGGGACCGACTCCACGGCCACCAGGTCGCCCAGCTGCAGATCGATATCGTTGCTGTTGATGTAATATCCTTTTCTTGTGTTCTTGAACTGCACTTCCACCATTTTGGTTGCTCTCTGCAACTCAGGAAAATCATGCAGCCAGTCGTAGACGTGGAGTTTATTATTGTGGGGGGTGCAACCGCGGCAGCTTTTTGTATTTCTGACTGTTGACATCTTTATCGGAACGATATCCGATAATCTGTCTGATAATTGTTCTTTATCCATATATATATATTCAATCGCTCTATTGGTGACAATAAGCTAGACTTTATGATGATTATAAATGTAAAACGAACGGCAAGTTACAAAATTATTTTCTTAAAAGTACCGTCACTTTTAAACAAAGATCGAGGAAAATAATTTTTGCATTGCCGTTTTGTTCTATCTGACGGTAGGCCAGTGAGAATTCGTCGTTGAAATCCTCAATGTTTTTTTCGTTGATGAAAGGGGCAAAACGGTCACCGAATTGCCGCTCCTCGTCGTTCAGGTATACCATTTCCGGCTCTTTCAGATTGCTTATGAAATATTCCCGGAACATGGCCAGGGTGTAGAGCAGAAAACTTTTCTGCATTTCACGACCGATACCTGCCATTTCACCGGCCGTCTCCCTGATGGCTCTGATGTTGCGGGATATCGACGTGCGCATCATCTTTACAAAGAGATCGAAGAAATATTTGGTATCTTCCGACGACGCAATGATCTCAATGGCCCTGGTGAAGCTGCCGTGGGCGATGTGAGCATATGACCGGGCAGCATCCTGCTCCAGGCTGAATCGCTGTTGGATGGCGGTAGTCATCTCCCCCTCTTCGATGGCACGTATATGCAGTGGCTGGCAGCGCGACCAGATGGTCTGCAGCACATTCTCCCTGTCTTCCGACACCAGCAGGAACACCGTATCGCCGGGGGGCTCCTCCACCATCTTCAGCAGCTTGTTGGCACAGGCATCGTGCATCTTCTCGGGCAGCCACACGATCATGATCTTATAGGGTGCCTCATACACCTTCAGGTTGAGCTTGCGGATGATCTCATCGCTCTCTTTGGCGTAGATGACCCCCTGTGCATTCTCGGCGCTGATAAAGTTGAGCCAGTGGTTGAGGTTGAAATAGGTGTTTTGGGACAGGAACTCGCGCCATTGCGGCAGATACTCATCACTCACTTTCGATTTCACCACAGGATAGACAAAGTGCAGGTCGGGGTGTGCCAGTTTATCGAATTTGTGGCAGGAGGGACATTCGCCACACGCATCATCGGCACCGCGACGGGAGCAGTTGAGGTATCTTGCATAGGCGATGGCCAGCGGCAGCTTCCCCACCCCTTCGGGGCCGTAAAAGATGCGGGCATGAGGTACAACTCCGCGCTGCACGGAATCGATGAGATACTGTTTGACATCGTGAAGCCCTATGACATTGCGAAAATACATCAATATATCTCTTTCGCTACCCGGTAGACACTCTCGGTAGCCATCAGTGAATAAAAGTGGATGCTGGGTACATGATGCTGCAGGAGCTCCCGGCATTGCGTGATACACCATTCCACACCCACTTCCCTGGCATCGTCATCGTTCTTGCACTTACGTAGTTCCTTTTCGAGGGCTTCGGGGATGTCGGAACGAAAGATTTGTGGCAGCACTGTGAGCTGGTTTTTCAGGTGAATGGGCTTGATACCCGGTATGATGGGGATGGTGATCCCGGCGGCACGGCAACGATCCACAAAATCAAGGAACTTACGGTTGTCGAAGAACATCTGGCTGACCAGGTAATCGGCACCGTTATCCGCTTTCATCTTCGTATAGTGGATCTCCGACTCCATGTTGGGTGACTCCTCATGCTTCTCCGGGTAACAGGCCATGCCGTAGGTGAAGGGTGTTTCCGGAGGAGTGAAGGTGGAGCCGTCGAAGGAAATACCTTTGTTGAAATTGTTCACCTGCTCCTGCAGGCCGGTGGCATGTGCATGACAGTCCATACTCTTCTGCTGGGCATCCAGCTTCTTGGTATCGCCGCGCAACAACAACAGGTCAGTCACTCCCAGAAAAGAGAGGTCGATGAGTGCATACTCTGTTTCCTCTTTGGAGAATCCCTGTGAGATGATGTGCGGCACCGCCCTGATGCCATACCTGTTCTGGATGGCGGCAGCGATGGCTACCGAGCCGGGCCGTTTGCGCACATTCGTTTTACGGTAGACGCCGTTTTCATCTTCCCTGTAGATATTCTCGCTGTGGTGGGTGGTGATATTGATGAATTTCGGATCGAACTCCTTCAGACGATCGATCGTGTTGAACACCTGCTGGATGCTGTTACCCTTCAGCGGTGGCAGCAGTTCAAACGAGAAAGCGGACTGCTGTGTCTTGTCAATCAATTCTGAAACCTTCATACGGCAAGTGATTCATTAAAAAATAGCTCTGATCAGGTCCATGCCGTTGGCATAGATGAGCAGTCCGAACAGCAGTATCATCCCTGCGATCTGGGCATACTCCATCACCTTCTCGTTGGGTTTGCGCCGGGTGACCACCTCATAGATGAGGAACATCACATGGCCGCCGTCGAGTGCCGGGATGGGCAGGATGTTCATGAAGGCGAGGATCACCGAGAGGAAGGCAGTCATCATCCAGAAAGCCTGCCAGTTCCACTGTGCGGGGAAGAGATTGCCTATGGCACCGAAGCCGCCCAGTGAAGAGGCTCCCTCCTTGGTGAAGACATATTTGAACTGCGCCACGTAATCTTTCAGCGTCTGTATTCCCAGCCTGATCCCCGCGGGGAATGATTCGAAGAATCCATATTGGAGGGTGACGGTCCGGTAGATCTGGGGGGCTGTCATCGCATAGAAGCCCAGTTGTCCCGCAGAATCGACCTGAAGGGTTGTCGTCTGCCGTACGCCGTTGCGGTAGTAATCGAGTGTCACCTCACGGTTGCGGGAGCTGTCGAGCACAGCCCGCAGCCCGCCGAACGAGGCTGTGGTCACACCATTGACGCCGGTAATGCTGTCGCCGGCCATGAGGCCTGCCCTGTCGGCAGCACTCCCTTCCATTGTCTGGTAGACGACGGCCGGCACCCGGTAGGTGGCGAACCCTTCCTTGTCTTTCAGCAGGTTTTGCATCAGTCCTTCCTGCATGGTCAGCACCACCTTCTCACCGTCGCGCAGCACGGTCACCTCCTCTGCGTCGGCAATGTCGAGCAGTGTGCGTACACCAAAGCGGTCCAGCTCCTTCTCATCGGCCATCAGCAGGATATCGCCATTCTGAAATCCGGCATTGCGGGCGGCCTGGCTGAACTCCATACCCTGCGTCACGTTCTTCAGCGGGAGATACGTATCGTTCCAGGTGAAGAGCACCATCGAGTAGATAAAGAAAGCCAGCAGCAGGTTGAACAGTACGCCGGCGACCATCACCAGCAGGCGTTGCCAGGCTGGCTTGGAGCGGAACTCCCACGGTTGGGCGGGCAGGGCCATCTGCTCCTTGTCCATCGACTCGTCGATCATACCCGATATCTTCACATAGCCACCCAGAGGCAGCCAGCCAACACCATATTCCGTATCACTGTTTTTGGGTTTGAATCTGAATAGCGCGAACCAGGGATCGAAGAAAAGATAAAATTTCTCTACCCTGATTTTGAACATCCGCGCGAAAATGTAATGCCCGAACTCATGTACGATGACCAGTATCGACAGACTCAGGATAAGTTGCAGTGCCTTGATTAAAAATGTCTCCATTGATTCGTTATTATGTTGTTAAGTTATTATGTTGATTCGTTTGATTCGTTTGATTTACTACTGTGCAAGTTCTGTGATGATGGCACGTGATTCCGCATCAGACTGGAGGTAATCATCCAGCGTGGGTGATTTGACGAACGATGCAGCCTGCAATGTTTTTTCTATTAACCGGCTCATCTGCATGTAACCGATCCTTTCCTGCAAAAAGAGCGCTACCGCCACCTCATTGGCTGCGTTCAGGATGCAGGGCATGTTTCCTCCGGCCTCTACGGACTGGTAGGCATAGGTTAAGTTGGGAAATTTATCCCTGTCGGGCTTCTCGAACGTCAACTGCGACAGCTCGAAAAAGTTCAGCGGGCGGACGTCGGATGGCAGTCGTTGCGGATAGGAGAAGGCGTACTGGATGGGCATCCGCATATCGGGTTGTCCCATCTGGGCCATCACGGAACGGTCTTCGAACTGCACCATGGAATGGATAATCGATTGCGGGTGGACAATCACCTCTATCTGCGACGGTTCCACCCCGAAGAGCCAGCGGGCTTCAATCATTTCAAACCCTTTGTTGATGAGCGTGGATGAATCGATGGTCACCTTTTCTCCCATGTTCCAGTTGGGATGAGCCAGTGCCTGTGCTTTGGTAACACGTTCCAGCTCTTCTTTCGTAAATGTGCGGAAAGGGCCTCCCGATGCGGTGAGCAATATTTTTTCAATTTTGTTGTCTCCCTCACCATTCAGACACTGGAAGATGGCAGAATGTTCAGAATCGACCGGCAGCACGGGAGTCCTGTGCTTCAATGCCAGCGAGGTGATTAGTTCGCCGGCCACCACCAGTGTCTCCTTGTTGGCCAGAGCAATCGATTTCCCGGCGGTTATCGCCCGAATGGTCGGCTGCAGGCCGGAGATGCCCACCATGGCGGTGAGCACCATATCGACCGCATCGTCCTGCACTACCTCCTCCACAGCCCGGCTCCCGCACCACACCTTGATGGGAAGATCGCTTAAAGCCGTTTTCAGCTGCTCATAGCGTGACTCGTTGGCAATCACCACCACTTCGGGCAGGAAAGTGCGTGCCTGTTCGATCAGCAGTTCTACCCTGTTGTTGGCCACCAGCGCATAGGCTTCAAACCTGTCCGGGTGCCTGGAAATGACATCCAGCGCCTGCGTTCCGATAGAGCCGGTAGAACCTAAGATTGCTATGCTTCTTTTTTTAACCATTCAGTAGATATTGAACCGTAAAAACGTGCAAAGATAATCAATTTAGAGGGGTTTTCACCATGGATAAACCAATGAATTACCTTTCGACGTATAAATCAGCTATTTTCTGTAACGCCTCCTCAATACTGTGCGTGACAACGGTGCGCTCCCCGTCATGGATGGTCCAGCAGCGGTTCTCTTCATCTACAAACAGCTCCAGGGGTGCTCCGGGTGAGATCCTGTACCCTTTGCGGGAGAGCGCCTTGGTGGTCCAGCGGGCCATCAGTCCGTTGGGATGTTGCACACGGGTGGAGATAGATTTATCCAGCAGCTTCTGTACGACAAAGCTTCCGTACTCCTTATCAAACTCATAGGAGGGATGGCGAAAGACGGTGTCGAAACAGCCATTGAGCACCATATCCTCCGGCACGCCCACGGTGACCCCTCTCTCCTTCTCCATCAGCCAGAGCTTGTCGGCTACCTGCATGGCCGTTTCCAGTTCATGCGTTGAGAGGAAGATTGTTTTACCGGTCTCCCGGGCCAGTTTTTGCAGGAGTAGCAGAATGTTGATGCGGTTGGGCAGATCGAGGTGCGAGGTGGGTTCATCGAGCAGGATGACAGGCGTATCCTGGGCCAATGCACGGGCAATGAAGACGCGTTGCCGCTCCCCGTCGGACAGTTCGTGGATGTTCCTCTCCTCGAAGCCCTCCAGGTAGGTCATCCCGATGGCTTCGCTGATGATGCGGTTGTCTTCCTCCGTCAGGCTCCCCAGCCATCCCGTGTAAGGGTCACGGCCGATGGAGATCAGCTCCCTCACGGTGAACGATGCCACTGACTCGTGCTCCGTGAGTACCACAGACAGGAGCCTCGCCCGTTTATTGGGGGTTATGGCCGACAGGTCTTCGCCATTGAGCAGGATGTGCCCCTGCCAGATGGGCTGGAGGATGGCGATAGACCGCAGCAGAGTGGATTTACCGCAGCCGTTTTTCCCGATCAGGGCAATCAGCTCTCCCTCGTGGGCCGTGAGGTTAAGGTCTGACTGAACCATTCTAACCCCTTTTTTGGTGGGATACCCGATATTTACGTGCGAGAGCTGAAGAAAAGGCATGTTGTTTGTTTCGTGTTCCGGGGAGAAGATTTTATCGTGTCATTCATCAGTGAGTCCTTCGGGGAGATACATCTCGATGAGTTTCTTTTCCTCATCGATGGCAACAATAAAATCTTCCGTGGCGGGTATCAGGAGCTCATCATCACCATTCTTCACCACAAACAGCACGTTGAGGGTTGTATCGTCTACCTCTTCAATGATGCCGAGTGTCTCTCCATGCTGATCGACAACGGTGTAGCCCACAAATATATTCCAATCGTCCTCAGCCTGCCTTTCGACCTGATTCACCACCTCGCGCGGGAGGAAGACATTCAGGTTGACATAGCGGGCTGCTGTCTGATCATCATTCACCTCTTCGAACTTCACCCGGGCAGAGACACCGGTGGTGAAGGTAAACTCCTCGACGAAGAAGGGCACAGGAATGCCGTCTATTTCCAGAAAATAGTATTCAGTATCGGCCCCGGCATACTCAGCCTTATGGAAGAGCAGAACGATCTCCCCTTTTATCCCGTAGGGCTTCTGGGTACGTCCAACCGGAAGAATATCTTTTTCGGAAATCATCAGCGGTTATTTTTTGCGTTGATACTTGATGCTCTTGAGCTTGTCGCGGTTGCCGTTCATCTTTATGTCGGGGATCGCATAACTGTCGCCATTCATCTTTATTTGCCCATCCGACAGCTCGCTGATATCATGAAATATTTTCTCATCATCCGCCTCCTTATTCCATTGGGAATAGGATCGCTTCATCTGGCTGAGCAGCAACCGCAGCAGGTGTGCTTTCTTGTCGCCCTCCTCCATATTGGCCGCGATATGGATCATCTTCTCCAGTATCTTACCGTAATGGCGGTACTTCATAGTGGGGCGGCTGTATTCCAGATGTCCAGGTGCCGTAAAGAGCTCTTCCTTTGTAATGACCACATAGGGATAGTCGATCTCCAGTTTGAAATCGGACATGATAGCCAGGTGGTCCCAGAGAATATGCTTAAAATTGTTTACATCCCGCAGGTGAGGGAACAGGCTCCCCATGATGTCGATGACGGTGTAGGCGCACTTTCTGCGTTCCACAGGATCCTTAATCGCCACGCAGTGATCTACCATATTCTGAATATTGCGCCCGTATTCCGGTAATACCAGCTTTTCCAGTTGTGTGTTGTATTGCATTTGTCTTATTACTATTTTTTCTGTTTATAATTTTTTAGCTATCAGCTATCAGCTTTATAGGTGTAAGCTTTATCCCTGAACCCGTTTATCTCAACTTCAGCACATCACCCTCTTCGGGAATGTACTCGTAGCTTTTCTTGTTCAGACGGTACAGGTTCCTCAGCTGTATACCATATTGTTGTGAGATGCTGTACATCGATTCACCCACCTGTACTGTATGGAACTCATACGGTTTGTCGGCGCGCGATTTCTTCTTCTGAAAATAGACGATATCGTCTTCACTCAGCGGGAAATCCTCGGGTACTTCGTTGAAATTCAGCAAATCTTTCTCCTCGAACCCGAACTCGTCTGCGATGCTGCCGAAGGTGTCTCCCTTCACGGCAATCACGTACACCAGCCCATGGGTGATATAGGGTTGGTGTGTCCAGTTCACCTGCGCGGTCTCAGCCCTTCGACGTGAATCCCTTTCACTGCGGCTGATTCCCTTGCGATATTTTTTATCGTCGTAACGATACAGTTCATAGTCCTCGATCAACTTGATCAGCTTGTTGGCGTATGCCCTGTCGGTAGCGTACCCCGATTTCTGCAGCCCTCTGGCCCAGCCCTTGTAGTCAGTGACAGAGAGCTGGAAGAGTGTGCCGTAGCGACCGCCATTCAGCAGAAAGTCGGAATGATCCTGGTAGGAATCTTCCACACGGTCGTACTTACGAAAACAATCATTGGGCAAGTCATCGGCGGCATACACCGAGGGACCGTCCCATCCCCGATGGCATTTAATCCCGAAATGATTGTTGGACCGGCGTGCCAGGTCGTTCATCCCGGCTCCCGACTCCAGGATACCCTGTGCCAGGGTGATGGATGCGGGAATCCTGTATTTATCCATGTGCTCAATGGCCAGCCCGCTGTATCTGTCAATGTACGCTTCGTACGTACTCACTCTGGTCTGCGCGGATAGCTCAGCGGCAACAAATAAAAAAGAGAGAACGACAAAGAACGGTAAAATATATTTATATTTGTGCAACAAATTCTGCATTATACAATGAGAGAAATCAATTTATCCACAAAGATAGGTGTTTATCTGTTAGAGGAATGCTCTGAGGCAGAAAAAAAATTGATCGGGGCTGCAAAAAGTGCCACAAAAAATGCTTATGCACCCTATTCCGGATTCAGCGTAGGCGCTGCGGTGTTGCTGGAGAACGGTGCAATCATCTCCGGCAACAACCAGGAAAATGCCGCTTATCCTTCGGGGTTATGTGCCGAAAGGACGACCGTTTTTTTCACCAACGCCTCCTATCCCGGCCTGCAGATTGAAGCCATAGCCATAGCTGCCTGGCACAACGGGAAGTTCACCGATGAAGTCATCACGCCCTGCGGCGCCTGCCGGCAGGTGCTATTGGAGACAGAGAACCGGTTCAAGGCACCCATGAGAGTGCTGATGTACAGCGAGGAAGGTATTTACGTGGTGGAGAGCGTAAAGGATCTGCTGCCGTTAAGTTTCGGTGACGAGATGCTGAAAGGATAACATCCGGGTCTAGAAAGAAGCTTCGTAAAGCGTAACTAAATACCACTTCTTGTTGATCATTGCAAAATAGTAGTCGGCATAGATGCCGTTGTTGATACCCCGGATTTCTACCACGGCGGTATCATTTTTATAACGGACAACCTGATAATACTGATCATAGGGACGGGTCAGATAGGTGCTGTCGTAGGTGAGGTCGAGCATTTCCCAGTCATATTTGGTAATCGTTTCCTCCATCGGGGCCATTCCCTCGTGCTCCGTATTGGGTATGATGACTCTGATCGGGAATTTGATGCGTTTGAGCTGAAACGACTCTTCGCTGCTGAACTTCTGAATAAACTGATCAAACTCTTCTGCTTCGGATACCGCCACTATGGAAGAGTTATTCTCCCTGCTATTTTTTTCACTCTTCTCTGAGCCCGTTTCCGTGTTCTCCTTACCCGTGCCCTGAGAACAGGATACGAGAAAAAGAATCATGAAACAGGAAAAGAAAAGACCCGTAATCCTCATTATTTTGTATATGATAGCGATCTGATTGGATAAAGCACTTTATATCGGGTGCAAAGGTACAAAAAAACGTGATACCCAAACAGTAATGCAATAATTTTATCAGATTTCATTTCATAACTATTCCATACCGGATAAAAGAAAATATCCTTATCTTTGTTTTTGAAAACAACACAGAATGAATCTCCAGACTGAAATAAACGAATTGTTCTCATCCCAACAGAAAGAATGGGAGCAATTAAGCAATGGCATCCGTCAACTGGACGATATACAGGAAAAAGAGTTTTCCTGGGGAGATGATGTCTTTGTAAGAGTGCAGTTTAATCCGGCAAGGATCGTCTCAACAGGAGCAAATACAGACAAAAAAGAGATCGAAAAAAGGCCCTGCTTTCTCTGTGAAGCTCACCGGCCCGTGCAACAGAGAGGCATTCTCTTTATGGGAAAATATGTTATTCTGTGTAATCCTTTTCCCATCCTCAGAAACCATATCACCATCCCCCTTCATTCTCATGTACCGCAACGCATCCGGAAAAAAGTGAGCGATATGCTCTCACTGGCAGAACAACTCCCTGATTATCTCATTTTCTACAATGGCCCCAGGAGCGGTGCCTCAGCCCCTGATCATTTTCATTTGCAGGCAGGATTAAAGTCCCCCGTGTTGTTACAGGGTGACAACGAGCTTCGCTCCTGCCTGACGATTGAGAGTGACAGCAAGCATGAGGTGGAAGAACTGTTTGAGGATGTTTACCAGTATATCCATCAGCGGCAGCCGGAAGAGACAGAGCCGATGCTGAATGTAATTGCATTCACTGAGCAAAACAGATATACACTGCATGTGTTCCCACGCAAGGCACATCGGTCGGGACATTATTACGAGGAAGGCAGAAAACAGCTGCTGATCAGTCCCGGAGCACTGGACATGGCCGGTCTTATCATCAGCGTCAGAGAAGAAGATTTCAACAAGATTCAATCGCAGGATGTGGAAGACATTTATTCACAGGTGTCTATGCCGGTCATCTGAAAGAAATAGGACTATCCGCCGATTGCAGTGAAGCGGAGACCCCCGGCATCCCGGAAAGCCGGAACCGGACCGCTGCACGTGCAAAGTCTGCCTCTTAAAGCTGACCGCTGAAAGCTGATTGCTGATCGCTGACCGCAGACCGCAGAAGGCTGAAAAGCTAAGAGCTGACCGCTGACCGCTTATATTTATAGAAAACAACCCAAACGATATGGTGAATTCGGAAATTATATTACTCAACATCAACGGTGAAGACAAGCCGGGCCTGACGGCCGCACTCACGGATATCCTGGCAAAACACGGCGCTTTCATACTCGACATCGGACAATCGGATATCCACAGGAACCTCTCGCTGGGGATTATGTTTAAATCGATGCACAACAATTCGGGAGAGATCATGAAAGATCTGTTGTTCAAAGCCTATGAGATGGATGTGAACGTTCGCTTCACCCCTATCCCGGAGGAGCTTTACTCCAACTGGGTCAGCCTGCAGGGCAAAAACAGATACATCATCACTCTGTTGGGTCGGATACTTACCGCCAGGCAAATCGCCGCTGTCTCCAATATTATTGCGGATCAAAACCTGAATATTGACAATATCGTGCGTCTGACAGGGCGCATCCCGCTGGATGAGAAACAGCGGGCAGCCAAGTCGTGTGTGGAGTTATCGGTCAGAGGGACGCCCAATAACCGTCAGCAGATGCAGGAAGCGTTTCTGGAGCTATCCTCCACACTCAATTTCGATATCTCCTTTCAGGAGGAGAGTATGTTCAGGCGTATGCGCCGGCTCATCTGTTTCGATATGGATTCCACACTCATTCAGACTGAGGTCATCGACGAGCTGGCCACACGGGCGGGTGTGGGTGAGCAGGTGAAAGCCATCACTGAATCGGCCATGCATGGCGAGATCGATTACGAAGAGAGCTTCAGGCAGCGGGTGAAGCTGCTGAAAGGCCTTGATGCCTCCGTGATGCAAGAGATTGCCCGGGATCTGCCCATCACCGAAGGACTGGACCGTCTCATGCGCGTGTTGCAGAAGGTGGGATTCAAAACAGCTATCTTGTCGGGAGGGTTTACCTATTTCGGCAACTACCTGAAAGAGAAATTCCGCTTCGATTACATGTATGCCAACGAGCTGGAAATCGAGAACGGTAAGCTCACCGGCAATTATATTGGAGATGTGGTAGATGGGAAAAGAAAAGCGGAGCTGCTGAGGCTCATCGCACAGGTGGAGAAGATTGATCTCCGCCAGACCGTGGCGGTGGGTGACGGTGCCAACGACCTTCCCATGCTTGGCATCGCAGGCCTGGGCATCGCCTTCCATGCCAAGCCAAAAGTGAAGCAGAACGCTGAACAATCACTCTCCTCTGTGGGTATAGACGGCATACTCTATTTTCTTGGGTATAAGGACTCCATGCTCGACAGCAGATTACTGAACGGTTAAACTGATCATTAAAACACTTTGGTATGGATTTTGTTGATATGTTATTAAATCGCTTCGACGGCGAATCGGAACTGAAGAGACCTACCAATGCTCTGGTTTGTTTCACCCTGGCCAAGACGGGAAAAACACTGAGCAGGCTGGCTTTTGACATTGCCATGTCGAGATCGGAGAAATCCTCAATCACCCTGCTGCAGTTCATCGACAACAAAGAAGAGATGGAGCAGACGGAAGAGATGGATATGTATCAGAGCAGGTTGCTGGCCGACTTCATTCCCAAAGGCGAGAAAAGCAGGATCACCATGCGTTTGTTCGTCAGGGCGTCTGATGACAAACTGGCTGAGATCACAAGAATGACGGAAGAGCAGCACTGTAATCTGGTGATGCTGGGGATTGCCTCCAACGAGGCAGATATTCAGCGGGTGAAAAAATACAGTATGCTGCGAAGCGACCCGACACTAACAGAGACTTCGCTGCTGGAGCTTTTCCAGGAGGGAGAGGCCCGGACGCTGAAATATATTTCCGGGCTGTTGAATCGGATCAAGGTACCCACGGGTATATTTATCGACAACGGCTTAAAGGTGGCAAACAATATCTTCGTTCCTGTGTTGAGTAAAGCAGATGTACATATATTCACTTTTGTATACCAGATTGCGCAAAAAGAGCATGTACACATTATGGTTTGGGATGCCATCGGCATCATTCAATCGGAACCGAAGATGCAGAAGCTATTCCAGTTCGTGGTCAAGAGGACCGACGGACGTGTGCAGCTGTGGGATGACGATAAAAAGATTGAACAGGATTTTATTCAGTCGAGAGATCTGGTCATCATCGGTGTTCACGGCTGGAGTAAATTAATCAGCATTCCTTTGCAATGGTGTGAGGTATTACCTTCCACACTCATTATCAAGGATGCAACAATCTGAAAATTATGACAGATCCATCTGAAACAGCAAAAAAGCTGACAATCATACACTCCCACATCGGGCAAAAGCAATTGAAACAGGCTATTGACGGTGTGAAGGAGCTCTCTGCGATGCAACAGAACTGGGCCGTTTCGGAAAAAATAGCGGAACTGGAGACCAATTACCGGTATATGCTGCATTATCTTATTGAAGGGAAAAAGGATCCGGAACAAAAACATATCTACGACAAACTGATACGCGATCTATATATGATTGCCGATGATGCGGCGGAATATTTGTTGTTGCAGGAGAGTTCGTCGCTTTTTTTCGATAAATCGAGATTGATGAGTATACGGACACCTGTGTCCATCGACGAATACAGGAGTATCATCACGAAACAGACTGACACTTTCTCCTTTATCGATCTGCTGGAAGAGGGTGCCGAAAAAGTGAGCCGGAAAAGGCAAAACGCGCTGACCCATGAACACACCCTTCAGGATCTGTTCTATACCGCTTTTGTCTCTCCCAGGGCCAATGCTGATCTGATCGCCTCGCTGCACCACTTCACGAATGAAGCGTCTATCTCTGTCCACGACAAGAGCATGCTTATTTCCGCCATCACAATGAACATACTGCAACGATTCGATGTCGCCAAGGTACTTTTTCTGCTCGATGTGTGCCGCCACCCGGAGGCGGAGCTGGCCACACGTGCCATCATCGCGCTCATCCCTGTTTTCCAAACCTATGCCGAACGATGGCATCTCTATCCAGAGTGTAACGACAGACTGCAGTTATTGTCGGACGACAAAGTGTTCAACCGGCGGTTCATCACGGCCGTCATCGGTTTCATCCAGGCTCACGAAACGGAGAAGATCACCAAAAGACTAACCGAGGAGATCCTCCCGGAGATGATGAAGCTAAGCCCCATGATCGGGAAAAAGATCAATCTGGATGAATGGATGGGTGAAAGCGGACTGGATGAGAAGAATCCCGAATGGCAGAAGATACTGGATGAGGCAGGGCTGACCGACAAGCTGCAGGAGTTCTCCGAGTTACAGATGGGAGGTGCCGATGTGTTTCACTCCACCTTCTCAAACCTGAAATCCTATCCTTTCTTTCACGAGATGAGCAACTGGTTCCTGCCGTTCGACCCGCAGCACAGCCTCATTCAACAGCTGTTTGCCGGTCAGCCGGAAGGTCAGTCGCTGATTGAGACCATGACACGTTCACCGTTGATTTGCAACTCCGACAAATACTCATTCTGCTTCAGCCTCATGATGATGCCGGAGGACTACCGCAGGATGATGATCTCACAGTTGGGAGCCGAAGGCGATGAAATCAGCAGGATGCAGGAGGATGAGGCAGCTTTGAAACCCCATCAGAAAGAGGAGACGCTGATCAAACAATATATCCAGGATCTCTACCGCTTTTTCAAGCTCTTCATGCGCCGCGGAGAGTTCAGTGATATCTTCAGCCTCCCGCTCAATTATCACCAGATTGAAGCGTTTCATCCGGTGGTGCTGCAGCCCCATCACCTGGAGCAGATTGCACTCTACTATTTTGAGAAGAACAATTTCAGTGAAGCGCTGAGCGCATACACCCTGCTGGCCGAAAATGGCGGTATGAAAAGTGAAATCTGGCAGAAAATAGGATATTGCAGGCAGATGTCTGCTGATATCAAAGGAGCACTGGACGCCTATCTGCATGCAGATCTGATGGAAGACAACAATACGTGGGTACTCCATCGCATAGCGCATTGTTACAGGGTATTGAAGGAACCCGCCACCGCGCTGGAATATTACCGGCGCCTTGAACAGTTCCGTCCCGACGACCTGAATATCCAGCTTAACATAGGACATTGCTACCTGGAGTTGAAACAATATGAGAAAGCGCTTAACTTTTATTTTAAGGTGGAGCTGCTGGACAGCAACAACACCCGTGCCTGGCGTTCGGTGGCCTGGTGTGCCTTTCTCTCGCGCA
>CAKMJT010000030.1 GCA_927407015.1 uncultured Proteiniphilum sp. | reverse complement strand
TGAAAGAAAACTAAGTTATTTTCAGTCTTTGATAAGAAAGCGTCAAATACAAGGCTTTCGAAGTTTTTGAAGCTAAGGAGTTTACTATTCGTAAATGACTGCTTCAAAAACGAGAATAACGCAGTAGTTGGCGTTTTCTTGCAAAGACTATTTAAACATTAAAGTGGCATCATATATTCATAGACAAGCGTTCCTCCGAAATATCCGGTGATAAATACGCTGATGGTTGCCAAAGCGTAGATAATAAAAGCAATGTTTTTGAGCGTTTTATCATCATCTTTCTTTTTAACGACAACAAAAATCCGGATTGCGGCGGTGATGATCAGCAAAACAACGGTAATGAATGCCATCACCTCATGTGTTTCGCGTACCTGACCGGCGGATCCTTCCATTTCGGCAGTAAATAAGATACCCGATAACCAAGTGATTACGGCAGCCAAAGCTCCAAGTATCAGCAGATAATAACCGGCTTTGGTAAGGCACACCTCTTTTTTGCGAAACAAATAAATGAGTTCCAGCAAAAAGCCGGCAGCGACCAAGGCGATGGGAAAATGCACCAGCATAGGATGCACATGCGATAGTGTAAACATAGGCAATGATTTGAATTAAACTTTTTCTCTTTTAAATCGATACAAATGTAAATACGGTTCTGGCAAATTATTCTGCAAAAGCATAAAATCTTAACGATTTTAAAAAATTTAGAATCATTCAATTTAACTATTCCCGAAAAATGGCTTTCAAGGGTACTTTGGGTGTATGATACTTACTTTAATTTGTCCCTGTATTTTGCATTATTATTTTATAATTATTATCTTTACGTAATTAATGCACGCAAAACAATTTCGAGATGAAGAAGATTGTCAATCCTTTTATCACAACCGGTTATTTATCACCACAATATTTTTGTGACCGTGAAGAGGAGACCCGGCAGCTCATAGAGAATATCGCCAATGGAAATGATATCGCGCTGATCTCGTCGCGCAGGATGGGGAAAACCGGTCTGATCACACACTCTTTTCAAAAAAAAGAGGTACAGAAAGATTATCTCACCTTCTTTATTGACATCTATTCCACCGGATCGCTGCGCGATTTTGTCTTTATATTGAGCAAGGAGATCGTGGAACGGCTGAAACCCTTCGACAAAAAGGCAATCGAAACTTTCTGGTCCACCGTGAAATCGCTGCAGACCGGCATTTCATTCAACCCGATGGGGGTACCTTCTTTCAATCTGAAGCTGGGCGAGATCCAATCGGTTGAGACTACGCTGGATGAGATTTTCCGGTATCTGAACAATGCGGGGAAACCCTGTCTGGTGGCGATCGATGAATTTCAACAGATCAGTCATTATCCCGAAAAAAATGTGGAAGCATTGCTGCGTACCCATATACAACGATGTCAGAATGCCCGGTTTATCTTCGCAGGGAGTCAGCGTCATATCATGGATAAAATGTTCACCAGCGCTACCCGGCCTTTTTATCAAAGTGTATCGATACAGCATCTGGAAAGTATCCCAATGGAGCAATATATTCAGTTTGCCTTACTTCATTTCAGGGAAAACAAGAAGCTCATCTCGCCGGAGATCGTAGAAATAGTGTATCGCCAATTCGACGGCATCACATGGTATCTGCAAAAAATATTGAATACCCTGTACGCCATGACGACTCCGGAGGGTAAAGCGACAAAACAAATGGTGCGTGAAGCCATTGAAAGCAATGTGCAATCCTACAAATATGCTTTCTCCGAAACGATCTTCCGGCTGCCTGCAAAGCAAAAGGAACTGTTGATTGCCATCGCCAGAGAAGGGAACGCCAAAGCGATTACTTCGGCAGCTTTCGTCAGGAAAAACAGCCTCACATCTTCAAGTTCTGTGCAGGCTGCACTGAAAGGATTACTCGATAAAGACTTCGTCACGCTCGAAAAAGATGCATACCGGGTTTACGACCGTTTTCTTGCCATCTGGATCAACGAAAATTTTTAATTTATTCTTTCAGTTTATTACATTTGTATCTTCATTTACTTCATAATTTAAATGAATGCCGGATACCGGTAATATATCATCCTGGATGAAGAACGACGATAAAATCGAGATTTGTGCCAACCCGGTGACCACCTGCCTCGAGGCACAAAAAGGAGGCGCCTACCGGGTGGAGCTTTGTGCCGCCATACCCGAGGGAGGCACTACCCCATCCTACGGTGATATCGCTATGGCGCGCGGATTGCTGCAAATAAAGCTCAACGTGATTATCCGGCCACGGGGGGCGATTTCCACTACTCCGCCCTGGAACAACAGATTATGCTAAAAGATATTGAGATAGCCGGGAAACTGGGAGCCGATGGTGTGGTCATTGGCTGCCTTACGCCAGAGAGTTTCATCTCTCCGCACGTAAATCAACAGAGAGCGGTATGATCTACCGCACTCCCGGCCTGAAAATGGGGGGCGACGTGATCATGATCGATGAGTACACCCAACAGATGACCAACATCGACAGAATACGGCTGATTGCCGAAGAACTGGGAAAAATATCTAAATAATTAATTTACAAAAACCGAATAAACATGAAGATAATCATTAGACTACAACTAATGGCTGCATTCTCATTATTGCTTGAATCATGCGGCGCGGGTGGCAACGGGTCAGCTGAAGCCGACTTTCGGGTGGTGCCCCTGCCTGACCAGATTGTCGCCAGCGAAGGAGCATCCTTCATGCTCTCCGGATCAACACAAATTATCTTCCCCGGGGGAAACGAAAAGATGCAGCGCAATGCCGAATTTCTTGCAGAGTACCTGGAGCTGTCGACCGGAATAAGGCCGGCCGTGACGACCATTACTCCCGAACAGGATGCCATTGTCCTGGCGACGGGACTACAGCATGAAAATCAGGAGGCATACCAAATTAGGGTCACCGACAAGCGTATCCATATTGAGGGTGCTTCCGAAGCAGCAGTGTTCTATGGTATGCAGACATTGCGGAAATCAATCCCTGCAGGAGACTATCAATCGGTATCATTTACACCGGTAACCATCAATGATGCACCCCGTTTCGACTACAGGGGGATGATGCTTGATGTGGCACGTCATTTTCAGCCGGTGTCGTTTGTGAAGAAATACATCGACCTGCTGGCATTGCACCATATCAACCGCTTTCACTGGCATCTGACCGATGACCAGGGATGGAGAATCGAAATAGACTCCTATCCAAAGCTCACGGAGATGGGATCGATGCGCAGAGAGACGGTGATTGGCCGCAATACGGGGGAGTATGACGGCAAGCCGCATGGCGGATTCTATACAAAAAGAGAACTGGAGGAGATCGTCGCCTATGCTGCCGACCGGTATATCACCGTTATTCCCGAGGTGGACCTGCCGGGACATATGCTTGCTGCTTTGACAGCTTATCCCGGGCTGGGATGCACCGGAGGGCCCTACGAAGTATCCAGGGAATGGGGCGTGTTCGATGATGTGCTCTGTCCCGGGAAAGACTCCACCTTTATCTTTCTGGAAGCCGTACTGACAGAAGTGATGGAACTCTTCCCCTCGAAGTATATCCATATAGGTGGTGACGAGTCACCCAAGACACGCTGGGAAGAGTGCCCGCATTGCCAGGCACGCATCAGGGAGCTGGGGCTGACCGATCACGACGGGCATACCGCTGAACACTACCTGCAGAGTTATGTGACGGCCCGCATGGAGAAGTTCCTGAACGGTCACGGTCGCAGCATCATCGGCTGGGATGAGATACTGGAAGGAGAACTGGCGCCCAACGCCACGGTGATGTCGTGGCGCGGCATGCAGGGCGGTATACAGGCTGCACAGATGGGTCACGATGTGATCATGACACCCACCACCTATAGCTATTTTGATTATTACCAATCCCAGAACACCGATGACGAGCCATTTGGCATCGGTGGCTACCTGCCCCTGGAACAGGTGTATAGTTTTGAACCGGTACCTGAGACACTGACGGAGGCACAGAGAGCGCATATCCTGGGAGCACAGGCCAACCTCTGGACGGAGTATATCCGGGAGCAGGAACATGTGGAATATATGACCCTGCCGCGGCTGGCCGCGATGAGTGAAGTACTGTGGATGCAGTCAGGGAAGAAAAATTATGATCAGTTTCTCACGCGACTGCCGCGATTGCTGGCATTGTACGATCAGCTGGGTTACAACTACGCCACACATGTGTTTGACTTGAATGCCGAATTAACCCCCAATTTCGACACCAATGCGCTGGATGTGACCTTCAGCACCATCGACAATGCGCCGGTTTATTATACGATCGATGGGACAGAACCTACGGAATCATCGGTCAAATATGAAGGCAGGTTCACCATTCGGGAGAGCTTCGAACTGAAAGCGGTTGCCATCCGCCGGGGACGAAAGAGCAAGGTGTTCAGCGAAAAGATAGAAACCAGCAAGTCGAGCTATCTCCCCACAGAACTGCTAACCTTGCCTGCTCCCAGCTATGCCTACTCCGGCGCCGCCCTGCTTGTGGACGGTTTACACGGAAAAAACACCAACTACCGCACCGGCAGATGGATCGGTTTTCAGGGTGAAGACCTGGTAGCGGTGATTGATCTGCTGCAACCCACCGAGATAACCTCTGCCACAGTCCGCAATGCAGTGGTCACCGGTGACTGGATCTTTGATGCATCGGAGATCATCATTGAATCGTCTGCAGATAATCAGTCATTCACCCCGGTCGCCGGCGATACCATCACCGATGAGAGGAAGGAGCACTGGTCTGATATCTCTGTGCACCCGCTCACTTTCGAACCGGTAACAGCCCGTTACTTTAAGATCACCGTGAAGTCATCGGTGATGCCCGCATGGCATCCCGGCAAAGGCAACAGGGCTTTCATCTTTGTCGATGAGATCAGCCTAAACTAAAAGAGAGGCAGAAGGATGACATACAGAAAAGCACCGTTTCTTCGGGAAACGGCGCTTTTTTACTATCGCTGCTGACTCTTATTGCTGTAAGGCATAGAGCATCTGAATCTCTTCGGCCCAGATGGTTTCATCGGGAGTCTCCAGGATCAGTGGCAAGTTGTCGAACCGCGGATCGTTCACGATAAAGGAAAAGAGATCCATGTTCATCACTCCCTTCCCAATGCTGTCATGACGGTCCACCCGTGTGGAGAGCTCTTTCTTGGAATCGTTGATATGCAACCCTTTCAGGTAATGGAAACCCACAATACGGGCGAATTTCTCAAATGTTTCCTCATAACCCTCCCTGGTCCTGATTTCATATCCCGCAGCCAGCGTATGCGCCGTATCGAGGCATACCCCCACCCGACTTTTATCCTCCACCTTGTCGATGATATGGGCGATCTGCTCGAAGGTATGTCCCAGATTGGTGCCCTGTCCGGCAGTGTTTTCTATCACGGCAGTCACACCGGCGGTTTTTTCCAGGGCAATATTAATGGATGCTGCGATCCTGTCGAGGCAGGTATCAATCGGTATCTGATTCAGGTGACTTCCCGGATGAAAATTGAAACGGTTCAGGCCCAGCAGCTCACAGCGTTTCATCTCATCGTTAAAGGCTGCCCGGGATTTGCTGATCTCCTCCTCACCCGGATGACCCAGGTTAATGAGATAACTGCTGTGCGGAAGGATATGATCGGGTGAAAAACCCAGCTCCTCGCAACGTGACCTGAACAGTTGGATGTTTTGATCTGAGTAGGCAGCGGCAAACCACTGGCGCTGGTTTTTTGTAAAAAAGGCAAACGCTTTCGCTCCGATTAGGTCTGCGTTCAGCGGCGCATTTTCCACCCCCCCTGATGCACTGATATGTGCTCCTATATATTTCATACGATTCAAATTTTTTATTTTCAAAGGTATCGTATGGAACTCGCAAATACTCATGTTCCCGGATGTAACTTTTTCAATGCTCATTTCATATGATTCAAATTATTTATTTTTTTCATTCTTGCGTATGGAACCAGCACATGATCATTTTCACAGAAGTCAGGCTATCTGTGTGCTCCGTAAATCAATTCATTTATAATGCATTCACCGAACAAGCCAGTTATTGTGTGCCAGGATGACCATGCCCGTTACGTCTGATGATCCAGTTGATAGAAAGAAAGTAACAAACGTACTCAAAAAAATAAAAATATCCAATTTTTTGGAAGGTAGTCGGAGTTGTTCTACTGATGGTGTTTCGGAAAGGTGACCAGGAAGGATAAACCACCTTCGGCACGATTCTTTGCCACGATGCTCCCTTTGTGAAAGAGCACTGCATTCTTAACGATGGACAGGCCCAGGCCGGATCCTCCCGTGTTACGCGTTCGTCCCTCATTCACACGGTAAAAGCGTTCGAACAGACGTACCAGATGTTTTTCTTCCACACCCGTTCCGGTATCATAAAACTCAAAATAATAGGTATCGTCATTCTCACTGTAACAACGCACCACGATATCTATCCCCTCACCCGCATATGCCATGGCATTCTCTGTCAAGTTCCGAAAAATCGAGTACAAAAGCGTTCGGCTCCCGTGAATCACCACCTCACTACCGACATCAATGATAAAATTGTCGTTCTTCTCTCTTAGTTTATCTGCCAGTTCACTTTTTAACTCCTCGAGCAACTCTTTCATCGGAAGAGGCTCAAGATCGAAACGATCAGAAGCTTCCTCTATTTTAGTGAGCATGCTGATATCCTGTATCAGTTCCGACAGGCGGATGGTCTGAGCATAGGCTCTTTCCAGGAAACCGTACATTCTGTCGTCTTCTCTGTTGGTATAGAGGTTTAGGATGGTTTCCAGATAACCCCGAATACTGGTCACCGGGGTACGCAGTTCATGGGCGATATTGTTGGTCATCTCCTGCTTGAGCAGGCGTGTCTTCTCCGATTTGGTGATATCACTGATGTAAAGTTCGAAGCTCTCGTCATCGAAAATAATGACCCGTACATTGAGCTGTTTTCCGCTTTTGTCAATCCGTTTGGTGAACATGTTCTCCATGGGTGATCTCTCGTTAAGAAAACGAACGATATCCTGAAAGTTGGGGTCTGAAAAAAGTTGTTCGGTGTCCAGCGTTGGCTTATCGAAAATGACATTGAGAAACTGTAAAAAATGAGAGTTGGCATATACCTGTTGCTGATCTTGTGAGAAGATAGCGATACCCTCCTCGGAAAATTGAAAATGTTGCAACAGTTTTTCACGCTCTGCTGCCAGTTTGCGTCTGTTTTCCTGGAGCAGATTGTAGTTCTCAACTATATCGGCGCTCACCTCACCCACCTCATCGTCTGTAAAGAGGAAGGATGAAGGTATGGGTAATCCGTTTTTTACGCTCAGCGAGAATTTTCTCAGCTCTTTCATCGATTTGGAAAACCGGTTGGAGAAATAGAACATCATCAGCACACAAACAAGAAAAAAGAAAAGGATATAATAAACAAATGAATTGCCGGAGTTGATGAACGATTGCAGTTCCACATCATAAGGTAGTGCGACACGAACAAAATAGCGATCACTGTAATTCTTCGCATAATAAAGATACTTCACATTGTTCGTGCTGGACAATCGGATATTTGATCCATGGCCGAAACCAATGCTTTTCTGTACCTCGGGTCGTGCCAGGTGATTCTCCATGGTGCTCTGATCAGCCCGGTTGTCATATAAGACCACTCCCTGCCAGTCGATGATGGTAAGGCGCAGTTCGGGCTGCATATAATCCAGCAATTCATCAATCTGAGTTCCACTCCCACTGTCCTGAACGGATATATTATTTCTTTTCAGGTATTGATAGATAATATCGGCATTATTGTCGAGCGTCCTTTCCAGGCTGTCGGTACGTTCTTTTTTCACCTGTTGCTGCTCAAAAAGAATGATTCCCATTGTAAATGCAGCGATGATTACTGAGAAAAATAGTAAAATGCGGCTTTTAAATGATATTCTTTTCATGACTCACTTTTGGTATCAATATTCAGAAAATATCCGAACCCGGAGCGGTTGACAATGATATTGGCGTATTCCCCCAACTTCTTTCTCAGACGTGTAATATGCACATCGACCGTTCGGTCGAGCACAAACTCGTTGTCACCCCATACGCTGCCGAGTATTTCTGATCGGGTGAGCACGTTGGGTGAAGCCTGCGCTAACAACGAAAGTATCTCAAACTCTTTTTTAGTGAGCGATATCTCATTATTGTCAATGGTCACCCGATTCGCGGGGATATCGATGGAGAGGCCTTTGTATGACCATTTCGTGTCAGCAGGCATTTTGATGAGTGAGGATCGTTTTAACAAAGCTCTCACACGGGCAAGCACCTCCTTCACGGAGAAAGGTTTGGCAATATAATCATCCCCTCCCAGCGAGAAGCCGGTAAGTATATCATTTTCGCTGTTTTTAGCCGTCAGGAAGATGATAGGCACATAATTATCCGCTTTACGCAGTGTCTCCGCCATTTTAAAGCCGGACATGCCCCCCATCATCACATCCAGGATAATCAGATGATGTACATCGGTTATTTTATTGAGTGCTTCCTCCCCCGATGTAGCCACATCGACAATATATCCTTCATTTTCCAGATTAAACTGAAGAATGTCGCTAATGTCTTTTTCGTCATCGACCACCAATATTCTTTCTTCCATAAAGCAGGTAATAATAGCTGTTTTTTTATTTCTTTTCAGGATTTTTCTTTTTCAGTCCTTTCGTATGACGGATATCTTTCCCTTCAATCAGGTATATGGCCGACTCAGCCATGTCTACCGCTTTATCCCCGATACGTTCAAGGTAGTAGGATATACTGTTCAGGTTCATGATGTTGATCAGTGACTGTGTGCTTTGCACTGCGCCACTGAAGTCTTCGGCCAGCTTCCGGTCAATTTTCTGTTCCAGTTTATCCACTTTGTCATCCATCAGGATCGTACTGTATGCCATCTCGTTGCTTCCTCCCGTGAAGGCAAACACGGCATTCTTGAGCATCTGGTTGGTTTGCGTGAACATTTTATCCATCAGCTTCTTGTACCTGTCGATACCTTCGAGGGAAAAATCCATTTCCTGTAATGAAGCACTGATATTCTGGATGAGGTCGCCCACCCTTTCCATGGCGATGGTCATATCGTGATAGGCCATCAGTCTGCGCAAATCGGATGCTCTCGGTGTGAACAGCATGATGGCATTGATTACCTTCTCTTTAATGGTAATATCCAGTGAATCGATGATCTTTTCGTTGCGTTTTAACTGCGCAATGAGTTCTTCGTTGTGGTTATCATGCACGAGGCGGGAGGCCAGCATAGTCTGCATAAGCACGATTTCAGAAAGTAACTGAAAGTCACTCTGTAACTGTTCAAGAAACTTATCTTTAATTCCAATTACGGGAGAAGGAGGTATGTTTTCGTTCTGTGTGTCCATTTGCGAGATTGATTTAGACTGATGTATACTGATTCATGTTCAATACAATTTGCGTCGGGTTGATATGCATACTTTTTTTTCACGAATATCCGGTCTACTATTTCGTTTTCAAACATTTTGCTACTTATAGCTAGCTGCTTACCGCTTATAGCTTATCCAAACACGCCCGTGAGATACTCTTCGGTGCGTTTATTGCGAGGTTTGGTGAACATTTGCGTGGTATTGCCGTGTTCCACCAGTTCGCCCAGGTACATGAACATGGCGTTATCGGAGATACGTGCAGCCTGAGACATATTGTGCGTCACGATAATAATCGTAAATTGTTGCTTCAGTTGCAACAATAATTCCTCTATTTTGTTCGTGGAAATAGGATCGAGAGCCGATGTGGGTTCATCCATCAACAACACTTCCGGTTTCAGGGCCAGCGTTCGGGCAATACACAAACGCTGTTGTTGTCCTCCGGAAAGGAACGATCCCCGCTTGGTCATCACATCCTTTACCTCATCCCACAGCGCCACGCTCTGCAAACTTTGCTCCACGATCTCCTCCTTTTCATTTTTGCCCAAACGGATGCCGTTGAGCGTATAGCCGGCCAGGACATTGTCGTAGATACTCATGGTGGGGAACGGGTTTGGCTGCTGGAACACCATTCCTGCCATGCGGCGCACTTCCATCGGGTCCATTTCCAGCACGTTTCTCCCTTTCAGGATGATCTCCCCGGTAGTCTGAACATTCGCATAGAGGTCATGCATCCGGTTGATGGCACGCAGCAATGTACTCTTACCACATCCCGACGGTCCCATGATGGCCGTGATCGTGTTGGGATAAATATCGGTAGTTACCTTATCCACGGCATTCTTGCCGGGAGTGTAGGAAACCGAGACCTCTTTCAGTCGAAGAATGGCTTTCATGCCATTGGTAATTTTTAAACTTTCCATTTACGGGCTACAATTTTGGCGATCCAGTTTAACAGGAATATGACGATCAGTAACAAGAGCGATGACGACCAGATCAGATCGACCAGGTTCGGGTCATTGTAGAAATCCCATATCAACAGGGGGATGGCACTGGCAGGCTCCATCATTTTCCAGTGCACAACTGACGCACCCAGTGCTGTCAGCATGAGCGGAGCTGTTTCACCCATGACACGCGATATGGCGAGCAGGATGCCGGTGAATATTCCTCCGAAACCGGAGGGTATCAATATCCTGAATACCACGTTCGTATAGGATGACCCGAGCGCAAGCCCTGCCTCCTTGTAAGAGAGTGGCAGCATCTTCAGTGTCTCTTCCGTGGATCTGACTATCATGGGCAGCATCATGATGGTCAGAGCTACACTGCCGGCCAGTGCCGAATAGCTTCCCAGGGGTTTCACCACCCATGCATAGGCAATGATTCCGATTACAATGGAAGGCATCCCCTGCAGCAAATCGGTGAGATAACTCACCAGTCCGGCAAACCGTTTACCCTGATTGTCCGCCAGGTAGATACCGATGAACAATCCCAGCGGAACGGAGAACAGGATAGCCAACCCCACAATGAGTATCGTACCGGTCATACCGTTCAGTATACCTCCCGGGATAGGGTCTCCGTTAGAGATTGCCAAAAGTGCATCCATTGACGACGGTGTGACTTCCGTGAACAGGCGAAGATTAAAGTTTTTGTACCCTTTGGAGATCACATCCCAGAGAATGAAGAAAAGGGGTATCATGGCAAACAATGAAAAGAATCCCACAAGATGACGGATCGTCTTGTCTTTTCTTTTTCTTTGTTCGATTGATGAGGATTGGTTCATACTTATATGAGCGATATTTTTTTCATGATCAGCTTGGCAATCAGATTGATGACAGCCGTAATGATGAACAACAGCAGACCGATGGCAATCAGTGAACTGAGTTTAAGCCCGTCAGCTTCACCAAACTGGTTGGCAATGACACTTGCCATCGTATTTCCCGTATCACTCAATCCACGGGGAATACGATTGGTGTTCCCTATCAGCATGGTTACCGCCATGGTTTCTCCCAGGGCACGTCCCAATGCAAGGATATACGATGCCACGATACCCGAGCCGGCAGAGGGCAGACTGATGTACTGCACCACCTCTATCTGGGTAGCTCCCAGGCTGTAAGCCCCTTCTTTCAGGTTATTGGGAACCATCGATAAAAATTCACTGCTCAGGGATGAAGCGTAGGGGATGATCATGATGGCCAGTACTACTGATGAGAGAAAGATGCCAAAGCCCTGGGCACTCACACCCAGTGCGATTACCAGCGGGCGAAGCGTGTAGAATCCCCACAGGCCATAGACGATGGAAGGGATGCCGGCGAGCAGATCGACGATGGACCTGACGGCCGACGATATCTTCTTCCCCTTGTAATACTCACCGTTGAACAACGCCACAGCCAGCGAAAAGGGAATACACAGCAACAATGCAAAAAAAGAGGTGTAGAGTGTCCCCAGAATGAAAGAGAGGGCACCATATTCCTCCGTGGCTGATCGCGGATCCCACTCTGCGTTGCCGACAAAGCCCCATACACCGTATTCCTGAAATGCTTCCGTCGACCGGCTCACCAGCGCATAGATGATGCCTGCGGTGAACAGAAGGACAAGCAATGCAGCGGTGGACAATAAAAACCGGAATATGCTATCTTTGTTCATTGTTGACCGTTGTTGGGTGATGCAGTCACGTTTACTGAATCGGAAACGGCGACAGCAATACTATTACCGGGGGGAGGATAGGGAGCGAGGATCTCACCGTTCCAGTTTATTTCACCGATGAGCTGCCGTGTTTTATCAAGGGCCTGCTCAGAGAGTGGGGCATAATTGATCTGTGCCGCCACCTTTTGTCCTTCGGGGCTGATCACATAGAGCAGCAGATTGACCAGTTCCCGTGCATCGCTCAGCGTACGGTCATCGTAGTATTGATCCCTATAGACCAGGAGCCAGGTGAAAAGGCTAATGGGATATGCTGCAGGATCACCGGAATCGGTGATGGTTGCACGCATATCGTCCGGAAGTTTCACATTGGCAGCAGCCGAGATGCTTGCAAGTGTGGCATCCACATAAAAACCGGCTCTGTTTTTCAGTTTGGCTGTGGGCAGTTTTAAGGTAAGCGCATACTCCGACCCAATGTAACCTATGGCTCCTTCAGTCTGCTGCACAATACCCGCCACGCCGGGATTCCCTTTGGCTGCGATACCCGCCTCCCACTTCAGAGCCTTCCCTTTCCCCATGATACGTTGCCATGCAGGACTCACCACCGAGAGATATTCAGAGAAGTTAAAGGTGGTGCCGCTGCCGTCGGACCGGTAGACGGGTGTGATCTCCAGATCGGGCAGCTTCACAGTGGGATTCTCTGCCACCAGCCGGGGGTCGTTCCATTTTTTTATTTTTCCCAGGTAGATATCTGCGATCAGCGGTCCCGTCATACGAAGACTATCGACTTCATTCAACGTATAGGCCATCACCACACCACCCATGCACGTCGCCACATGAATCACCTCTGCCCCCATCGATCCAATCTCTTTTTGGTTCAGAAAGGCATCGCTCGCTCCAAAATCGACCGAACGGTCGCGCAGACTTCTGATGCCGCCACCACTGCCGATAGCACCGTAGTTCACCGTTGCATTTCCATGCAGGCGCATGTAATCACGAAAAACGATGTTGTAATAGGGATACGGAAAGGTAGCTCCTGCACCGGAAATAGTTATTACCGTGCCGCTTTCTCCTGAGCCGGAGGAAGCATTGCCACACGAAATAAGCAATGTTGACAGGATGGTAAATAACAGGAGTAGTCGCATGTAAAATACCTTTTTTCTGTTTTGGAAAATTACTTCACAAAAATACGACATGAATGTTACATTTCAATGACAAAAATGTTACGAATTTATTAAGATTTTGATTTTAAGATGTATGACTCCACTCTAAATCCACTTATAGCGTGATGAAAATGATTTTTTTCCTAAAAATATCCTATCTTTGCGGTTGAAAAGCAAGCGTATCTCTGTGTAACTTAGGAAACCACATTAAAAACAAAGTAGTATGGAAGAATATACAAACCAGGACGCACTGGTTCTCTTTTCGGGTGGTCAGGATTCCACCACCTGCCTTTACTGGGCTAAACATCATTTCAAGCATACCTATGCCCTCTGCTTCACCTATGGGCAGCGCCATTCACAGGAAGTGGAGAACGCACGCCGCATAGCCGGGATGGCTGAGACGCCTTTCAGGGTGCTGGATGCAAGTATCATATCACACTTGGCTCCCAATTCACTCACCGACCTGACGATGCGGATGGATCAGGAGAAGCCGGCGGACTCTTATCCCAATACCTTTGTCCCCGGAAGGAACCTGTTGTTTCTCACCTTTGCCGCAACCCTTGCCTATGCAGAGGGTATAAGACACCTTGTAACAGGCGTTTCTGAGGCCGACTACAGCGGTTATCCCGACTGCAGGGATACCTTTATCCGCTCTGCCAACACAACACTCAATCTGGCGATGGACAAACAGTTCGTGATCCACACGCCCCTGATGTGGCGCAACAAGAAGCAGGTGTGGCAGCTGGCCGATGAGTTGGGTGTCTTTGAGATCGTAAAGAATGAAACCCTTACTTGCTATAACGGGATCCTCGCCGAAGGCTGCGGCCACTGTCCGGCATGCCTTCTCCGCAACAAAGGTCTGGAAGAGTATATGGCAGAGAGGGAAAGATAGGTTTATCGTCTGTCTCTATAAAAAAAGAAATATTATGGAAGAAGAAAAACTCAGCCACTTAGGTGGAAAAACAATATACAGGCATGATTATGCACCGGAGATGCTGGAAGCATTCGTGAACAAACATCAGGGAAACGACTACCGGGTAACGTTCGATTGTCCGGAATTCACCAGCCTCTGTCCCATCACCGGGCAACCCGATTTCGCCACCATCCGCATCGATTATATCCCCGACGTGAAGATGGTGGAGAGCAAGAGCCTCAAGCTCTATCTCTTCAGTTTCCGTAATCACGGGGCTTTCCATGAAGATTGCGTGAACATTATCATGAAGGATCTTATCCGGTTAATGGATCCCAAATATATTGAGGTGACGGGCATCTTCACCCCCCGTGGCGGCATCAGCATCTATCCCTATGCCAACTATGGACGCAAGGACACACCCTACGAAAAGCTGGCAGAAGAGAGACTTTTCGCTCACTCATTTCCACTGTAAATAAGAGAGACATCCTGAGGTGCGGCAGAGAACCTGCACTTCGGGATGTCTCATGTAAGCATATTATTGACAGAAACTATTTCTTAGTGGATGGCGTCATCGGTTCATAAAACCGTACCCAGTCGATCAGCATATCTGCCGGCAAGGCGGTTGTATCGGTGTCTTTATTCAGACGGATTCCCATAAAGAGATTAAAATCCTGATCGTTAAACGGAAACTGTCCGGGGATATCCGTCAGGATGCGGGGGTATTTTTTGGTACGGATATCATCCACAAAAAAAACCAGGCTGTCGGGATATTTTTCTACTCCGTAAATATGATATTCATTTGGATTCACCCCTACCAATGCACTCGATGGCGGATTATCGGGCATTCCCTGCGTAGTGGTATATTCTGACGTAACGGATTGATAAACAAATTCATCCACACCATATCGCTCCATCACATCCACCGAGATATTTTTCGCCTTGTCCGACGGCAATAGTGAAATATAAGCCGTTGCCCCTTGTACCGGATTCATACGGGCTCTTACTTCCATTCTGCTTACACTGTTTCCCTTTATGCCTCCTCCGGTGATCCCTCCGGTGAGGAAAGGCATCGTGTCGCTCGCTGCCGTATTCTCCAGTACCCTTAACACCAGGTTACCGTCCTGAAAAACATACAATTCATCACGTCCGCTCATATATCTGAACGAAGGATGTTTACTTTTCGGTATCTTCTGCCAGACAGCCTGATCCAGCGATTCGCCGAAATCATCTTCACAAACGAGAGTCCATCCTTTTCTTGCTTTTTCCTCCTCATTTTCCTTTTTCCCTGTACAGGATACAAGACCAACGAGAATACATGTGATTACCAGTAAGATTGTGTTATTCTTCATAAAAAAATTCATTATCGTGTATATAACTTATACGACTGAGTTGTTTGATTGCACAGCAAAAATAGATATTATCCTTCACATGAATTCTCTGTCCCTGCACAATAAGTGTTAATGCATACCAAAAAGTCCAAAAGGCCATCTGTCCTTCTCTGTTTCACTATCCGGCAAACTCTGTCCTTCAATATCCATAAAGATTTAAAAAACGAAAAGAAAGGGAAACTTTTTTATTACCTTTGCCCCCTACATATAAGGTTATATAAGGTTATATATGTATTAAACAAATCAATCATTCCAGATATTATGCCGGATATTTCTCAACGGGGAATACAAATGCCCGCTTCCCCCATTCGCAAATTGGCTCCGCTGTCGGATGATGCCAAAGCACGGGGAGTAAAAGTTTATCACCTCAATATAGGACAGCCTGATCTTCCCTCGCCCCTGTCGGCACTTGAGGCAATCCGGCATATCGATCGCAAGACACTGGAATACAGTCCCAGTGACGGTTATCGGTTTTACAGGGAGAATCTGGTGCATTATTACCGTAAATACAACATCAACCTGACACCTGAAGAGATCATAGTGACGGCCGGCGGATCAGAGGCCGTTCTCTATGCCTTTATGGCGTGCCTGAATCCCGGTGACGAGATCATCGTTCCCGAGCCGGCCTATGCCAATTACATGGCTTTTGCCATTTCGGCCGGAGCGATCATACGCACCATCCCCTCTACTATGGAGTCGGGCTTTGCCCTGCCGGCGATGGAGGAGTTTGAAAAACTGATCAACGAGCGTACGAAGGGAATCCTGATCTGCAACCCCAACAATCCCACCGGCTATGTATACACTCCGCACGAGATGGAACAGATCAGAGACCTGGTGAAACAATATGACCTCTATCTTTTTTCCGATGAGGTCTACCGGGAATTTATCTACAATGATACGCCCTATGTCTCTGCCTGTCATCTGGAGGGACTCGAAGAGAATGTAGTGCTGATCGATTCTGTATCGAAACGGTACAGTGAATGTGGTATCCGTATCGGTGCGCTGATTACCCGGAACCGCAAGGTGCACGATACAGTGATGAAGTTCTGTCAGGCACGTCTGAGCCCGCCGCTCATCGGACAAATTGCTGCCAATGCGTCGCTGCAGGAAAACGAGGCATACATGCAGCATAATTTCGATGAATATAAAAATCGCCGTGATTTCCTGATAGAGCGGTTGAACAAGATTCCGGGGGTCTACTCCCCCATGCCTCAGGGTGCGTTTTACACCCTGGCAAGGCTACCCATTGACGATGCCGACACCTTCTGTGCCTGGTGTCTTTCCGATTTCAGCTATCAGGATCAGACGATCTTCATGGCACCGGCAACCGGTTTTTATGTCACCCCGGGGCTGGGTAAAAACGAGGTACGCATCGCTTACGTACTCAACAGGGATGATCTGGACAAGGCGATGACTGTACTGGAGAAAGCACTGGAAGCCTATAACAACACCCGGTAATAAAATGAATGCGGAGCTGTTCATCGCACGACGGATCTATAAGGGCGATAAGAAGAACGAAAAACGAGTCTCTTCGCCCGCCATCAAGATAGCCATTGCCGGCATTGCACTGGGTCTTGCCGTGATGATTGTGGCGGTATGCATCATCGTGGGGTTCAAGAAAGAGATCCGGGCCAAGGTGGTGGGCTTCGGCTCCCATATCCAGATCACGGCGTTCGACAGTAATGCTTCCTATGAACAGTTGCCGGTCTCCTTTTCGGATACCCTGGCTGCGATGCTGGCCTCAAACCCGCAAATCAGCCATTTCCAGGAGTTCATCACCAAACCTGGTATCATAAAGACAGATGAAGATTTTCTGGGAATCGTGCTGAAAGGAGTATCGGAGAGTTACGACTGGGCCTTTTTCAGGAAAAACCTGCTGGAGGGAACCATTATCCATCCCAACGACACTGCCGCAGGCAATCAGGCCATCGTGTCGGATGAGATCGCCAGAAAGCTTCATCTGAAGCTGGGAGACGGCTTCACCTGTTATTTCGTACAGGAACCCGTGCGTGCCCGCCGTTTTGAGATCACAGGAATCTACCGCACCAATTTTGAAGATTACGATAAACTGTATATCATCACCGAAAAAGAGATTCTCGGCTCCCTCAATGGATGGGATGAAGATATGGTGAGCGGTATAGAGGTACTGGTGAAGGATTACGGTAGTCTGGACAAGACCGCTCAGGATCTCTTCTTCGAGATGTCCTCCTATAATGACCGTTTCGGTAACGCACTCTATACCCGCTCCATCAAGGATATCAATCCCATGATATTCAACTGGCTCAATCTGCTGGACATGAATGTCTGGGTCATTATTATCCTGATGCTCATCGTGTCGGGATTCACCATGATCTCCGGCCTGCTGATCATCATCCTGGAACGCACCAATATGATCGGCATGCTAAAATCGATGGGAGCCCGTGACCTGCGTATCCGAAGGGTGTTTTTATATCTGTCTGCCTTTCTCATCGGGCAGGGGATGTTGTGGGGAAATCTGGTCGCGCTGGCAGTTTGTCTCCTGCAGGAGTGGACCCAGCTGTTGAAGCTTGATCCGACGACCTATTACCTGTCGGCTGTGCCTGTCGACATAAACCCGCTATACATCCTGCTGTTAAATATCGGTACACTGATTGTTTCCCTGCTGATGATGATCGGGCCATCCTACCTGGTAGCGAAGATCACCCCGGCAAAATCTATTCAGTTTGAGTGATAATGGCCTCTTTTTCACACAGGTGAACCAAAATAAAGGAACCCGCGACGAAAAGATGTAAACATGAAAATACTACACACTGCCGATTGGCACCTGGGCAAGCGTCTGGATGATTTCTCCCGGTTGGAGGAGCAGCAGGCCGTGCTGCAGGAGATCTGTGAGATCGCCGAACGCGAAGCGGCGGATGTCGTGCTTGTTGCCGGTGACCTGTTCGACACTTTCAACCCGCCGACCGAAGCGGTCGATCTCTTTTACAGAACGTTGAAGCGGCTGACTGACGGCGGTCGCCGACCGGTGGTCGCCATTGCCGGCAACCACGACTCACCTGACCGCATCGAAGCACCCGATCCGCTGGCGCGCGAGTGTGGGATCATTTTTGCCGGCTACCCCCAAACCCTTATCCCTCCCTTCTCACTCGACAGCGGACTCAGCGTGCTGCAAAGTGACGAAGGTTTTCTTGCACTCCGTATGCCGGGAACAGAGGTTCCTTTGCGTATCCTGTTTACGCCCTACGCCAATGAGTACCGGCTTAAGATGTTTCTCGGCCTCGGCGACAGCGAAGAGGAGCTGAGTACTGTCCTGCAGGAGAGGTGGCAGAAGCTGGCGGACCGCTATTGTGACCGTGATGGCGTCAACATCCTTGTGTCGCATCTCTTTATGATTCAAAAAGGAGAGGCCTTCCCGGAAGAGCCTGAGGAGGAAAAGCCCATCCTGCATGTGGGGGGAGCACAGGCCCTCTACACGGAGAACATACCCGCGCAGATACAATACACGGCACTGGGGCATCTGCACCGTATGCACCGGGTAGATACGTCACCATCACCATCACCATCCCTTTCAACCTCACCTGTCTTTTACAGCGGCAGCCCCCTCTCCTACAGCTTTGCCGAGGCGGGTCAGCAAAAGTATGTATTGCTGGCTGAAATAGTTCCGGGTGAAGCAGCCAGTGTACGTGAGATAATACTCACCCGTGCACGTAAGCTGTCACGGAAAAGGGCAACGGGTGTCGATGAAGCATTGCAGTGGCTCTCTGAAAACAGGGATGCACTGGTCGAGCTGACCATCGTCACCGACACTTTTCTCACCGCCCGCGAGAGAAAGATGCTCAGTGCCGCTCATCCCGCCATTGTCACTGTCATCCCGGAGGTGACCCATGTGGAAATCGCAGGGGGCAGTGAGAAGAGAGCGATCGATCTGAGCCGTGACATGGAAACACTGTTTCGCGATTATTTCCAACACGTGAAGGGACAGGAACCTAACAACGAGTTGATGCAGTTGTTCAACGAAATGCTGGCAGAAGAAGCATGATACCCATTCAACTCACCCTGCAGGGACTATACTCCTACCAGGAGAAACAGACCATCGATTTCTCCCGGCTCACCTCGGCCCACCTGTTCGGCATCTTCGGCACGGTAGGCAGCGGCAAGTCGTCCATCCTGGAGGCGATCACCTTCGCCCTATACGGGCGTACCGACCGGCTGAACCTGTCAGGCGACAACCGCAACTATAACATGATGAACCTCAAATCGAACGAGTTACTGATCGACTTTATCTTTGAGGCAGGCAGGGAGCGGACCACCTATCGGTCCACCGTCAGAGGGAGACGTAACAGCAGACGGTTCGAGGAGGTGAAGACGCTCGATCGTGCCACGTATAAAAAGGTAGACAACGAGTGGCTCCCCATCGGTCAGGAAGTGCTCGCGGAGGCTGTCGGCCTGAGCTACGAGAACTTCAAGCGTACCATCATCATCCCCCAGGGACAGTTTCAGGAATTCCTGCAGCTGGGGGACAAAGACCGCACCCGGATGATGAAAGAGCTTTTCAACCTTGGCAAGTACGAGCTCTACCGGCAGGTGACCTCGCTGGAATCGAAAAACAATGCCCTCAGGCAGCATCTCGGGGGACAGCAACAACAACTGGGAGATATCGACCCGCAACAGGTCAGCCTCTATAACGGGCAGTTGACACTGCTGGAAGAGGAGCTCAGTCAGCACAATCACACGCTGGAGGTGTATGGACAAACAGATGAACAGTGGAGAAAATTGCGGGAACTGACCTTGAGAAGTGCCGAAGCAGAGAAGGAGTACAGCAAGTTGCTGGAGCAGGAACCTGCTTTCAGGGAGCTCGAAAAGAAAATCAACCGCTACGAACAGGCTCTTTACCGGTTTAAGCTTCCGCTGGGCTTGCTGCAGGAAAACCGGAAGAAAAAAGAGGAAAGAGCCATGCTGATCGCTGCCGACAGTCAGAGGCTGCAACAGAGTGAGACTGAGGTGGAACGGCTTGGGAACGTTCTCGGTGTGTTAAGACCGGCCTACGAGAAACGGGATGAGTTACAGCGAAAAGCAGCTGATCTGGATCGGCTGCTGCAGATGAAACGGTTGGAGGAGAACATCGCCGCCGAGGAGTTACGCTTACAAAATGGTGCTGACTTTCTCGATAAGGCGAGCGATCAGGTGGAAAGACTCAAAACTACGAGACAACAACTCGAAGATCAGATCAGGGAGGGACGGCACACAATGCCTGACCTGGCACTCCTCTCAGCCATCAGATCGTGGCACAACGAGAGACAGTACCTCGACAAGCAGCTGGGCGATATCCTGAAGGAGGTGGAGAAACAGGTACGGCAAGAGAAGGAGTTAAGAGAGGAGAAGTCGCTGTTGCTGGCAGACCCCTTGCTTGCCAAGCTCCCCCACGATGCCGGCATGAGTGAATATGAAAGCATCCTGCAGGCGGAAACCGAAAAGATCAGACAACAACAGTATACAATTGGAGAAGAGGAGAATCACCTACGGGTAAGGGAAAGGTTGAAAACCTATGCCGATGACCTGACAGAGGGAGAGCCCTGTCCCTTATGCGGTTCCACACACCATCCGGTGCTGTTTGCGAGCGGCCATGACGGAGAACGCCTGCAGCACCTTGGTGGGGAGAGACAGGTCCTGGAACAGAAACTCAGTCACATGGCGCTGCTCAGCCGTCAGTTAAGCCTGCTGGAGAGTCGTCAGCGCGAAAAACAACGTGACCTGAAAGAATGGAATGAAAAGTGTGCGGCACAACAGGAGAGAGTAACTGAACACAGCCGGTTGTTCATCTGGGAAAAGTATCGCGAGGCAGCGGAGCTAAACGCAGCGTTCCTACTGGCAAAGGAGATTGAGGAGACAATCAGGAAACAGGAGAAAGAGCTGTCAGAACTGTCAGCAGAGCTGGAACAGGAAGAGAAAAAAAGAGAGCGCTACCGGTCGGAGCTGGAGAAGATACGCACCACGCTCACGGTTTTCCGGACCACGTTATCCACCATCGGTCAGCAGATTGAACTGATACGGCCGGAACCGTACCGGCACATCCCGGCCGATGATATCGGGAGGGAGAAGGAACGGTTGCTGCAGGAGTATGACCAGATACAAAAGAGATATGAGGAAAACACCAGCCTTCTGCAGGAGCGGCTGCGTGAGAAGGAGACGCTGATGGGAAGCCTGAAAATCAACATGCGTGAGCTCACACTGGAACAAACGGCCATCGACAGACTCCAGGAACAGCTCGAAGAAGAACTGGCAAGATCTTCCTTCAGGGATATGGAGGAGGTAACCCACATCCTCTCTGAAACGATGGACGTGGAAGCTGAAAAAGAAAAAGCGACCACCTTCACCAACCACCTTCTCCGTAGTAAATCGACACTCGATGAACTGCAGAAGGAGATCGGCCAGAGAGTCTATGATAGCAGGGCACATGAGTCGCTCCTCACTGCCATGAGGGCACTCAGGGAGGAGATAACCCAAAAGAACCAGGAACAGGGAAAGATCACAGCGTTGCTTAAAAAACTGCAGGAGGACTTGCAAAGCATGATCTCCCTGCGCAAGGCGCTCGATCAGCTGGATGCCAGGGCTGAGAATATCAAGACAATGAAATCGCTGTTCACGGCAAGTGGTTTTGTCAACTACATCTCCTCCGTCTACCTGCAGCATCTCTGCAACGCAGCCAACGACCGGTTTTTCCGGCTTACACGCCAGAAGCTGAGCCTCGAGATCACATCCGACAATAATTTTCAGGTGAGGGATTTCATGAACGACGGCAAAGTGAGAAGCGTCAAAACACTTTCCGGTGGCCAGACGTTCCAGGCTTCACTTTCCCTGGCACTGGCACTGGCAGACAATATCCAGCAGATCAACGAGCCGGGTCAGAACTTCTTCTTTCTCGACGAAGGCTTCGGCTCGCTGGACAAGGAATCACTCGATATCGTGTTCGACACCCTGAAGTCGCTGCGGAAAGAGAATCGTATTGTCGGCGTGATCTCCCATGTGGAAGAGATGCAGCAGGAGATTGAGGTACACCTCCGCATAGAGAATCACCCCGAAAAGGGAAGTATCATTCACGCCAGCTGGAAAGAGTAGTTTTCCATTTCCTGACTTCAGTCATCATGGAAACGAAAAACAATCCCTGCCATCGTGAGGTTACAGCTCACCTCTTCCCATCACTGAAATTACTGTCATGTTGGAAACATGATCACACGATACAGGTGAACATCGAGCAGAAAAATGCAGCATCACACCTTTCTTGTTCGGGAAATGCGACTTGCTAACCTTCTATAATTAAACTTTACAGACAGTTAACCACTTTTGTTGATAACTTGTTAATATGTTGTTAGGAAGTTGTTCACAATTACACCCCAAAAAATTTGCTTATTGTTTGGCAGTAATGTTATATTTGCAGAGAACAACAACGAGAGATTTTAGTACGTTAATCGTACAAAAGATACCAGGAGTTCTTTGACATTTTGTACACGACCGGAAGAATTTCATTCAGGAGATCAACAGACTTGTCTGTTTTTTCTCTCTGTTTATGACGATAAAAGCCTTGCGCTTTTTGTCTGATGAACTGAATGGTTATTCTATCGCACAGAAAGAATTTGCAGCTGTCTGCTATTCCATTACGGTTGAACGGTGATCCCTTACGGGTTGGCTTGTTCTGCGGGAGGAATGCAGTAGCTTACAAAAGCTGGCAGGATTTCGGGACGTATAGATTTCCTTATCACAAATAAGTGAATCAACTGCGATACCGAATCATTGGGACAGATCAACGGGATTCAATTCCCGAACTATCTCAAAAGGAAAAGACGGTTGTTTTTGACAGACAGGCCGAAAAACAGAAATCTAAGAAAGGTAAAACGGATGTTTTTTTCTGTTTCAGGTTTCATTAGACGGAGAGTATCATTTTCTGTTCACTTTCTCCTATCTCTTCGGAGTCAGTTGAAAGGAAAGGAAATGTTGATGTGTAATGTCTTTGTCAAAATTGAATAATACCGATTTTCGGATCGGTTGTTTCACCATCGGTCTTTTTTTCAGATTGAGTGCTGATCTTAGGATTGGTATGATTGATGAAAGAAATTTCATTTGAATAGTGATCGTTCGCAATGACCCTGTTTCAAAAAACGGATTTTCTACTACATCGGTTTTTTCGTTCGCGAAAAGGCAGGGATGGTATGAATCTCCAGGGCTGAATACTTTTACACAACTGGGCGTTTTCCTGCATCTACAGTGACAGGTTTACCTGTATACTACGCATGTCTGGTGAAAGCGTTCGTGTATCTATTCTGCTTCAAAATCCGGAAAAATTAGTATCAAACGATTGAATGTTATCGAAACGAATGATAGTTAAGACTTCTCAGAATTGCTTTAACAGCTTCAAACACTGTTTCAGACATTTTTTGAAGTATCCGCATTTCGAAGTATCTGCTCAGAGGAATAAAAAATGAACTTCAACGTTTATTGGATATTCAGATGGTTTTTGAGACAATCCATATACAGCCCATGTTCGCAAAAAATGGATGTGCACCGTCTGTGCAAAACGATGAGAACTCCTACCCACACAAAAAAGCCGGCTGAAAATCCGGCTTTTTTGTTGTTCTCAACTTTATCTTAGGGTTTAATAATAAATAATAAGCTGAATTCTAATATTTAATTCAACTTAGATAGCAGAGAGAAAATGAGTATTCAACTCTATTGACCTATTTGAATACGTTAAAAGAGAGCTTAATACATCTCTTTTTCAGACCTAAAATACCTTTATTTCAAATCTAACATAAAATTACATCATCATGAAAAATTTAATACTTGCTCTGGTTCTTGCAATTATTTGCACTTCTTTATTCAATTACTGTTCAAATGCTAATTTAAGATTGAAGTCCCTGAAATAACACTCGACGTAGAGACTGATTATAAGAGTTTATTGTTGTCCTTTTCAAAAGACAGTATCCCAAATTATGAGGATAGCGGAATAAATTTTTATATTTATAAAGACGAAACTTTTAGTACACGAACAATTAACAGCGATTATTCTGAATTTCAGTTTATCTTACTATCGGAAACTCCTACACATGAAGTTTATTGAGACTAAGATAGTGTATAATATCACTGAAAATGGAGATTTGAAAATGACTCATCTAGACGGGGATTATATCTTAGGTATATTCTATTTTGATCAAAATCAAAAGTTGTATCAAATTGAGTTACCCTATAATAGCAGTGTGACAAGATCCTTAAAAAGTTGGTATGCTTGCGTAAATAAGCAATATGTAAATAAGCAATATAAAGAATATAGAGATAAAATTGCTCAAGACGCGGCAAACGATATTACATGCAGAATAATGGATATTGTTGGGGCATGTACTGTTATGAATGGAGTTATGGCTGGAATTAAATGTAGTTAAAACTTAAATTATTTTACAGATGAAAATAGGATTTTCTTTATTTGGATTTTTGATTATAAATGTTATAATCTATATCATAGGATTAATAATTGTATATAGAAATTCTAGTAAGTATAAAAACTATTGGAAAATTATTGTACCTTTTTTATTTTTTTCACCTATACTTATTTTCGTATTAAATCCTTTTTTTATTAATAAAAAGTCAATTTCTGACAGAAAGGAATCTATCGCTTTATTAGTGTGTTTTATAATAAATAATTTAATTCTGAGCATCTTCTTTAAGTATGGAATGGATTTTGATTACTATAACGAATTATCATTGTTTTGCTCATCATTAAGTGTTTTACTCTATTTGATCACTAAATATACGCTAATAAGAGGCAATGTTTCATTGCTGTCCCATTAAAATCTACAATAGCTCTTTGAAATATTTGAAATTTAGTTAGTTGAAGACGATTTCCGATTAAACGGATTTGAATTCTCATCTTTGCGATCCTAATCAGGATTGCAAATGCATAAAGATAAATTCGTGTTCGCTCAGCTGGTCGCTTTCTTAGATAGGAATAAATTCAATTACATCGTTCGAAAGTATGATGGCGACAAATATGTGAAGCATCTCACTTGTTGGAATCAGCTCCTTGCATTGATGTTTGGGCAATTGTCTAATCGAGAAAGTCTGAGAGATTTGATTATCGCTCTTGAGGCTCATAATTCCAAATGCTATCATTTAGGAATGGGCAGAAGTGTTTCAAGATCATCGCTTGCTAGAGCCAATCAAGACAGGGACTATCTCATTTTTGAAGAATATGCCTATCACCTTGTAAACGAGGCAAGGAAGAAGCATGTTATAGACATCTTCAAACTCGATGGAAGCGTATTCACTTTTGATTCAACAACTATTGATTTGTGTCTGGCTGTTTTCTGGTGGGTAAAGTTCCGCAGGACTAAAGGTGGTATCAAAGTACACACCCTGTATGATCTGGAAACACAGATACCTGCATTCTTTCACATCATCGATGCCGCAGTACACGATTCAAAAGCGATGAAGGAAATTCCTTATGAGCCCGGATCTTATTACATATTTGACCGTGCCTACAACAACTTTAAGATGTTGTACAGGATTCACCAGATTGGAGCTTACTTCGTTGTTCGTGCAAAGAAGAACCTGCAGTACAAGACCATCAAATGGAAGCGAAGGTTGCCGAAGAACGTGCTTTCGGATGTAACAATTGAGTTAACGGGTTTTTATCCAAAGTAATACTACCCTGAACCTCTTCGCCTGGTAAGATATTGGGATGAAGAACAGAAACGTGAATTTGTGTTCCTGACAAATGCAATGCACATCTCTTCACATCTAGTTGCCGAACTTTACAAGAATAGATGGCAAATAGAACTGTTCTTCAAATGGCTGAAGCAGCATCTTAAAATCAGGAAGTTCTGGGGTACAACTGAGAACGCCGTCCGAATTCAAATCTATGCTGCAATATGCGCCTACTGCCTTGTGGCAATCGTTCAACACGATATGAAACTTGACAGGAGCATGTACGAGATTCTTCAGATATTAAGCATCTCATTGACCGATAAAACTCATCTTAGAGACCTTTTTGACAAAACTAAATTTCAAAATGACAAAGAACGATTTGGACCTAATGAACCAGGTTTATTTGATTATTAATAATGTCCCAATTTTAATGGGACACTAGTACATTGTAACATTTAAAAGTTCAATATAGGATAGAGGTGCTTCAGCTTTGTACGGGCGTCTGCAGTATTGAAAGTTGTTTTCTTATTGGAAATAATTTGACAGACATTTTCTTAGCTCATTGTCAATATCATCTTATGATCCTCCGCCAGCTTACGCATATTGAGGATGGCGTAGCGCATGCGCCCAAGGGCTGTATTGATGCTGACGCCTGTGACATCGGCAATCTCTTTGAAGCTCAGCTCCTTGTAATAGCGCATCTCCAGCACCTCCCGCTGGGATGCGGGAAGAAAATCAATCATTTTTCTCACATCACTGAATACTTGTGTCTTCACCATCTCTGTTTCGACTGTATCCTCACACAGCATCCGATTATTGAACAAATCAACTTCACAGGCATCGTTGGAGACACTGTTTTCATTTCTTTTCTGCCGGAAATAGTCTATGATAAGATTGTGTGCGATGCGCATGATCCAGGCCTTGAACTTACCCGTCTCGGTGTACCTGCCCTGTTTGATGGTGGTGATGGCCTTGATGAAGGTGTCCTGAAAAATATCTTCTGCCAGGACGCTGTCGCGTACGGTATAAAAGATATAATGATACAACTGTTGTTTATGTCTGTGTAGCAGAACATCAAACGCATCGTTATTGCCTTCGGCATACGATATGACCAATTCCTCATCGGCCATCTTGCTGAGAGTATCCATTGCTTTACTGCTTAAATTGTGATGTTAATTTAGTTGAGTAAAGAGGACTTATAGGCAATCGATTTTAGCGTTTGTTATTTTTCAGTAACAAAGAAAAAGAAAAAATGGGGAAAAACCAAGCGGAGATAGTTAAATTGAACGATTCAATATTGATTTTTTCTTATTTTTTTACATTTTCTAAATATATAGAACCCCTAAGGTGCAACTTTCCTCGGTGATTCTCATCTTAAATAGACACCGGATCTCAAAAGTTCTTTTGGTTCTTATAAAGTTTATTACCTTTGTGTACAGCGTATTCATTTCAAAAGCGGTAATTCACATGAGACATGTATATCTTCCTTTGCTATTGCTGTTCATCTGCTCAACCCTTCATGCGCAGGATATTCCGGTGAAGCGCGATAGCCTCCGGCTGCAAACCGGGACAGCAACAGATAAGAAAACCGACTCACTGACACCTGATCCCAACAAAACAATACCGCTGCGTCTCCCCCGCCTCAACCCGGCAGAAAACGCGGAGCCGCAGTTTACTCCCTATGAACGCCACAAGATCAGCCTGAACCGGGAAAGTAGCCATTCCTTACTGCCTCCCGTGTATTGGTCAGGTGCCGCATCCGATTTCATCAATACGAAAAGCCGTACCGCCGTGGCCACGATGCAGCCTGCTCCCGACTTGCTGCTCTACAGCTCCGCCACGCTGGGATTGGTGGAGACACCTTACTTTGGCAAGGGTAACTACTACAACCTGAACACAGGTGCCCGATACCTGGTATCACAGCAGCTTATGCTGGGGGCGAGCGGCAGCTATCATTCCGACTTCGGCTTCCTGCCACACTGGAGCACGGGGTTGGATGCGAGCTACCGGATCAACAGAAACCTGATGATCGATGGTGGTCTCTCTTATATGCAAACGGCAGGCAACATGTTCGGTCTCCGGCAGTCGGCTGTGGCGATGGACCTGCACGGTCGTTACCGATTGAACGATGATTGGTTTCTGAATGCCTACGGCGGGATGCCGGTGATGCAGCAGAATAATCGTCCCGCAGCACCTATGATGCCGTTGATGAACACGCCCTATTATGGAGGGTCGGTAGAGCATTGGTTCAACTCAACCACCGGTGTGGAGGCCGGTGTGATCTGGATGCGTGATATGTTCAGTGGCAAGATGCGCCCCCAGCCTAAACTGGAGCTGCTTTTCCGGCCGGGTAGATGACCCGGCAAAAAAGGCAACCCAAATAACGGGCTGCCTTTCTTCAGTAGGTTCTTTTTGTTTTTTTAGACAGTGAGATCGGGCTTGTAATAGGCCATATCTTCGATGCGTGATTTGCTCACGAAGTTATAGTTCTTCACCACCTCAATCTGTCCGTAGTGGATATAGACTTCAGCACTGCGTCGGAATAGTTCCTGGTTTTTGTTGGCATCCTGCAGAAGCAGATGTCCCATGATCACGTGTCCGGCACACTCCACCAGCCGGCGTGCATTGAAATCAAGGTATTCTTCATCTTTGGGAGTAACCACTATCTCGACCAGCTTTTCATACATCTGCGACATCTTCGACAAGACGCGTTTCAACGGTTCCAGCTCAGGTGTCACCGGCATGGCTTCGTATTCCTTAATCCGCTGCAGATAGGTGCCGGTAGTGACGTGACGGATGGCTGCCACCACCTGTAGCTGCGTCGTCCCCTCGTAGATATTGGTGATGCGTGCATCCCGGTAGAGGCGCTCGCATTTGTAATCTTTCATATAGCCCGAACCGCCATGTACCTGTATGGCATCGTAGGCATTCTGATTGGCATATTCACTGCTCATCCCTTTTCCCAGGGGAGTGAAGGCATCAGCCAGACGGGAGTAATATTTCATCTCCTCCCTCTCTTCTGGAGTGAGTTTCCTTTCCCTGGCAATATCCTCCAGTGTCTTGTACAAATCCACAAAACGACAGGTTTCATACAAAAAGGTACGCGATGCATCTGTTTTGGCACGCATGTTGGCCAACATCTCGTATACCGGTGGGAATTCAATGATAGCCTTCCCGAACTGGCGGCGTTCCACGGCATAGTTCCAGGCTTCGCGTGTGGCAGCTTCTGAGATGCCCACCGACTGCGCCATGATACCCAGGCGGGCTCCGTTCATGAGTGACATCACATAGCGGATCAGCCCCATGCGGCGTGTGCCGACCAACTCCGCTTTCGCATGCTTATAAACCAGCTCGCAGGTGGGTGCTCCCTTGATACCCATCTTGTTTTCGATGCGTCGCACAGTTACCCCTCCGTTTTTCTTGTCGTAGACAAACATGGAGAGTCCGCGGGCATCTTTCGTGCCTTCTTCAGAACGGGCAAGCACCAGGTGAATATCGGCATCTCCGTTGGTGATGAACCGCTTCACACCATTCAGATACCACTGTCCTTCTTTTTCATTGTAGGATGCTTTCAGCATCACAGCCTGCAGGTCCGATCCGGCATCGGGCTCGGTCAGGTCCATCGACATGGTCTCTCCCTGAACAATGCGCGGGAGGAATCTGTTCTTCTGCTCTTCTTCGGCGAACTCATAGATTGTCTCACCGCAGTCCTGTAACATCCATATATTCTGGAAGCTTGCATCGGCACGGCTGACGATATCGGCCGATATCATGTAGGGCACCATCGGAAAATTAAGCCCTCCGTATTTACGGGACAGGCCCATCCCCATCAGTTCAGCCTTGTTGAGTGCATCGAGGTTCTCCTGTGTGGCGGCAGCATAGGTTACCCGTCCGTCCTGCACGGTAGGACCACTGTGATCCACAGCCTCTGCATTCGGCTCAATGATCTCCCCACAGATCTCCCCCACTACTTCCAGTACTTTATCGTAGCTGTCCATCGCATCCTCGAAATCCATCGGGGCATAATCATAGGTCTCCTTGTCGGAGTAATTTCTTTCTTTCAATTCCACAATCCGCTTCATCGACGGATGCTGCAGGTGATGCCTGTACTGTGGTGTATCTGTATAAAAGTTTGCCATCTGGTTATCAGTATATCGTTTGATTTAACTCGATTATTGTTTGTTGTCACTTCTTACGGTTCGCTGTTTGCTATTTCGTGTTTTTCCGGTAGTATTTGATCATCTTCGGAATCACCTTCTCTATTTCACCGGTGATCACATAGTCTGCAATGGTATTGATGGGAGCATTCGGATCATTGTTGATGGAGATGATGATAGAGCTGTCCTGCATACCGGCGATGTGTTGTATCTGTCCCGATATACCACAGGCGATATACACCTTCGGACGGACGGTAACGCCTGTCTGCCCTATCTGCCGTTCATGCTCTGCATAGCCGGCATCAACAGCTGCACGCGAGGCACCCACTTCAGCACCCAACACGTCGGCAAGCTGGTAAAGCAACTGAAAATTTTCTTTCGAGCCAACGCCATAGCCGCCCGAGACAATGATGGGCGAATTTTTGATGTTCACCTTCGATTTTTCAATGTGTCGGTCGAGGATGGCAACCACAAAATCTGCCTCTTTCACGTATTCATTCACCGGATGCTCTGTCACGACCCCTTTATAATGGGGATCGAGGATTTCTTTTTTCATCACTCCTTCACGCACCGTAGCCATTTGCGGTCGGTGATCAGGGTTGATGATCCATGCCACAATATTTCCGCCAAAAGCGGGACGGATCTGATAAAGCAGGTTTTCGTATGTTTTCCCTGCTTTCTTCTCCTCATGATTCCCTATCTCAAGAGAGGTGCAGTCGGCTGTCAGTCCGCTGCCCAGTGCCGAGGATACGCGGGGTCCCAGATCACGTCCGATAATGGTAGCTCCCATCAGGCAGATCTGCGGTTTTTCCTGTTTGAAAAGTTCAACCAGGATAGAGGTATGGGGCAGCGTAGTGTAAGGAGACAGTCTCTTATCTCTGAAGATATGCAGGACATCCACGCCATAGGGGATAACCTGTTTTTCTACCGTATCAAGATCAGCACCGGCAGCGATGGCTTCCAGTTGACAGCCCAGTTGATCAGCCAGGGAACGGCCCTTGGTAAGTAATTCCTGACTTACATCGGCTACTGTACCCTCTTCAATTTCCAAATATACAAATATGTTGTTCATTCTGTGTGATTCGTTGCGTTATCCTATCGTGTGATTTTCTATCAATTCCCTCAACAGCTCATCGATCTCCATGTCATTGTCCGTAAGCTGTTTGCTCTCTTTCGCCTGAAAAACAACATTTTCAATCTTTTTCACTTTCGTGGGTGAACCGGAGAGTCCGCATTGTACCGGATCGGCTTCCACATCGGCTACACTCCACTCGGTAAGGTTCAGGTAGGGGCGGCTGCTGTAAATATCAATGTAATCAAGATTTTCTACCTGCCGCTCGGTGATGGTTTTGGCATGCTTGTACTTTTGCAGCAATTTTGCATTCCGCGGCCGGCAGGTACGTGCCGATCCGTTGACCGTGACCAGCAGGGGTAGCGGACACTCCACCACTTCCACCCCGTTTTCCAGGCGGCGCTTAATTCTCACTTTCCCTTTGCTTATTTTTTCGATATCCTCGGCGTAGGTTATCTGCGGTATGCCCAGCTTCTCGGCTACCTGTGGCCCCACCTGAGCAGTGTCACCATCAATAGCCTGACGACCCGAAACGATGATATCATACTTCCCTATCTTCCGAACAGCCATCGCCAAAGCATAGGAAGTTGCCAGCGTATCCGCACCGGCAAAAGCCCTGTCGGTCAATAATACCCCATCGTCTGCACCACGGAAGAGTCCTTCGCGTAAAATATCGGCAGCACGTCCGGGGCCCATCGTCAGCACCGTTATGGTAGATCCGGGAAAACGGTCCTTTATTCCCAGTGCCTGTTCCAGTGCATTCAGGTCTTCGGGATTGAAAATGGCGGGCAGTGCCGCTCTGTTCACAGTTCCGTCGGCTTTCATTGCATCTTTCCCTACATTGCGCGTATCAGGAACCTGCTTAGCCAACACAATAATGTTCAATGCCATGTTAGTTGTTTGTTTCTTGTGTCAAATTTAAGAGAGCAGCAAATATACACAAAAATTTGCTACAGCAACCATCTTACGGTCAACTTTCCTGAAAAAAAATGAAAGATTTTCAGATCCACAGATTAAACTATTTCAACCGAAAAGACTCTGAATAGAGACGGTATTCATGATTTTTAAAAACATTTCCACTCATTAAAATGTTAATCACATTAGGATAGATGGAACATTACGTGATCATTGCCATTCTTTGCAACATGCTCGCAGCGTGAGATGAAGCGGCCATGAAGGACAGGTTTGGCCCGTATCCGTTTCGTTCAACGAACCCAATCACTACTACTGAATGAAGAAATATATACATTACATGAAAAAATTATCACTGTTTTTAGTCGTTCTTGTGTCCGGATTGCTCCTGAGCAGTTGCGCAGGAATAAAATATTTAACAGTTGAGACACGCGAACCTGCCCAGGTTACGTTGCCGGCTGACGTACTCTCGGTCATTGTGGTGAACAATGTGGTACAACAACCCGATGAGATAGGACATAACACAAAACTGCTCGGGCAATCAGACATACTGAAAGAGGAAGCTGCTTCGGACAGCATCTCTCTATTCTATACGGAAGCATTGGCTCAGTTTCTGGATGAAGAGGATTATTTCCGGCAGGTGCACTATCTGAAGGAACCGTTAAGAGACGACACTGATTTTTTCCAGGAACTTCCCCTCACACCCGAGACGATGAATACGATCAGGAGTAAAACCGGAGCCGATGCCATCATCTCGCTTGATAAACTGATCCTGCAGACGGAGAAAAGAGAGCATTTCAAACAGCAGGGCTATTCATACGGGGCCCTGACAGGTAAAATACATTCAATCCTTCGCGTCTATCTCCCCACCATGGAAGGAAAAATTCCGGCAGTACAATATACCGACAGCATACGATGGGAAGGTTTTGATATTCAGGATGAACAGGTTTATGCTGAAGCCATGCTTCCCTCGCGCGAAGAAGCCATGAAAATATTGGCCGTGAAGGCTGCAGAGAAAATGACCTATGTGTTTGCACCACACTGGGAGATGCAGGACAGATGGTATTACACCCTCCCCCATTCTCTGATGCGGGAAGGAGAAGCCTTTGCCAAAGGAGCCGAATGGGCAAAAGCGTTGGAGAAATGGGAAGCTTTTTATAATGTCCGGTCCGGTAAAACAGACAAGGCCAAGGCCGCTGCGAACATAGCGCTGGCCTATGAGATGATGGATGACATGGATAAGGCCTTTGAATGGGCGACGACGGCTAACGACCTATTTATTCAGGCTACTGCAGCCAATTCCCTAGAGAGGAGAAGATCATTGCTTTATAAAAACGAAATAGAAAGGCGACGGAGTACCTCCAATAAACTGAATATGGAGGATTATTAATCTCAATCCCAAAAAAACTTACGAAGATATTCTGCTTTTTCAAAAAAAACACTACCTTTGTCAGCGAATCTTCGACAGTAAATTGATTCAGACTACGGTTAATCATTTACAATTCATTTCAAAAAAAATATATCCATAGTTTTCATTCAGCGAGCACAGAGGCAAAACTTGTTTTGACTGTTTAGGGTGCAGAAAACGACTATTTATAATGTACCGTTTTTCCAACCAGGGATGAAACTGACTTCTTCCGGTCGTCGAACATCGTTTCGAAGAACAGATATAGTCGTTTCACGCCCCATCAGTAAAACCGGAAATCACTCAATAACAATATTTATTTCAAAAAGCATAACGAATTTTAAAGATCTACATGGCTTATAACATTATTGAGCTTAACGAAAAGCTCACAACAGAATTACGGGTTCTTGCCAAAGATATGGGAATAAGACGTCCTGATGCATACAAGAAGGAGGAGCTCATATACAAAATTCTTGATGAGCAAGCAATTGCCGAAACAAAAAAGCTCGGCCCCGACACAGGTGTAAAGCAAAGCTACAGCGGCAGAAAACGTCCCGACAATAAGGCCAAAAGCCAAAAGAACAAAGCTGCGGACAAGAAGGCGGAGACGAAGGAGCACGAATCGGTCATCAAAGAGTCCAATCCTTCAAAGAACCAATCTCAGGGGGCTGTATCCGTTACCGAAAGGCCCAAACTGGTGAAAAAAGAAGAAACAGCGACAGACAAGCAAAAACCGGACCTGAAAAAAGAAGCGACTCCACCGGCACAACCTCATCCACAAACTCCGATCATGCCTGAGGCAAGAAAAGAGATACCAGAGAAAAAAGAGATGCCGGAAAAGAAAATGATGACGCCCGAAAGGGAGAAGACGCCGGTGACGAATGAGGTACCGGAGAAAAATGAGGTACCGGAGAAGAAAGAGGCAGCTCCGGCCGAACCAAAGGCTCCCGGTAAACCGATCCAACTGGTCTTCCGTTCTTCCAAACACAGGGATGAAGAAAAGAAGAGTGCGCCGGCACCTGTCATACTGCCGCCTGTGGTAGCAGAAGACACTCCGGAAGAGGTCATCGCCGCACCCGTGAAAGAGATGCCCGTAGCAGCAGGAAAATTGTCGCTCCAGGATCTGCTGGCACCATCACCCCTTCAGCCGAAACAACAGCCCCAGACGCAGCAGAGCAAGACCCAGAACCAGGGACCGAACCAGTATCCGAATCCGCCACAACAACAAAAGGAGAAAGATACGGCCTACGATTTCGATGGTATCCTTACAGCATCAGGAGTTTTGGAAATTATGCCTGACGGCTATGGTTTTCTGCGCTCTTCCGACTACAATTACATGTCTTCACCCGACGATATCTACGTATCACAGTCTCAAATCCGCCTTTTCGGCCTGAAAACAGGCGATGTGGTGGAAGGGCCCATACGTCCTCCCAAAGAAGGTGAGAAATTCTTCCCTCTGGTGAAAGTCGACAATATCAACGGCCGTAAACCGGATGATGTACGCGACCGTGTACCTTTCGATCACCTGAAACCGCTGTTTCCCAACGAAAAATTCAACCTCACAAAGGGGCACAACGACAATCTCTCCTGTCGTGTGGTAGATATGTTTTCACCCATCGGGAAGGGACAGCGCGGACTGATTGTGGCTCAGCCGAAAACAGGTAAGACCATGTTACTCAAAGATATTGCCAATGCCATTGCCGATAATCATCCGGAAGTATATATGATTATCCTGCTCATCGACGAACGTCCTGAGGAGGTGACCGATATGGAACGGAGTGTGAATGCGGAGGTGATTGCCTCCACCTTCGACGAGCCGGCAGACCGTCATGTGAAGATTGCCGAGATCGTGCTGAACAAGGCACGCCGTCTGGTGGAATGCGGCCACGATGTGGTAATCCTTCTCGACTCCATCACACGTCTGGCACGTGCATACAACACCGTGCAGCCCGCATCGGGGAAGGTACTCTCCGGTGGGGTGGATGCCAATGCACTGCACAAACCCAAACGATTCTTCGGGGCTGCCCGTAATATTGAACATGGAGGTTCACTCACCATCATTGCCACAGCGCTTACGGATACCGGTTCTAAGATGGATGATGTGATCTTTGAAGAGTTCAAGGGTACAGGTAACATGGAGCTGCAACTCGACCGCAGGCTCTCCAACAAACGTGTCTTTCCCTCTGTGGACATCATCGCCTCCAGCACCCGTCGCGATGACCTGCTCCTGTCGGAAGAGACGCTCAACCGCATGTGGGTACTCCGCAATTTCCTGTCGGATATGAATTCGGTAGAAGCGATGGAGTTCCTGTTGAATCGCTTGAGACGCACCTCAAGCAACGAGGAGTTCCTGATCTCGATGAACGATTAATCATTCTATAAGGTGAGGACTTTCCACCGATAAAAAGATGAACGCAGCGGATTCAAATCTGCTGCGTTTTTTTGTTTCATCCGGTCATTCCGTGATTCTACCCTCCCACAATGGTTGTTCACAACCAGATATCAGCGGGATAGGTCACCTCTTCCAGAAATAGGGCATGTCCCGGTACCGAATCACCCGCCACACCGCGGTTCTTTGCTTCTATGATACGCCGCAGGCCACGCTCATCGAGGCGTCCCCTGCCCGCTTCGAGCAGTGTACCGGTGATGGCGCGGACCATGTTCCGCAAAAAACGGTCCGCCCTGATGGTAAAGATATATTCGTCTTCCTTTCTGTCCCACCGGGCATCATCAATTCTGCAGATGTTGGTTTTCACATCGGTATGCAGCTTGCTGAAACTGGTAAAATCAGTGTATTCCATCAACACTGCACACATCTGGTTCATACGCCCCATATCGGGTTCAAAATGAATCCGGTAAGTCAGTTCATGCAGGAACGGATCTTTGACGGTAGTGATGTAATAGGTATAGGTACGCGAAATGGCACTGAAACGGGCATGTGCCCCGGGAATCACCCGTTGTACGGCAGTCACCGAGATATCTTTCGGGAGAAAATTATTGAGTTTATAGACGAGGTCACGGGGCTGAAAAATATCGCCTTCCCAATCAAAATGAGCCACCATCCTCCGGGCATGCACACCGGCATCGGTTCTGCCCGCCCCGACAATCTCCACACGTCCGCGAAGAATGGTAGACAAGGCATCCTGCAGTACCTGTTGTACGCTGGTACCGTTGGGCTGAACCTGCCATCCCACGTAATTCTTTCCGTTAAATGCAAAGGTGATGAAGTAGCGGGGCATTCCTGTGGCGTTATCCGTTTAAATCTTTCAGTCGTATCTTGGTGAGTACCTGTTTGGTATTCAGCGGGAAGTCGCCATCCATCATCCAGCTGTAGTAACTGGGTTCTTTCCGGAGTATCTCGGAGACCGGCTTACCTCTGTGTTTTCCGAAGTTGAAAACCTCCACACCTTTCTCGTCGTAGATGATTCGTCCGGCAAAATCCACATTGTTGTTGAAACTCGAATACTCTTTCGACAGCACGTCAATGTCGTTCGTCAGATCAGGATAGCGTTCCAGCTGCGATTTCAGCACTTCGTAGGTGGCGATGGTGTCGGCTTCGGCTGAATGGGCATTTTCCAGCTTCTTATCGCAATAAAACGCATAAGCTGCCTCCAGCGTACGCTGTTCTTTCTTGTGGAAGATGATCTGTACATCCACAAACTTGCGCTTGCTCATGTCGAAATCCACGCCGGCACGAAGAAACTCCTCAGCCAGCATCGGCACATCGAAACGGCTCGAGTTGAAGCCGGCCAGATCGCATCCTTCCAGATGTTCGGCAAGAGACCTGGCCACCTGCTTGAAGGTAGGGCAATCTTTCACATCGTCATCAGTGATGCCGTGAATGGCGGTTGCCTGGGGAGGAATGGGCATTTCAGGGTTGATGCGCCGCGATTTCACTTCCTCCTTACCGTTGGGATGTATTTTCAGGAAAGAGATCTCGACGATGCGATCGTGCGTGATGTTTATCCCGGTAGTTTCCAGATCAAAGAAGACCAGCGGGTTTTTGAGGTTTAATTGCATGCAGGATTGGATTAATCGTTCAACATCATCGGCATCAGCAGCGTCAGCATGTCTTCATTTTCTTCTTTCTCCACCGGCAGAATCAGGCCTGCCCTGGAGGGGTCTGACAACTCAATCCGCACGTCGGAAGAAGGAATATTATTGAGGATATCAATCAGAAAAGCAGCTTTGAACCCGATGTTCATCACGTTGCCTTCATAATTACAGGGTATCATCTCTTCCGCTGCTGTGAGAAAATCGATATCCTGTGCCGAAACCACGATCTTATCTTCAGAGAGTTGCAGTTTCACCAGGCTGCTGGCAGGATTGGAGAATACCGCCACACGTTTCAACGCGTTAAGGAGTGCCAGACGGTCGAGTGTCACCATGTTCGGGTTATTCTGCGGTATCACTGAGTTGTAGTTTGGATAACGTCCTTCCACGAAACGACACACCATCTTATAGGCGGACATGGTAATGTAGGCATTGTTTTCATCAAACCTGACCTCTACTGTTCCGGACTCTTTCGGGAGAAGAGACTTAAGCAGGTTGGCCGGCTTCTTCGGCAGGATGAACGATGAGCGGCCCTCACCTTTGGCTTCGGTAGTAGTCACACGTACCAGCTTGTGTCCGTCGGATGCCACAAAGGTGACATCATCGGCCGTAATATCAAAATAGATACCGTTCATCACAGGACGCAGTTCATCGTCGGCAGTGGCAAAAACAGTCCGGTTAATCCCCGAGAACAAGGTGTCGGCCTCTATATTGAGGGACATGGAAGAATCCTTCAGCTCCTTCGGTTCCGGATATTCATCCCCTTTCAGCCCCACAAAATTATATTTTCCGTTGTGGTAATAGATGAAAACCTCCAATGTCTCATCGTTGATATCGAACGTGAGCGGCTGGTCGGGCAGCTCGCGAAGCGGGTCGAGCAGGTTCTTGGCGTTGATGGCCAGGCTCCCGTCACCCTCCGCACTGTTCACCGCTACCAGTGTCTCCAGGCGTGTCTCGTTGTCCGCAGCCGTGAGAGAAAGCATGTTGTCTTTCAAATCCAGCAAAAAACAATCCAGGATAGGTAAAGTGTTTTTTGAATTGATCACTCTGCTGATGGCCTGCAAATGATTCAACAACGTGGCGCTTGATACTACAAATTTCATGATGATATCTTTTTATTATGTTTTATTTTTCCTGCAACTCTTTTTGGGATCGCCATGGCTGAAGGCGATTATGCATCCCTTATATGTATTTAACTCAACGAGTCAATCAACGAGCAAATATAGGAAATTATCTTGGAGCGCCGGCTCTTTTTCCCATAATTTTATCGACAGAATACAGCATTCAGCGGTCAGCGGTCAGCGGTCAGCGATCAGCGATCAGTTTATAACTTTTAATTTACAGCTCTTATTGCTTATTGCTTATTGCTTATTTATCTATTTCGGTTGAATGCCCCATTTCATTCGTTCCCCATCTCTTTCTTCAAATTGGCTGCCTCATCCACACTCTCTTTTAACATTTGCAGCAAAGCTGCTTTCTCCCTCTCCGATAACGGCTGGTTTGCTTCC
>CAKMJT010000029.1 GCA_927407015.1 uncultured Proteiniphilum sp. | reverse complement strand
CCACATCTTCCGGATAGAGATCGAAATATTGCTGAGGTGCCACGAAAGGACAGTGGGGTCTGTAGAACCCTACAGCCATGAAGAACGGTTGATTTCGATCTTGTTCTTTTATTTTCCGCAACATCGGGTCTTCGTTCGCACCGGGTTTACTGTATTTTTCCCTGAGGATTTTCACCGCCATATTGGCCGAGATCGCGTCGGTCAGTTCATCCTCGCTCCCTTCTGTTGCCATATAGGCCAATGCAGCTCCCAGCATCCTGACATCTTTGACTGGACTCAATATCCTGATTTTATGTTCGTCTGTTTTGTCTTTTCCGATCGGATTGAATGTTTCCGTCCATGAAGCCGGGTCGTCCGCTCCCGGTTTTCCAATTTCTCTGGGAACTCCGGCATGGAAAATTTTCCCGATGCGACAAGTATAGTATCCGTTGTTTTTGAACATCTGGGGGATGGTTACCGCATCAGGTATCGTATTACGGAAACGACCGTTCAGATCATGCACATTGATTTTGTCAGGCCGGTAACCCGTCAGGAGGGATGCCCGGCTCGGCCCGCTCAGTGGAGACTGGTTGTATGCATGGGTAAAAGCCACTCCCATTTTTGCTAACCGGTCGATGTTGGGGGTTTTTACCTGGTCGTCGCCGTACGCATGCAAATCACTGTTCAGATCGTCGGATGCAATAAAAAGTATATTGTACGGTTCCCGGGGATTTATCTGTGCGAACGATGATACCGCACTCCCGGCGAGTGCGGTAACCATCAAGAGTTTCGGTCTCTTCATTTTGTATATTTGCATATCTGTTAAAATTTGTAGCTGAGAGATGTTTATATAACACCCACATGAGCGTGATGCAGCCCAAGCAAATTGAGTCAGGATCATTTTCCAGGCATTGTTCCTCTCATATTTTTATTTTTTAGGGGTTCACCGGTTTCTCTGTCAAACCAATCTTTTGTTAGGTTCTCGGGCATTGTATCACCCGTCTTTTGTTGCCAGCTTTTAAATAATTTTCTGAATTCAGTCAGTTCTTTTTGGTATAGTGGTAGAGAAGCAACATTGATAATCTGTAAAGAGTCTTTGGAGAGATCATAAAACTCTTCTGCAGGCCTGGGGGTGATGAAAATATCTGCCTGAGCCGCTGTCAGCAATCCTTTATCTCTAACCATATTTAGTGATTTTTGGGTTGAGGATATTTTAGAGTCAGCTGGTCCTCCATTTGATAAATTTGCCCTTCCATTGAATACATACAGATACTCTTTTGTTCTTACCATTCTTTCATAGGCTTCATAATCATGCCAATTATGTTCTGCATATATTACTTTTCTGATTTCGTTAGACGGGTTTTCCAAAATTGCAGAGAAACTTAAACCTTGAATATTATTTGTTATTTCAACGCCAGCAAGTTCCAATAATGTGGGGGCAATATCAATGGAACTGATCAAACTGTTTGAAACACTTCCTTTGTGTTTAATTCCCCTTGGCCATGATACAATAAATGGTGTTTTCATTCCACTATCATAAACTCTCGTTTTACATCTGGGAAAAGGACGGCCATTGTCTGCCATTATTATCATTATTGTATTTTCAAAGACACCTTGCCTTTCCAGTTCCTTTCTAACTTCTCCAACATAATAATCAAACCGGGCTATTTCATTATAATACGAAGCAATATCGCTACGTGTTTCAGGGGTGTTAGCAAAATATAAAGGAACATATACTGCGTTCGGATCATGACTGATGAAGAAATTGTCCGCACCCCATGGACGATGAGCATCATGAGATGCCAGCCATAAAAAGAAGGGTTTATCTTGTTTACGTTCTTTTAGAAAACGTACCCAATTCAGTTCACCTCCATCCCCGTTATCATCCCCGTTGTTATCCGTATAACGATCAAAAGCTCTGTAAACTGACGGTCCCATATGCCATTTACCGGCTTGTGCAGTGTAGTAATTATTCTGTTTCAATAATAAGGGAAATGGGATTTCAGTTTCCGGTAATGGTGTATGTAATTCCGCTGCCCCTGTTGAATGAGGGTATCTCCCGGTAATCATAGAACATCTGCTGGGACTGGAAGAACTTGTTACTAGAAAAGCATTATTAAAACGCATGCCTTCTATCGCTAGTCTGTTAATATTGGGTGTTTTAACTATTTTATTTCCATAACAACCAAAATCATCAAAACTAACATCGTCCGCAATAAGGAGTACTATGTTGGGTTTTTCTTTTGCCTTACTTGTTGAATAGTTAAACAAGCAAATACTTGCAAGCAAAAATAATTCTTTCTTCTTCATATAATATTTTTGATATAGAGTTCACTTTAAATAGGGTCTGCATATTAATTCCCAATCAGGCACACAATTTCATTTGTGCTTGACTGAATGTTTATATTTCTCACTTTCATCATGTTCGACAGTAAAGCGACAAAATGAGACAGAGGAATATCCCTCATATCATCAGTAGATGATGAATCTTCTTCAATTCATTCAAGAGTTTCCCGATGAGGCCGCGTGTCGTCAGAAATTTAAAGAGGAAGGCGACAAAACCGGTATTGCCTGTAAAAAGGTGTAACTGTGTCGAGTCATTTAGTTACCTATGTCTATCGGCAATTATTGCACAAATACCTTTTTATTATCCGAAACATACGTCCGCGTACTGACCGTATATTCATCGCCATGGGGATCTTTATAGACCAGATCCACATAAAAAGCCTGGAATCCTTTCTTCGGATAATTAATGCTTACATTGACCTCAGATCTGTCTATGGCATTAAGCTGTATATCACTTTTAGTCCATGTAGTCTCACGGAAATCCCGGCTGTCGGAAACAGATTTCCATAATCTGGCGCCAGTCAGTTTATCGGGTGAGGCTTTTACTTTGAGCTCGATATTTCTACGCTTTTCCACCAGATTCCATTCGCAGACAGGATAATCCGCCCTGTACAACATATGGGTAAAAAATGCACCTAACGCTCCGAAAGCCTGTACTTTATCCCCCAAACCATGGCCGGCATTGGGAACATAATGCAGCAGGTTATGCCCGGGAATCTCATTGATATAATGTTTCACTGCATCTACGGTCCAGTAGGGATCATTTGTTCCCATAATGATCAGCTTAGGCATCGTCAGCTTGTCCCGGTAGGAGTAAGGGTCTATCATCTGTACAACAGCTCTTCCAAATTTGCTATGGATCGTCTGCGAGATATCAAGATTCCCGAGATCCTCGAATTTTTCACTGTAATCTCCATAGAGTTGTTTCTGATAATCAAAGGTGGCGGGTATATTCAGCATATCGATCACCATAGGAGCGATTGCCTCCACACGCGGGTCCTGAAGTGAGCCGGATATCCAGGTGGTCCATCCGCGTTTTGAAATTCCGGAAATGAGAAAGCGGTTCACCTGCCTGTCTAACTCTTGAACGGCAAATTCCTGTATCGCATCCATGGCTTTATATGCTGTTTTTGTCATGGGAAACAGCAATGGCCAGGAGTAATCCCTGTCTTTACTGAATTCATTAAGCGTATAGAAGATCAGTGCATCTTCATTCAAACCGCCATATAGAGGCTGATTAGGTACTTGTTTTAATATACAGACAAGGGCATTATTCCGGTCTGCTAACGCTGACAACAATAAAGTCTTATCGTCCGGATTCGAGATCTCGGGCATTCCGTCATTTACAGAGCCTCCGGCTATAAATAACAGTGCTCCATCCTGTTTCACCGAATCGGGGACTAATACAATAATTTCATGCCTCCATAAGGTTTCCTGCCATTTCTGCGAGATAAACAACAATGAATATGCTTTTGTATTTTCGATCTGATATACATTTCGGACTTCCCATCCCCATGTAGGGTCATCATTGTGGATGTAGGAATCCAGCGCCGTTTCGGGTGTAACAGCTTGTTGTGCATAAACCGCATTAGAGCAAAAATAAGCAATTAAAATTACAATTAAGTTCCGTTTCATCTGGATATTTTTATTTTATTATTTCAACAAAAAAGTAACCCTAATGTATTTTAACACAGAATAAATTTACCTTTCCCCACAGTAACATTTTATATTGGAAATCAAAACAAGTCTCATTCATTTATTTTTCTATTTCAGATTTAATTTTCTTATGCCATAAAAAAAATCTTTTAATTCTTTTACTATATCAAGATGAATATTCGCGACATTTTTACTCTCTGAAAGATCACTTGCGGGATTTATAAAAAAATGAATCTTAAGGTAAAAATTTTTCACCTGCAATGTTAGGATCTTGCAGCTGCAATACTTTATTTGTTCTCTTGATGATCTGATCGGTGAGAGTCAGTTGCATTCTCTGCCTGATGTCACGGGAAGAGGCACCCACTAGAATGGTATATGTGCCCGGATCAACAACCCATGCACTTTGGTCATTATCGAAAGAAGCCAGATCGATCTTCGTTACTTTCAGGATCAGGGTTTGTTTTTCTCCCGCCTTCAATTCTTTGGTTTTTCCGAAAGCTTTCAGTTCTTTTTCAGGCTTCGGCAATGCCGGATTCTGCGGTGCTGTTACATAGAGCTGCACAATCTCTTTTCCGGGAACTTCGCCACTGTTGGTGATATCTATGTTTACGATGAATTCATCATCTGTCTCCTCGATCAAAGGATTGGCATATTCGAAGGTTGTGTAGGACAATCCATAACCAAAAGGGTACGAAACCTCTTTCCGGAAAGTATCGAAATAGCGATAGCCCACAAAGATATCCTCCTCATAGACTGTATAATCCACATTGGGGAGAGAGTCACTCTCACCTCCCTCTCTTCCCCTGAATCCTATTCCGGCTGCCCTTAAAATCGCAGAATCCCAGGGGAAATTTGCGGAGGAGGCTACATCCATATAGTTGACAGGGAATGTCATAGGTAGTTTCCCGGATGGATTGACCTTACCCCCCAACAAGTCGGCAACAGTATTACCACCTTCTTGTCCCGGTTGCCAGGCAATCAGGATGGCATCAGGCAAATGTTTCCAGGAAGCTGTTTCAATGACACCTCCGATGTTTAGGATAACTATCGTGTTCTTTCCTTCTGCCCGAAAAGCTTTCGATACAGCTTCCATCATTTTTTTCTCATTATCACTGAGATTGAAATCTCCCTCCAAGGTGCGGTCGGCAAACTCACCCGAGGTACGTCCGATAGTGATCAGTGCCACATCAGACTCTTTTGCCTCTCTTGCAAGTGAGACTGCTTCTGGCACAAATTCGGCATGACGCACTTTCGGCAAGAGATGAGCCAAAGGATTGGCAGGATCCGGCTTGTTCTTTTCATCTTCTGCCGCAATATATGCCTCATACATCCCTTTCAGCTGACTATTCAACTGGTAACCGGCGTTTATCAGACCCTCAACCAGGGATACTGTATATGCCTCACTCACATCACCACTTCCGGAACCTCCAGAAATAAAATCATAGGAGGAGACACCATATGCAGCTACTTTCCTGACAGATGCAGACAAGGGCAGTGTATTGTGGTCGTTTTTCAGCAAGACCATGCCCTCGGCGGCCGATTGACGGGTTACCACCGCGTGTGCCTCCAGATCGGGCCGATTAGCATAGGCATATCCCCTAAAGCGTGGTGTTTGCAGTATCAGGTTCAGAAGATTCCTCACATTCCGGTTCAGATCATCTTCACCGAGCCTGCTCTCGTTTACTGCGGCAAGGATGGCTTCATACTGTTGCGGTGTACCCGGCATCAACAGATCGTTGCCGGCACGGACTATTGTCGGTGCATCCTTACCAGCAAACCAGTCGGTCATGACCATCCCGTCATAACCCCATTCATCGCGAAGGATGGTGATCAGCAGCTCGCGATTCTCCGAGGCATAAGTGCCGTTGATCTTGTTATAGGAAGACATGATCGCCCAGGGATTGGACTCTTTAACCGCGATCTCGAAGCCTTTCAAATAAATCTCACGTAAGGCTCGCGGAGTAACACGGCTGTCGTTACCCATACGATTAGTCTCCTGATTGTTGACGGCGAAGTGTTTCAACGTAGCAACCACTCCGTTGGACTGGACACCTTTTGTCATGGCTGCGGCCATTCTCCCGGAAACTACCGGATCCTCCGAATAGTATTCAAAATTCCTCCCGCAAAGGGGATTGCGATGGATATTCATTGCGGGGGCCAGCAGAACATCCACGCCATACTCCAGTACTTCGTTTCCAATGGCTTTGCCTACGTTCTCTACCAGCTCGGTGTTCCAGCTCGCAGCCAGTGTCGTACTCACGGGGAAAGCCGTACAGTAATAGGTTTGATCATCTCCTTCCCGAACAGGCATGATCCGCAGACCGGCAGGGCCGTCAGTAAGGACAACAGCAGGGATTCCCAGGCGGGGAATGGCGTGGGTTGTACCAGCAGCACCGGGAACAAGCTGTTTGGCTTCGCCCACGACGGTTGTCTCTCCTGAGATACCGGTCATTCCGGTTCCGACTAACAATTGGATCTTTTCTTCCAGTGTCATGGCAGCCACTACTTTATCGACGGAGGCTTTACCCAATTGAGGCGTTTCTTGGACATGTTCGACAGTAAACAATGCAGCTGTACCGGGGACATCATTCTTCCCGAAAGGAGTTTCCCTTTGTTGAGGTGTCAGAAAGTCGCCGGTTACCTCAACCTTCACTGCTTTCGGCGCTTTTAGTCGGAAAGTAACGGTGTGATCGTCATGAATTTCGGGGGACACAATATGTGAACCACCCCAGAGGGTTTGCTGTGCGAAGAATGTGGCAGCGATAAGTATTCCTAATGCCAGAATCGTTAATTTTTTCATGTTTACATAATTTAAAATTATGGTTATGACTGCATTTTTGTCATCACCTGTTCCTGAATAACCTTCTACTTCTCCAGTTGATTTTCAACAGGAACAATTGTTGAAAGGTGCTGTTTCAATATTTGCTCAATTTCACGGATAACTTCGGGATGGTCTCCGGACACATCAAATTTTTCCGCGGGATCTTCGCTTAAATTATAGAGAAGAGGTGGGTTGTGAATGGTCCTTTCATCACTATCGTATTCAGGTTGCGTGATAAAGTGGGCTTTATAATCGCCTTTCCTTACTGCAAACACTTCGGTATCACGATAATAAAAAATAACATCCCTCGGGTTAGGGCCGGTTTCGAATAATACCGGTGTTATATCATACCCGTCGTAGATCCTGTCCGCCGGGAGAGCTGTATTTGTCAGCTTCATAAAAGTGGGAAAGATATCCATGGTAGTTGCCATCTCCATTACTACACGAGGCTTAAGTGTGCCCGGCCACCAGAAAATGGAAGGAACCCTCAGTCCTCCTTCAAAAGTTCCTCCTTTGCCTCCCCTCAACATTCCGGCAGAGCCGCCGTGTGTTTTAAACGTAAGCCAGGGTCCGTTGTCGGAGGTGAAGATCACCAATGTATTTTCTGCCAGTCCTTCCTTTTTCAGCGCATCGAGTATTTGTCCTACAGACCAATCGATTTCTTCAATCACATCGCCATATATCCCGGCTTTGGACACATCTTTAAAATCGGCTGACCGAAATAGTGGGATGTGCGGTAAGTTGTGTGCAAGATAAATAAAAAATGGCTCTCCTTTAAAATCTTTGATCTTTGTGATTGCTTCTTCGGTATAACGCCGGGTAATGGTGCGTTGATCCGCCGGCCTTTCAACGATCTGTCCGTTCCTCATTAAAGGAACGTTGTACGCCTGGAACCTCTCTTCATTCGCCAGGGTAAAATGATCCGTTTTCTCCACCTTGTCCATATCATTGGAATAAGGAATTCCATAGTAGCTGTCAAATCCATGATCGGTAGGCAGAAACGGTGATTTATGACCCAGATGCCACTTCCCGATTGCCGCTGTATGGTAACCGTTCGATTTGAGCGCTTTGGCGATGGTGATCTCCTCCGGGGGGAGACCACCGTTAGAATTGGGGAAGAGCACCCTTCTTTTTTCACTGCACATACCCGACCGTATAGGAAGCCTTCCGGTTAGAAGGGCTGCACGGGAAGGGGTGGAGACCGGAGCCCCCACATAGAAATTGGTGAATTTCAGTCCCTCCTGTGCCATCTTATCCAGGTTCGGTGTCTGAATGGTTGGATGGCCATACACACCAATATCTCCATATCCCATATCATCGGTAAAAATGATGATGAAATTGGGGGGATTTTCACGCTGCGTTTTCGCACTTTCAGCAGAAGGGACTACTGTCATTAAAAGCCCGCCGGAGAGCACTGTTTTGAATAGATTTGTATGAAAGATATTCATCATTGTGTCTTTTTATTTTGTATCGCCTTTTACCACGTCATCATCCCGGAAACAGTGGCGGATATAAAGACTGCCTGTATACCGGATCTTACCAATCAGGATTTTGCTCCAGGTTTTCATTGAGAGACAATTCCCGTTGCGGAATAGGCAATAAATTAAAGTGTTCTTTATAGCCATCCGGAAAGCGGGTTTCGATCAGGCCGCCATTATGGTCACGTATCATTAAGGGGTATACATCATTCAGAAATCCATCCAGCATGTGCCACCTTTTTATATCCATCCAATACAGTCCTTCCAGGGCAAATTCTATCCGCCTTTCATGCCTTAACTTCTCCCGTGCTTGCTCCCGGGATATTCCATAGGGCACAGGCGGCATCTTTACGTCATCACGCCCGGTACGGATCCTGTTGATCAATGTGATGGCTTCATCTGTGTTTCCTTCTGTTTCAATGATTGCTTCAGCTTTCGATAAAATAACATCTGCATACCTGATAACAATATTGTTCAGGTCTGACTGGTCGGCAGGTGGTAAATCGGCCTCGTTGGCAATCCTGTATTTTCTCGTGCTGAGGTGTTTGATCCTATTCCCGGGATGATTGAAGGCGCCGCCGGGGTACATATAATTTGGGAAACGATATCCCAGAAAATAAGAACCGGGCACCACTACTGTAAATTTCAGGCGAGGATCCCACCCCTCATAAGGATTATCCAGGTCGATCTCCGACTCAAGGTATTTGCCCGGGGAGCCGTCGATTCGTTCATAGGCATTAACCAGATCATCGGTAGGTACGTATCTGGTCCCTCTGGTCCAGCTACCGGTACCCGTGCCATTAAATTGATCGAGGCGTGTTCCCTGTGCATTTTCCCCACGCATATACTGGATATCGAATATTACTTCTTTGTTATTTTCATTTTCCAGTGTAAATAACCCTTCATAGCTTGGGAAAAGGTCATATTTGCCCAACGCCTCGATTTGGGTTGTCATTGTCAACACTTCGTCGAATTTATTTTGATAGAGATATGCCCTCATCTTCATGGCCATTGCCGCTCCTTTTGTCGCTCTTCCGACCACCGGAGCGTCGATCTCCAGTTTTTCAATGGCGACATCATAATCTGAAATCGCCTGATTCCATGTCTCTTCAGCAGTACTTCTGCTCATTTTTCTTGCTTCTTCTGTCGAGATCGGCGCTAAAACGATAGGAACGCCCCCATATGTTTCGGCCAGAATCGCATAAGCAATTCCTCTTAGAAAGTGCGCTTCTCCCATATACAGATCTTTTTCATCTTCACTCAATTCCACTTTATCCAGCATTGCCAGAAGGTAATTGGCCCTGAATATGATGGCGTACCCTCTTGTCCATCGGAAATTCACCAAACCTTCGTCCGTAGCAGCAAGCTGCCCGTTACCAACCATTGCAATTGATGTGTTTCCCCAGTTATAGGCATTGGGTGTGGCACCATCCAATACACCGAAAGCAAAAAATCCCTCGCTATACAGTTCATGTTCGCGAAGCTGGCCATACACTCCATTGAGCAATAAATGGATGTCATCCTCATTTTCAGGAAAATTAGCGGATGTCATTTTGTCTTTAGGGGTAAAGTTAAGAAAATCTTCCACACATCCACTCCATGCCATAAACAAAAGCAAAAGTAAGCTATATATGCCTGTTTTTTTTAGTTTCATCATCATTTTAAAAATTAAGGTTTATACCAAATGAAATAATTCTCGGAACGGGGAATTGATTTATCCCATGTGAAAAAGTATCTTTCTCGGGATCATACCCTTCAAAGTCTTTATCGACCAGAACGAATACATTTTGGGCATTCAAGTAGAAGTATAATTTTTCCAATCCCAGTCGGGTCGTTAAACTTCCCGGCATGGCGTAACCCAATTGTATGTTTTTGAGTTTTAAAAAACTCAGTTCTTTTACCCAATAAGATGATTCCTGGTTGTCCCATGCATTATTAAAATACATGATGGGCACCTCGGTATCTCTGTTATCCGGTGACCAGGCATTCCGCCACTTTGTGGAGATTGTCCTTGCCTCATAATTGAGGTTGGTAAAGTTATTGAAGTTGTAGCCGTGTACTCCGGCAAGCCCTTGAAATAACAGGTTCAGGTCGAAACCTTTATAGTTGAATGAGGTGCTCAATCCATAAGAGAGTTTTGGTATTGTGTTCCCTATCTCCTGCTTATCTTCAAAGCCCAGTTTCCCGTCATTGTTTATATCTTCAAATTTCAGATTTCCCGCGATCGGCTTATAACTATTGTCATACATATGTTCTGCGGCTTCTTCAGTCGATTGGTAAATCCCTGTCGCCTTATAACCGTACAGGGTTTGATAAGAATATCCCTCCCTGATCAGATAGAGTTGATCCGGGGACTTCCCTCCCCTGAATTTGGTTACTTGATTATCGATATAGGTCATATTCAGTCCGATATTATATCCAAAACGATCACGGTCAAGAAGCTGATTGCCGAAATTCAATGTCAACTCAAAACCCTTATTTACCATTTCTCCCACGTTTTCATAAGGAGGTGTTAAACCGCCCATCATCAGGGGTATGGGTAGCTGTACGATGATATCGGTTGTTTTTTTATGAAAGTAGTCCGCTTCGATATTTATTTTGTTATTCAAAAAGCCGGCATCCAATCCAATATCGAGCGATGAGGTTGTTTCCCATGTAATATTCTCGTCGATCAGCGATGTGACTGCCGCGCCCGGAGCAAAACTTCCATTATAGCTGTAGCTCAGGTTATTGTTCTGTTCAATTGTAGTCAGATATGGCCAGTAGTCTGCAATATTCTGGTTTCCTAACTGTCCCCATGAAGCCCTCATTTTCAGGTTAGAGAAAATATCCTGATTTCCCATGAAGCCTTCTTCACTGAGCCGCCAACCCAATGAAAATCCGGGGAAGATACCCCACCGATTTTCTTTTTTGAACCGCGACGAGGCATCTGCCCTCACATTCGCTTCAAATAAATATTTATTGGCCAAGGCATAATTCAACCTTCCGAAATAGGAAAACATACGCAATCCCTGCATATTGCCTTCGCTCTGAATGCCTGAGGTACCTGCATCAACCTCGGTCAATCCCTCTTTGGGCGGATCGGATCTTCTGGCGTAACTGTTTTTTATCGTCCTTTCTTCCAGTTGTAATCCGGCTATAGCGGAGATGTTATGGTTTTCATTGAATGTTTTATCGAAATTTAGGGTAGAAAAGATATTGTTGACCAGTGTTGAAACCTGCGTACGGGATATTTCAATTCCTTCGCGGTTATAGTTTTGGGTCATCATCGGAATTCCCGAATCTGTGTATCCCATTAACGTTTGATTGTAATTGTCAATCATATTCCAGGTTCCATCTGATGCTACGTTGGTTCTCCAGTGCATGAAATCAGCTAACTTGATATCAGCGGTAACATTCAGGCTCAAAAAGTTGGTTTCCGTTTTCTTTTTCCCGTTGTGGGCATCGATCAGGGGATTCTTATTAACATACAAGATAACTCCGGCGTCAGTGATCGCTTCAACAGCTCCAAAATTTCCATCCCTGGTGTAAGGGGCAATGTATGGAGCGGCTCCTGACAACATGTCGAAAACACGGCCTAATGAACCATACACCAAATCATTGTATGGCTCGTCCGAGATTTTCCGGTTGTAATGGATGCGTCCGTCCAATTGAAACCATGTATTCACATTCAACCCCATGTTAGCCCTTAATCCATATCGCTGTGATTTTACATTTGGCATCATGCCTTCATGATTCATGTAGTTGAAAGACAGGAAGGTGTTGCTTCTCTCTGTTCCTCCCGTGACGGACAAATTATGTTCCTGGATAGGAGCAGTTTTAAATAATACATCAAACCAATCCGTATTCGGATATTTATAACTGTCCGTCCCGTTTTCAAAAGCAGAAATCATGCTTTCAGGGAAGAGCGTGCTTCCCCCAGCGTTGAGAAGCGCCTGATTCGTTAGACTCATATGCTCGGCACTATTGGTGATGAGGTTGTATCTTCGCCCCAGTTGCTGAACTCCAAAATAGGAAGATAGATTTACCTGGAACTTTTCATTCTGGCCACCTCTTTTGGTTGTCACCAATACAACCCCGTTCGCTGCTTTTGACCCGTAGATTGCGGCACCGGCTGCATCTTTTATGATGGAGATGTTATCGATATCATGGGGATTAATATTGTTTAGATCACCCTCTACCCCGTCGATAATAACCAAGGGATTCGAGTTGTTTAAAGTTCCCCAGCCGCGAACCCGAATTCTGGCCTCGTCATTACCGGGCTGCCCGGAATTTTGACTCACCCAGACTCCGGGTGCTTTGCCGCTGATTGCCTGTGATACATTGGTGATGGGCCTGTTTTCCATCTCCTCATCATATTGAATAGTAGCTACCGAACCCGTTAAATTCACTTTTTTCATGACTCCGTAGCCCACGACCACCAATTCTTCGAGCGACTGTGTATCTTCCTGCAGAACGATATCGATATTTGTTCTTCCTGCGGGATTTATCTCCTGGGTAAGATATCCGATGTAGGAGATTTGCAGTAGTGCATCATCTGCCACGTTGAATGAAAATTTTCCCTCTATATCGGTTACCGTGCCGTTGGTGGTACCTTTCTCAACAATATTTGCCCCGATAATGGGCACTCCTTCTTTGTCCGTAACCCTGCCGGTTATACTTTTTTTCTGTTGTGCAATCTCCTCCATAACCGTTACAGGTTTTTCCGACGCCTTTGACTCAGTATCTTTATAAAGGGATACTTGTCTTTCTACCACGCTGTATTCCAGGTTCGTGTCTTTCAGGACTGACTCCAGGATATGGCGAATACTTTCTTTGTTTGCCCTGATAGAGGTCCTTTTGTTGAGCTCCAACTGAGCCTCATCCGTAATGAGAAATACATAATCGCTCGTTTTTTCAATTTCTGAAATTATTTTGGAGATGGTTACGTTTCTCAGGTCAAGTGAAAGTTCCTTTTGCTGGGAATATACATTCTCTGCTGACATGCTCAGGATGCAGAGGAAAAATAGCAGACTAAAGACTTTCATGATTCTAAAGATTCGGTCGCATTTTTTACATGCAATTTGTTTAGATTTAATAATTTCTTTCATACATTTGTTGTGAATTTAGTTTACGTGATTTAGGATTATTTGTAAATTAATATTCGTCTGATCGGGCAATGTGACAGCATTGTCCGATCTTTTTTCTGACATTTCTTTGAAGGAATCTATTTCATAGGCATCTGTTTTTTACGGATAAGTATTCTGTTATTCTCTCTCTTGTAGACAGTGGAGGAAAGGATGGAAACGGAAGTCATCACACTATCCAGGTTATTAGACAGGAAAAGTTTTCCCGAACAGGCTTGTTTGCTTAATGGTATGTCTGTCGTTCCTTCGAACTGCACGTTATAGTATCGCGCTATCTTCTTCAGAATTTCAGACATTGGGGTATTGTTGAACTCCAGTATGCCTTTTCTCCAGCTGATATATTCCGATACATCGACCCTCTCTTTCAGGATATTGTTTTCGGTGATGTCAATCTTCTCATTCGGCAATAATTCGGCTATCGGTACCGATCCTCTCTCTATCTTTACTTTTCCCTCTACCAGCACAACGGTCTTTCGGCTGTCATCCCTGTAAGCGGAGATGTTAAAAGAGGTTCCCTGCACGAGAATATCCATATCCTTTGCATGTACGATAAATGGCACTTTCCTGTTGTGAGCTACCTCGATGAAAATCTCGCCGTTAACGTGGATCTCACGTGTTTTTCCGCTGAACTCAGCAGGGAAATCCAGTTCAGTTCCCGAGTTAAGCCATACCTCCGTGCCATCGGAAAGCGTCAGGTTTGATCGTTTGCCGTAGGGCACCACCAGCTTGTTTAGCTCCGATTTAGCCAGCAACAACTCTTTCTGCGAAGAGGTGCTGTCTGTCACGAGTGCTTTCCCATCGTCCGTGAGTCCGATATGAGAATTACCGGATAAGTTTATTTTCCTGCCGGCTGAGATAAGATAGATCTCCTCTTCCGGTAATGCTTCCCCTACAATCATCTCATCTTCCTGCAGCATTCTGTTTCCATTGCCTTCTTTCATCTGCGTAATGAAGAGAAGTGACAGGATGCCTATCAGTAAAACTGCAGCTGACCAGCTAATCCTCATTATCAGACGGCGTCTTCTGTAAAGGCTGACGTTGCGTAAAACAGTATTGTAGATAGCCTGTTTGTCGGTTTCCGGTAAATGGTAACTATTTATCGCTATGGCATCAAATTGCCTGATCGCTTCCTGAAGGGTTTTTTCCAAATGCGGATTTCTTGCCCTGAAATCGTTCCAGTAATCCTCCGACTCCTTCGTCTGAAATAGCCTCCAACTGATAAAATCTTCATTGTGAAGAAAATAATCATCTTTCCGAAAAGTATGATACTTGTTACTCACTGTAAACCTTTTTTAGTAATGACAATATTATTTTGATTTCGTGGACATAAATAAATGAAAAAATAATAAAATTAACATTTTAGCCGGATGAGATTTCACCTGGGAGGAAGGAATGGGATTATTGCAACAGGGAGAGCAGGGTGAAGAGAAGTAGTTTTTCCGGATATTTTTCTTCTGAGGCGTACTTGCGCAGTTTCTCGATGGCTCTGTACAGCAGCTTCCTTGCGGATTCCTCGTGGATACCCAGAACTTCTGCAATCTCCTTGTGCTGTAATCCGGTCATGTATTTCAGGTAGACCACTTCCCGCTGATTTGGCGTTAAGCTGTTCAACAATGTTTCTACTTTTTTTCTGATTCGTTCGCTGTTCTCCATGTCAATCATATCTTCCAGGATAGACACATGAATGGGAAAGGATTCGGTATAGGATTCAATGTTTTCTCCGCTTCTGTTTTTTCGGTTCAGGTCAATAAGTCGATGTTTAAAAATACTGAAGAGATAGGCCGTGATATTTTCCACATGATGCAGCTTTTCTTTTGTGATGTAGAGTTTATAGAAGGTATCCTGCAGGGCATCTTTGCATACTTCCTTCTGAAAGCCCAGACTGATTCCATAGGAGAAAAGGTCGTCCACATGATGGTTGTAGATGATGGAAAATGACTGTTCGTCTCCATTTTCTAAGAATTTTCTCCAATGTATATCAACTGAGCCCATTCATTTTCCGGATTTGGTCCTTCTAAGACCCAAAAAAAACAAATTAACATCATTTTTTTATTATGGGCAAATTATCAGCCAGTTTTGTAATGAAAGACTATAATTCGCTAATTTTAGTCAAAGATAAATAATTTTGTTGTGTAATGGTTCACCAGATCTGTTCATTTTAAAGAAATAAATTGTCAAATTCTTTTTTCTAACCACATTATGACTATTTTTGTGATGAAGGAAAATTAAAAATATTGTATGAGAAAAATAACGCTGCCCACACTTTTTTTCTTTCTTACCACGGTGATTCTTGCTGTTGTTCTATTGGTGCATAACACGGGAGTAGAAAAAGAAAGAAGGTATGACAGTTCTACCGTGATGAGCCGCATCACCTATATGCAGGAGCTGGCACTGGTTAAGCATAATTACACCGGCGTGATCAGTTACAAGGACTACATGAAGATACTGAATATCAACGTGCCGCTGACCGACAAATATTTCCTGCTGAAATACAATGGCTATATTAAAGCGGGAGTGGATTTTGACCTGATCAAGGTGGACGTGAAAAACGATTCCACCGTGCATGTCTCCATACCTCAACCGAAAATACTGGATACAGTCATCGATGAAAAATCAGTTCAAGTCTTCAATGAAAGCGAGAACGCCTTCAATCCTATTAAAATATCGGATTATAACGAAGCACTCTCCAGGGAGAAGAACGTGATGATCCGCGATGCTGTTCAGCAGGGAATCTATGCAGAGGCAACGGGTCAGGCTAAAATGGCCATTACCTCTTTATTGAGAGAGATGGGGTTCAGCCAGATTCATATTACGGAAGAACTGGTCACTCCGCAAAGGCGTTAAAACCGGTGAATGTGGAGTGAACCGTTTGATATTTCCGGAATTCGTCGCTGATGACTTGTCGTCACAGTGCCCGTCCATATGGTTAAACCGTTTTTATGTCATAATAATTCAAAGAGTTATGAGATTTACCTTCCGTTTATTCCTGTACTGGGTATCCATATTCCTGTTTTTTTATATCGGGGTGATTGCCGTGATTTACCTGTTGTGGAATATTAGGGTGAATCTATTGCAGGCAGCACTGGTCTTTTTTATTGTAGGGATGATTCCACCCGGACTGATTACCGCATATTTCTCGAAGAGACTGGATTATATGGAATCAGAAAAACTGGATCCCCCTGCTTTTACAGGACAGAAAAAAGCTACGTTTCATTACAAGGGACATACAAAGCAACCCTTTGATGAGGTGATGCAGCGGGTAGACAGGCAATGGATCATCTCCTTTTCCGACAGGGAGCATCGTATATTGAAATTCAGAACCGATGCAAGAATGGTCTCCTGGGGCCTTGGAGGATATCTGAAGATGGAGGAAGAGGATATTGTTGTTGTGATTGTATATCCTTTATATCCCGGTTCCAAAAGAGAAATTATGAATGTGAATCAGGTGCTGCGTGTCATGCAATCCATCCTGAACTGTTAAATCTGCCTCTCACAATAACGGATCACCTCTTCACTCACAAACCGGAGAAAATCGTTGTACTGCTCTTTCGTGATCATGTTGGGATAACTTAAAATAAGCAGCTCCTGCGGTTGCGCCTCCAGGCGATAAGGCAGATGCACAAACCGATAGGGGGTGAGCGTGTAACCGGCACGTTCATAAAACTGCAGACGGCGTACCGATAACTCATTGATGAGCGGATCGCTCTCAAGAATGATGGTGTGCTCGGAATCACGCAGATAACGTAACATCTGGGAGCCATAGCCATGACCCCGAAGATCGGGATATACGGCCAGATGTTCCAGGTATCGGTATGATTTCCACTCCCAGAAAAACATCAATCCCACCAGTGCATCGCGCTCCCATACCGATAAAGGAAAAAAGTGCTCATCGGTGCAGGCAAGAAGGTGATCTTCCTTTTTCCTCCTCTCCGCTACCGGGAAACTCTCTTCATATAACTGCCAAACGTTGCTCCAGCGCTCACCTTCCTTCGGATCAACCAGTAAATATTCCATCTTTTTCCACTCATTTATATTTCACACACACCGTCTGCTGAACAGGATTTGCCTTTCGTTACCACTGGTTCATGTTCTCTTTCCTTACGGTTTCTCCAGTCGGCATGGGCTTTCCGCAATACCTTCAGGAAAAGATCCACCGGTTCGGAACCAATGATTGCCTGCCTTCTGTCCATCAGGAAGGTAGGTACCGTATCGAACCCCAGGTTAGCCATCTCCTGGATATCCTGTTTGATCTCATATAGAAAATCATCGCTGTCCAGCATGGTGCGTATTTCAATCTCTTCCAGTCCTGAATCCGTACCGATAGCGATTAACAGATCATGGTCGCTGTAATCTTTGGCCTCCTCAAAATAGGCTTTCGTCAGTTTCTGCAACACAACCGTATCGAGTCCCTTTGTCGCAGCCAGCTTGATCAGCCGGTGCGCATCGCGTGTGCTGGCCGCAATCGCATTGGGCAGATTGAAAGGTACACCTGCGTTGTCTGCCAGCCTTTTGATTGCTTCATACATGTTTGTTAACTTTCCGGGAGTGAATCCGGCTGTCTGAATTAAGTATTCCTCTATGGGATATCCTTTTCCCCTGTCCGGCAGGTCGGGGTTCAGCTGAAACGCTTTCCACTCAAGCTCAACCTCATCGCCATGCTCGAATTGTTTCAATGCTGTCTCGTAATGTATTTTACCGATATGGCAGTAGGGGCACATGATATCTGTCCATACCTCTATTTTCATTTTGTCTGATTCCATTTATCCACTGTTTGCAATTTATTTAAACAAGTTTCACGATGTTTTGTTTATCGGATGCAATGAATAATTCCCGGGAGACAGAAATCATCATTTTATTGGAAAAAGGCAGATAAAATCATTAGGTTGATATTCGTTCCGCACTCTCTCTGCCCGATAACAGGGGTGGAATTGCCGGCAGGCTGATGATAACGGGCCTTGCAGGGTTACCATTATTCCACCTTCTCCAGCAGATTCATGGTGATCTGCTGTTTCTCGGTGTCGAAATCGACCTGAATCGTATCACCCTCCCTGATGCCTGTGCGGATAATCAGTTCTGCCATTTCATCTTCAATATATTTCTGAATGGCACGTTTCAGCGGACGGGCACCGAACTGCACGTCGTAACCTTTGTTGGCAATAAATTCCTTGGCAGACTCTGTGAGTTCCATTTTATAGCCCAGATCGCCGATACGTTTGTACAGGCCTTTCAGTTCCAGGTCAATGATCTTGTAGATGGAATCCCTGCTCAGCTGGTCGAACATCACGATATCGTCCACCCTGTTCAGGAACTCGGGCGCGAACGCCTTGTTCAGCGCTTTCTGAATGATGCTGTGCGAATATTCGGTATCACTCACACTATTATTGGTGTTGAAGCCGATACCGCGACCGAAATCTTTCAGTTGTCGTGTGCCGATGTTCGATGTCATGATCAGGATAGTATTCTTAAAGTCAATCTTCCGCCCAAGACTGTCCGTGATATGTCCTTCATCCAGGATCTGCAGCAGGATATTGAACACATCGGGATGAGCCTTCTCAATCTCATCGAGCAGCACAACGGAGTAGGGACGACGGCGTACTTTCTCGGTGAGTTGTCCCCCCTCTTCGTAACCTACATATCCCGGAGGTGCTCCCACCAGGCGCGAGACATTGAATTTCTCCATATACTCACTCATATCAACACGAATCAGATTCTCTGTTGAATCGAACAGGAATTCGGCGAGCTTTTTAGCCAGGTGCGTCTTTCCCACACCTGTGGGACCCAGGAACATGAAAGTGCCGATCGGCTTGTTAGGGTCCTTCAGTCCCACGCGGTTGCGCTGTATGGCTTTCACAATCTTGTCGACCGCTTCGTCCTGGCCGATCACCTTGCCTTTCAAATCTTCACGCATCTCCAGCAGTCGCTGTCCTTCAGCCTGTGCAATACGTTGTACCGGCACACCGGAAATCATCGCCACCACTTCGGCGATCTTCTCTTCATCCACCAACATAGGCTTCTCCTTGATCTCTTTCTGCCAGCGCTCTTCTTCGGCTTCCAGGGCGAGCAACAGCTGACGCTGCTTGTCGCGGTAGCTGGCAGCCAGTTCATATTTCTGGGCTTTCACCGCGTCTGTCTTGTGTTGTTCCACCGCCTTCAGCTCAGCTTCAAGATGCTCAATGGTCTCCGGAATCACGATGTTGGAGATGTGTACCCTGGCTCCTGCTTCATCGAGTGCGTCGATGGCCTTGTCGGGGAAAGTGCGGTCGGAAACATAGCGGTCGGTAAGCTTCACGCATGCCTGCAGCGCTTCATCGGTATAACGCACATTGTGATGGTCCTCATACCGCTCTTTGATGTTCCGGAGTATCTGCAGCGTCTCCTCTGGTGTGGTGGCATCCACGATCACCTTCTGGAAACGGCGTTCCAGTGCTCCATCCTTCTCAATGTTTTTCCTGTATTCATCGAGGGTGGTGGCACCGATACACTGAATCTCGCCGCGAGCCAGCGCCGGTTTCAGCATGTTGGCGGCGTCGAGGGATCCGGCAGCTCCTCCCGCACCCACGATGGTATGGATCTCGTCGATGAAGAGGATGATATTCGGATTTTTCGACAGTTCGTTCAGGATCGCCTTGATCCGTTCTTCGAACTGTCCGCGATACTTGGTTCCGGCAACGATGGATGCCATGTCAAGGGCTATCACCCGCTTGTCGAACAGCGCCCGTGATACTTTCTTCTGAGTGATACGCAGGGCCAGCCCGTCGACGATAGCCGATTTCCCCACACCGGGATCACCAATGAGTACCGGGTTGTTTTTCTTCCGCCTGCTGAGGATCTGCGCGATGCGTTCGATCTCTTTCTCGCGTCCCACAACGGGATCGAGCCGGTTTTCCAGCGCGGCGCGCGTAATGTCCGTCCCGAAATTATCGAGCACCGGCGTATCGGAAGCATTACCCTTCGCCTGAGATGAAGCGCCTTGTCCGCTGCCGGGATTGAACGACGACTTCTCATTCATCTCGTCGTCGTCGTCATCCGTGAAGTTGGCACCTGCCGATGGTGAATCGGTCTCGTCTGTTTCCGATCGGTTGTCGATGATACTCTTCACATACAGAAAAGCGCTTGAATAGTCAAGCTGGAACTGTGTCAGTATCTCATTGATCAGCGTGCTTTTTTCTTTCAGCAACGCAAGCAGGATATGCTCTGAATCGGTCTCCAGACTCTTTGTGAGACGGGCTTCCAGAATGCTCATCTTTAATGCTTTCTCCGTATTTTTATTGATCACGAGTTCGCTTGTTCCTTCATAGGGTTCCTGTATGTCACGAACGTGAGAATCGATATAATCTTTCAATACATGCAGGTCAATATCGAAGTCCTGAAGCACCTGTATGGCCAGCCCTTCTCCATCACGCAGGATACCAAGCATGAGATGCTCCGGCCCGATGTAATTGTTCTGGAGACGCCCTGCTTCCTCGCGGCTGTATGCCATAATGTCTCTGACTCGCTGTGAAAAGTTATTATCCATTATTTATTCCCTTCCTTCCTTATGCTGTGTAATAGAATACAAATATAAAGTTTTATTTTGAATCGATCAGGGTAAACGGATGTGTCCGCCAAAAAAAAAATCACCGGTATTTGCCCCGTTCGCCCTTTCCATTCCTGAGTTCCTTTTTTCGGAAAGCCTGCTGTAAAATGCATGCAGTCAAATCCGTATCAGCTTACTGTCTCTGTTTCGGTGACAGATGTATGTTATATTGCAAAAACGATGCCAATTGATATTTTCATATCCCGGCACATCTATTAGACACTTGCAGACACATTTTTGTTTAAGCGGATACCTTCTCTTTGCGAAATAAATACACCATAACACCCTTCGTTGCATGAGCTTTTTTTACTTAACTGTTTCAGAAAGAGTGTACAGGCGCTACAGTTTTTTTCTTTTCAGTACAATCCATACAATCATCGGTGCACCGAAAACAGCTGTTACGGCATTGACGGGTAATGTTCTGTTGGCGATGGGAATCTGGGAGACAATATCACAAACGAGCATCAGGATACTTCCCATCAGAAGGGTAGCAGGAAGAATGGTTTTGTGGTTTACCGTCCCCAGAAAGGATCTGGCGAAATGTGGAATCACTACTCCCACAAAAGCGATGGGACCGGTAAATGCCGTCACGGTACCGGTAATGATGGCCGCGATCGTGATGATCAGAAAACGGTTTCGTTTGATGTTCAATCCTGTGCTGGCAGCGTAATTCTCACCCAGTAACAGGCTGTTCAGTGCCTTTTGCAATAAGTAGGCGACGGCAACACCTGTCAGGACAAATGCGAAGAGCAGGGGCATTTTGTCCCAGGTTACCCCTCCGAGACTGCCAAAAGTCCAGGTAACGAATACCTTCAGTGAATCGGGATCGGCGAAGCTTTGCAAGATCGTCACCATGGCACTGGCTACATATCCGAAGATCATCCCTAACACCAGAATTGTAATCGAGTCCTTGATCCGGGCAGATACACCCAGGATGAGCAACAGCACCAGAGCGGCTCCGCCAACGGCGGCAACCACCTGCGCCATGCTTCCCATAGAAGAGATAAAAGGATAGACTGCCGTACCGCTGAGCATGGTCAGCAATGCTACTCCCAGTCCCGCGCCGGCACTGACACCCAGCACATCCGGGCCGGCAAGCGGGTTGCGGAAAAGTGTCTGCATCAGCAAGCCTGACAATGACAGTGCAGCACCGGCGATCATGGCAGTGATGGCTTTAGGCAACCGGTAGTTCCGGATGATCTCGTCGATAATCGGATCGCCTGAGGTGTTGAAAAGTGCTGCCCATGCCTCATTCACGGAGATGGGTGCGTTGCCGGTGAAAATATCGCAGATGAATGCCACTGCGAGAAAAGCAACCAATAACAGGAATATGGCAGATCGGTTATTCACGGGCAGGTGTCTCCTCCAGCGGTTTTATATAGGTGAATGAATAGTGGGGCAACAACGAGGGATAAGCAGCCTTGATGAGGTCGGAAAGCATCAGATCGGGGTTGGCGATGGCACTTTCAAAAAAATCGTTACCACCCGATGGTGTGGTTCGGTTATGGTTGTTGAAGACCTGCCGTTTCTGGACCGGCTGCAGTAACAAATATTTGGCATCTTTTTCAGCCAGCTCACCGTAGGTATCGGCCTCGCAACCGAACCATAACTCCACATTTCCGAATTGAGTGAGTATCGATTCAATATCCAGTCCAATGCTGCCGCTCTCTTTATTATTTTTGTAGTGGTAGTCGAGGTGGGCATCACGGAAGAGCGTCGCGTTGAAACTATTGCCTCCCGGCACGTACCACGTACCCTGGAAGTTGTCGCCTGCCATCACCGAACGTTTTTGGGGCACCTCTTTAACCTTCTCCTGCAAATCGAGATACTTCCCCTCAATACCGGAAAATATAGTGTCGGCCATCGCTTCCTTATCCAGGAATGCAGCCATCAGTTTGATCCATTCGGCGCGGGCCAGAGGGGAGTTTTCCATCCACTCCAGTGAGTAAATGACAGAAAATCCAGCCTGGATCAGCCGTTCACTGTAACTGTCCATTTGTGCGTATGCTGAATTGATGATGGCTTGTGGGTTCAGGGCCATCGTTTTCTCAACATTCGGGTTGAAAGGATCACCCAAATCAATGATCTCTCCTGTTTCCATCTTTTGTAAAATGACGGGATTGTAAACCCTGAAACCGTCGGTTACAGCCTTGATCACATCCACCTCTCCCAAAAGAGTAAGAAACTCAAAATAGGAGAAGGTGTTGACAGCGAGCGTGGTGACAGGTATTTTCACCTTTATGCCATCGGGAGGTAGCGCGATAGCATCGGTTTTGTAAAGATAATACACAGCATATGGTTTACGATCGCTCGTCCAGGGATTGTGAATGGTCACTTTCGTATACTCCCTGGCATGGTCAATCTGAAAGCCCTTGGCATGGAGGACAGAAACAGATGAGATATAATCTCCGTCACCCTCATTTTTCTTCTCACCGTGCTTACCCGATTGACATCCCCACCATAGGAGTGAGAAAAATACAACGAAAAGAAAAGGAGGTGGGTTAATCACTTTTAAGCACATTCGTCTTTTTCTTTTTTAATTGGGAGGGAATATAACCGGGAATTTTGACCTTTCTCGATTTCTGACGTGTGGTAACGCGTGGTTCAGTTTTTGAACCCGGCACATATTCATGACGGAACATATTGAAAAACAAGATGAACAGGGAAAGTATCAGTGGACCGAAAATCACGCCCCAGAACCCGAACATCGGGAGTCCGATCAGCACACCAAAGACGGTTATCAACGGGTGTATATCGGCCAGTTTTTTCTGCAGCAGGAAACGGGCAACATTGTCCACCCCTCCGATAATAAAAAGACCATAAATGATTAATCCGATGCCGTTCACATAATCGCTCACCACCAAAAGACTGATTCCTAACGGTACCCACACGATCATGGTACCCACCAAAGGTAATATGGTGGCGAAAGCGGTAAGTATGGCATACAACAGCGCGTTATCCACGCCGAAAATAAGGTAACCCATGTAAGCGAAGAAACCCTGAATGATGGCCATCAAAGGAATTCCAATAGCATTCGCCTGAATAATAAGACCTGTTTCTTCTGCCAGAATCTGCTTGTTTTCCTCTTTGAAGGGTAATATCTCTTTTATCGCTCTTTCAAACTCATCGTTATTGTAAAGCATATAGTAAAAAACGAAGAGAATCACGATGATATTGATGACGAACGAATAAACGCTGTTACCGAGTACCTGCAGGATATCTGTTCCAAATTTCGGCAATCCCGACAGGTTCTCGGCAGAGAAGAGCGTAAAGCCCAGCCTCTCTTCCATTGAAGTGAGAAAATCGTTCACGCTGTCCAGTATCGCTTCAGGATCGATTGAGATCCCGGAAAAGGTGTCAATCACCAGGAAAGTAACTCCCGTGAGAGGCATCAAAATAAAGATCAGTACCTCCAGCACGATGAGAAATGCACTGAACGATTTTCTGAGATGGTGCTTTTGTGTCAGCAGCTTCTGCTGCCCGTTGAAAATCACATACAGCGTGGCTGCACCAAGGAAACCGCTCATGTAGGGGCGGGTATACCTGAAAATAATCAATCCCAAAAGGACCAAAAACCCAATCAGGATGTACTTGTAGTGTATGTTTTTCTTCGCTTTCTCTGCCTGTTCAAACATCTGATGTGTACAGAATAAAATGGTTTTATTTGTTATTACCGGAAACTACAGAAAATCTTCCGCCTTTGAAAACCCACCCTCTATCAGGGCTTCCTTTGCCCGCTCATAATCAGAGGTCTTCACCTGCATCTCGATGTCTCCCAGTGTATATGCCAATCTGTTGGAAACGAGATTTTTCATATAGATTTCAATCCCTTTCATCTCCATGAATGTTTGCGCTATCGTTGCATCAGCAGGGAAATTGAATGTTTTAACGGTTACGAAACTTTCCTCCATAATATTATCTTTTATGATTAATTTCGCCTTGTAAAAATACGCTTTTTTTTCGGATAAAACGGTGCATACCGATTTTTTATCTAATTTTGATCGTTATATCATCCACAAACAAAACACCCTGCTATGTCTGCAATCGCATTAATTACCGGTGCTACCTCCGGAATCGGGGAGGCCGCCGCACTCATACTCGCCGATCACAAAACCGACCTCATTATCACGGGCCGTCGTCAGGAGCGCTTAACTTTACTGAAGAACAAACTGGAGACGAGAAATGTTCGGGTTCTCCCGCTATGTTTCGACGTGAGAGAGGAAGCTGCCGTTAAGATGATATTGGGTAACCTGCCGGAGGAATGGAGAAAGATCGATATCCTCATTAACAATGCCGGGTTAGCATCGGGTATGGGCCCCTTGCAGGAGGGAGACAGCGATGACTGGAACCGCATGATTGATACCAATGTGAAAGGGTTGCTCTATGTGACGCGTACCATCGCTCCCGGCATGGTGGAACGGAAAAGCGGACATATCATCAATATCGGGTCCATCGCCGGCAAAGAGGTCTATCCCAACGGGGGTGTCTATTGCGCCACCAAGCATGCTGTGGGAGCACTTACACAGGGAATGCGCATGGATATGCTGCCTCACCACATTAAGGTGACTCAGATTAACCCCGGCGCTGTGGAAACAGAATTCTCCCTTGTCCGTTTTCATGGAGACAAGGCACAGGCGGATAAGATGTACGAAGGATACGAAAACCTGGTTGCTGCCGATATTGCCGAATGTATCTGGTTTGTGGTCTCCCGTCCCCCGCATGTGAACATCAATGATATGGTGGTGATGCCCACGGCACAGGCTTCGGCTGTTTTATTTCATAAAGAATGACGAAAAAACGGATAAAAAAATAATCGTATGAGGCAGACGCACTATTCACTGTCTATCTTATTTTATATGATGAGCACGTTGTTACAATCACAGGAGAAAATCGTCTATCAGACTCCACCGGAAGAAATACTCAGGCTGGTGGATATTGAAAGAGCCCCGGTCGTGGATATGGACAGTAAAAAAGAACAGATGCTGTTCTATTACCGGAACACCTTCAAGTCTCTATCCGAGTTGAATCAGCCGGAATTGAGACTGGGGGGGCTGCGGATTAATCCCGAAGCAAATATTTCGAGTACCCTGACCTATTTTAATCACATACGTTATAAAAAAAACGGCGACAAAGAGCTGCAAAAAATCAAAGGACTACCGGAGAATGCCCGTATTACCTACCTCTCTTTTTCGCCCGATGAGACAAAAATTGCCTTTACCAATACTGTTGCCAACGGTGTTGAACTGTGGATGACAGACCTGCAAACACTGACGGCACGGAAGCTGACGGAGGCAGTCGTGAATGCCAATGCCGGTTTTCCCTACAGCTGGTTTCCCAACAGTGCTGAAATGCTGGTCAGGATGATTCCCGCAGAGAGAGCGGCGTTTATTGAAACAAAGAAATCTCTGCCTCTGGACCCCATAGTGTCGACCAGCGACGGACAGGTTTCGCAGAACAGAACCTACCAGGATTTACTGAAAAATCCGATGGATGAAGCCAATTTCGAAACGCTGATGACATCCGAACTCTGCAAGGTCGGACTCACCGGAAAACAAACCCTTTGGAAAGGAGCAGGCATGTACCTCGATGAAACGTTCTCTCCCGATGGGAAATACCTGATGATAACCACCCTCGTACATCCTTTTTCCTATGCGGTTCCTTATGACAGCTTCCCCAACGTAACGGATATCTATACCACCGATGGCCGGTTTCTCCTTAACTTCAGCAAACAACCCCTGCTTGATCATCTTCCGGTAGGCTTCATGGCTACGTTCGTGGGGAAAAGAAATATCCACTGGCGTGCCGATAAACCAGCCACGCTGGCCTGGGTGGAAGCGCTCGATAAGGGTGATCCGGAGACGGAGGCGGCTTACCGCGATGAGTTGTTCCAGCTTGACGCCCCCTTTACCGGCACACCCCGCTCTCTGGTGAAAACAATCAACCGCTTTGCGGGTATTATATGGGGAAACGACAGCTATGCCGTGGTGACCGACCAATGGTGGAACACGCGCAACACCAAAATGGTCCTTTTCAATCCCTCTGATAACAGCCTTCCTGCATACATCCTCTCAGACAGGAATTATCAGGATACCTACAGTCATCCCGGTGTGTTGCAAACGGAAAAGAATGCACTGGGAACCTATACGCTCAGGATAGATGGCTTCACAGCATGGCTTTTTGGTGACGGTTATACGGCTGAGGGTCAATTTCCCTTTATTGATGCGCTTGACCTGAAAACACGGCAGAAAACACGGGTCTACCAGTCCACAGCCACCCATCAGGTGGAAGAGTTCATCTCCTTTGTCGATAGTAAGACCGGTACTGTGATTACCCGCATTGAATCACCTACGGAATATCCCAATTACTACATTCGGAATATCAAGAGAAAAATAGCCGACAGACCGCTTACCGCTTTTGAAAATCCGTTTAAAAGTATGGAGGGTGTCCATAAACAGGTAATCAGTTACAAGAGACCCGATGGTGTTAACCTTACCGGAACATTGTATTTGCCTGCCGGATATGACTGGAAGAAGAAAGAGAAGCTGCCGATGATCATGTGGGCATACCCTACGGAGTACAAGGATAAAAACAGTGCCGGTCAAAGTACGGCCAACCCGAACTCCTTCACCTACCTGTCGTATGGAAATCCCATCTACTGGGTGAAACGCGGATATGCTGTACTCGATGAAGCTTCGTTTCCTATCGTGGGTGAAGGTGACCTGCAACCTAATGACACCTATCTGGAACAATTGGTTGCCAATGCTAAAGCGGCCATCGATGCAGTTGATGCAATGGGAATCATCGATCGCTACAGAGTGGCCGTGGGCGGCCACTCTTACGGCGCATTCATGACAGCCAATCTGCTGACACACTCCGGCCTTTTCGCCGCGGGGATTGCCCGCAGCGGTGCCTACAATCGTTCACTTACACCTTTCGGCTTTCAAAGTGAAGAACGAAGCTATTGGGATGCCCCGGATGTATATGATGCCATGTCGCCATTCATGCACGCCGATAAAATGAAAACACCTTTATTGCTGGTGCACGGTGAAGACGATAACAATTCGGGCACGCACACCATGCAAAGCGAGCGTTATTTTCAGGCGCTGAAAAGTTTTGGCGCACCAGTCCGCCTGGTCATCCTGCCCATGGAAAGCCACGGCTACACTGCCCGGGAGAATGTGCTTCATCTGCTGTGGGAGCAGGATCAGTGGCTGGAAAAATATGTGAAGAACAAAGTAGGAAAATAACCTCGGGTATACCCTTAGCCACTGTCTTACTTCGACAGCACAAAATCGATATTGTCACCCTCGCTGATGCCGTGACGGGCGCAAAAACCTGCATTCACCTCAACCACGTATAGTGCCGGTTTCATGGATGCATAGCTCCACTCTTTCATCGGCGTGGTGTTGGGGTGGATGGTTACGATCACTTTGTCGCTGTTCACGAAGATCATATCCAGAGGGATATAGGTGTTTTTCATCCAAAAGCTCTGAATCTGTTCCACATCGTGTATAAACAGCATTCCCCCCATCTTAGGCAGTGATTTACGATACATTAATCCACGGGCTCGTTTCTGGTTGTCAGCGGCTACTTCGATGTCGATGACGGCGAGGGTGTCGGAAGTTGTCCGGTGGATAAACATCAGTTCACCCTGTTTGGTGAAGGTGATATCCAGTGCTTCGGTTGGCAGGGATTTTTCTGTTCTGATGTCCGGTTTCAGTGAAAAGTAGATGACTAAACCTGCCATGACAATCAACAGTGTGATCAGATACATTTTGCGGTTACTTTTTTTCCTTTGGAATGAGCTGTTCATTGGATTTCTTTTTAGATATAATTGTTCTTTCTTCGTTGGTTTGATATGCATCCTCGTCTCTTATCATAAACATTTGAGGTGGGTTTTATGTTTAACCGTGCTAACTGATCGCAGAAGAAATCTACCCTGACAATGAATGACTGAAAATTTGTCAGTTTATCCGCCGGAATATTTTTTTTCGGAATGAATCATGCAAAAATACTTTTTTGGCACAGAATTCGCAGTTCAGATAATGTCAATTAGATATTTTAGATTAATTATATTAACATCAATTTTAGGACTATGAACATTAAACCATTGGCAGACAGAGTGCTGGTTAAACCGGCAGCTGCAGAAGAAAAAACAGTAAGCGGAATTATCATTCCCGACACAGCAAAAGAAAAACCCATGAAAGGCGAAATAATTGCCGTAGGTAAAGGTACAAAAGACGAAGAAATGGTCGTGAAAGAGGGCGACAAGGTATTGTACGGAAAATATGCCGGAACTGAAATTGAGATAGATGGCGTACAACACCTGATCATGCGTCAGTCTGACATCCTGGCAATTCTTTCATAAACAAAGAGTTTGAAGGAGATAGAGCGTGATTTGGGGTTATACCCAGGCTTATTCATTCTGATTTACTTTACATCAATCTACATTTACAAAATTATTAATAATCGAAATAAAAATGGCAAAAGAAATTAAATTTAACATGGATGCCCGCGACCTGCTGAAAAAAGGTGTGGACGAATTGGCAGATGCCGTGAAAGTGACGTTGGGTCCCAAAGGTCGGAATGTAATCCTCGACAAAAAATATGGTGCTCCCCAAATCACCAAAGACGGGGTGACTGTAGCAAAAGAGATAGAATTGGAAGACCCGTTCAAGAACATGGGTGCACAACTGGTCAAAGAGGTGGCCTCCAAAACCAACGACGATGCCGGTGACGGAACCACAACCGCTACTGTATTGGCACAATCCATCATTGGGGTGGGACTGAAAAACGTGACCGCAGGCGCCAACCCGATGGATCTGAAACGCGGTATCGACAAAGCGGTGGAAAAAGTAGTGGAAAGCCTCAAAGAACAAGCCGTTGAAGTAGGGGACGACCTGCAAAAGATTGAAAACGTGGCCAAGATTTCCGCCAACGGGGATGAAACCATTGGTAAACTGATTGCTGAAGCCATGCAGAAGGTAAGCAAGGAAGGTGTGATCACCGTAGAAGAATCAAAAGGTACCGACACCTATGTGGAGGTGGTGGAAGGAATGCAGTTCGACCGCGGATATATCTCTCCCTACTTTGTAACAGATACGGAAGCGATGGAAGTAGATTTTGAAAATCCGCTGATCCTGATTCATGACAAAAAAATCTCTGCTATCAAGGAACTCCTTCCCATCCTGGAAAAAGGGATACAGACAGGGAAACCGCTGTTGATCATTGCTGAAGACATCGATTCAGAAGCATTGACCACACTGGTTGTAAACCGTCTGCGCGGTTCATTGAAGATAGCAGCCGTGAAGGCCCCGGGTTTTGGAGACCGTAGAAAAGAGATGTTGGAAGACATTGCCATATTGACCGGCGGTGTTGTTATTTCCGAAGAAAAAGGTCTTACGCTGGAAAATGCTTCACTTGATATGCTGGGTAGCGCAGAAAAAGTGACCATCGACAAGGATACCACGACTATTGTGAACGGTGTGGGTGAAAAAGCCGCCATTGAAAGCCGTATCGGACAAATCCGTGCCCAGATTGAGAAAACAACCTCGGATTACGATCGCGAAAAACTGCAGGAACGTCTTGCCAAGCTGGCCGGCGGGGTAGCTGTTCTCTACGTGGGAGCAGCTTCTGAAGTGGAAATGAAAGAGAAGAAAGACCGTGTGCAGGATGCCTTGTCAGCCACCCGTGCTGCCGTGGAAGAAGGAATCGTTCCCGGAGGAGGCGTTGCCTACATTCGTGCCATCGATGCCATCGACGGAATGAAGGGTGACAACGAAGACGAAACCACCGGTATCGAAATCGTGAAACGTGCCATCGAGGAACCTCTTCGTCAGATTGTGGTCAACAGTGGGAAAGAAGGTGCTGTGGTGGTACAGAAAATACGCGAAGGTAAAGTAGATTTCGGATACAATGCCCGCACCGATCAATATGAAAACCTGTACGAAACCGGCGTAATTGACCCGGCTAAGGTAGCCCGTGTGGCATTGGAAAATGCTGCCTCTATTGCGGGTATGTTCCTCACCACCGAGTGTGTGATTACCGATAAGAAAGAGGAAAACCCGGCTCCTCGGATGCCTGCCGGCGGTGGAATGGGTGACATGATGTAATGACTGCACCCTGCAGATAGATAAAATGAATATAAAGCGTATAACTGAAAATGAAAATTGGAAAGTTATACGCTTTTTTCATTTGAAAAAAACTGCTTCGCTTGCCTTTTTCTGACATTTTCATTTTTATTGGGCCATTTTGCTGCGAGAATGGTTTTAACCGTGTAGTACTCAGTACAATCGTATGCATGGCCTGAAGAGAAAAACGTAACAAAATTGTAACAATATTTACATAAATTTATACTACTTTTGTGGAAAATGGAATTGAGTCATATGTTCATTAAAAATTTAAACATTTAATTTATGGTAAAAAAAATGAGGTTTTTAACAGTAGCTTTTTTTGTGATGCTCGCTGCTGTTTTGCAGGCTCAGGTAACCACTTCCAGTATGAGTGGACGGGTTACGGATGCTGAAGGAGCTGTGATCGGTGCAACCGTGATCGCCACACACCAACCTTCAGGCACAACTTATGGTACGGTTACCAACATGGAGGGCCGATTCAACCTAAACGGCATGCGTGTAGGCGGACCTTATACCGTTGAGATTTCTTATATTGGATATGGTACAAGCACAACCAGCAACATCACGTTAAGCCTGGGTGAAAACTACGTATTGAATGTAGTGCTCTCGGAAGAAACTACCTCACTGGATGAGATTGTGGTGACGGCTCTGCGTACCAAATTCTCCACAGAGAAGACCGGAGCTGTGACTAACATCACCAACGATCAGATTGCCAATCTACCAACCGTAAGCCGTAGCATTATGGACGTGACACGCCTTTCTCCTTATGGCGGAAATGGCATGAGCTTTGCCGGTACCGATGGGCGCACAGCCAATTTTACGGTGGACGGAGCCAACTTCAACAACAACTTCGGTCTGAGTGACCGGCTTCCCGGTGGAGGAAACCCCATCTCTCTTGAAGCGATCGAAGAGCTGCAGGTCGTCATCGCACCCTACGATGTACGTCAGACCAACTTCATTGGGGGCGGGGTCAACGCGATCACCAAATCGGGGACCAATACCTTCAAAGCCAGCGCTTACATTTACCATAGAAATGAGAACTTACGGGGCGATGCGGTGAAAGGCCAGCAAATCGTGGGAGCGCGTGAAAAGGATCGGAACACAACCTACGGTTTCACCATCGGTGGTCCCATTATCAAAAACAAGTTGTTCTTCTTCGTGAACGGTGAAATGGCCAAAACACCTACCATCGCCAATCGGTGGAGAGCTTCGACCAATGGTGTTGCCGTTCCGGACAAATTTATTTCACGCACTACGGAAGCAGATATGAAAAGAGTTGCTGATTTCGTGCGAAGTGAATATGGATATGAAACAGGATCCTACACCAACTTCCCCGCTGATGAAAGCAACAGCAAACTCCTTGCCCGTCTCGATTGGAATATCACCAACAAACATCGACTGGCTTTGCGTTACAACTACACCAAAAACCTCTCCTGGATCTCTCCCAATGCTACTTCCATGGACGGTGGTACCCGCATGTCTGAGGCAAGAATGTCACAGGCCTCCATGTCGTTTGCCAACTCGATGTATTCGATGGACAACCTCGTGCATTCTTTCTCATTCGATTTAAACAGCCGTTTGTCCAATAACCTTTCTAACCAGTTTCTGGCCACTTTCTCAAAGCTTGACGATCTTCGTGGCACGAATTCGGCCGAATTTCCTTTCATCGACATCCTGAAAGATGAACAAGCCTATATGTCTCTGGGATATGAACTGTTTACATGGAACAATGGTGTGCACAACAATGTGCTGAATATCAAAGATGAGTTGACATACTATATGGGGAATCACAAAATCGTGGGAGGAATTGCTTTCGAATATAAGATGGCAGACAATGCTTATATGCGTAACGGTACCGGATACTATCGATACACCAGCCTCGATGATTTTTTAAACGGAGGAGTCCCCGAAATTGTCAACCTTACTTATGGTTACGATGGAGAGAGCAATCCTGCTGCACGTGTTAGAACCAATAAGATCGGTGTTTACGGTCAGGACGATTGGAGCTTGAGTGAAAAATTCAAACTTTCATATGGACTTCGTATCGATGGCCTTTTTTTCAACAACAATGACCTGATGACGAACAAGGCAATCTACGAAATTGATTATTCGGGTCGTCATATCGATACCGGTAAATGGCCTTCAACAAGTATCATCTTCTCTCCGCGTGTAGGTTTTGTTTGGGACTCCTATGGCGACAGAAGCCTGAAAGTGCGCGGAGGTACCGGCCTTTTCTCCGGTAATTTGCCCCTTGTGTTCTTCACCAATATGCCTACCAACGGTGGAATGGTACAATATCAGGCACAGATAAATGCTGCGGAAGCAGCAAAAAAAGGGTTCTCTATGGATGAATTTGCCGGGGGGCTTGTTACGGATGCCAACGGAAAAACGAGCATCTCTGCCCTTTATAACAAGTTAGCCTCATTGGGTTATCCAACCACCATTTCACCTGAAGACGGTACGGTTCCTTCTGCGATTGCGGCTGTAGATCCGGATTTTAAAATGCCACAGGTTTGGAAAACGTCGTTAGCTGTTGACTATGCATTACCGACCTCTTTCCCATCGTCGGTAACGGTTGAAGGTATCTTCAACAAAACCATCAACGGTGTTTCCATTTCCGACTGGAGTATTCCTTCAGCAGGTGGCTTTGCCCGTTTCAACGGTGTAGACAACCGGCCTGTTTATCCCGGCGGTTACCGGACCGGTACAAAGGCATTTGTGCTGGAAAATACCAGTCGCGGTTATGGCTGGTCGACCAACATCACGCTCAATGCCCAACCTTCTGAATTCATCAGCCTGATGGCTGCCTATACACACACGGTCGCCAAGGATGTAACCGGTATGCCCGGATCGAATGCAGAATCGGCATTTACCTACGTCCCTACCGTTGAGGGCCCTAACCACATCAAATTGCACAATTCCCAGTACAGCACCCCCGATCGTCTCGTGGCTTCACTGACTACCCACGACAAGAGCGGTAATCACTACAGCTTTATCTATGAAGGATGGCGCGGAGGTGCGAACTATTCCTACATGACGGTTAACGACATCAACGGCGACGGTTACAACTACGATGCCATCTATGTGCCCACCGACGAAGAGGTGACAAACGGTCAATTCCGCTTTGTCTCGGATGCCGATCAGACCCGTTTTATGGATTATGTGCATGCCAATGATTATTTGAATAACCAGCAAGGCAAGTATGCCGAGGCCTACAGTGTGTACTCACCGTGGGTACATCGTATCGACTTTAGCTACAAGCACGATTTTATGCTGAATGCAGGTAACACCAGCCATAACCTGCAGCTTAGCCTGGATATAAAAAACGTGATGAATCTCTTCAACAATAGTTGGGGCGTAGGCAAATATCTGAATCCAGAAATTGGTACGGAAGCCCGTATCCTCAAATTCGAAGGTGTGGATGCCGATGGTGTGGCTACCTTCTCTACACCGTCATCCATCAGTGGTGATACCCGGACATTCACACCCAGTTATACATTGGGTCAGACCTGGTACGCCTCAATCGGTATCAAGTATATTTTCAACTAAATAAAAGTACAGTCGATATGAAAATTAAATCTATATTCTCATTACTCATCGTAACGGTTGCCCTGATGACCGGTTGTGCCGATGAAGAGTCTGTAACGCTGCTTGATGAAATTCAGGTATCGTCGTCCTATGTCGCTATTCCCCAGGGAGGCGGTTCAACGACCATTACCGTGACAACGCAGGATAGCTGGACAGCAGAGAAAGTAACGACCGATAAAAACAAGGTGGAGTGGTTGACAATTTCTGCCACTACCGGTAATGCCGGTGAGTCTGAGCTGACATTCACTGCGCCATCGGCCATCGATGGTCGCACGGCAGAAGTTTTGCTGCATAGTGGTGGCAAAACACAGCGGATCAATATCATCCAGGGATTGACGCAAATATCAGAAGCCAAAGCTGTAGAAGTGAATGCAGGTCCAGACGGAAAAACTTTCCGTGTGACCGGTGTGTGTACTTCCATTGTAAATACCCAATATGGTAACTGGTATCTGACCGATGAAACAGGTGTTGTGTATATCTACGGTACGCTGGATGCGAAGGGTAATGAGAAAAACTTTCTGAGTCTTGGCCTTGAAGTGGGAGATGAAGTAACCGTTGAAGGACCAAAATCTTCCTACAAGGGAGATCCTCAAATGGTGAATGTCATGGTGATCAAAATCAACAAATCGCTGGTGAAAGTCGATTCTGTGGAAAACGAGGTGCTTCCTATTGAGGGAGGCGAGTTTACCGCCTACCTTACCTGCAAAGGACAAGGCGTGTCGGTAGAGATTCCGGAAGATGCCAAGTCCTGGCTGTCGATCTCCTCCATCCAATCGGCCGGTACTAATGCGATTGTGAAGTTTAAAGCTGCTGCCAATACTGGCGGTGACCGCGGAACAACGCTCACATTCCACACTACCGACGGATCGAAAGACTACACAACAGAAACATCGTTGAGTCAGATGGGGGCGATTGTGAAAGTCTCGGTGTCAGAATTTCTTGCCGCAGCAGTGGGTGACATACAATACCGATTGACCGGTGTGATCACCAGTATTACCGATGCTACACGTGGTCGTTTATACCTGAGGGATTTCTCCGGTGAGACCTATGTATATGGCATCCAGGATTTCCAGGGAAAAGGGGCGAAAGTGGGAGACATCATTACCATTGTGGGCAAACGTGCTGCATACAATAACAATCCTCAGGTTGGCGGCGCCGTGCTGGAAAGTGCGATTTCAGTCACTACTGCTACCATTGCAGAAGTACTTGCCAAAGTTGATTCAAATGTGGATTATTACATGGTGAGCGGTGAAATTACGTCGATCGCCGACGCGACATATGGTAATCTTTACCTGAAAGATGGCGACAGTGAAATTTATGTCTACGGCTGCTACCCGGGTTATGGTGCAACTGGCGATTTTAAGAAAAATTTCTTGGCTACCAAAGGCATCAAAGTAGGAGACACATTGACCGTGATTGCAACAAAGAGCTCTTATAAAGGAGTAGCACAACTTGCAAATAGCATGTATTTCAGCCATGTAAGTCCATTGTGATTAACAAGTAAACAGGACTCATAAGCCATGTAACGCATATCATACATAGCGGTAAATAAAAACCGGGTAACAAATGGTGCAAAACGAAGTAGTATTAAATAAAAACTACTGTTTGTATAATTTGCCACCCGGTTTTTACTTTATGTAACCTGGCTGATCATATTCAACCAACAGATTGTACGATCTCCAATCCGTTTTTTTTAAAGTAGGAAACTCCCGTTATCACAAGCTCAAAAGCCCATTGTTCGAGGCAAAGCAAATAACAACGGAGATCGACGCGAAGATAATAATCAATCAAATGGAAGGAGATGCAGCGAAGATCATTCTGACCGGGATTCCTTGAAAAAGACATACATTTATCCGAGTGCGCCACAATTGAAATGGTGCACCTGAAACGGAATAAATAAGCAGATCTAAATGTATAATGCTTCATTTGAATGCCCAAACTGCCATAAAATACATTTGTGAATTTTCGGCAAAAAAAATATCTTTGACAAAAATAACCAAAGATGAAAATTTTACAAGTACCCCGGCAGCACCTCTCCCTTTACGAAACCGTTGCGGATAAAATTAAGCTGCTCCTGGAAGCAGGGGCTGAGGCTATCGTTGATCAGGTGAACTGGAAAGATCTGTTTCCGAAATTGTTGCCGGTTTCGGTACATGTGGCGCACGACGGGGAACGACTTTATCTTTACTATAAAGTTACCGGCGAAGCCATTCGTGCGGTGAACACGGAAGATTTTGGCTCTGTCTGGAAAGACAGTTGTGTGGAGTTTTTTATGCAGCGTGAAGGCTCGAAAACCTACCGGAACTTCGAATGCAACATCCTGGGTGCTCTGCTTGCCGCTTCCCATGAAACGAGGGCGGTGGCGGAAAAACTCACCGGGGAGATCTCCTCCGTTTTCAGGTACAGCACCATCCATCACCGCTATGATGGTGACCGGCAGGTGAGTGACTGGTCTCTCTATCTCGAAATACCGGCGAAGGCGATGGGATTCGACGACCACGAGTCACTTTCAGGGCAAAAGATCAGGGCCAATTTTTATAAATGCGGCGACGAAACACCCGAACCGCATTTTATCAGTTGGAATCCCATCGATCTGCCCGGTCCCGATTTTCACGTTCCTCAGTTTTTTGGCCTGTTGGAGCTGGAGTAATCAAAACGAATCTTTTTCAACGATACTTGAATATTTAAAACAACATAACATAAATGGCAGATTTAGATAAGATGAAAAACATCGTTTTTCAATTCATCAGTCATGATGATGCAGTGGTGATTCAGCCGCTCGGTAAAGGGCATATCAACGATTCCTACAAAGTCGCTTCGGCGGGGAACGAATACGTGTTGCAGCGTATCAATCACCATATTTTTCAACATGTGCCCGAACTGCAGGATAATATAGCCAGGGTAACCAGCCACATCCGTGCCAAACTGGAGGAGCAGGGTGTCACTGATATTGACCGCAGGGTGCTGACACTGGTGCCGACTCACGAAGAAGCCCTTTTTTACAAAGATAGCAGCGGTGATTACTGGCGGATGATGGACTTTATCAAAGAAAGCAAAAGCTATGACGAGATCAATCCGGAACTGGCATACCGTGCAGGTATGGCTTTTGGCGATTTCCAGAAGATGCTGGCCGATCTTCCCGGGGAACCCCTGTTCGAGACTATCCCCAATTTCCACAATATGGAGGCACGTTTGAAGACCTTTCGCGAGTCGGTGAAGGCCAACAAAGCGGGGAGACTGCATGAAGTGGCCGGACTGGTGAAAGAGATTGAGGATCGTACCGATGAGATGTGCAAGGCGGAACGGATGCACCGCGAAGGGAAACTGCCGAAACGAACCAATCACTGCGATACGAAAGTGAACAATATCCTGTTCGATGAAAATGATCAGGTACTCTGTGTGGTGGATTTGGATACGGTCATGCCGGGCTATGTCCTCTCCGACTTTGGCGATTTCGTTCGTACCGGTGCCAACAGGGGTGCGGAAGATGACAAAAATCCGGACAACATTGCCGTTGATCTGGCTATTTTTGAGGAATATGCGAAAGGATACCTGAAGAATGCAGCTTCCTTCCTCACCGATACAGAGATAGAGAATCTTGCTTTCGGCGCCAAACTGCTGACTTATATGCAAACGGTTCGCTTCTTAACAGATTATATCGATGGGGATACCTATTATAAAATTGCATATCCCGATCACAATCTGGTACGTACCAAAGCGCAGTTTAAACTGCTGCAGAACCTGGAGGAAAATTTCGACGAGATGCAGCGAATCGTTTTTGACGCAGCCCACCGATAAATTCAGATCGCTGAATGCTTAAACCCAAACCGCTGAAAGCAACATCAACCCAACTAAAAAGCTGACTGCTGACTGCTGACCGTTAATAGCTGATTGCTGAAGCCCGATCGCTGTCCGCAGACCGCTGAGAAATAATTCAATAAAAAACAGGCGGTGTAAAGAAAAATTACTATCTTTGCACCGCTTTATTTTGAGGAGAAAACGTGGCAAGGTTTAGTTTGTACAATATATCCCTAAAGAACCTTTCTGCCGGTGTGCATACCTATGAGTATGAGCTGGATCGGAAATTCTTCGACGCTATCGACGGCGACGAAGTAAAGAAAGGTAATGTGAAGGTGACAGTGACGGTTAGACGCACGTCATCCTCCTTCGAGTTTCATTTCGATCTCAAAGGTGTTGTTCAGGTACCCTGTACACGCTGCCTGGATGATATGGATCAGGAAGTGGATGTAAAAAACCGCCTGATTGTGAAGTTCGGGAAGGAATATTCCGAGGAGAGCGACGAAATTGTGATCATCCCTGAAGATGAGGGAGAGATCAACATTGCGTGGTTCCTGTATGAGTTTATCGCGTTGACCATCCCCATCAAGCATGTGCATCCTGCGGGTGAATGCAACAGGATGATCTCCTCGAAATTGCGTAAGCACAGGGCCGTAAGTACCGATGAGGAAGGAGAGGATGTTGATGTTGCGGAGGAGGTGGAATTTCCGGAAGAAGATGATACACCGATCAATGATCCCCGGTGGGATGCCCTGAAGGGATTGAATATTGATGAAAATTGAATATATAAACAGTAAAATAAAATATAGAAATGGCACATCCAAAAAGAAGACAGTCTTCTGCAAGACAAGGAAAGAGAAGAGCACACGATCATGCTAAGTTGCCCACCATGGCAATTTGCCCCAACTGCGGTGCATGGCACATCTATCACACGGTGTGTGGCGATTGCGGATACTACAGGGGTAAGTTGGCTATCGAGAAAGAGGTGACGGCTTAATTTCCCGTTATTTCATAGAAAGAAAAGACCCTGAAATGACCTGATCGTTTTCAGGGTCTTTTCACACTAATAATATTATCGACGATGAAACAAATCAATGCGGTCATCACCGGGGTCGCCGCGGTTGTCCCGGACTATATTCTCACCAACGAGGAACTATCAACGATGGTGGATACTTCCGACGAGTGGATCATGACACGTGTGGGAATCAGGGAGAGACGTATTTTAAAAGGTGAGCATCAGGGCATTTCGGTGTTGGGGACACAAGCTGTGAAGGAGTTGCTGGCAAAAACCCATACAACACCCGGCGAGATCGATGCCGTTATTTTTGCCACCTCTACCCCCGATCACTTTTTCCCGTCCTCTGCCTCTATCGTCGCGGAAAACAATGACATCAAAAACGCATTCTGTTTCGATATGGAGGTTGCCTGTTCTGGATTCGTCTATGGACTGGAAATCTGCAACGGACTTATTAAAACGGGAAAGTACAGGAAGATCATCTTAGTGGCAGGTGATAAAATGTCATCCATCACCAATTACAACGATCGAACCACCTGTCCGCTTTTCGGTGATGCTGCGGGAGCCGTACTGATTGAACCAACCGAGGAAAATATCGGTATTGTTGACGCCAGTCTTCATTCCGATGGGATTGGTTACAAGCCGTTGCAAATGAAGGCCGGTGGAAGCAAATTCCCCGCATCACATCAGACAGTCGATCATAATGAGCACACGGTTCATCAGGAGGGGAAGGTGGTCTTTAAGTTTGCTGTCTCCCGTATGGCTGAGGTTTCTGAGGAAATCATGAAAAGGAATAATCTCACCGCCGACGATGTGGACTGGCTCGTTCCTCACCAGGCCAATATGCGTATCATCGATGCCGTTATTGAGCGTACCGGTTTACCCCGAGAGAAAGTAATGATCAATATCGAACGGTATGGCAACACCAGCGCAGGAACGATTCCGCTCTGCCTGGGTGAATGGGAACCCAGGCTGCGGAAAGGGGATAATGTGATCCTCACCGCATTCGGTGCCGGTTTCTCATGGGGAAGCGTCTACCTGAAGTGGGGGTATGACGGAAGCGAAATAGATGCAGCTAGATAATCCGAAGCATTCATTTTTTTGTACAGACGGCTGTCAGAAATGATAGCTGTTTTTTTTGATTATTATTCTCTATAAAAGGTACTTCACCTTCAGTGATATACATCCCATTTAAGTGTGAGAAAGTCCAAAATAGAGTTCTGGAATGGAAATTAGCATGTTAAAATTTTGATAAATTGACAAATTATTATTTTCTTTGAATTGCTATAATAAAACGAACAATGACGCGAGTTCAATACCCGGCGATGTTTTTGAGAAAATGTAAACTCGAAAAATGTCTTTATGAATGATTAAAATCTATGAAAACAGCTATTGAGTGTTACAAACCCGAACATTGCATTTTTGGCAGATTACTTTACAATTGTGAGATTTGGAAGCAACAGAAAAGACTCAATTTTCCGGCTTCTAGTTTGCTTTAAATATTTAGGTTTAATAATCAGAGAATGCCTGGAATAATACATCAGTAAACAGATTTTGTCATTTATATAGCGCGTGTAAAAGAAATCGCGAAATATGTACTTTTTATATAGCATACTGTAAAACGATTAACTTAAAAAATGACAAGAATGAAAAAAAGAGTATCATTTTTTCTTTTGAATGGACTACTGTTCACATTTATGTGGATGTTTTCCATGGGTGTTTTTGCGCAGAGTATCACAGTAAAAGGGACCGTTACCGACAAAAACAATGATCCGGTTATCGGAGCTACCATTGTACTGGGGAATGATGCGAGTAGGGGAACTGTAACGGATATGGATGGAAATTACTCCTTATCCAATATCGACGGAAATGCTGAATTGATATTCAGCTATGTGGGGATGAAAATGCAACGTATCTCTGTAGGCAACAGGACAACAATTAATGTAGTGATGGAGGAAGATTTGGCTTCACTGCAAGAATTAATTGTCGTTGGTTATGGTGGTGTGGAGAGACGTGATCTCACATCGGCTGTTTCGAAAGTGAGCAGCAAAGACTTCCTTCAGGGAGCAGCCAACAATCCGATGCAAATGATCGATGGGAAAGTGGCAGGTGTGACCATTTCAAATTATGCTGCTTCAGATCCGAATAGGGACCCTATGGCAAACCTTCAGGTAAGGGGATCTTCTTCACTCGAGGCAGGAAACTCTCCCCTCGTGGTAATTGACGGTATGCCGGGGGGGAATTTAAGAAATGTCTCCAATCAGGATATTGAATCAATCACCGTACTGAAAGATGGTTCAGCAGCTGCTATATACGGTTCACGAGCAGCAAATGGCGTTATTATAGTCCAGACAAAATCGGGACGTGTGGGGAAGGTGTCTATCACCTATGATACGTACATCGAACATGATATGGTAGCTGCTAAACCCAACATCCTGTCACCTGAGGAGTTTATTGAAAGAGACAGAGATACTGACTTTGGTGCAAAAACATATTGGTATGATGAACTGATCAGGAAGAACAACTTTGGTCAGAACCATTATTTAGCTCTGGGTGGTGGAAGTGAAAACTCCATCTTTAGAATATCGGGAAATTACCGTGATAAAACAGGTATCGATATTGCAAGTCAGAGAGGTGAATATGGCGTACGCGCCAATTTTACACAAAAAACACTGGAAGGATTGCTCGAACTGACCGGTAACATTTCACATCGTGCTGTAAACGAGGACTATACCAATTATGGTGCATTCAAACAAGCTGTTCAGCTGAATCCCACAATTCCCATGATGGATCCTGATGATCCATCAAAATATTACTACTTTAAGGGGTATGATACTTATAATCCCATTGGTGACCTCATGGACAAAGATAATGGGGCCAAACAGGAATACAATATAATGGACTTCAATGTGAAATTGAATCTGTTAAGTAACCTGAATACTGAGTTGAAATTAGCCCGTCAGGCACGTTCAATGAACCGGTACGAGTACTATAACAGGTTCCACCGCGATTCACGTGACAATGAGGTAAATGGTTTACCTCGTGGAGGAAGGGCACGTCTGCAGGCTGAAAGTTGGGAAGATATGACGCTTGAATGGATAACCAATTATTACACCACTTTCAATAATTTGCACGATCTAAAACTGATGGGAGGGTATTCCTACCAACAATTTATCAATGAGGGGTTATGGGCCGAGAATGCGGATTTCCCCACCGACGCTTTTGGGTACCACAACCTCGATGCAGGAAAATGGCAGCTGGAAAAAGGTCGTCTTGGAATGGATTCGTGGAAGAGCAAAGAGAAGAATATCGCTTTCTTTGGCCGTGTAAATTATGATTTTGATGATACTTATCTTCTGACCGCTTCATTACGCTATGAAGGTAACACCAAATTCGGAGCAGATCATAAGTGGGGCCTTTTTCCCGCTTTTTCCGCTGCTTGGAGACTGAATAAACTGCATGCGATTGAACAAATCGACATGATTGACGACCTGAAACTGCGTGTGTCATACGGTGTGACCGGTCGTTCCGGTTTTAACCGATACGCTGCTCTTGCTCGTTACCAGGGTTATGGCAGATATCTTAACGACGAAGGACAATGGATACAGGTCTATGGTCCTGCCAACAACCCGAACTACAATCTACACTGGGAAAAACAGAAATCATGGAATCTGGGAATTGACTACACATTATTGAACCAGCGGCTAACCGGTAGTCTGGATTACTTTATCCGTCTGGGAGAAGATGTGATCGCCAACTACGATGCTCCGGTACCACCCAATATTCATCAACAAATTTTCACCAACGTGGCTTCCACAAGCACGAAAGGTCTGGAACTGAATATAGAATACAATGCGGTGAGAACCAAAGATTTCGATTATACTACCAATTTCGTGGCTTCTTATGCAAAATCGGTGTTGGATAAATTTTCGAATGAAACGTATACCAAAGGTTATATGGACCGCAGTAGTCTCCCATCTCCAGGCAACCCCGGGCCTGCACAGCGCCTCGAGGACGGTCAGGAAATCGGTAGCTTCTACGGGCTGAAATATGCCGGTGTGGATGAGGGTGGAAACATTATGATCTGGAAAGACGCTATTGTAGGTGGAGAGATGATTCGCGCCGACACGAGCAGTGACCTCGACAAAGATTATATCGGTCATGGTATGCCGCATTGGGAAATGTCCTGGGGTAACACCATGAGATATAAGAATTTTGATCTTTCCCTTTTCTTCCGCGGAAAATTTGATTATCAGATTCTCAATCTGTATCAAATGTACTACGGCTTATCGGCACAGCCTGGCATCAATCTGCTGGAGGATGCTTTTACACGTAACGAACATATCAAAGGACCCAAACATATTGTAGACTATTTCCTGGAAAGCGGAAACTATGTTAAACTGGATAACGTGACACTGGGTTACACACCTAAAATCGATAGTCGCTGGATCTCTAACATGCGTATTTACGCCACCGCGAAAAATCTGTTAACGATTACCAACTACAGTGGGCTGGATCCGGCGAATACCAATATTGCAGGTTTAGATCCGGGTATTGGGAGTCTGGACCTCTATCCCAGTACAACGAATTTATCATTTGGAGTGCAAATCACCTATTAAATACAATTAAATCATTTCATTATGACAAAAAATATATTTAAACTCATTCTATTGTTCGGATTGATCCTGTCTACGGGATGTACCAACCTGGATGAAGAGCCGTTTTCTGATATTGTCGCCCAGAATTATTATCAGGATAAAAATTCAATCATCGCTGCACTTGTGCGCCCTTTTGAACATGGTCACTGGTGTGGATGGGATGGAGACCGCTGGTATCTGCAGGAACTTACAGCTGATCAGTTTACCTGGTCTCAGAAAGGAAGACATGGTTATGACGGTGGTAACTGGATCAGGTTGCACCGCCATGAGTGGACTGTGGAAGAGGGAGTTATTAATGGCTCCTGGGTGGGTCCCTATCAGGGAATTGTTCAGTGTAATACCTTTATCGCTGACTTTCAGAAACTCGATTATCCTTCCTATGGATTAACCGATGCGGATAAAGCCGATCATATCGGACAACTTCGTACACTGAGAGCATGGTACTATCTGTTCCTCATTGACTTTTTCAGATCAGTACCCATCTCTATCGATAATTCCACTGTCGTGGGACAATCCACCCCGCAGGAGGTTTTTGATTTTATTGAATTGGAACTGAAAGAGAGTCTCCCCGGCTTACCAGAAGTGGCGATAACCGGCAGAATGAACAAAGCAGCAGCAGCAGGACTTCTTGCCCGTCTCTATCTGAATGCAGAGGTGTGGACAGGCAAAAATCGTTATGCAGATGCAAAGAAGGTGGCACAGGATGTGATTAGCGGTACGTATGGTGATTTCAGTATAGACCCTGATTACAGAGGCCCGTTTTCGGATGGACTCACCGAACGAAAATCACCGGAGAATATTTGGGTATTTCCCCATGCACGTAATATTTACGAATTCGGATGGATGTATGATGCTTTCATGCATTATCAGGCCAAGTATTCACTTGACAACAATAAAGGAGGATGGAATGGGGTTCATCTTTCACCATCCCGTGACCTGAATGGAGCACTCTACTCCTATAAACTGGGAAAGCCCTATGAAAAGTACGGCAACGATGATTTCAGGAAACAACCCTTTCATACCACAGCAACAGGCTATGACGGTTTCTTCCTGATTGGACAGCAATATCGTTTCGATTTTTCCAAAGGTTATGGTTTCACCGATGAAATGATCTTGGGTACGGAAGAGTGGAATGAAAAACCATTGAACTATGTGGATCAGGTTGGACGCTTCTCGGAAGGAGCGACCGGTATTGCCAAAGGTTCACACGTGGAAACCGGAGAAGAGAATTCCGGAGTACGTTTCTTAAAGTTCCCGTGGCTGCCGGACAGCAAAGGACTCTTTATGAACAATCATGTGGCTGAAATAAGACTCGCCGAGATGTACTATATTGTGGCTGAATGCATGTTCAGAGAGGGTGATGTGAACGGAGCCGCAAAAATGCTCGACACAGTTCGTAAACGTAATTTCCCTGCCGACAAGTGGGCTGCCAACAGTTACGAGGCAAATCCTTCAAAACTGACAGAAGATGAATTTGTGGATGAGCTGGGTCGTGAGTTCCTTGGCGAAAGACATCGTCGTACCGATTTGATCCGCTGGGAAAGATTCAGTCAGGAGTGGTGGGATAAACCTGCAGATTCCAGGGATAATACCATTTTCCCCATTCCGGCAAGGGCATTGAACTCTAATAATCTGCTAAAACAGACTACACCAGGTTTCGAATAATCCCTGGCAGTTAGATTTGATACCTTCGGGAGGTAATATGCAATTATTTTCAATATGGAGCCGGGAAGATTCCTTCCCGGCTTTTTTAATGATTTTACCTGTCTGTAATTTTGAACCCAAGCAAAGAAATATCGTTTTTATTTCCCATTGCTTAGTCATTGAATGATCTTATCTCTTCTTTTTTCGTATCTTTGCAGCTGAATCACTGAAAGTAACAGCTGAATGAAAGAGAATAATCACCGTTCCGGTTTCGTGAATATCGTGGGCAATCCCAATGTAGGAAAATCCACGTTGATGAACCGATTGGTAGGGGAGAAAATATCCATTATCACATCGAAAGCGCAGACCACACGGCATAGAATTATCGGTATCGTGAATACACCCGATTATCAGATCGTTTATTCTGATACACCGGGTGTCCTGCAGCCGAATTACAAACTGCAGGAACAGATGCTGCATTTTTCCCTTTCTGCCTTGCAGGATGCCGATGTGCTACTGTATGTTACCGATGTGGTGGAGAAGATAGATAAAAACGATGCATTCCTGGCGAAAGTACAACAGTTGGACCTGCCTGTGCTGCTCCTCATCAATAAGATTGATCAGACCAGCCAGCAGGAACTGGAGTTGCTGGTGGCTCGCTGGCACGAACTGCTCCCCAGAGCGGAGATTTATCCCGTCTCGGCACTGAATAATTTCAATATGGATGTGATTCAGAAACGGGTGCTGGAACTGTTGCCTGAGTCACCTCCCTACTTCGAGAAAGATGCCCTCACCGACAAACCGGCCCGATTTTTCGTTGCAGAGATCATTCGTGAGAAAGCATTGTTGCTTTATCAGAAAGAGATACCTTATTCCATTGAGGTGGTTGTGGAAGAGTTTAAGGAGGAGAAAGAGATCATCAGGATAAGAGCCATCATTTTGGTGGAGCGTGATACCCAGAAAGGGATTGTCATTGGCCATAAAGGTGAATCCCTGAAAAAACTGGGAACACTGGCTCGCAAAGACATTGAACGGTTTTTTGAAAAAAAGATCTATTTACAGCTCTATGTGAAAGTCGAGAAAGACTGGCGCAGCAGGGATAATATGCTCAAATCGTTCGGCTATAAGCTGGACTGATGTTTTAAATAGTACGATTGAATGATTTAAAGAAGAGAAGAACCCATCATCTGTAAATCGGTAAATCTATAAATCAGTAAATCAAAAAGAAAATATATGCAAAACTTAGTAGCTATCGTAGGACGTCCCAATGTCGGGAAATCCACCCTGTTCAACCGACTGACACAGAGTCGCCTGGCGATAGTCACGGAAACCGCCGGCACCACCCGCGACCGTCAGTACGGGAAAGTAACCTGGAACGGACAGGAATTTTCGCTGGTCGATACAGGCGGCTGGGTAGTCAACTCCGAGGATGTTATGGAAGATGAAATCAACAAACAGGTTCGCATTGCCATTGATGAGGCGGATGTGATTCTCTTCGTGGTGGACGTGATGAACGGATTGACCGATCTCGATTCAAGTGTCGCACATATGCTGCGCAAATCGGGAAAACCGGTGGTAGTGGTTTCCAACAAATCCGACAACTTCAACCTGGGTCATCAGTCCGCCGAATTTTACTCACTCGGCCTGGGAGACCCTTACAGTGTCTCGGCCATCAACGGGTCGGGCACTGGTGACCTGCTGGACCAGATTCTCACGCTTTTCTCGAAGGACAACCAGGAAGAGGCCCTGGAGGATATTCCCAAATATGCCATCGTGGGCCGGCCGAATGCCGGTAAATCATCCATCATCAATGCACTGATCGGGGAGGAGCGGAACATCGTGACCGATATTGCCGGTACCACCCGCGATTCCATCTACACGCGTTACAACCTGTTCGGAATGGATTTTTACCTGATTGATACGGCAGGGATACGAAAAAGAGGCAAGGTGACTGAAGATCTGGAGTATTTTTCCGTCATTCGTTCCATCAGGGTAATTGAGAATGCTGATGTCTGTATTCTTATGCTTGACGCCACAAGAGGTATTGAAAGCCAGGACCTGAACATTTTTTCCATCATCCAGAAAAACCGAAAGGGACTGGTCGTTTTCGTCAACAAGTGGGATACGGTGGAAGAAAAGGACAATGTCGTCATCAAAACCTTTGAAAATGCCATTCGTCAGCGCCTGGCACCCTTCACCGACTTTCCTATCATCTTTGGATCGGCATTGACAAAGCAACGTATTCTGAAGGTCATGGATGCGGCCAAAGAGGTTTATACGAACAAGAAACGTAAGATACCAACCAGTAAACTCAACGAAGTGATGTTGCCTATCATCGAGAGGACACCGCCTCCAGCCAACAAGGGTAAATATATCAAGATCAAATATATCACACAGCTGCCAAATACTCAGGTGCCCTCATTCGCCTTCTTCTGCAATCTGCCCCAATGGATCAAGGAGCCTTACAAACGATTCATTGAGAACAGGATACGGGAAAACTGGAACTTTTCAGGTACGCCCATTAATGTTTTCTTCAGGGAAAAATAAACAAGGTTCAGGAAGTCACTTTACGGGGTGACTTCATCGCTTTGCTGCTTTGCTGAGGCAGCTATTTTTGTATGAACACTTAATTTTAACCGAATTAAATCTTCCGGAAACGTTTTTTTTAACATCAAAAATCAGGTTTCATTTTTTCTTCCGCCTTGAAATAAATAGTAAAAACCGATGGATTCACGAAAATATTGCGTTAATTTGTATTACTTTTGACGTACTGGCAGGATGATAAAAACTGCTATCGTGTTTTAAAAAAAATAAAATTTGAAATGCAACATCCCGGCCTCTGCGGTTCGGGTAAAACGAAGGGACTACTGATGAATACGAAAAACAATCTTGAGAACAAAAAACTACCTGTTAACGAAGAAAATACCGATAACAGCCTGCAGCCTGAAATCACGGAAAAGGATGCGACGGTAGAAACCCCTCAGCCTGATACGCTTCCTGATGAGAATCCTGTATTGGACACCGGGACTGAAGTCGCTGCAGTCGGCGAAACAGTTTCGGATCAAATCATTGTGCAAGATGAAATAGCTGTGAAGGAAACAGTGGTGAATGGAGAACCTGCAGAGGTAGTGCCTGCAGAGGAACCCGTCTTTGAAGAATCTGTGGAGGAAACAGCCGCTGTAGAGCCTGTAGAAGAACCCGTCTTTGTTGAGACTGCGGAAAAACCTGCCAGGGAAGATTCCGTTGCGGAAGAAGCGGTGACAGGAGAAGCGGTGACAGGAGAAGCGGTAACAGAAGAAGCGGTAACAGAAGAATTAGTAACAGAAGAACCGGTAGCGGAAGTATCCGTTGAAGAAGAACCTGTTGTGAAAGAACCTGTTGCTAAAGAAGCGGTCGTAGAAAAATCTGTTACAGAAGAAGCTTTAGTTGAAGAAGCGGTCGTAGAAAAACCCGTTGCTGAAGAAGCTGCCGTGGAACAGGAAGTATCCATCGATTATGACCTGGAAGACCATCACGAAGCAGAAGAACCTGAAACAGAGGAAGACGATACCGACGAGCATTCCCTGTCGGACGATGCCACTATAACCCTGTTATCCATCGAAGAGATTGTGCGGAACCTTCGCAACCTGATAGATTCAGACAATCCGAAACGGAAGGATGTGGATGAATATAAGAATCAATTCTACCGGTCACTGCGAAATGAAACGGAAGCACAGAAACAGGTTTTCCTCTCCGGGGGCGGTGAAGAAATCGATTTCGTGGCCAGAGATCCGGAGATCTACGCCGAAGGAAAAGAGTTGTTACAGAAAATAAAGGAAAAACGTGCGGCCATCTTTGCGAAAGAAGAGGTTGAGAAAGAACGAAACGTTGCCAGAAAACTGGCTATCATTGAACAGATAAAAGTGCTGACCGAGACCCAGGGTCAGGAAGATTTCAATAAAACCTATCAGGAATTTAAATCACTTCAGCAGGAGTGGAACGACATCAGGCTGGTACCACAGGCTAAAGTGAATGATTTGTGGAAATCGTATCAGCGCTATGTAGAGAAATTTTATGATCTGGTGCGTATCAATAACGAGTTCAGGGAATACGATTTCAGGAAGAACCTGGATTTAAAAACGGAGCTCTGTGAAGCTGCGGAAAGACTTAACGAAGAACCGGATGTCATCTCTGCATTCCACCAGTTGCAAAATCTGCATCAGGAGTGGAGAGAGATAGGTCCTGTTTCCAGGAAAGAGAGAGAAGAGATATGGAATCGGTTCAAGGAAGCATCCGCCAGTATCAATAAAAAATACCAGGTTCATTTTGAAGCCCTGAGGGGGAAAGAAGACGAGAACCTGGAGTTAAAGACCGCTTTGTGTGAGAAGCTGGAAGCGATTGACTACAGTCAGATTACGACCATCAAGGACTGGAACAACAAAGTGAAAGAGGTGCTCGATATTCAGTCACAATGGCGTCAGATAGGTTATGTGCCGCGAAAATGGAATACAAAGATTTACAAACGATACCGTGCTGCCTGCGACCTGTTTTTCAAGACGAAGAACGATTTCTACAAGTCACTTCGCGGAGAAATGGAGGAGAACCTCCGGAAAAAAACCATCCTCTGTGAACGTGCCGAAGCGTTGAAAGAGAGCCAGGATTGGAAGAAAACAACCCAGGATATGATCGACATCCAGAAAGAGTGGAAAAGTATCGGTATTGTTCCGCACAAATATGTGGATACAATCTGGAAACGTTTTATTGCTGCCTGTGATTACTTCTTTGACCAGAAGAAACTGCACACTTCTTCACAGTATGAGGAGGAGACCCGCAATCTGGCAGCCAAGAAAGAGATTGTCGACAAAATCAGCAAACTGGATCCATCCCTGGAGGCAGATGAAGCCTTGGTATTACTCCATGCGTTGATGGACGAATGGTATGCCATCGGTCATGTGCCCTATAAAATGAAAGATCATGTATACAGGGATTTTTATGACGCAACGGAAGCCCAGTTCGATCGGTTAAACATCGATAAGGCCGATCGAAAACTGGAGAGCTTCAAAACCAATATATCCGATATGGCTAAATCGGGCAACGCCAAAAATCAGCTCCTGCGTGAACGCGAAAGATTGATGCGTCAGTACGAACGGATGAAAGGCGAACTGCAGACCTACGAAAACAATATCGGATTTCTTTCTGTATCTTCCAAAAAAGGAAACCATCTGCTGGATGACATGAATCAGAAAATGGAGAAAATAAAGACGGAACTGCAGCTGATCGTCAAAAAAGTGGAAGCGCTGGACAAAGAGCTGTGAGGATTTGATTGATCATATAGATAGATGTGTCAGGACGGCACAACCAAAAAGAGCTAGTAACATAGCTCTTTTTTTTTGACTATTTTGATAAAATTATCATATTATTTGAGACGATTATTATACCCTTGACGGAAACAATGATATTACTTTGCATGTGTTCATTTGAGAAACGTACATCACATTGATCGGTATCGAACCAAAAATTACTTGAAAATACAATTATGAGTCTGCTCCGAAAACCCTATTTCTCTATATCTGTATCAAAAATGACTAATATCAATATGTATTTTTGTTCGTATGCAATGAAAGAGACTTTTCGGAAGGGACTCAATTATCTTTTTTTGAAATAAGATAATGTACCTTTTATCTGTCTTTATCTATATCTACTATATCTAATTGTTTCAACTTATGAATAATCTAAACAAAAAATGTGAGAATGGAAAAACAAGCTGTTAGTTTATCAAAAAGGATTTTGTTTCTACTGATGTGGACGTTATCCTTATGTCTGTATGCACAGGAAATTACTGTAAGAGGTGTGGTTACCGATACCAAAGGAGAACCACTGATCGGCGTAACGGTGCAGGTAGTAGGTACATCTATCGGAACCGTAACAGATATGGATGGTAATTTTACTTTGCAGAATGTACCTTCAAATGCTACATTGGAGATATCGTATGTGGGAATGACGACGCAGGTTGTCGTTCTCAACGGGAGAACAACCATAAACATAGCATTGGAAGAAGATACGGAGGTGTTGGAAGAACTGGTAGTCATCGGTTACCAGACAATCCGGAAGGCCGACCTGACAGGATCCGTTTCAGTATTCAATCCTGACGAGATGAAAAATACCATCGTTACTGGAACAGTGGGCGATGCTTTGGGTACGCTTCCTGGTGTAACCGTACGTACATCGGGTGCTCCCGGTAGGGAAGGAAAGGTGGAGATCCGTGGTACCGGAACATTTGGTAATAGTGATCCGCTTTATGTCGTGGATGGGGTTGTCTCGGGAGCAAATCGTGACTTTAACTTCAATGACATTGAAAGCATTCAGGTACTAAAAGATGCATCTGCTGCAGCAATATACGGATCCCGAGCCGGTAATGGAGTGATCATCATCACTACAAAGCAGGGTAAAGAGGGTAAAATGAAAATTGATGTCTCCTCGCGTGCAACCATGCAATGGTTGCCTAAATACAATCTGACTAACCGAGATCAATGGATTGAACTGAATGACATGGCATTTTCCAATGCTGGAAGACCGGCTGCCAACCACTTTGATGGAAATACAGATTGGCAGAAAGAGGTATTCAAGACCGGTATCGTACAGGATCACAACATCTCTTTTTCAGGGGGTGGCAACAGTAGCAATTATTTTATCTCCGGTAACTATCAACACAATTCAGGTACCACTATTGGCACAAAAAGTGAACGATTCACGCTCCGATCTAATACATCGGCATCCCGACAGTTTGGTGACAATGTGACATTTCGTATCGGAGAAAATATTGTACTCAGCCATTATGCAGTTGATGAGTTGAATACAAACCCGATTATTGACGTCTACCGAATGCTTCCTACCATTCCCGTGTATGATCCAAATAATGAGAGCAGAGGTGGATACGGTTATGGTGATGGAAGCAGGGATGTGACATTTGGTACAAATCCATTTGCCAGGGAGGATTTTGAAGATACCAAAAACAGTAACTTGCGCGTCAGAGGAAATCTTTTCACAGAGCTGGAACTGCTCGATGCCTTGAAGTACAGATTTAATCTGGGATTTGATTTTAGTAACGACAAGCATACTTATTTACGGAAAGAAGGGTATTGGACATACAATCAACCGTATGATCCCTCTTCTTTAAATAAAAATCAAGCTCAATATCAGGGACTGGTGTTCGACAACACATTGGAATACAACAAGAAGTTCGGGAAACACGATATCTCATCAGTCTTCGGAATGAGTTATCAGACATCCAATTATGAGCAGATTTGGGGAACAAAGAACGATGTACTGAAGACTGGAGACGATTATTTCAGGAACCTTGATGCAGCACTGACAAATCCCAAAACTGGTAGCTATACCAATTTGGAGAAGTTGTTTTCACTCTTTGGACGGGTCAATTACAATTATGATGAAAAGTATCTTTTCAGCTTCACCATGCGTAGAGATGAGTCTTCTAAATTCTCGCCTGACACCAGGGTGGGCTACTTTCCTTCAGTTTCGGCTGGCTGGAGGATCAGTCAGGAAGATTTCTTTGATGTGTCGTGGGTAGGTGATTTGAAGCTTCGCGCGAACTACGGTATCCTGGGAACTTCCAATATCGGTGTGTGGGATTGGGTCTCATTTATTACTGTATTTCCACAGGCAATTTTTGGTGTAGACCAGGCTCTGCATACCGGTATGACGCAGATCAGACTTGCCAACGCTGACCTGAAATGGGAAGAATTGTCACAACTCAATGCCGGTTTTGATGCCGTATTGCTGAACAACAAACTCAACCTTTCAGTTGATTACTTTCTGAAAGAAACCAGAGACGTACTTACACCCATGCAGATCCTCAGGGTGACCGGTAATAATGGCGGTAATCCCTATGTGAATGCAGCTACATTACAGAACACCGGATTGGAATTATCGGCAACATGGAGAGATAAAATTGGGGCTGATTTCGGTTATAGCATCAATCTGAACGGTTCTTACCTGAAAAACAAAATTATTGAGTTAGGCTATGGACGCACGGAATTTACCCAGTGGGATACAAAATCGATTGTCGGGAAACCCATTGGTGAATGGTACCTCATTCACACTGACGGTCTGTTCCGTACACAGGAAGAGGTTCTTGCCCATAAAAACAGCGAAGGGAAAATCATTCAACCCGATGCAAAACCGGGTGATGTGAAGTTTGTTGATTACAATGATGATGGAGTTATCACCGATGCCGACAGACAACACAGTGGTTCTACCATTCCTAAATTCCAATTGGGTATGAATTTGGGCTTTGAATATAAAAATTTTGATCTTCAGTTCCAATTGGGTGGTGCTTTTGGACATAAAGCATTTAACGGACCTCGAAGTGGATTCGACAGATTTGATGATAACTCCAACTACAGGGCAAATTACGACCCATGGACACCCGATAATCCCGATGCAAAAGATCCTCGTCCGATCTATGCCGATTCACGTAATGTGCGTGGTGATCAGGACCGCTGGTTAGAAAACGGAAGTTATCTCAAAGTAAAACAAATGGCGCTCGGATATAACCTCCCAAAATCAATTCTCGGCAGAACCTTCAGTAACATTCGTGTATATGTAAACGCTCAGAATCTGATCACCTTTACTTCTTACACGGGTTTGGATCCTGAATTCCTGAACACCAATATCTGGGATCGCAGCTACGATGGGGGAGCTTTTCCAAATCCCTATGGAGTAACTTTTGGAGCACAAATATCATTCTAATCCTCAGAAAACTTATCACAATGAAAAAAATCATATATATATTATTTGCTGTTTTCTTGCTGAATGGCTGTGATGTGAATGTGGAGAATCCCAATACCATTACCACGGCAACCTTCTGGAAAACAGAGACCGATGCACAATATGGCATCAACGCAGTGTACAATATGTTTTATAAGCCCGGAACCTACAGCCGTTGGCTTTGGTTCCGTCTCGATCTTACCTCGGATGAAGGTTTCAGCCAGAGTCCCTGGGCTGAATTGAAGGAGTGGACTCAGTTCCAATACAGGAACTACAATTTTTGGGAAGGCAATGGATGGACCTACAGAGACTGCTACGAAGCAATATTTAGAGCCAATCAGGTTCTGTTTCATGTGCCCGAGATTACTTTTGCAGATGAAAACGAGAAAGAAAAGATCCTCGGTCAGGCATATTTTCTAAGAGGTCTTTATTATTACAATCTTGCATTGTTATGGGGTAGCGAAAATAATAGTCTGCCTATTGTTCTGGAACCATCTACTCCGGGTATGCAACCCGAAGGACATAACGGCACCGCTGTATATCAACAGGCAATCAGTGATTTTACCGAAGCACAAAAACTGTTGCCTGAAGTGTGGGACGATGCCAATAAGGGACGTGCCACCAAGGGTGCGGCATTAGCATTCCGGGCAAAAAGTTATATGCAGTTACATCAGTGGAATGAAGCTAAAACTGATTTGCAATGGTTGGTCGAAGGGGAAGGCAAGAAGTATTATGACCTTGTAAATAATTATGCCGATAATTTCCGCAAAGACACTGAGAACAATATTGAGTCGGTATTTGAAATTCAGTACTCAGATATCCACAAAGCACCCGCAGGGGATGGTGACTTCGATGTAGATCCGAACCTGGGTTTGAATCGTGGTCAGTTTTTCGCTCCTCCCGGGATCGGTTGGACTGACGGTGAAATTCGTCCCTGGATTGTTACCGAATTCAAGAAAGAGAAGGATATTGATGGCGCTTATGATATTCGTTTAAGACATACTGCTTTCTATAGTGAGCAGCATCTGGATTTTCCGAACAATGAGAAGATCTATCGGGAGACGAGCAACGAAGAGACCTGGAACAGGGATAACTGGAAAGGGCGTGTATTTTATCGGAAATACAGCTCTGAACATTATCGCGATTTTGATGATTACCACAATCCGACCAATGTCAGACTGATCCGTTTTGCGGATGTATTGCTGATGTATGCCGAGGCAATCGTTCAATCGGGAGGTGATGTCTCAGATGCCGTGCAGTATGTTGACAAAGTCAGGGCACGAGTCAATTTGCCTGCATTGGCAGTGAATCATCCGACAGCCATCACCGGTAAGGATGCTTTCCTGAAGCGCTTGCAGATGGAGAGGGTGCTGGAACTGGCAACTGAGGGAAATCGCTGGGCCGATATCAAGCGTTGGGGATTACTCGACAACCAAGCAGGCATCGATGAATTAAAATCACGTGACCCGGATTTCAACAATTTTGTGATCGGTCGTCACAGCCGCCTACCAATCCCGTCAGACGAAGTAAATAACAATCCCAATATCAAACAAAACCCTGATTATTAACAGGAATAGCCAAATAAGCCTCCCTGGCTTCACGAGAAGCCAGGGGGCTTAAAACATGTTCAAAAGAAATGAAACTATTTTATTTTTTAACGACACTATGCAGTTTATTTATCCTGTCAGCCTGTAGTAGTGGCGATAAATCAGAAGCTCCGGCAGAACAAAAGACCCCTGTAGCACTGGCGGATCCATTTATTATGCTGCATGATGATCGCTATTATGCCTATGGAACTAATGCAGCCGATGGGATAGAAGTATATACTTCAGATGATCTGAAGGAGTGGCACAAGGCCCCCGAACTGGCGTTACACAAGGATAATTCCTACGGTGATAGATGGTTCTGGGCACCAGAAGTATATTATGTGAATGGAAAGTTCTACATGTATTACTCTGCTGAAGAACATATTTGCGTTGCTGTGGCCGACTCACCTTACGGCCCCTTTAAGCAGGAGGTTCAAAAGCCAATGATCGAAGGGGAAAAAACGATTGACAATTCACTCTTTATCGATGATGATGGCACTCCCTATTTGTTCTTCGACCGTTTCAACGATGGATTGAATATTTGGGTAGCAGAACTTGAACCGGATTTGATGACGATTAAAACTGAAACGCTTCATCCTTGTATACACGTATCGCAACCATGGGAAGAGGTTTGGCCCAGGGTCAATGAAGGTGCTTTTGTTATGAAACACAATGGGGTTTATTATATGACCTACTCAGCCAATAGTTACGAGAGTCAATTTTATGGTATTGGATGTGCAACCGCAACCGATATTTTTGGCGAATGGACCAAATATCCTGATAATCCGCTTCTGCAGAAACCCGGAAACCTGGTCGGAGTGGGGCATAGTTCAATGTTTAAAGATAAACAAGGAGATCTGCGCGTTGTCTATCATGCACATTATGATGAAAAGAATATCCACCCTCGGAAGATGTGTATCGGAAAAGTCGGATTTAAAGAGTCAAATGGAGTTGATAAATTGTATATCGAAACAGATTATGATATTCCACTTCTCGCGATGTAGAAAAAAAATAGTATCTTGTTCCGACAAACACAATTGAATTCTATTTTTTTTGCATGAGGAAAAGAAAGCAGCATTCGTACGGTATTGTTTGGGTCATTATTCTGATGATGAGTAATGTAGGGCTCTTCTCTAACCCGAATTATTCCTTTAAGCACTACAATATCAACAACGGGTTGTCACAGAATACGGTACGAACTATTTTTCAGGATAACCAGGGATTCATGTGGTTTGGAACGAAAGACGGGTTGAACAGGTTTGACGGTACAACATTTAAAGTTTTCAAATTTTCACCCAATGGAAAACTAACTGATAATGTTTTTCATCGCATATTGCAGGATAAGCATGATAACATTTGGGTGGCAACTGAAGATGGAGTATATATCTATGATGTGTACCAGGAGGAATTCCATCGTTTTAACCATGTTACCAGTGAAAATGACTCCGTGATGGGTGTTGTGACTGAAATGGTGGCAGACCATGACGGCGACATATGGATGTCAGTGGAAAGTAAAGGAATCTATCATTACAGTCTTGCGGATGAAGCGCTTCATTTTTATGCAATTCCCTTGGTGAAGGAAGGAATGAAGATGGTCAGTTTATGTGCAGATAACGATAAAGGTGTCTGGGTATTTCCCTACTCATCCCCCTTCCTTCATATCAACAAGGAAACAAAGGAAATTACCCGCTATAATCTGGAAGATGATGAAACACTGATGTCTCACGTGGGTGAAGTTTCGGATGTGATTATGAATCAGCAGAACGTTCTTCTTGTTGCTACCTCTCAAAAAGGCTTAATCGCGATCAACACCATCAATAAAACACATCATATCTTGCTGGATAAGGATGTCCGGGGTGAACCTATTTTCGTCCGGAGCATCGAAAGGATTGATCCCAATACCCTTTGGATAGGCACCGAATCTGGAGTTTATATTTATCATTCCGATACGGAAGAGGTGATTAACCTGCGACATGATGGGACTGTTTATGACTCATTGTCAGATAACGCCATCTATTCCATCTACAAGGACCGGAACGGTGGTATATGGGTCGGTTCTTATTTTGGAGGAGTGGACTACTATTCCAATCAGCAGAATAGCTTCGAGTTATTTTACCCGTTAGCCGGTAACAATGGATTAAACGGTAAACGTGTCAGGGAATTTTGTGCTGCTCCAAACGGGAATATCTGGATTGGTACGGAAGATGGAGGCCTTCACCTATTCAATCCGGAAGAAGGTGCTTTTTTGCCGCTGCCGCTTCCTTTGAAAACATTGTACACCAATATTCATGCCTTATATAACGATGGCGATGATCTTTGGATAGGGACTTTCTCAAAAGGATTGAACAGGTATAACTTTAAGACAGGTAAGCTGGTTACCAATACTCATTCCGACGATCCGCATTCTATCAGCCAAAACAGTCCTTTTGCACTGTGTAAAGATAGACAGGGGATGTTGTGGGTTGGTACTTTATCCGGGGTGGACATCTATGATGAAGAAAATGATCACTTCAATCGGGTTGAAAAGTTAAAAGGAATGTCGATTCAGGATATTTTTGAGGACAGTCATGGCTTTATCTGGATATCTACCTTTTTAGACGGGCTTTACCGGTTTAATCCGGCTACAAAAAATTGGAAGATTTTTGTACATAATATCTCGGACCCCGGTAGTTTGCCTTATAATAAAACCACTGCCGTGTATGAAGACAGTAAAAGAAGACTATGGGTCGCGACGCAAGGCGGGGGATTTGGCCTTTTCGACAGGGAAAATGAAACATTCTCTACTTTTAACAGTTCTAATGGATTACCAAACGATGTGGTTTACCAGATTGTGGATGATAACGAGGGTTTCCTCTGGTTATCCACCAATTCAGGACTGGTACGGTTCGATCCGGAGAAAGGAACATTCAAGAACTATACCGTTAACAATGGGTTAAAGACAAATCAATTCAACTACCAATCGAGTTTTAAAACCAGGGACGGCATTATTTATTTTGGATCGTTGGACGGATTTGTACGTTTTAGTCCCTCCACCTTTAAAGAGACTCCGATCAATGCGCCGATTGTATTAACAGACCTGTATGTAAACAATCTGCGGATAAGTCCCACTGATGACAAATCCCCCCTGAAACAGAGTATCATGTATACCGATGCGGTGAGTTTGCCGTATCATCAGAACTCGATCAGTGTGCATTTTTCCCGATTGAATTATTCGGGCGCCGATACGGATCAGATTTTTTATATCCTGCAAGGGTTTGATAAAACCTGGATACCTGCCGGGGACAATCAGTCAATTGTCTATTCAAACTTAAAACCCGGGAATTATGAACTTGTGCTGGGTATTGCTGGAGAAGATCACAAGGAACCTGTCAGAAATGTGAAGACCCTTTCTATCCGGATAAAACCTCCCTTTTGGTTAAATGGATGGGCTTATTTGATGTATACTTTGCTTTTTTTGGCAGGAATATATCTCCTGACCCGCTATTTAACTGGGCGTAACAGGCTCAGGGAACAGGTTAAGATGAGAGATTTTCAACAACAGAAAGAGAGAGAGCTGTACCAGTCCAAAATCAATTTCTTTACCAACGTGGCCCATGAGATCCGTACTCCGCTTACCTTGATAAAAGCGCCGCTGGATCATGTATTGATGACAGAGAAGGTCTCTGAAAGCGTAAAGGATAATCTGTTGATTATGAGCAAGAATACAGGAAGGCTACTCAACCTTACCAATCAACTGCTCGATTTTCGAAAAACGGAGTCTGAGGCATATCTGTTAAACCTTCAGACACAAAACGTGACTGAATTGATCAGGGAAACCATCATTCGCTTCACACCGCTGGCACAACAGAAAAATATCACTCTTGACACAGATCTGCCGGACACCGACATGTTTGTTCAACTGGACAAAGAGGCATTTTTGAAAATCATCAGCAATCTTTTGAACAATGCACTGAAGTTTTGTGATCGCTATGTCCGTCTGGAAGCAAGTATCAGTGACAATGAAATCCGGGAGTTCCATCTGATTACGATAAATGACGGAGAACTGATCCCTGCAGCATATAAAGAGGACATTTTTAAACCTTTTGTACAGATCGATGAAGGGGAGAAAAAGAACATTTCCGGAACGGGAATAGGGCTGGCACTCGCAAGTTCACTGGCCGAGCTTCATGGCGGTTCTCTAACGCTCGGGAACGATGACAATTATAACCGGTTCCATCTGAAACTGCCGGTAGGGAATGTCCAGCAGGAGGAGGCCTCAATCCATGAACAGGAGCGGAAAGAGATCAGGATTGAGAAGGGTACGGATAATCAAAGAAAAAAGGCTACCGTCTTATTGGTTGACGATGATGTGGAGTTACTTCAATTTGAAGCGAGATTTCTTTCCGCCCACTATCATATTCTTACCGCGGAAAATGGCATTCAGGCATTGGATCATCTGAAAAAATCGAATGTGAACCTGATCGTAACGGATGTGATGATGCCCGAAATGGATGGATTTGCTTTCACCGAGCGCGTGAAATCGGACATCGAATACAGTCATATTCCTGTGATCCTGTTGACAGCAAAGGTGATGGCACAATCTAAAGTGCAGGGATACGAACTGGGGGCAGATGCCTATCTGGAGAAACCTTTTTCTGTGGAGGTATTGCTTGCACGTATAAGCAACTTGTTGAGTAGCAGAGAGAAGCTGCGGGAATCATTTCTGAAACACCCTTTTATAGGTGCAGCGACCGTGGCACTTACCAAATCGGACGAGACATTCATTAAGAAGTTGAATGAAGTAGTTCATGAGCATATTTCCGACGCTGATTTCAATGTAGAGGAGATGGCGGAAAGCTTTAACATGAGCAGGGCAAGCTTTTACCGGAAAGTAAAAGGGATATTGGATTTAACACCCAATGAATATATACGGGTGGAACGGCTCAAAAAAGCTGCTCAACTATTGAAGGAGGACGATTACAGGATCAGCGAGATCTGCTACATGGTGGGATTCAACTCTCCTTCCTACTTTGCCAAATGTTTCCAACAACAATTTGGTATTCTTCCCAAGGATTTTCAGGAACAAGGGTGACTTTGAGAAGAAATTGCTATTTTTTGACGAGTATTTAATCAAAACAAGATAGATTAAAGGCTATTTTCGTGAAATGAAACGAGCAGCTAAAAATTTTCATATACACTACTGATGAAAAAATTATCGTTTAAAATACGAATCCTAAAATAATTTTTATGAGAACAATTGTGACATTTTTATTTACACTTCTTTTAACTTTCAGTCTTTCGGCTCAGTGGCAGCCGGCGGGAGATAAGATCAAAACAAGGTGGTCATCGCGGATCGATGTAAACAACGTGCTGCCCGAATATCCGAGACCCATTATGGAGCGAGCCGAATGGCAGAACCTCAACGGCTTGTGGGATTATGCTATTCAGCCTGTCGGTAATCAAAAGCCTGCCGGCTTCGATGGAGAGATTTTGGTACCTTTTGCCATAGAATCGAGTCTCTCCGGTGTGCAAAAGAGAGTTGGCAGGGACAATGAACTGTGGTATCAACGTACCTTCACGGTTCCCGCCAAATGGAAGAACAACCGTATCCTGCTCCATTTTGGTGCCGTGGACTGGAAAGCCGATGTGTGGGTCAACGATGTGAAGGTGGGACAGCACACGGGCGGTTACACCCCGTTTTCATTTGACATAACCCCTGCTCTTGTAAACGGGAAAAATAAACTTGTGGTGAAAGTATGGGACCCTACGGATCAAGGATTTCAACCCCGTGGAAAGCAGGTAAACAAACCCGAAGGTATCTGGTATACCCCTGTTTCGGGAATCTGGCAGACGGTTTGGGTGGAACCTGTGCCTGAAAAATATATTGAAAATATCAGGATTACTCCCGATATCGATAAAAAGACGCTTTCTGTAGAGGCATTGGTCAATGCCGCGTCCTCCGCGGGCAGGATAGAGGTGACAGTAAAAGAGGGTGCTAAGGTTATCGCAACCGCGCAATCCATCAACAACCTGCCTGTGGAAATTGCCATGCCCGAAAACATGAAACTCTGGTCGCCGGACAGTCCCAACCTCTATGATCTGGAGATCACCTTGTGGGATGGAACCCGACAACTTGATAAGGTAAACAGCTACGCGGCCATGCGCAAGTATTCCACGAAACGTGACGACAAAGGCATTGTACGACTGCAGCTCAACAACAAAGACCTGTTCCAGTTCGGTCCGCTGGACCAGGGCTGGTGGCCCGACGGGCTCTATACTGCTCCTACCGATGAGGCGTTGGAGTATGACATCATTAAAACCAAAGATTTTGGCTTTAACATGATTCGCAAACATGTGAAGGTGGAGCCGGCACGCTGGTACACCCACTGTGACCGCCACGGCATCATTGTATGGCAGGATATGCCCAGCGGCGACAGAGGACCCGGATGGAACAGTCGTGATTATTTCAAGGGTCCCGAGAGCATGCGTACAGCAGAGTCGGAAGCCAATTACCGGAAAGAGTGGAAAGAGATTATCGATTATCTCTATTCTAATCCTTCGGTTGGTGTGTGGGTGCCCTTTAACGAGGCATGGGGACAATTTAAAACCAAAGAAATCGTTGAATGGACCCAACAATATGATCCTTCCCGTCTGGTAAATCCGGCAAGTGGCGGGAACCATTATCCTGTAGGTGATATGCTCGACCTGCACAATTATCCGAACCCTCAGTTGTATCTCTATGATGCACAACGGGCAACCGTGTTGGGTGAGTATGGCGGTATCGGCTGGGCCAACAGGGAACACTTGTGGGAGCCGAATCGAAACTGGGGATACGTGCAATTTAACAGCTCGAAAGAGGTTACAGACGAATATGTCAAGTATGCCGAACAGCTCAAACAGCTTATCCGCCAGGGATTCTCTGCAGCTGTTTATACCCAGACGACCGATGTGGAGATTGAAGTGAATGGGTTGATGACCTATGACCGGGAACTGGTGAAAGTGGATGAAGAAAGGGTGAAGAAAGTGAATCAGGAGATATGCAATATCCTGAACGATTAAGCCTGCTGCCGGCTCTACTGCTTCTGTTGATCTCCTGCCAGGAACCAGAGCGCAAGCATGCTGCCGATTATCATATTGAATGGGACGAAAGCTCTCTTGTCTGCATTGCAGATGAGGGGGCTTATCCTCGTTTACGGAGGCTGGATGATGGATCCCTGCTGGCAGCCTACGAAAACAGACGGGGGGATGTCATGGTTAGAAAGAGCATGGATAATGGTACCACATGGGGTGAATCCGTTAAAGCCTTTGAAGCATTCGATCATGTGGATATCGAAGCTGGGGCGTACACCAGGGTCAATATTGCCAATCCGGAGCTGATCCAGCTGCCGGATGGTGATATCCTGCTAGCCGTCAATCTGCGCCCTCGCCTGGAAGGGATATACCCTTTTTCCATAGCCCTGAAGAGAAGCCATGACGAGGGGAAGAGTTGGTCTGACAGTAAAATATTGTACCAGGCAGGCACAATCTTCAGGGATGGTTGCTGGGAGCCCTCTTTCCTTTTGCTGCCTGACGGCAGGGTTCAGATCTATTTTGCCAACGAGTCACCCTACCGCGAATCCGACGAACAGGAGATAACGATGCTCACCTCATCCGACAAGGGGAGCAGCTGGAGCAGTGAACCGGTAACCGTCAGCTTCAGGAGACAGCGCAGGGACGGGATGCCGGTGGCTGTTCACAACGGGAAAGAGATCTACGTCGCCATCGAGGACAACCTCTCGGTGCAGTTCAAACCCTATATCGTGAAGAGTAGCATCAACGATGCCTGGCGTGAACCGGTTTTGGAGGATTCCCCCAATCGTTATTCTGCATTACGGCACGCGTTGCCCGACACCGTTTATGCCGGGGCACCCTATCTGATCCGGACAGAGAGTAATCTCTACCTGCTCTCCTATCAGACTACGCAACATCGGACATCTGAATGGGAACACTCTACCATGGAAGTGGTGGTCAGTGACCAGCCTGGTGATTTCAGGAATTCCACACATCCGTTTGATGTGCCCTTGTCGAAGGAAGCCAAATGGGGTTCTCTCACCGACCTGGGTGGCAACACTGTGGCTGCACTCTCTTCCACCAACTTCAATTCCGATAAGATTGGCGTTTGGATGATAAAAGGGAAAATTGTTGGAAAAAGGTCATGAACCTGTTGCTGGCACAGATGTTCCTTACGTTGCCTCAGAGAATATATCGTTTTATCATGTAAAATAAATTTTCATCAATGGGAAACTTTTTTCAGTTACTTTTCATACCCCTGCTGTTCCTGTCGTGCAAAACACAGGAGATACCTGCAGAACAACCTTCGGCTACCGTTAAAAACTACAACAATCCGGTCGTCAATTACAGTCTGCCCGATCCGACGGTAATCAGGGCGAACGATGGCTATTTCTATCTCTACGCCACAGAGGATATCCGCAACACCCCCATCCACCGCTCCAAAGACCTGGTTAAATGGGAGCTGGTGGGGACTGCCTTCACCGATGCTACACGTCCCTCCTTCGAACCGAAAGGGGGGCTCTGGGCACCCGACATCAATTATATCAACGGAAAATATGTATTGTATTACGCCATGTCGGTCTGGGGAGGTGAGTGGACTTGCGGTATTGGTGTGGCAACGGCCGATAAGCCTGAGGGACCTTTCACGGATCATGGGAAGCTCTTTCTCAGCAATGAAATCGGAGTGCAGAACTCTATTGACCCCTTTTTTGTAGAGGAAGAAGGAAAGAAGTACCTCTTCTGGGGCAGTTTCCGCGGACTCTACGCCATCGAACTCTCTGACGACGGCCTCACGGTGATGGAGGGTGCCGAAAAGCGACAGGTGGCCGGGACGGCCTACGAAGGGGTCTACATTCACAAGCGGAACGGGTATTACTACATGTTCGCCTCTATCGGCTCCTGCTGTGAGGGACTCAACAGCACCTACACCACCGTGGTGGGACGCTCCTCCAACCTCTTTGGCCCCTATCTCGACAAGCAGGGTCAATCCATGATGGAGAACCACCACGAGGTGGTCATCCGGAAGAGCGAACAATTCGTGGGTACGGGGCATAACTCTGAGATCGTGCAGGATTCGAAGGGACAGGACTGGATCCTCTACCATGCCGTATCGGCAGCCAATCCGAAAGGGCGGGTACTGATGCTCGATCAGGTACGCTGGGAGAACAACTGGCCATACATCAAGGGCGAATCCCCTTCCCTGAGGGCTGAGAGGCCGATATTTGAAACAAATTGATTGACATATTAAATAAATGTTTACTTTTGTCTCGATAGACAATTGTCTTCGATGGAATCATCAGGAAAACATTGTTTTTTCCAGGCAATTGCATCATGTGAATAGTGATGCCTTTTACGGTTTGCCCGTCGTTAGCATTCCGGGCAAACAGATCTTTGGTCGTTGAACATTCAATAAATGAATCATATACCCATTAAATTAATTGTATCGTATGAAACTCAATCAACTGATCCTGCTGCTGGCATTGATTGCCATGGTAGGATGTACCAACAAACAAAAAGAGGCTCCCGCGGAGCAGACAACGCTCTCGGGACTGAAGAGAAGCGATTTTCAATCGGCAGTGAATGGTGATTCCACCGATCTCTATGTGCTGAAAAACGCCAACGGGGTAGAGGTGACCCTCACCAATTACGGCGGACGCATTGTCTCTGTGATGGTACCCGATAGAGATGGTAAACTGCAGGACGTAGTCCTCGGCTTTGACAACGTGGATGATTATGTCAATGTGAATAACAACTTCGGAGCCACCATCGGCCGTTACGGCAACAGGATCGCTCACGGTAAAATCACGGTGGAGGGTACGGAATATGAGCTGCCGCAAAATAACTTCGGACACACATTACACGGTGGCCCGGAGGGATTTGACAAGAAAGTGTTTCAGGCTGTTCAGTTGGATAGCCAGACTGTTGTGTTCACCTACCTTTCGAAAGACGGTGAAGCCGGCTTCCCCGGCAACCTCGATGTGAAGGTAACGATGACCCTCACCGATGACAATGCCATCGACCTGCAGTATGAAGCTACCACCGACAAGGAGACCGTGGTGAACCTCACCAACCACTCCTACTTCAACCTGAGCGGCGACGGGAACGACACTATCCTCAACGACTCGCTCACCATCCACGCCGATGCCTTCACTCCGGTGGATGATACCTTTATGACCACCGGCGAGATTGCTCCGGTAGAAGGTACACCGATGGATTTCAGAACCGCTACCGCTATCGGTGAACGGATCGATAACTACGATTTTGTGCAGCTGAAAAACGGAGATGGCTACGATCATAACTGGGTGCTGAACACCAACGGCGATGTGACACAGGTGGCTGCCACCGTCTACTCTCCCGCAACAGGTATTCAGTTGGATGTCTATACCAACGAACCGGGCGTGCAGGTTTATACCGGCAACTTCCTCGATGGTACCGTGACGGGTAAAAATGGTGCGGTTTACGCCAAGCGCAATGCCATCTGCCTGGAGACACAGAAGTATCCTGACTCTCCCAACAAACCCGACTGGCCCTCGCCCTATCTGAAACCGGGTGAGAAATACAGCAGCCGCTGTATCTACAAATTTTCGGTAAGGAAATAGTTTATTTTAAACAGTTAAAAATTGTGGAAAGCTTATCCAATCTACCTCTCTGGCTGATCATCCTGGTCGTCATACTGTCTCTCTTCGATTCGGTGATGAAGCTGATCGCACTCTGGAAGTCGGCACGGAACAATCACCTGACCTGGTTTATCTTTCTGGCCATTTTCAATACCATTGGTATTTTGCCGATTGTCTATCTTGTACTGAACCGCCAAAAAGCATTTCCAAAGGCTGACTAACCGTTAGCTGTAAAGTTTTCAGGAGAGGATGCGTCACCCGATAGGGTGATTCACTATCTCTTTCTTTTTCATTTCCGCATTGAGGAGAATAAACATGGTTGAATGTTTGGAGACTAATTGCAGACAGTAACAAATAAATAAATATCTTTGTCTGAGGGAAATCTCATTTTAGTGTGATGCTCCTGTTCAATGATAAACGAAAACACAATTGTAATAATAGCATGCAAACAAAAACTTTACTTGTTATCGTGATGGCCTTAATGATTATTCCTCAGTTCCTATGGGCAAAGCCAAAGAAGGAGAAGCAGGAGTTCTACCAGCTTACGGTATATCATTACAACAGGGTTGAGCAGGAAAAGATCCTGGACGATTATTTTCAGCAGGCACTGATTCCCTTCCTGCATGAAATGGGTGTCCGATCGGTGGGGGTTTTTAAGGCAATCGCAAACGATACTTCCGCGAACAAATCGATGTATGTTTTCATTCCGGTGAAATCCCTGAACAGGATTGAGGAGATCAACAGCGAGTTGATGAAAAATGAGAAATTCAGGTCGGCAGGAAAGGAATACCTGAACGTGGTACACAATGCCCCTGCATACACCCGCATGGAGACAATCATCCTCAAGGCATTTGCCTTGTCTCCCGTAATGAGGTTGCCTAAATTGACCTCACCTAAAAATGAACGTGTGTATGAGTTGCGGAGTTATGAAAGTGCCGGTGAAGCTATTTTTCGCAACAAAGTCCGGATGTTCAACGAAGGCGGCGAAATGGATATCTTTAACAAACTGAATTTCAATCCGGTTTTTTATAGTGAGGTGGTTGCAGGGGCACACATGCCTAACCTGATGTACATGACCACATTTGAGAATAAGGCAGACAGAGATGCACACTGGGCGGCATTTGGCAGTGATCCCGACTGGAAGCAATTGTCCTCACTTCCCGAATACAAGAATAATGTTTCGCATAGTGATGTTACCTTTCTGCGCCCTGCCGATTATTCCGATTTTTGAGGAAATAAAAACAACTTCGGATGGATGCTGCTGATTTTGATTTATCCTTTATTCAGCTGATTTTGATTTTTGCTTTTTGCTAAAGGTCCGGATCCTTCCAACTGCGATTATTATAGCAAATGTATATTCACTTTACTATTTTCGTTATAGAATTGACACCACTCCCTGAGTCCACAGATGTCACACTTGGGCTTTCGTGCCACGCAGATATATCGTCCGTGAAGGATCAGCCAGTGATGCGCTTTGGATAGCAGATGGGCGGGGATCTGCTTCACCAGTTCCCGCTCCGTCTCCAGCGGTGTCTTTGAATTGCGGGTGAGCCCGATACGGTTGGCCACGCGGAACACGTGGGTGTCCACCGGCATGGCGGGTTTGTCGAAAGCAACCGCCAGTATCACGTTGGCCGTCTTGCGCCCCACACCGGGGATGGTGAGCAACTGGTCTATATCAGCAGGTACCTCTCCGCCAAAATAGGATACCAGCTTTTTGGCCATCCCCACCAGACTTTTTGCCTTGTTGTTGGGGTAGGAGCAGGAGCGGATATATTCAAATACGCTGTCGGGTGAGGTGGCAGCCAACACCTCCGGCGTGGGAAACGCCTCGAAGAGGGGAGGGGTGATCTGATTCACACGCTTGTCGGTACATTGGGCTGACAGGATCACCGCCACCAGCAGCTGGTACGGGTTCTGGTAATGTAACTCAGTCTCGGCCGATTCGGCGTTGGCCTCAAACCAGCCGATCACTTTTTTATATCGCTCCTTTTTTGTCATATTCCGATATTTTGCCAAATCATCGAATTCCCGAATTGCTTAATTCACACATCAATACATCAGCCAATCAGCCAATCAGCCAATCCTTACATCAGCACATCATCACATCCGCATATCCACACATCATCGCCCACTCTCGCCCTGAACGCATCCTCGTGTGATATGGCGGGTGAGAAGGTACTCGACTCGATGGCGATGCCGGCAATGGCAATCCGGGGACTTTCTTTCTGACTGCCGCCATTGTTGCAGCCTACGGCAAACAGTAACACCAGCATTGAAACAACAAAAAACAGTTTCTTCATTGTGGTCTATTTTGATGTTATTTGGTTGATCACATGGATGGTGTGTGTGGCGACAAGGGAGGCTGTCTCCGTGCGGAGTCTCGTATCTCCCAGGCTCACCGGTTCAAAACCATTCGCGATCGCATGCGCTACCTCCTCTTCGCTGAAGTCACCCTCGGGGCCGATCAGGATCAACGCATTCTCTCCTTTCCTGTAGGTCTGTGTCAGCAGCTTTTTGGGATGATCGTAACAGTGGGCGATAAACTTCCGCCCCTTGAAGGGTTGTGAAACCAGCCCGACGAAACGGGTTAACTCATCGATTCGTGGCAGGCGTGCCTGTTGCGACTGTTTCATCGCCGAAATGGCAATCTTCTCCAGCCGCTCTTGTTTGATCTCCTTTCGTTCGGAGTAGCTGCTGAGTATGGGGGTGAAACGGTCGGTCCCCATCTCGGTGGCTTTCTCCACGAACCACTCGTTGCGGTCCATCTGCTTGGTGGGTGCGAAGGCGATATGAAGTATATAGTCTCTTTTTCCGGGCTCCTCCCACTGTCGCAGGATATGCAGTATACACTGTCTGGGATGGGCCTGCAGCAGGCTGCAGTCGTAGAACGACCCTGCGCCGTCGGTGACGGTCAGGTTGTCTCCTTCCTTCATGCGGAGGACCTTGACGCAGTGCTGCGATTCCTGTTCAGAAAGGATGGGGCTGATCCGGATTTCGGGACAATAGAAGAGCGTGTCGGCCATCTTGTACGTATTCAGAATTTGTTTTCCCGCCGGTTGATCTCATCACGCAGACGGGTGGCCAGCTCATAGTTCTCTTCATTTACGGCCTCGGTGAGACGAACTTTCAGTGCTTCCAGCCGCAGATCTGATAGCTCTTCCTCCTGCTGGCCTTCCTCCTCCTTCAACGGCTCAGCAGTGGCGGAGGGTGCCTGTTCATCGAATACGATGGCCATATTTTGCATGATCTCTTCCGTGGTGTAGATCGGTGAATTGGTGCGTATAGCCAACGCGACGGCATCTGATGTGCGCGAGTCGATACGATATTCAATCCCGTTTTGCCGCAACAACAACTCAGAGAAGAATGCCCCATCCTCAAACTTATGGATCAGCACCTCTATCAGTTCAATGCCGAGTTCTTTCCAGATGGAACACATCAGATCATGCGACAGCGGCCTGGGAGGAGTGATACCCTCCATGACGATGGCAATGGACTGGGCCTCAGGGGTCCCGATGACAATAGGTAGACGGCGGATGCCCTTCTCCTCTGCAAAAATAAGCGCATAAGCCCCGGCTTGCACCTGGCTGAATGATATTCCCAATATGGAAAGTTTTATTTTTTTTGTCACCATCTATCTCTTTTTTCTTGTTCTGTATTCAAATAGAATGAAAGCCGGGAGTCATGACAGACTTGTTTGACCCTGTCCGGGGTGCATTTTACATTTTGTAAATATACAATTTTTTTCAGGCAGCATTGATTCCATCAGCCATTTTTTTGAAAATTTTGGCGTTTTCGATGTGGAATGACAAAAAAATTGTATCTTTGCACCCGTATTTAAAACATGGTGGTTGTAGCTCAGTTGGTTAGAGCGTCGGATTGTGGTTCCGAAGGTCGCGGGTTCGAGCCCCGTTTTCCACCCACATCTCATTTTGAATGAGATTTTTATTCTCTTTAGATTTGTTTTAGGTAATCACCTGTTTCTACACGGGTGATTTTTTTATCTCCCCCTGCGGCGAAATTCCGCACACACGATGGCTGTGGCTGCAGCGACGTTCAGCGATTCGGAAGTGGCTCTCCCGGCGGGGTAGCTGGGGATGTATAGCTTTCTGCTGATCAGCTCCGCCACTTCACGCCTGATTCCCCTGCCTTCACTCCCCATTACGATGAGCCCATTGCCCGTGAGTGTTTCCGTATATATATCAGCTCCTTCCAGAAATGTCCCGTAGACAGGGAGATGGGTATGTTGCTGCAGAAAAGCAACAGGATCAGTGTAATATACCTTCACACGGGCGATGGCTCCCATGGTCGCCTGCACGGTCTTGGGGTTGTACAGATCGGCCGTGTCGGGTGAACAAATGATCGTTTCAATGCCAAACCAGTCGGCAATACGAACGATGGCGCCCACATTGCCCGGATCCTGCACACTGTCAAGCACAAGGCTCAATCTGTTACCCAGGTCGGCTTTCTCAATATCATACTCCGGACGGTAAAAAACAGCGATGGCCTGCGGTGCCGTTTTCAGCAGTGTGGCTTTCTTCAGCTCGCTTTCATCTGCCTCCACGATCTCCTCAGCCTTTATTTCAGGATGAGCAGCCAGAATCTCCGGCAGTGCCGCGATGAACTGGCATTGGCAGGTGGCCAGCAAATCGAGCACCAGCTTGGTTCCTTCCGCTACAAAAGTATAGTGCTCGCTGCGGAATTTTTTCTCCTTCAGCGACTGGATATACTTAAACTTATTCTTGCTTAATCCCATTATTTTTCAGCGTTCAGCGTTCAGTGGTCAGTTAACAGCTTTCAGCATCCTGTATGATGCATTGTTTTCTCCCGGACAACTTTACGGTGTAAAAGTAACCATTTTATCTTTATTTTGCCTCCGGAAGATCCCTATAATATGAAGATCAATCAAACAGTATCAGATCAAACTGCAAACATATCATTCATTTCAGTTCGTTACTTTCAAAAAATAGCTATCTTTGTGGCTAATCATCCATAAAAAGCGTACAGGAAAACTGAATCAATGTAGAACTAAATAACACATATATTACCAATATTTTATGAACGATAATGCAATCATGAACAAAGTGGCCGATAATATTCGTATACTTTCGGCATCGATGGTGGAACAGGCAAAATCGGGACATCCCGGCGGCGCCATGGGAGGAGCAGATTATATCAATGTCTTGTTTTCGGAATTCCTCGAATATGACCCCGAAGATCCCACATGGGATGCAAGAGACAGATTCTTCCTCGACCCGGGACACATGTCACCGATGTTATATTCCGTCCTTTGTTTGAGTGGTAAGTTTTCGTTGGATGAATTAAAGGGCTTCCGCCAGTGGGGCAGCCCTACACCGGGACATCCGGAAAAGGATGTAGCCCGGGGAATTGAAAATACCTCAGGCCCGCTCGGCCAGGGTCATGCCTACGCTGCCGGGGCCGCTGTAGCGGCCAGGTTTCTCCAGGCCCGCCTGGGTGATGTGGTAGACCACACCATCTATACCTATATCTCCGACGGCGGTATTCAGGAAGAGATATCGCAGGGTGTGGGCCGTATTGCTGGTCATCTGGGGTTGAGCAACCTGATCATGTTTTATGATTCCAACTCTATTCAGCTCTCCACCACCACCGATGTCGTCACGAGCGAAGATGTGGCCAAAAAATATGAAGCATGGAACTGGAAAGTGATTTCCATCGACGGCAACAATGTCGATCAGATCCGCAGGGCACTGACAGAGGCCAAAGCCGAAAAAGAGAAACCCACCATCATCATCGGCAATACCATCATGGGCAGGGGAGCCCTGGCAGCCGACTGTACTTCTTTTGAATGTCAGGTATCCACACACGGACAACCCTTGAGTGCCGCAGGAGCCGATTATGCACAGACGGTCAAGAATCTGGGTGGTGACCCCGGTAATGCTTTCACTATTTTCCCTGAAGCCAGGGAGCTCTACGAAAAACGCATCGGCGAACTGAAGGCAATCGTTGCGGCGAAGAAGGCAAAAATAAAGGAGTGGGCGCAGTCCAACCCTGAGCTGGCAGCAAAGAAAAACAGATGGTTTGCCCGTAAACTGCCCGTCATCGACTGGGAAGCCATTCAACAGAAACCGGGAGCAGCCACGCGTGCTGCCTCAGCAACCGTTTTGGGCGCATTGGCACAGCAGGTGGACAACATGATTGTTGCCTCTGCCGACTTATCAAATTCCGATAAAACCGACGGCTTCCTGAAATATACGAGAGCGTTTACCAGGGACGATTTCTCCGGAGCCTTCCTCCAGGCAGGCGTTTCCGAGTTCACCATGTCATGTCTGACCATAGGGATGAGTCTGCATGGCGGTGTGATCCCTGCCTGTGGCACCTTCTTCGTCTTCTCCGACTATATGAAACCATCCATCCGTGTAGCCGCACTGATGGAAACACCGGTGATCTTTATCTGGACACACGATGCCTTCCGCGTAGGTGAAGACGGACCCACCCATCAACCGGTGGAACATGAGGCTCAGATCCGCCTGCTGGAGAAGCTGCAGAACCATCAGGGACATAACTCCGTGCTGGTGCTGCGTCCTGCGGACGTGAATGAGACCACTGTGGCATGGAAAATGGCCCTTGAGAATACAAAGACCCCCACGGGGCTGATCCTCTCCCGTCAGAATATCAAAGACCTGCCCACTAAGGACTCACGTTTCAATGATGCACTGCAGTCAGAAAAAGGAGCTTACATCGTGGAAGATGAAGAGGGCTATGATGTGATCCTGCTGGCTTCGGGATCGGAAGTATCCACCCTGGTAGAAGGTGCCGCACTACTTCGTTCCGACGGGGTGAAGGTGCGTATCGTCTCTGTTCCCTCCGAAGGATTATTCAGGGCACAATCTCCCGAATACCAGGAATCGGTGTTGCCAAAAGGAAAGAAAAAATTTGGGATGACCGCCGGACTGCCTGTGACGCTGGAAGGACTTGTGGCTGGTGACGGCGCCGTCTGGGGCATGAACTCTTTCGGATTCTCCGCCCCCTATACGGTGCTTGACGAACAACTGGGTTACACGGGGAAGAACGTATATGAGCAGGTGAAAAAACTGATCTAATCACAGTAAATGAGTAGCTATGTCACTATTTGATCATTCAGTAAAACCGATCGCCATCGGTTCCGATCATGCTGGATTTGAGCGGAAGCAATACATCCTCAGGGTGCTGGAAGAGAAAGGTATTCCCTACAGGGATTTTGGTGCTTTCACCTCAGAAAGCAGTGATTATGCCGATTATGCACATCCGCTGGCAGAAGCAGTGGAAAAAGGCGAATGCTATCCCGGAATAACCATTTGCGGGACCGGCAACGGCATCAGCATGACAGTCAACAAGCACCAGGGTATCCGGGCAGCACTTTGCTGGAACAAGGAGATCGCTTATTATGCCCGGGCACACAACGATGCGAACATACTCTCCCTGCCCGGTCGTTTCCTGAGTGAGGAGGAGGTCTACGAGATCCTGGTGACCTTTCTCAACACGCCATTTGAAGGAGGACGCCACGAGAGGAGAATCAAAAAGATCCCCTGTGGATAAACGCATGGATACCGGCCATTATTTATTCCTTTGTTGCACAGATGAAGATGAAGAGACGATACCTGATTCTTTTGTTCCTGCTGTTTGTTTGGTTGCAAGGTTGTGAGGATGTGAACATGCAGTTCGACAATCATCCGCGCGGTAACTTCGATGCACTCTGGACCATTCTGGACCGGAATTACTGTTTCTTCGAATACAAGGAGATCGACTGGGATATGGTATATAGGAAGTACAGTGTCCGCATCACCCCCGATATGAACAACGATGCCCTTTTTAAACTGATGGGGGAGATGCTGGCGGAACTGAAAGACGGGCATGTGAATCTGGCCGCTACACACGATATCACACGCTACTGGGAATGGCAGGATAACTATCCCGTGAATTTCGACCCCACCATACAGAAATTTTATCTCGGGAAAGAGACGGATTACAGCAGGGCCTCTGGCATGTGGTACAAGGTGCTGGAAGATAATATCGGTTACCTCTATTACGGCAGCTTCACGAACGATCTGAGTGAGAGCAGCCTCAATCAGGTCCTCGACAGGATGGCCATCTGCAAGGGGCTCATTATCGATGTGCGGAATAACGGCGGTGGCAGCCTCACCAATGTGGAGAAGTTCACGGGTCGTTTTTTCAATGAACGTACCCATATCGGCTACATCTCTCACAAAATAGGATCGGGACATGCCGACTTCTCCCCCCTCTATCCGAAGTATGTGGAAAGCTCTGACAGGGTTCGTTACCAGAAACCGGTGGTTGTGCTCACCAACAGAGGGTGTTACAGCGCCACCAACGAGTTTGTCAGCATCATGAAATATGCACCCAATGTTACGGTCATTGGTGATAAGACCGGCGGAGGAAGCGGGTTGCCTTTTACTTCGGAATTACCCAACGGCTGGTCCATCCGCTTCTCTGCTTCCCCCATGTTCAATGCCGAAAAAGAACAGATTGAGTTCGGCGTCGTACCCGATATCTTTGTAGAAATGCAAAAGAGCGACAAGGAGAAAAATATAGACACCATCATCGAGAAAGCAAGGGCTTTGATCAAAATGAGTTATTGAATCGTTTTTTCAACCGGCATGTTCAGTAGGGAAATCTATACCAAAAGAAGAGCCTAACTCAAAGAATCATTTATCTGACTTTATCCCGATTCCGGATAGCAGGTTGTCTGCGGCAACTGCAGCATAGTCTATGTCTCTATAGATTGATGACTGATATTTCATACCGAAAACTATAAAAAAAATCTATAATTAAGTACATGTAAAAAAAATAACCTTTCTTTGTGTGCATCATAAGTGTTTTTTTGACAGTTTAACTGAGCACTTATCCTACAATTCTCTATTACTCAGACTAGCGTCTAGCGCGGATGACTGTCTGAAAATCGCTCTTTACTCCATGGCCATTTTTTAGAAACGATGATACTCTCAAAGTAACTGTTGACGTCCACAGGTTTTCCTGGGCTTTTAACTGCTATTCCTTTTAACCAATTATAACAGTTTAAATCGTATGCAAAACAAGAAGATGCAATTGTCCTTCATGATGTTCTTTCAATTCTTCATTCAAGGTTCATGGTATGTAACCATGGGGACCTACCTGGGTAAAACACTCGGATTTAGCGGTATTCAGATAGGTCTGGCCTACAGCACTGCTGCCATAGCCTCTATCATTTCTCCTGTTATTGTGGGGATGATTGCAGATCGGTTTTTTTCCGCCAACAGGGTACTGGCTTTTTTGAATATCGTTGGATCACTGTTGCTTATCTGGATCACCCGTATCGAATCGTTTTCTCTTTTTTTTCCCGTTATGCTGCTCTACAGTATATGCTTCATGCCCACCATGTCACTCACCACATCCATCTCCTTCTCCAACCTGACCAACCCTGCCGGAGTGTTCTCCAGGATTCGCCTCTTCGGGTCATTTGGATGGATCACTGCCGGACTGATCATCAGCGCTATGAGCCTGGAAGCTTTTTCAACTCCCTTTCTGATCGGGGCAGCCATCTCTTTTCTGGCAGGGTTAAATGCGCTGATACTGCCTTACAAGGCACCCGTGAAAACAACCGAAAAGGTGACCATAGGCCAGATACTGGGCTTTGATGCATTCAGGCTGACCCGGGACAGATCGTTCCTGGTGTTGCTCATCTTCTCTGCACTCATCTGTATACCTTTGGCATTCTACGATTCATTCACCAACCTCTTCATCATGGATGAAGGTATTGAAAATGCCGCTGCAGCCATGAGTCTGGGGCAGATAACGGAGGTGATATTCCTCTTTCTGTTCCCTTTTATCTTTGTTAGACTACGCTACAAGAGGAGTCTCGTGGCTGCTATGGTTGCCTTGGATGATCCTGTACGGGTTCTTTAGCCTGGGCGCATCCACGGGAGAGACAGCCTTCCTCTATACCGTCCTCCCCCTGCATGGCTTCTGTTTCACTTTTTTCTTTGTTACAGGCCAACTGTATGTGGATGAAAAAGCTCCGGCGTCTTTGAGAAATGCCGCGCAGGGTCTCATCACATTTGCAACTTACGGTGTGGGTAAATATACTGGGACGCTGGTAGCCGGTAATATTGTCGATCATTATAGTGTTCAGAATGTCTATAACTGGACATCTATCTGGATGGTGCCTTTGATAATGACAATTATTTTCACATTGGGATTTGTCTTGTTATTCCGTGAAAATCTGAAGTATAAACAAGAAAAAATAAACCATTAAAACTGAATGTCTATGATTAGATGAAAAGTAAAGCGCATTGTGATGCACACTGATGCATATTGAGTGAAAGTAATGCAAAACCTATTATTTTATTACAGCAAACATGAAAAAAGAATCAACACATTTCAACTTACAAAGTGAGTTTGCAGCAAACTCTTTGAAATTTTTAGTGTTTCTGTTTCTTATCCTCTGTTCCTTCTCTTTATCAGCGCAGATCAATGTGAAGGGAACAGTCAGTGATGAAACAGGAGAGCCATTGATTGGAGTGAATGTTATCGTAAAAGGCACATCCACCGGTACTGTTACCGACGCGGATGGTGCGTATGCTTTAGAAGTTCCGGGTGCCGGCTCGGTGCTGGTTTTTTCCTATATCGGCTATCTCTCCGCAGAAGTGACCGTCGGTAACCAGACTACCATCAACCAGACCCTGAAAGAGGATTTGAGAATGATGGACGAGGTAGTGGTCGTGGGTTACGGCATCCAAAAAAAGGAAACCGTCACCGGGTCCGTATCCTCCGTGAAGGGCGATGAGCTGATCAAATCACCCGTTGCCAACCTCTCCAATGCCATTGCCGGACGTATGCCTGGGGTGATCACGCTGCAACGCTCGGGAGAACCCGGTTACGACGGATCAACGATTCGCATCAGGGGATCCAATACGCTCGGTAATAACGATCCGCTGGTCGTTATCGATGGGGTAGCCGCCAGGGCGGGCGGGCTGGACCGGCTCGATCCCAATGAGATCGAAACCATCTCGGTGCTGAAAGATGCCTCAGCCGCTATCTATGGCGCCAGAGCGGCCAACGGTGTCATCCTGATCACAACGAAAAAAGGAACCACGGGCCAGAAACCCGAGCTGACCTATTCCTTCAACCAGGGATGGGCTCAGCCCACCATATTGCCCAGGATGAGCAATGCCGCCGAGTATGCGGAATTAAGAAATGAACTGATCGTGAACGACGGGTTGATGAATCCCAATACCGGCCTGCCCGATGTCGTCTCTGAACCCTGGAAAACAGAGGAAGAGATACAGAAGTACAGGGAAGGTTCTGATCCCTGGCGTTATCCGGATACGGACTGGTACAAAGAGACTTTCAAACCCTGGTCGCCGCAGAGCGTGCACAATGTTGAACTATCCGGCGGTACCGAGACTCTGCAGTATTTTTCCAATTTCGGTTACAAGTACCAGGATGGCCTTTATCACAATTCAGCCAACAACTACAAGCAATATAACCTGAGAATAAACCTGGATGCGCAGTTGAATGAATGGATCAAGGCCAGCGTGGGTTTGATGGGACGGCAGGAAAACCGTAACTTCCCCAGTCAGGGTGCCGGTGATCTGCTGTGGTTCACAGCCCGGGGCAGGCCTACTGACCCTGCTTACTGGCCCAACGGCCTGCCCGGTCCGGCACAGGAGTACGGTCGGAATCCTGTCGTGGCTGTTACCGACCAGACCGGTTACACGCACGACAAACGATATTATATCCAGACAACGGGAAGCGTAGAGGTGACACAGCCCTGGATTGAAGGACTGAAGCTGGTTGCCAATGTTGCCTACGACAAATCATTCGGTCAGACCAAGACATGGTTTGAACCATGGTACCTCTACACATGGGATTATAAAACCTACGAAGAGGATGGTGTGACACCCCTGCTCACCAAGGCGCTGAGTTATCCCAGCCATTCCGATCCCAGTTTGAGTATGAATTCATTCGACCAGACCAACATGGTGCTGGGCGCATTGCTCAATTATGAGAGACAGTTCGGTGATCATGCGCTGGTAGCCCTTGCCGGTATGGAGAAAGATACCTCCGATAAGGAGTTCTTTGCCGGTTACAGAAGGTATTTCCTCTCCAACGCACTGCATCATTTCAATGCCGGGGGCGATAAGGAGAAGAACGCTACCAGCGGCGGATGGAACGATAACTGGATCCGTGCCCGTATGAATTACTTCGGCCGCTTTTCCTACAACTTCCAGGAAAAATACCTGGCTGAGTTTGTATGGCGCTACGACGGTTCCTATATGTTCCCCAAAGAAAACCGATTTGGGTTCTTCCCCGGCGTGCTCTTCGGCTACAGGCTCTCTGAAGAGGAGTTCTGGAAAGAGAATCTATCTTTTATCGATTATTTCAAAGTGCGTGCTTCCTGGGGACAGATGGGTAACGACCAGGTTTGGTTCGACGGCCAGCTGCGGGAGTATCAGTTTCTCCCGACATACTACTATGAATGGGGTTATGTGGTCAATAATCAGGACGAGAAAGGGTTGAGAATCAGTCGCTTTCCCAACCCCAACATCACATGGGAAAGAGCCAACAACTTTAACGTGGGACTGGAAGGACGCACATTGAACAATCGGTTGTATTTCGAGTTTGACTACTTCTACAACAAACGGTCCAACATCCTGTGGAGAAGAAACGCGTCCATCCCTCAGACTGCAGGCCTTACGCTGCCGGCCGAGAACATCGGAAAGGTGGATAATACCGGATTCGACTGGAAACTGGAGTGGAACGATGCTGTTGGCAGGGACTTCCGGTATAATGTCAGTTTCTCCGGTGGTTATGCCAAAAATACGATTGTCTTCTGGGATGAATCGCCCGGTGCTCCCGACTGGCAGAAATCTACCGGTTATCCGATGAATACCAGCCTGTATTATGAGTATGATGGCGTCTTCAAAGACTGGGCAGAAATCAATGATACCGCAAACCGTCCCAATTACGATGGCATTACCAGCGACGAAGGTCTGCAGCCCGGTGACATGAAATTCAAGGACATCAATGGTGACAATAAGATTACACCAGATGACAGGAAAAGGTACAATAAGACCAATGAACCTAAATGGACATACGGCCTTAACTCCTTTTTCCAGTACAGAAATTTCGACCTGACCGTTCTCTTCCAGGGAGCTGCCGATGCATGGACAAAACTATATTTCGACTCCGGAGAAATAGGCAACTATTCGAAATATGTCTATGATAACCACTGGTCGGTAGACAATCCAAGCAGTGTGCATCCGCGCGTGCACGCTCGCGCCAAGTATTACTGGGACAGCGGCACGGGTGCAAGCAACACCTATTGGATGATGAGTACCAATTACATCAGATTAAAGAACCTGGAGGTGGGATACAATGTTCCCAAACAAATCATGGAGAGCACGAAATTCTTCTCCCGCGGACGTATCTATCTGAACGGGGTGAACCTGTTCACCATGACCAATGCACATGATCTGGACCCTGAGAGTACAAGTACGAACGCCGTTTATTACCCTTTGTCGAAGGTGATCAATCTGGGATTTTCATTGACTTTCTAAAAATGTAACGATTCAATAAATAGTATCGTGTGTAATGAGTATAAAGATCATTCACTCTCAGGAAGATGTGTTAGCGGGTTCACTCCGTCCAATCTTCGATTTCCATACGATATATTGATCATAAATAGTTTTAATCCTATGAAAAAATATAGTTTACATTTCATTTTATTGCTTTCGGTTTCAACACTGCTGGTGGCATGTAATGCCGATTTTATGGATACAAAACCGCAGACGGAAATCACGGCTGATGATATCTGGAAAGAGGCCAGCCTGGCTAAAGCATATATGTATGATATCTACTTCACCTTTCAGGATGCAGGTTTTACCGAAGAGCTGCAGGCCTCTGCCACCGATGAGGCGTTGTTCACCCACGGGCGTGAATTCAGGGAAACCAATGCAGGAGCTGTAACGGATGTGAATTTAGGCTGGTTCGCCAAGACGCAGAGCGGACACCAATGGGCCAGACTCTACCGGAATATCCGTTCCTGTAACGATTTTATTGAGAATGTGGATGAAGCAACATTCGATGATAACAACAAGATGCAGTTAAAGGGAGAGGCCTACTTCCTGCGTGCCTATTTCTACCATCGCCTTACACGGGCACACGGTGGTGTACCCCTTCAGCTGCGGGTAACACAACTGACCGATGCACAGGAAGATTTTTTAATCCCCCGGGCTTCGTATGATGATTGTATTGCCCAGATCCTCTCCGATCTGGATGAGGCTGCCATCTTGCTGAAGGACAGAACCTTCGCAAATACCGATAAGGGACGTGCCACACTGGCGGCCGTGAAAGCGCTTAAAGTGAGGGTGCTCACCGATGCTGCCAGTGACCTGCACGACGAGGCCACGGCTACTACCAAAACACCCATTTTCGCTGCTTATGCCAACAAGGAACTGTTGTTTTATACGAAAGGATCCAGAACAGACCGATGGAACGCCGTGAAGGCCGCAGCCAGGGATCTGATGGATAACCCCCTGGGACATGCCATCCCCACTTTTGGAGGCCCCGGACTCACCAATGAAGCGAAAGCAGAACAGATATGGTCTTTCTTCACCAAGGATAGCCCTGACCATATCTTCTCCCGTTATTTCATCGACACCAAGCAGGAGAGTGGCGGAAGAATGCCGTTGTTCAACGGCCCGAGCGGCTACCATGCCTGGGGAGGTAATACACCGGTACAGGATGCCGTTGATGCATTTCTGATGGCTGACGGAAGCCGTTTCAGCTGGAACAATCCCGCCCATGCTGCAGCACCATACAAGAACAGGGAGGCCCGTTTTTATGCCACCATCATGTATGACGGGATGCAGTGGATACAACGACCTTCAGATTATGCAGCCGAAGAACCCACAGGCAGGATACAGACCGGTTATTACCAGCTCGATCCCGCCAGTACCGATTTACACGCCGGCATGGATACCCGTGAAGGGGGTGGTGAGAACTGGAATGCCACCTATACCGGCTATTATCTGAAGAAGTTCATCAATCCGGCGAAGGGTGATCACCGCAACTACATCAATGCGGTGTTCCCGTTCATCCGTCTATCCGAAGTCTACTACGATTACATCGAAGCATGTATCGAACTGGGTGAGCTGGATGAAGCGAAGCAATACCTGAACGGGATCCGTGCCAATGTGAACCTGCCGGCGGTGACCACTGCCGACAAGGCTGAACTGAGGAGGATATATCAGAATGAACGCCGGCTGGAGTTCTTTTTTGAGGAACACAGGTACTGGGATGTGAGAAGATGGATGATTGCTCCGCAGGCTCCCGGTCTCAACAGCCTGAATGGGATCAGGATTACCGGTATGCTGAAAGCAGGTGTTCCCAAACAGGCCAAAGCCACCTACGATGAATCAAAATGGACCTATCAGTACCGTGTGGTGCCCCTGTTGCAGGAGAACAGGAAATGGGTGGATAAGTGTTATTATCTGCCTATTCACAGGGATGAGATTCAACGGAATACGAACCTGATTCAAAACCCCGGATACGGAGAATAATGTATGGAGGTTGGATATGCCGGGGAGTCATCCTTTCCCCGGCATTCCTTGAATCACTCATACCCATTTCAGATTCCGGTGAGCCCTGTGCAGGAATATTTTGGTCATCAAGTGCATTTTATCCATTTATCTTTTCATTTATCATAAAAATTCGTACTTTTATAGGCAATTCCCTATATCTAATAGATATAATCAATTACTTACTATTTCATATCAAGAACAGTAATGTCCAGAAAGCCAAAAAACAGCAACCAAACAAACAAACATTTTTTTCAGCGTAAAGGATTCTTCCTCCTTACAGGAATCATCATAGGAGTCATTTTTATCGCAGCACTATATCAGACCTCGGTCTATTTCTCCACCAACGAATCGTGCATGATGTGCCACGTGCACCCGCATGCAGAGGACAGTTGGAAACTGTCGACGCATGTGAACAACGGTAGCGGGGTTATGGTGAATTGCGTGGATTGTCATCTGCCTCCGAAGGACAATACATGGGAACATTATTCAGCCAAGCTTGTGCTGGGGGCACGTGATGTATGGGGTTACCTCACCAAGGACACCGCCGATATAGACTGGGATAAAAAATCGGAACTGGAAAATGCCGTGAAGTATATTCCCAATAAATCGTGTGTAAAATGTCACCAGAACCTTTTTCCCGAAGGAGTCACCGACGATGGCATCACTGCGCATCTCTATTACGAGGAAAATGCCGAAAAGCTTGATCTGCAATGTATCAGCTGTCACCTTGATGTGGGGCATTACAATCCCAATTATGCCCATGGACAGATGGTGGGTATTCCGGGAATGTCGGTTTCCTACGCGGTGGATACTAGTCTCTATTTTAAGGAAGCCACACCGGTAAGTACCTTTGCCGACTATCACGAACAGATTCCCGGGACAGCTGTCTCTTTTCTGATGCGGGCAATTAAAGGAGGCACCTTCAAAATGGGAAGTCCGGAGAAGGAGCCTTTCCGTAACCCGGACGAATCACCGCAGCATGAGGTCACGGTCAGTCCTTTTTTTATGGCTGAAGTGGAGACTACCTGGGATCAGTACTGGGCTTTTTATGCCGAAACAATGAGTGAGGGACGCACCCCGCCCGAGATGGTATACGAGAATAACCTCACTGCCATGGGGGTTGACGCCATTTCCGGGCCCACACCTCCTTTCGGTTATCCCGATCAGGGATGGGGACAGGGCGATCGCCCGGCCATCACGATGACCCATTATGCAGCTGAGACATACTGCCAGTGGTTATCAGCGAAAACAGGCAAGAAATACCGCCTGCCCACCGAGGCGGAGTGGGAGTATGCCGCCCGTGGTGGTAAAGAAACAGCCTATTTCTTCCCGGGTAGCCCGAAAGATTTCTCCGATCACGGTTTTATGCGAAACATCTTCAAACCGAAAACCGACAGTATCAGCGCCTATGTCGTGTACGACAAGAACAGCGACAGCCGCACACAACCGCCCTCAGTCGTTTTGTCCAATCCCTACGGATTGAGAAACATGCTGGGAAATGTGATGGAGTATACGGCCGACAAGTATGACCCGGAGGCGTACGGTAAACGCACGGGTGAAACCCGTGATCCTTTGGTGACACAGGGTGATGAGTGGGTGGTGCGCGGTGGAAATTATACCTCCGATGCAGCCGATGTACGGAGTGCCGGCCGGGCCCATACCCTGCACGATGCCTGGCTGAAAACCGATCCGCAACAACCCAAGAGCATCTGGTGGTATTCCGATATCAAAGGTGTTGGTTTCCGCGTGGTGTGTAAGCCCGACTCATCCATCAACGTGAATTGAAACAGAAAAACATACACTTTATTTATTCTTAATATTTTAAACAAATGAAAAAAGAGAACAATGTAACCAGAAGATCATTTCTGAAAGCTTCAGCCGTGGCAGGAGCTGTAGGTGTAATTGGAACAGGCTCTGCAGGCTTATTCACATCCTGTAGTGGTGGAACAGAAAAGGGAAAAGGCGCAAATGCTCCTTTGAAAGAACCAGGCAGCTATTATATTCCCGAGCTTCCTGATTTGGCAGCCGATGGCAAAGAGTTGAAAGCCGGTGTCGTTGGATGCGGTGGTCGCGGTTCGGGTGCAGCCATGAACTTTTTGAATGCTGCCAATGGTGTGACCATTGTGGCTTTGGGTGATGTGTTTCAGGACAGAGTGGATGGCCTTGCCGACAAACTGAAATCGGATAAAAATATAGATATCCCTGCTGACAAACGTTTTGTCGGTCTGGATGCATACAAACAGGTGATTGACAGTGATATTGATATCCTCATCGATGCTACACCCCCCTTCTTCCGTGCCGAACATTTCAAATATGCGGTGGAAAAGAATAAACACTGCTTCCTGGAAAAACCGATCTGTGTAGATGCTGCAGGCTATCGTACCCTTATAGCTACCGCCAAACAGGCACAGGCCAAGAGCCTGAGCGTCGTTACCGGAACACAGCGTCACCATCAGCGCAGTTACGTGGAATCATACAAACAGATCATGAACGGTGCTATTGGTGAAATAACCGGAGGTACTGTTTACTGGAACCAGAGCATGCTGTGGTATCGCGACCGTCAGCCGCAGTGGAACGATTTTGAATATATGGTGCGTGACTGGGTGAACTGGAAATGGCTCTCAGGCGATCATATCGTGGAACAGCATGTGCACAACATTGATGTGTTCACCTGGTTCTCAGGCCTGAAACCGGTGAGTGCAGTAGGCTTCGGTTCCCGTCATCGGCGTGTTACCGGTGACCAGTACGATAACTTCAGCATCGACTTCACCATGGAGAACGGCATTCATATGCACAGCATGTGCCGTCAGATCGACGGATGTGCCAACAATGTGAGCGAGTTCATCCAGGGCACCAAAGGCTCCTGGTCGAGCAACGGCGGACATGTGATCAAGGATCTCGCCGGTAATGTGATCTGGGAATATGACGGTGAAGCCGAAAAAACCAGTTTTACACAGACCGATCCCTATACACTGGAACACGTGAACCTGATCAACTGCATACGCGGGAACAAACCCATCGAACTGGCCTCGGAAACGGCTGTCTCCAATATGGCTGCCATCATGGGACGTGAGTCGGCATACACGGGACAGGAAACGACATGGGACGCGGTGACCGCATCGCCGCTGGATTATACACCTGCCGACCTGAACATCGGCAAGATGGATATGTCGGGATTCAATGTACCAGTACCGGGAAGTGCGAAAAAATAAACAGCGAAAATTATGACAATCGACAGGAGAAAATTTTTGATGACCTCTCTTGCCGGATCCGCAGCCATGGTTATCGGAGGATGCAACTCGTTTGCATCCTCGAAAACCGGACAAGGACCGGTACCGGCAAAAGGGAAAGACCTTGCGGCCAAGGCGAAACTGAATATTTCTTTTCAGGAAGGAACTGCTCCCGGGAAAACCTTGCAAGAGAAGTTCGATTTTATGGAAGCACACGGAGTGGTGGGCTTTGAACCGCATGGCAAAGCCCTGCTCGCGAGAAAACAGGAGATGAAAGAGGCCCTCAGGGGGCGCAATATAAAAGTGAGTGCGGTTTGTGCCGGCTTCGACGGTTTTATCCTTTCCACCGACCCTGCAATCCGCAAACAGTGTCGCGACACGATGACCGAACTGATCATCGCCGCGGGTGAATTGGGTTCCACCGGGGTGATCATTGTACCTGCCTTTAACAGACAGGTACCCGTGATGCCGCACACACAGGAGACACGCGATTTTCTCTGTGAGCAGTTCGCCGAGATGGGGACCCTGGCGCATGAGCACGGTACCACGGTCATACTGGAGCCCCTCAATCGCAAAGAGGCGTTCTACCTCCGTCAGGTGGGTGATGCCGCATCCATCTGCCGCGATATAAACAACGCTGGTGTGAAGTGCATGGGTGATTTCTGGCACATGACCTGGGAGGAGAACTCCGACATGGGTGCTTTCGTCTCCGCAGGTGAACAGCTGCAGCACGTGCATGTAGCCAGCCGCAAACGCCGCAGCATGCCCGGTGAGGATGGGGAAGCCGATAACTACGTGAATGGATTCAAAGGACTCAAGATGCTGGGCTACGACAAGTACGTCAGCTTCGAGTGCGGTTGTCAGGGTGTACGCGAAGTGGTTGTCCCCGCTGCGCTGGAGTTGCTTCGAAAACAGTGGAACGAAGCCTGACAGTGCTATTGCAATAACAGATCGAAAAGAGGGTGTCTCACAGGTTTGATTTCACCCTCTTTTTTGTGGCATCCACACTTATTTTTCTATTTTTGTGTTTTAAAAATCACCGCATGGACAAAATGATCCGATACATCTCATCCTATACAGCCACGATTGTGATGTTGATGCTGTATGCTGCCGGACTGGCGACAGCTACCTTTATAGAAAAGAAAATGGGTACAGAGGCTGCAAAAATGCTGATATATTATTCCCCGCTTTTTCTCTTCCTGCAATTTCTCCTGGTGGTCAATTTCGTGCTGATTCTTTTCAGCAACAACTATATCAGACGTAAAAAATGGGCACTCATCGTAATTCACCTTGCTCTGATCGTTATCCTGGCAGGTGCAATGACCACCATCCTGTTCGGAAAAGAGGGTCAGGTACATATCCGTGAAGGGGAGGTAACCGACCAGATGGTGATGCATACCTCGAAAGGAACCAGCGTAGGGAAACTTCCTTTCCGGCTGGAGCTCACCGATTTCAGACTCAACCGTTATCCGGGATCACAGAGTCCCTCCTCCTACGAAAGCGATCTGCGGGTACACATCGATGGAGAGGTACGCGACGCAAAGGTGTTTATGAACAATGTACTGGATGTGCAAGGATACCGTTTTTTTCAGGCATCATACGACCAGGATGAGCTGGGTACCATCCTCTCTGTCAACAAGGATGTAGCGGGACGGATTATCACCTACAGCGGCTATTCTCTGCTGATGGCCGGCTTTCTCCTGATGTTTCTGCTGCCGGGATCCCGTTTTCGGAAGCTGGGCCGGCAGTTGAGGGAAACCAGGGAGAATGCCCGTAAACTGACCATAATGGGTACATTGCTAATCGTCCCGGCATTCACCTTCGGACAACACAGGCCCGCATCAGCCGTGATGGATGATGTACAGCAAAACAGTGTTCCGGCTGACCATGCGGCCCGGTTTGGGACATTGCCGGTACAGTTCCGTGGAAGGGTGATGCCGATGAACACCTTCTCGTCGGAGATACTGCGCAAGGTGTATAAGGAGCAGACCATCGGCCGGCTTAATTCCGATCAGTTTCTTCTGCATCTCCTCGCCCAGCCACAGACATGGATGGAGATCCCCCTCATCGCCCTGCCCAATGACCAGGTGAGTGCCCGCTACAACCTGCCGGCAGATTACGCTCCCTATCGTCTTTTTTTCGATGTGCAGGGAAACTACCGGTTACTGCCGCAGCTGCAGGAGATATACCACAGGCCGCAGGCGGAACGCAGTGCCATAGACAAGGACCTGATCAAACTGGATGAACGGGTGAACATTGTCTACCAGCTGCTCAACCATTCCATGCCGGGCATCTTCCCCAATCCCGATGATCCTGCTCACACCTGGTATGCTCCCGGCGACGATCTTTCACCCTTCCCGCAGGAAGACTCCCTCTTTGTCTCACGCACCTTTGCTTTGTATCTCTCGGAAGTGACGCAATCACTGCAGAACGGCGACTGGCGTAAACCCGATCAGATGCTTGCCGCCATCGAAGCATACCAGCAGAAGAAAGACCAGGCATCGCTCATACAGCCTGATAAACTGAAGGCCGAGATCAGCTATAATCAGATGCATCTCTTCAGCCGCTGCAGGGTGGGCTACTTCATCCTGGGCGGGCTGCTCCTCGTCCTGTCCTTTATGCAGCTGCTCCGTGACAGGAAATGGATCGGCTTTGTTTCCGTCGTACTCATGACCGGCATCGTGCTGGTGTTCATCGTTCATCTCTGGGGCATGGGGATGCGCTGGTATATCTCTGGCCATGCACCCTGGAGCAACTCATATGAGACCATGGTCTATATCTCGTGGGTCACGGTGCTCGCCGGACTGGCCTTTGGACGGAAGAGCAGTATCACACTGGCACTCGCCACACTTTTCGGAGGAGTGATTCTTTTTGTCTCCGGCCTCAACTGGATGGATCCCCAGATCAATACGCTGGTGCCGGTACTTAAATCACCCTGGCTCATGTTCCATGTGGCGGTAATCGTGGCGGCATACGGATTCTTCGGAATCAGCTTCCTGCTGGGGGTCACCAACCTGTCGTTCATGGCTTTCGCCAAAAGAGATCGTCTCTTCACTCTTCGGATGAGAGAGCTGAGCATCATCAACAACCTGTCGCTGCTGACCGGCCTCGCCCTCATGACGATCGGCACCTTCCTGGGTGCCGTCTGGGCCAATGAATCGTGGGGAAGATACTGGGGTTGGGACCCCAAGGAGACCTGGGCGCTGATCACCGTGGTGGTCTACTCCGTCGTCACCCATCTGCACCTGGTGAAGAAATGGGACAGCGAATGGCTTTTCAACCTGCTTTCTGTCCTCGCATTTTCATCCGTGCTGATGACTTTCCTTGGGGTGAATTATCTTCTGAGCGGGATGCATTCCTACGGTCAGACCGACAACGTGTCGTCCGTTTTTGCGTATATTGCTGTTGCATTTGCGGTAATCGGAATTGTGGGAGTCGTTGCTTACAGGAGAAGGGATAAGCTATAAGCGGTCAGCAATCAGAGGTCAGCTTTTTAGGTGGAAGCTTGTGGAGGGCAGCGGTTTTGGATTAAGCGATCAGCTTTTTAATTATTAATTATTTATTATTTATGGTACATTGGGGATTTATCGGTTGTGGCGCCGTCACCGAAATGAAAAGCGGTCCCGCCTTCAGCAAGGTGGAAGGATCCGATGTGGTAGCAGTGATGCGCCGTGATGGGAACAAAGCCAGGGATTATGCCCAGAGGCATGGTATCGGGAAATGGTATGATAATGCCGATGACCTGATCAGCGACCCGCAGGTGAATGCGGTCTACGTGGCTACACCTCCCGGCTCACATGCCGGGTACGCCATCGCCGCCATGAGGGCCGGCAAGCCTGTCTATGTGGAGAAGCCGATGGCTGCCTCACGGGCAGAGGCTGAGGCAATGAACCGTGTCTCGGAAGAGACCGGTGTGCCTCTCTTCGTGGCTTACTACCGCCGCACTTTGCCCTATTTCCTGAGGGTGAGGCAGCTGATCGACGAAGGAGTGCTGGGTGAACTCTCCACAGTGCAGATCCGTTTTGCCATCCCTCCCTATAAGAGCGATTACGACCGGGCGAACCTGCCATGGCGGGTAAAGAAAGAGATTGCCGGTGCCGGATATTTTTACGACCTGGCCTCACACCAGTTCGATCTGCTCGATTATTTGTTTGGCCCTGTCACCGATGTGCACGGGTCTGCGGCCAATGTGGGGGGACTCTACGATGCGGAGGATACGGTCACTGCTGCCTTTCGTTTTCAGTCGGGCGTGCTGGGCAGCGGCAGCTGGTGCTTCGTCGCGCCCGAGAACAACCACACCGATCTGATCGAATTCACCGGCACGAAAGGTAAGCTGACCTGTTCCACCTTTCAGTTTTCACCCATTATACTGGAGACGGTGGAAGGAACACAGACGTTCGCGGAAGAGAACCCGGAGAACATTCAGTTTTACCTGATACAACGTATTGTCAATTATCTGAATGGCAGGGGAGAGCTGCCTGAAAGCACCGGCTACTCCGCTATCAGGACCAATTTTGTGATGGACAGCATCCTGGGAAGAGTGTAGATTGACACCATTCCTGGGAAGAGTGTAAACGAAACACCCCGGAAGATCAAAAAAGAAATTTTGGGGTGCTGTGTAATCATTGTTTTCCTTTAGAACCTGCCTTTGAAAATGGTGGGATTGATGGTCAGGCTCACGTAGGCCCAATCCTGCCAGGCATCCGGATCACCCGGGCGACCTTTCGCGATGGGCATGGCATCCGTGGCCAGCATGAACGAGTACCCTCCCTCCAGCATGATATACTTGCGGATGGGGTAGGTGAAGGTGAAATCGATTTCAGAACCCAGTAACTTTCTTTCTGTTCCCTCCACGTCAATCGGTTTATGGGAAGTGAAATGATGGTATCCCAGGTCCAGTCCCAATTTTTTTCCTGCTTTCCCTTTGATACCGAGATATTTATCGAAAACGCCGTAGGGATCATTTCCTTTGAAATAGTCCATCGAACCCATAAAAGAGTGGTTAGAACGATACAGCAGATCCATATAGGATTTTTTTTCCGAATCAGGATCCTGCCCGGGATGAAACTCGGTGCCTCCGTAGAGCGAGAAAACAGAATTAAGGGTGTAACCTCCCCGCAGCGCCAGCATATAAGCATTTACCTCCTGATTGCTTACATTCCTGCCCATCTGGTAATAGGCGGTGCCCATGATGTGCCAGCTGCTGCTTTTATAGCCGATGTTGGTACCCATTGTCTGCATATATACTTTGTCTGAAATCAAGGATTCAGCATTGGGATCGCCTGTTTCAAAACCCAGATTCAGAAAAAGGGCAGAGGCGGTGAACCCCGTGTTGTTGTGATACTGATACCAAAGGCCTTGCATATTTTGGTAAGGCTGCCCGACAGCATCATAATAGGTCCCCGCATTGGTCAGCTCTTTCGACTGGTTATAGGCCAGCATCAGATGAAGCGTATGAAGGTCATTCTCGTAACCCAGCTTCAGCGCATCGTGCCAGATGCCGGACGGCGTCCAGTTTGATACCGACAGGATGCGGCCATCATCGTAATTGAGCGATTGACGACCTATCTTCACGAAGTAACCGTTGCGACTCATCTGGGCCCACGCTTCATGCAAGGTAAAACGTCTTCCATCATTATCGTTCTGCGGTTTTTGTCCCCATACCGAGATATCCTGCGCGGCTACACGTGCCGAGAGGAAACCGTTGTCGAAGTTCATGCCAAACCGTGCCCGGTTGGAGATGAATGCAGAGGCCTCCTCCGTTTCTAAACGCGGATAGTTGTACCCGTTACGATATTCAAAACGGGGACGCAGATTGATGTCGAGCGAAAATTCACCGCCCTCTTCCTCATTTTGCGCCAGTAAATGTATCGGGAAAAACAATCCCGCCAGTAATATGGCCACTACAAATTTCTTCATACAGTTTTTTTTAATTAATGATAGTTATAGGTTGTTGTTGAAGGAGATTGAATAAGATGTATCGTTTGAATGAAACTATTTCGTTTCATGATATTGTTTTGTTTTAACGAAATTGTACGCTGTCCGCTGAGAGCTGAAAGTTAAAACCCAAACCGCAGAAAGCAACATCAACCCCCCAGCTAAAAAGCTGAACGCTGAACGCTGATAGCTGACAACTGTTTTGCCGGCAAAGATAGATGATTTTGTATAAACTGCATTTATTTTGGATGTTTTCTCTTTGCATTTCTCCATATCTGCCATGAGTTCACCAGGTTCTGCCACAACACGTATGTTCCCGGGCCGAGTGTAGCCAGCGGATTCAGGTAGGTCTGTGTAAGCCAGATAGCGAGCACCGTATTCTTTTGTCCCAATCCCTGACCTCCCGCAACTGTTCGTCCGAATCTGGTGCCAATTTTTCTGCCGAAATAGAACTGGAGGAAACAAATGATCAGTGACGTGACGGCAATGATTACCTCCAGTGTATAGTTACCGTCGTCCTGTAAACGCACATATTGCGTGACGTTCCCGATTACTACGGTGAGGGCGGCGGCCCATAGGTAGAAAGAGACGATCTGTGCCGACTGTATCTTCCTGTGCACGCGGGGGATTGTCTTCTGGATGAAGAAGGCCAGCAGGAAGGGTACGACGAGGATAGGCATCACACTGCGGAAGATGTGCCAGAAGGAGGCGCTAAAGGAGATGCTCCCGCCGCTATCCCCGATAAGGGAGAGGAAAACAGGTGCGACGAACGCAACGGAGAGGTTGCTGATGATTGAGTAGGCAGCCGTTACGGAGATGCTCCCTCCCAGGATGCCGGCCACTACCGGTGCCGAGGTGGCTGTAGCGGTAAGGACACAGATCATGGCTGCCTGTGCGAGAACCTCGTTAAAAGGTCGAAGTGCCAGATAGATCAGGGCGCCTCCCACATATTGGATGGCAAGAAGAATATAGTGAAACCGGGTGAGCCTGATATCGCTCCAGCTGACACGGCTGTAGGTGATGAAAAGCATCAGTGAGAGGAGGTAGGGGATCACCGGCGAGAAGAGGGAGAGCTCCCGGTGAAAGGCGATCCCCAGGATCATCGCGACGGGGAGCAGGTATTTCTCTAAATAGTTGCGCATATCAGTTGTAATAGTTCTCCGGTGTGTCGCTGTTCTTCGGTTTCCGCAGCATGTCCTTGTGACGGATATCAATCATCCACTGCCTGCGGTCGAACACAAAATCGGTGATGAACTGTTCAATCTCGGGAAGATACTCCTCCATGGGGTATTCCGACACTTCATGGCCGATATCTTCCAGGGTGTAGAAAGTATAAGGATATCGTTTCTCTCTGAATCTCTTTGCCAGCGATTTGGAGCCGAACATGCCCAGCCTGAATAACCGGGTGTTGTCGTAAGGTACAAGCTTGTCGTCACTTCCGTGGAAGAAAAGGGTGGGAGCGGGAGGCTGTGTGTAGGAAGGCAGGCCTTCACTGCTGAAGATGGCCCCGGCAAAGGAGATCACTCCAGCATAACGAAAATCAGGCGGCAGTACCGCTGCCAGCGGATGGTTGTCCCGCTTCATGTAGTCGGCCTGCAGCACCGTGATGGCGCCCGCACTTGAACCGCTGATGATGCACAGCGATGGATCGATGTGCAGCCTGTCGGCATGCGCCAGGAGGTAGTTTGTGGCGGCGTAGAGATCAGAGACTGCCAGGTGGATGGCGTTCAGCAGGGGTTTATAATTGAGCATGCCGGGTGCTTTCTGGTCTTTCATGCCCAGGCGGTAGTCGATGGAGACCACGGTGAAGCCATTGCGTGCGAAATGGCTGAAGTAGGGCCGGTAAAGCGCCGCATCACGTTCCCCGTTCTTGAAGCCGCCGCCGAAGACAAAGATGAGGCAAGGCTGTGGCAGGAGCGAAAGCGAATCGTTTTGGTAGATATCCAGCATCAGTGCCTGACCCTCTCTCTCGGCATAGACAACGGTCTGTTTCCGGGGTTCCCCGGCCATCAGCGACACAGTGAACAGGAAAGTCGCCAGATAAAGGAGTATCCTCTTGTGTATCATCATTTACTGTTGAATAAAATCGGAGACCAGTCGCAGTACTTCGCCTTTTGCCCTATCATAATCGTCGTTGAAGACCGTCACATCGAACTGCGGAGCAAAACTCATCTCATATTCGGCTTTCGCCAGACGGCTCTCAATCACCTGAGGGGTGTCGGTAGCTCTCTTCTCGAGCCGTTCACGTAGCACCTCCACAGAGGGCGGCATCACAAAAATGCTGAGCGCCTGCTCACCGTAGATCTTCTTGATGTTGAGCCCCCCCACACAGTCCACGTCGAAGATTACATGGGTACCCTCTGCAAGGATGCGGTCCACCTCACTTTTCAGTGTTCCGTAGTAGGTGTTGGTGTATACCTCCTCATATTCCAGGAACTCGTTGTTGGCGATGCGTTTGCGAAACTCTTCGGGGGTGAGGAAATAGTATTCCACGCCGTCTTTCTCCTCGCCGCGCGGCTGGCGGCTGGTGGCCGAGACAGAAAACTGAATGCGTAATCCCTGCGACAGCAGATAACGTACGAGTGTCGATTTGCCCGCACCTGACGGAGCTGAAAAGATTATTAGTTTAGCCATTTTTTACAGGTTCTTCCGTAGTGAGCGAAGCATCGCCCATCCTCGCAACTACAACACGTTTAATATCTGTTCCTTGATCTGTTCCAGCTCGTCTTTCATCTGTACCACGATACGCTGCATCCCCGACTGGTTGGACTTGGAGCCGAGAGTGTTGATCTCACGCCCTATCTCTTGTGCGATGAACCCGAGCTTTTTACCCTGTGACTGTTTGTCGTTGAGTGTTTCGGTAAAGTAATCGAGATGATGAGCAAGGCGGGTCTTCTCTTCATTCACATCGAGCTTTTCAATATAATAAATCATCTCCTGCTCAAATCGATTCTTGTCGTATTCTATACCCTCCAGGTTGTTCAGCGCCTCATAGATGCGGGCTTTGACCTTTTCGGTGCGTTCAGCCTCAAAAGGTTCCACATCGGCCAGCAGGGAACGGATCGTCCCTATTTTTTCCGTCAGTACCTTCGCCAGCATCTGACCCTCCTGCCTGCGGAACGCGTTCACTTCATCCACGGCACGGTTGATGGCTTTTTCAATGGTCTCCCACTCTTCGTCATCGAGTTCTTCCGTATCCTGCTTCATCACTTCGGGGAGGCGCAGCAACAGGGAGAACCAGTCCTGGGGCGGAGCCTCATTCATGCCGAGTGCAAGCTTGCTGATCTCCTCATGGTACTGATGCACCACATGGTGATCGATCTTTGAGGAGACATCCCTGGAGAGCACCTCCACGTTCATCGAAAGATCCACCTTTCCCCGCTCCAGGAGTCGTGCCAGCGTGTTGCGCAGAGCGATCTCCTTCTCGCGGTAGATACCGGGCAGACGGGTAAACAGATCAAACTGCTTGCTGTTTAACGTCTTTATCTCAATTGTAATTTTCTTGTTCGGGAACTCTGCGACGGCTTTGCCGTATCCCGTCATTGAATGTGCCATATTCCCTCTTTTTCAATAGTTTCCGCCTATTTCTTTGTTCACTATCACCAAAACATGTCCCGGCTATATGTTCACCGGACGAAACAGTGCACAAAGGTAGTTTTTTTTGGCGGAACAGCACCCGTTTTCCGTGAAAGTTCGTCGCGAACCTACAGCAGAGTATAGTGAAGTGACTGACTTCAACAGGGGAATACCGGATCGGACGCCCGGGCGCACCAGCACAAATCCCAACGGCAGATCGGCCAAAGGATTCAGTCATCCCAGGGAGAACACCCGGATAAGCGATAGGATGCGTTATGGTGAACGGTGGAAGGAACGATCAGGCGTTCTCTTTTTGCATCGCTTTTCGTTCCTCTTCCTTCTGACGGCGGTCTTCCGCATCGCGTGTGTTTGCCAGTATAAGCAGATTGCGTGTCTCAGAGAAATTGGAGATTAGAATAAAGAAACAGGCTGCTGTGGCGAGATACTGGATGGATCCGTTCACAAACACCTCGAAGGTAATGATGGTGCCCAACAACAGGCGCACCTCGGTAGGCCCGAAAATACCCGAGTCAATGGAGTATTGGCAACCTATCTTGTAGCGTAGCTGCGCCGTAATCATCTCCCACCCGTAGAGTACCACGAACATGAATCCTGCATATTTCCATGGGCCGGGGGCATACATGGTGAATCCCAGTCCGATGAGGATGGTACCTATCCAGTCGACAGTCACGTCGAGAGAGAACCCATACCATTTGCGGGGTTTATTGCGGTAGTAAGCCAAACGTCCGTCGAGGGAGTCACCCAGCCAGTTGATGATAAAACCGGGCAGAGAGAGCAGCAGCCAGTAGCTATCCATAAAAGCGCCCATTCCAAAACTGGCTGCAACCATCAGGTTACCGAAGAACCCGATGGCGGTGAGCCCGTCGGAGGAGATCCAGGAGGGTACTCTTTGCACCAGATAGGCGATTGTGTTCTGTTCCCAGGTACGGAGGATATTGGTCCGTTGACGATCGGTGGCGATAAGTCTGAGAGACCTTGCCATGTTCAATTTGTTGTTGTTCATCTCCGGTTTTTTTATTAATGTGTGAAACTTCTCGTAGGACAAAAGTAACGAATAAATTTTATGTTGCGAATTTGTTACGCAAAAAAGTCTATAAATTTTAATTTAATCGCACAAAAAAGGCCCTCCCTTGCAGGGGAGAGCCTTCTATAGAGAATGAAAAGTGTATTTTCAGCGGTCACTGTTCTCACCTTCATCATTCGGCACGATCAGTTTATATCCTTTGCCATGGATGTTGATGATTTCGATGTTGGGTTCCGGTTTCAATAACTTGCGCAGTTTGGTGATGTAGACATCCATACTGCGAGCGTTGAAATAGGTGTCTTCTTCCCATATCTGTTTGAGTGCATGATTGCGTTCCAGGATGTCGTTGGCGTGGGCGCATAGCAGCGATAGCAGTTCCGATTCCTTGGTGGTGAGCTTTGTCTGCACATCGCCAATCATCAGGATCTGCTTTTGTGTGTCGAACGTCATAGTGCCGAAACTGTATACCTGCTGTTCTTTGCTCTTCTTGCCTTTTACGCGCCGGATGATGGCTTCGATGCGCAGTACCAGCTCTTCCATGCTGAAGGGTTTGGTGATGTAATCGTCGGCTCCGGCCTTGAAGCCTTCCAGGACATCCTCCTTCATATTTTTGGCTGTAAGGAAGATCACCGGTATTTCCGTATTGATGGTTCTTATCTCTTTCACGAGCGTTACGCCGTCTTTCTTAGGCATCATCACGTCGACAATGCAGAGATCATACTTTGTTTTCACGAATCCTTTGAAACCGGCTTCCCCATCGGGAAACAAATCGGTATCAAATCCCTTTGCCTGGAGATATTCTCTGAGCAACATGCCAAGATTCTCATCATCTTCGCATAAAAAAATTTTTAATTTCTCTTCCATATCATTTTTGTGTTATTACGGGTAAACTAATTATAAATTTGGTTCCTTTACCTAGCTCACTGTCGGCACGGATGGTGCCGTTCACGTCGGTGACGATTTTCTTCACGTATGCCAGCCCCAGACCGAAACCTTTCACATCGTGCCTGTTGCCGGTGGGGACGCGGTAGAACCGTTCAAATACCTTCTTTGTTTCCTCCTTCTTCATACCTATTCCATTATCCTCTATGGAGATAATGAGCTTGTTCCCTTCATTAAGGGTCCTGATGATCAGTTCGGGCGGGATATCTTTCCTGCGGTATTTCAGCGCATTGTCGAGAATGTTGAACAGTACATTGGTAAAGTGCATCTCATCCACCCTGATGGTTGATTGATCCGCCTGCAGATCGATATCGAGCGTGCCGCCCAGCTTCTCCACTTTCAACACGTGGGTGTTGGCCACATTCACTACCAGGTCGTTCGCATCCATCTCCTTCATCTTCAGCGTTGTCTTCTGCTTGTCGAATAGAGACATCTGCAGCACTTTCTCCACCTGGAAGCTCAGTCGCTTGGTCTCGTCGTGAATCACACCAGTGACATGCCTGAATACTTCGGGCGATTTCAGGATCGATTCATCCTTGAGCATCTGTGCTGCCAGTGATATGGTGGAGACGGGTGTCTTCAGCTCATGTGTCATGTTGTTGATAAAATCGTTTTTCATTTCAGACAAACGCTTTTGTCTGAAGAGTGATACCACCGTGAATATAAACGTGATCAGAAGGATGAACGTAAACAGGAGCGACGGGATGAAAAAGGTGAGCTCACTGTACACATAATTTCTTTTCGTCGGGAAATAAACCCGCAAGGAATTTAGCTTTGCCGGTGGATCGTTGGGAAACAGAATCTGGTTGTATACAGCATCTTTCTGTTTCGTGGAAAAACCGGGAGACGAATAGACCACCTTGTTGTTGAAATCCACAATCTGAAAACTGAACGGTTCATTCAACCCGTTGTAGGATAGCTCATATCGTATGTACTGCTCCACCTTGTTGAAGTCCACTCTCTTATCAATCGGCTCGTTGCTCGCATGATTCATGATTTTAAAAATGACTTCATCAAGCAGAGAGCGTTCGTGCAGATAACGTTTCGACAGTGACTGCTGCATGTCGTATTGCGTCTTGGAGATCGTACTGCCTCCCTGGTTGGGTGACATAAACACCCTGTCACGCTGGTCCTGCGGCCGCGTCGATTGTTCTGTGACGCTTAGTTCAATTCTTGTTTCACTGCCATCGGGGTGTGTAATGGCGGCGGTTGTCTGCTCCCTGGTGATGTTGCGGGATCCCTGCGGCTGATTGTACCGCGAATATCTTTGTTCCGATTCAATCATGTCCTGCTCCAGGTAATCGCGTGTCTGATCCTGTTCCAAATCTCTCATCACGTTATAGAGACTGCGGTTTACCTGTTCATCGAACTGCTGAGTGCGAATGGCCATGCTTGTCCTCATGTACCTGACCTGCAGGAACAACAGTGCAAAGAAGGCGGTGAACATCACAACGGCAAGCAACCAGATAGTCGATTTTTTCATATTGTTTACTTACTTCCGTTTTTTGTGACAATTTTATATTTCAAAGATCGTCTTTGTAGATTATAATTTAACAAATAAACGACTTTTTTGTTTAACATATCCTCTTAAAATTAAAAAATGTGGCAAAAAAAAGATGTTACAACACTAATTAAGAGATTAAAGCACGGTCTTCTTGTTTTTTAGGATTTGTTTACCACCGGTTACCCGGCCATGGAGAGCGCCGGAAAGACAGGGTTGGTGGAAGACGGCAGATGACTATGGGTTCAGATTGTACCGCAGGCTCATCCCTGCCGTTGTATTGGCTGTAGGATAGGAGGTTGAGGACACCAGCGGTTTATTGATGATCCTGTCGAAGTAGGCACGCAGTGTAATGGCCCTGCTGAGGTCATAATCGGCCGCAAAGCGGATAGAGGTAGTTACGAGGCCGCTGGTGGCCTGCGTGAACCCGTCCTCTATCTTTCTGATCAGTGTTTGGGATAACTTGTGTGATACATCCAGCCGTATGTTCAGGCTGTTGTTGAAGGGTGGTGCCGGTTGTTCCTGCTCTGCCTCCCTGCTTCTCCCGGATAAAGGTCGTCTGCGGTCTCTGTCCATGGAGCGTGAACGGAGGCCGATGATCCTGTCAAAATGGGCTATGCGGTAGCCCAGGCCCAGCATCATGTCGTTATCGTTCATCTGTACTATACGGGCAGAAGCAATATTCAGGTTCAGCGCCCTGGTTTTGTTGAGGCGGAAGTTCAGGCTCAGGTCGTTTTGCCATATGCTCCTCATCTCTATGAGGGGATGAAAGCTCTCCAGGATGCTCACGGCAGAGATATCGAAAGGCGAGGAGGGCAGGGGAGCACCGCTCACCACATCGCGGATATAACCCAGATCGCTCCCGTCGCCGAGAGGCACACGGCTCAGGAAGGTGTTGAATGACCCCACCCTGTATTGAGAGAGATACTGATGGGTGAGAATGAATGATTTAAACTGGTTCTTCAGCCCCGGCAACAGTGTCATCAGGTTGTAGGTCAGTTCCCAGTTGGGCATCATGGCCGATAGATCGGGGAACGGGGTCAGTGCGATACTGCCGGCCTTCCTGCCGGTGTAGGCTGCCAGAAAGGAGGGGATGAGCACATCTGCCGAACGAAGGCTTACATCACCCACGGCGCTGCTGAAGGGTTGGCCGCTCAGGCTGCTCTCCCTGAGGAACCCGCCAGAGGGATAACGGGTGTTTTCATATCTTTCCCTCACGCGCAAAGCAACAGTCTCCCTGTTCACCAGAAACTGCGCAAACGCCTGTGAGTGATAATTGTTTTCTGCGCTACCCTGCTCAAACGCGGAGAAGACTGAGAGAACGGTCATGACGAAACTACCTCCGTAGATCGCAGGCATCCTTTCCAGCATGTAGGGTATCTCGGTACGGCGGTTATCCTCATAGAGTGCGTTCAGATCTATCCGCAGTCCCGGCAGGGGTTCAAGCGCGATATCCGTTCTGAAGTTCAGGGTCTTGTTCACAATGGCTGGTTTAATATTGTTCTCGTTGATGACCAGCAGGTTGTCAGCCATCGCTTTTTCAACGAAGCTTGTCCCTCCCTCAAAGCCAAAGGCGAAACCCAGCCCGGGAAGAAGGCCCGTGGACGTGTTTTGTTGACCGAAAAAATCACCGATCAGCGGCCCAAAGCCAGGGAGGTCGGTACGTGTCTTGTAGCCCAAGTGCAGGTTGATCTGCCGTATCATCATCCCGATATGCGCCAGGTATTGCATCACACCCCCTCCAGAAGTGATCAGTGCATCGCCGCTCTCTTCGTCCGGCGCTGCCTGTCCGCTGCCAAAACGGTTGTTCGTTTGCTGCAGAAAAGGTATCTTGTTGTAGAGTGAAACCATATTTAACCGGCTGTTGAGTGTGAGAGAGAGGTCGTTCTGCAAAAAATTACCCATCGTCTCATTCTCTATCATGGCCCCGCGTTCAAAGCGATAGCGGGAGTTGTAGGCCGTACTCAATCTGATCCAGTCCAGGATGGGTATCTGAGCAAAGGGCACCGTATAGGTCACATCGGCTGCCTGCTCGTAACGGAGAGGTTTACCCATCTCCCGGATGCTCTGTACCACTGAATCCTTCCACAGTTCATAGTCGTTACGGTTGATCTCTTTATTTACCTGCAGGTAGGGTTCTTCAATTTCGGCGACAGTGCCCGAGCGGAACGATGCGTTCAGGTTCCCCGTCAGATCCCAGGTGAAAGAGAAATCCCGATCCCAGAAGAAATTGCGGCTGAAAGTGAGGTGGTGGCGCTGTGCCTGTGTGATGCCACTGGCATAGTCATTCAGGTCGCTCAGCTGTGCCTCCCGGTAGTTTCGCACCAGATTATTGCTGATCCTGATGTTGCCGGGGAGAACGTTGACATGGACCGACCGGATCAGTTTCGTCCACCCCGATGTGTTCTTCATCTGTTTAAACGGTTCCCACGCCTTCACAAGAGTAGTGTAGGCATAATCGGCCTGCAGCCGGTAATCCTTCACCGTGGCATACTCTGTTTCAGGGCTCCGGTGACTCTCCACGCTCTGCACATATCCGAAGCTGAAGTTGGCAGGGTCGTAAGGCATCGGCTTCTTACTTTGGATGTTCATCTTCACGTTGCTGATGCTGAGGCTTCTGTGGGTGGTCCGGGTGATGGCGATACTCCTCACCGAGTCGCGTGCAGCACCGTTGGGGGTATGCTCCAGCGACTCACTGAGCAGCATGTCGCTGTTGAAGGGATCGTAGAGAGGTGCCGTGGCCTGGCTGGAGTAGGTGTAGAAAAGGGGTGCCGTGATCCTTGCCTTTGCCGGCAGGAACCGCCCCAGTTCGAGGTTAAAGGCGATGTCGAGAGAGGTGTAATCGTCGTCACGTCGCTGCAGCAGACTCTGGTCGAGTGCCCCGAAGCCGGCGGTCTCTTTTTGCCCTGACAGGGTCACCGTCCCGATGTCGGAGAGTGCCATGCTCATGTTACCCCGTGCAGCCCAGCCACCCCGCTCATCGAACTCGCTCAGCCGCATCTCGTTTACCCACACCTCTCCGGAGCGGCTGACAGTGGTGTTGTTGCGGATGCCTATCATCATCACTTTCACCTCACCCAGTGATGGGTTGCCCACGATGGTGGCACGGCTGCCGGGCTTGTCGGGGTCGCCAAGAGTGTAGGGGATGTGGTAGCCGGCATTACCACCCTGCCGCTTGTCGGTATTGCGTTGCCTCTTCAGGGTGGTGAGCAGCTCCAGGGGAATATCGAACAGGTTCTCCTGCGGCCATACCGTCTGACGGTCTGCAGCGATATGGGTGCTGTAATGTCCCTCGGGGGTGAGGTGCAGCGGCACCTCATATTCGTAGTAGTTGTTTCTGTAGTCCGAGCCGATACGCAGGAAGAGGGTGAGGTCGCCATCCTGCAGGATGCCGGGGTCATCAGGCAGCTTCTCGGCATGCACGAACAGCTGCAGCCGCTTATAGCGGCGCAGGTCGTACATACCCGTTTTGTAGACAGCGCGGGCATCGCCCGGGTCGAGATCATGTACCTTCAGCGATAGTGCCTGCTCGTTCTCCTGTCGCAGCTGGGGTTCTCCGGGATCGATTATGCGGGTGACGCCGGGAGGAAGCACATAGTTCACCGGCGTTCGGTTGCCGTTCTCCTCAATATTGACTGCCGAGATGTCGAAGGTGCCCGTCCCCGCGAGAGCTCCCCCGGAGAAGAGGTCGTTGCGGTAGGAGCGCCACTCGCTGCGCACCAGCTCGAGCGTGGCAAAACGGAGGAACAGCGGCTCTTCGAAACCGGTGAGGAACAACCGCATAAAGCGGATATTGTTGAAACCCTCAATGTTCCCTTTCTTCGACTGATAATCGCGGATGGGTATCCTGAACTGGTACCAGGTGACGCTCCCGTCGTTGCCGTTACGCAGCTTTACGCTCACCTCCCTTTTGTCGGTGATGAAGTTGGTTCCCGGCATCATCATCCCGGGGCGGAGCGATACCTTATACTGATAGTAAGACTCGTTCTCATTCAGTGTATTGTCATTGTCGATATCCTCCACATCGGGAGTGGAGCGGGATGCGCTGTGGTAAAGGTCGTTCTCTTCCGGTGCCAGTGAGTTACCTTCGGTGTTGTTGTAGTACTTGTAACGTTCGAGAATGCTCAGCTGGCGGCTATCCTGCTCCGCACCGCGGTAATGGCGGAAGAGGTCGCCCGCCGGATCGTTGAGCGGGGAGTGATCATCGTCCTGCATGCGCGAGAGCGCTGAGGCCGACAGGCGGGACCGTAGTGTACCGAGGTAACCGGCGTAGGCGGGGAACTGTTTCTCCTCCTCGCTGTTTAGTCCGTTGAGTCCCACATCCTGCACCCTGCGCGACTCCGCCCCCAGTGAGTTGTCGAAGCCGTAGACCGTGGACTGCCGCCGGGGAACCCTGCCCCAGACAGTCTTCGCCGTGGCGGTGGAGTCACCGTCGGCAGGCAGGCCGTTCTCGAAGAACTTCTTCCCGTCCTTCAGCACATCCTCCGAGATCTCTCCCAGGTTGAAGTAGAGATCACCGCCGCTGGCGCTGCCCGTTGTGTCGTTCACGAAAGGATCCATCAGCCAGAACTCAATATTTTCAATATTGGCCGCCTCAAAATTGCGCGTCTCTATCTGCCGGGTGATACCTCCCCAGCGTTGTTGCGGGTTGTAGAGGTTGCCCTCGCCGTCCACCTCTCCGTCGAGGTTGTAGGGACCCCGTTCAGCGGGATAGTAGGAGATATTGAGTACCGGTATGGTTGCCGGCTGTCCGTACTGGGCATCCCTGTTAGGGAAGATCTCCCGCTCGTAGATCTCCCGCACCCGGTGGTCGGAGAGCTGGTTCAGGTCGTTCCGGATATGCGCGGGTGTGAGGTCAGAGTTCCTGCGGGTGAAGAGGCCATCGATATAGAACCAGGCCATCAGGGCGCGGTTTCTGCCGTAAGCGGTATTGTTGGGCAGAGCCGCTTCGGGAAAGAGCGCCGCGGGCGAGCTGTCGTAGGGTGTGGCGGCGAGTTGCCAGGCGTAGGGTGTGCGCAGGTCGATACCCGAGGTGGAGGCTTCGAAGTCGTCGAGGTAGGAGTAGCCGCCCGTGTATCGGTTTTTGTAATGACCGGGGATCATCTGCGCAAAACCGATATCGGCCGACAGGAGCGAGGGCTGCGTTGCCTCGGTGAATGGCAACAGGTCGAGGAGGCCGGTGAGGGCATACGATTCCTTCTTCCAGCTCAGGTTGGCACCCCATAGTGTGTTCTTCGCCGACTCGTCACCGAAGGCTGTTTTCACGGTGAGCGGCTTCTCGGTATAGTGCATCAGTGTGACCCCTGCCGAGAGATCTTTCGAGAAGTCATACAGCAGGTTCACCCCCATCACCGTCTTGCGCTGCATCTGCGACAGCGTCCTGTCCTCCACTGTCACACTCACGGGCGTCCCCGCATCGAGGATGGACTGGTTGATGATGTGCACCGTGCCGGAGAGGTAGTCCACCGTGTAGTCGCTACCCTCGGTGAGGACGCTGCCGGCAGCGGTGACCCGCACCGATCCCGGGGTCACGTTCATCGCGTTGAGACTGATTTCGGTGCCCGGTGAGCCGCGGTACTCACCGCTCATCCTGAACTTGTTCTTCTCCGGGGTCTGCCGTGCGACAGTGAGCGTGGAGTCGTACAGCTCCCGGAAGATATATTTCCCGGCGATGGCATCATCTCCTATTTTCTCCTTCAGGTGAGAGCCGAAAGGCTCTACCACCGGGATGATGATCCGTCCGTTTTGTGTGTCGATGGTATAATCCTCCACGAAGTCGAAGAGGCCGTCGGGGTAGGGGTCGCCCCTGTCGTTCAGCCTGTCCAGGTTCATCACCCGCAGCAGCAGCTCATCACCGATGCCGCTTTCGGGGATATAGCCGAGGTAGATGCCCGTGGTATCGCTCTGCCATGTAACATCGAGCCTGAAGTGGTCCGGCTGTATATGGTAAGCCCCCTGGCCGAGGGTGTAGATGTTCTTCATCATCAGGTCCCACGTGTAAGACTGTGGGGCAAGCGAGACAGGCTTGAGCAGCTTCACAAAGAGGGCCCCGTCGGGATTGCCGGCACTGCCACCGGCTGACTCGCCCGCATCACCGGAGAACTCGCCCACCTGATAAACTACGCCGTTGGCGGTATACTCGAAGGCCACGGCCAGCACTTCGTCGGCCTGCAGTGGCATGCTCAGGGAGAGATAACCCAGCTGTGGGCTGAAGGAGTATTCCGACGCACTCAGCAGGCGTGCGCTCTCCAGCTTTTCGTAATCCACCCCTGTGATGACATCATCGGGGAACAGGGAGGCGGTCTGGCTGATATCCCGTGCACCGGCATAAGTGGTGATAAGCTGATCGTAGAGTGTGTTGGCACGGTTGTGCGGCAGATCGTCTGCTCCCTGCGCCGACCAGCGCGGGTTGTGGGTGGACGTGTGCTCACCCAGGTCGGCAAAGGCGAGGATGTTCCTTGCCTGGTCATACGCTCCCTGCCGGTTGGTCACCCACACCTCCATGCGGGTGATGGTGACCGGCGACTGCACATAGGGCAGCTTGCCCAGCGCTGCATCGTACCTGTCGCGGAACCAGTATCCCAGGAAGAAATGGCGGTTCTCATCATACTCATCGGCACTGAACTCGAACGGTGTTGTCTGCACGCCCCCGCGGCTGTTCACGGTTTGTGATTCAGACTGCTGCTGCGAGAAGAGAGTGTTCACCTGCAATCTGCCGAACTGCAGGTCCGCTTTGATGCCGAACAGTGCTGCCCCGCCATGGATGAGTGAGTTGTTGGTGGTCATGCTCACGTTCCCCGCCTCAATATTTCTGATGATCTCATCCTCGTCGCCACGGTAGGCCAGGTTGATCTGTTTGCTGTCGAAGTCGAAAGTGGCTTCGGTGTCATAGTTGATGCCGAAACTGATCTTGTCACCCACCTTCGCATTCATATTGAGCTGTATCTGCTGGTCGAAATCGAACATGCTCCTTTTGCGGGCCCGCTGCGGAAGGGTGGGGTTATCGGTCACATCCCGCTTCATCCCTGCCGATATCTCTATTGATCCTTCCGTGGTCAGCTTCAACCCTCCGGGGCCGAAGACCGAGGTGATCGGGTCTCTCCTGTTCCGCAGCCCGTGGATGGTGAATGGTTCGGGCAGTGGCGGCAGGCTGTCGGCCCTCAGCATATTGCGTTGCCGGAAATAGCGGGCATGCAACTCCCGCAGGTGATAGTCCCTGTACTCTTCGGGTGTCAGGGTGAAGAGCGTGCTCACCACTGTCTCACCGATCTTCTTCTCGAAGATGTATAGATTGGATCGCACATCGTAGCGTGCTTCTGTACCCACAGCCGGCAGGGCAACCTGTGCAAACAGGGCAACCCTTCTGTTCGCCGCGAACAGAAGGATGCATAAAACTATGAAAACGATTTTTTTCAGAGATACAACAGCTAAATACGTTTTTGGCAATCAATCAAACGTATTACGTATCAGGCAACTGTTATAATCTCTTCAATGCTTCCTTGATGACCCCCTCCACAGGGAGTGAGGGTGATTCCGTGATGATCTTCGATACCACTTTCTGCGATGCTGTCTGCACGAAGCCGAGCATCACCAGTGCCGATACTGCGGCATGGCCTGTCTCGGAGAGGTCGGCTTTCGATGGCAGCTGCATTGCACCGCTCTCATCGGTGAACCTGATCTTGTCTTTCAGATCCACGATGATCCTCTGTGCCGTTTTCGTACCGATACCCTTCACCGACTGCAACACGGTTGTGTTTTCGGTGGTGATCACGCTCTCCAGCTCCCTGGCGCTGAGGGAGGAGAGGATCACCCTGGCCGTGCCGGGGCCTACACCCGAAACGCTGATCAGGTGCTGGAACAGCTCCCGCTCATGTTTGTCCATAAAGCCGAACAAAACATGCGCATCCTCACGTATAGACTCATGCACATAGAGCTTTGCCGACGACTTGCCGTTAATGGCTCCATAGGTGTTAAGGGAGATGTTCATCTGGTAGCCAATACCCCCGCACTCAATGGTAACACCCGCCGGTGTCAGCTCAGTCACTTCCCCTTTGATATAGTCTATCATATCCTTCTGTTAAATAATACATTTTTCTTTTCTGTTCATCACGTGAGAGAACCGGCAATGGAGCCAGCCGTTTACCTGCCGCAGCCCTGCTCCGGTCATTATACCCTCTGCCCGTTGTGAAACGAAAAGGTTCAGTTGCCCGATGACGTAATACCGTAGTTTAAACGGCAGATTTGGTGGAAAAGTATACCGGGGCCCAAAAAACTCAGCCGGCACATCCCGTCCCTGCTCCTTACGCATCGAACAGCATCTTCAGCGTGTGCAGGATGATGTTCCTGTTGGCATGCTCACGCAGTATTATCAGCACCGTGTCGTGGCCGGCAATGGTACCCATGACCCCGGGGATGTTGTTGGCATCCATATCGTGAGCGACTCCCCCGGCATAGCCTGCCGGCACTTTGATCACCGCCAGCTGTCCCGAGAAATCAATGTTGAGCAGCCCGTGACGGGCAAAGGGTGTCATAACGCCGTGTCTCTCCCTTTTCGACTGGGGCAGCAGCACATCCGGCATCCGGTAGACATAACGGCCGGCACTATCGGGTGTCTTGGCGATCTTCATCTCGCGGAGATCGCGTGAGAGAGTGGCCTGTGTCATCGCGAACCCCTCCTCCAAAAGACGTTGCAGCAGCTCGTCCTGACTATCTATCGACGTGCTGCCTAGAATGCGGGAGATGGCTTCCTGCCTCTCCTGTTTACCACTCTTACGCATAAGCCGCCTTATTTGCCCCCGAAGTTGAAGACAACGGGTATCGGTGCCGGCACTTTAATCAGTGTCTCACCAACCATTAACTTGGGCCATAGCTTTACCGTCACTGATGTCTCTTTGGGTGTGATTCCCAGGAAACTACTCATCTCGTTGGTCACACGCTCCTGCGAGTATCGGTTCATAAGGCTTTTCAGGTCCGTGCTCACGGGGACGCTCACCACCTTTGTCTCTCCCGGCTCTATGCGGATGGGGATATTCATTTTCCCTTCGGCAAACTCCATCTCATTGATCTGGATGGCATAATCCAGCGCATCGAGGAAGGCAGCGGTGCTGTTGGGGTTGGTGACATCCATGTTGAGCGTCATGCTGAAAGGGATGCTCTGCACCATGGACCCGCCGGAAAGCATCGTGGCGATGGAGGCCAGGTTGGAGAGGGAGATGCTGGAGGCATTCCCCAGGTTGATGCCCGCCAGCATGATGTTATCCAGCGATTTGTAGCGGTATTCACTCTGTGACAGCTGGATAGCGCCACCGATCTGGTTCATAATATTGCAGCTGGTCAGTAGGATCGCTGCACTGAGTATCAGGGTAATTCTTTTCATTCTGTTCAATTTGTTACTTGATTGTTACCATCGTAGCCCCGTAGCCATATTCCTGGAATGATGCATCCTGGTAATAACACTGGGGATACCTGTTTTTCAGCTCTTTCAGGATGGCATTCTTGAGCACGCCATCGCCCTTACCGTGGATAAACACGATTTTTTGGTTCTTGTGCTGCAGATGGGCGGCCATCACCTCATTGAACCTGCTCAACTGGTACGCCAGCACATCGGCATTGCTCATGCCTGCCGTGGTGTCGAGCAGCTCGCTGATATGCAGATCCACTTCCATCAGCGGGTCCTTTTCTTTCTTCTCGATGCGCTGTATGCGGGGACGTTTTTCCCCGGACTTCTTCTCCTTCATGGCACGCTCCAGGTCACCGGCGGAGACCAGCAGCTCTCTCTCGGGTAGATCGTGCTGCATGACATAAAAGATCAGCGCATCCTCATCAAAGTAATCGTTCTCCCGGAAACTGTGCAGCTTGTAAAATTTTACCGTGTCGATACGCAGCTCCACGGAGCAGGGATTCTTGAACCCGAAGGGCTTGTTCTGCTTGAAGGCGATGAACTGCACGCACACCTTCTCCAGGTCATTGAGTGCCGTCTTATCGAACTCCTCGATGAATATCTTGGTGTTGGGCTCCACCATGCCACTGTAACGGCTACGCCAGGAGTTGTTCTCGCGGCTCATGTAATTGAAGAAGAGCCAGTAATTGCTGTCGTTCACGAAATAACACTCATACGATGAGGAGGAGAGGCTCTTCACATCCGTGGGCAGGTAGGCCAGACAGGCTGTGATCGATTCTCCCCCGGGTGTCTCCTCGGGAACTGCTGCTGCTTCCACTGTCTCGGCCATCACCACGGGCTTGTCGGGCAAGGCCCTTTCCTCAGCCGGTGTCCCTTTTCTTTCAGGCAGCTGTCCCATCTTCTCGTTGCCGGTAGATTCAACCACCACACATTCGGTGATAAGGACGGGTACATCGAAACCGTGCTCATCCTCCACAATCACCAGTTGTTTGCTGAGAAAGCCTTTCACAATCCCTCCACCTGTGGTGTTGAGGAACCGTACTCTGTCGCCTGTTGTCAATTTGTTCATGCTGTGGATACACTTTCCTCCGAGGTCGATTTTCCATGGAAACGCCTGTTTTGGTCTTTTAGTTTTGTTACGTGTTGCAAAGTTGATTAATTTTGCGGAATAAATGCATTAATAATTACGAAAATAGTCTTTTCGATAGCCAAAAAATGAAAAAGGACAATATCCGACAACTGCAAATTTCCCGTTACAACTATATCCTTCCCGATGAAAAAATTGCCAAATACCCCCTCCCGCAGAGAGATGCCTCCAGGCTGCTACTGTACGACGGCGGAGAGATCAGCGCTACCCGCTTCGGCGAGTTGCCGGAGTTGCTGCCCCGCGAGAGCCTGCTCCTTTTCAACAATACCAGGGTGATCCATGCCCGCCTGCTGTTCCACAAGGAGACGGGCGCACAGATAGAGATCTTCTGCCTCTCCCCCTGTGATCCTGCCGACTACCTCATCAGCTTTCAGCAACGTGAAGCCTGCACCTGGCACTGTATGATAGGGAATGCCAGGCGGTGGAAAGAGGAGGCGCTGCAGATGGAGATACCGGTGAAGGAGGGGTTGGTGCGGCTGACAGCCCGGAAAACGGCGAGACACAATGACGAGGTGGTGGTGCACTTCTCGTGGGATGATGATCGGTTCACCTTCTCCGAGCTGCTGGAGATAGCGGGTGAGCTGCCCATCCCTCCCTACCTCAACCGCCCCTCAGAGGTGAAGGATGATGAGACCTACCAGACAGTATATTCCCGTATTGAAGGCTCCGTGGCAGCTCCCACGGCGGGGTTCCACTTCACACCCGCGGTGATGGAGAGCCTCCGGCAGAGAGGGATCCGCACCGCTGAGGTGACACTGCACGTGGGTGCGGGCACCTTCAGGCCCGTGAAGTCGGAGACCATCGCCGGCCACGAGATGCATACCGAGTTTATCTCCGTACCAAAAGAGACCATCGCGGCGCTGCTCGCCCACAACGGCAGGCTGATCGTAGTGGGAACCACCTCCCTGCGTACCGTGGAGAGCCTCTACTATATCGGCAGGAAGCTCCATCATAACCCCTCTGCCGCACCGCATGAACTCACCGTGCGGCAGTGGGAGCCCTACGAAGAGGCGGAGGAGATCACACCGCAGCAGGCGCTGCAGCATATCCTCGCCTACCTGGAGAAGACAGGGGAGGAGCGGCTCACCGCCGCCACCCAGATCATCATCGTGCCGGGTTACCATTTTCATTATCCCGATGCGATCCTCACCAATTTCCACCAGCCGCAGAGCACGCTGCTGCTGCTCATCTCCGCCTTTGTGGGTGACGACTGGCGGAAGGTCTACGACTACGCGCTGGACAACAACTTCCGTTTCCTGAGCTACGGCGACAGTTCCCTATTGTGGATAAAGTCCAAATAACCTTATATTTTGGTTAAAAAGAGCGCTGAACCAAGCCTTCTTAGTCATTTTTTTTGTAATATTGCATCGTTTAAACAGTCATGGTCATTCACCCATTCGCATAGATTGAGTTGGTAAAAAAAATTGTCCGCATCATTGCCATTGTCATTGTTAGTATCATATTGCTCAATATCATACTATTCATCACCCTCAGCATACCTGCTCTGCAAAAAAAGGCTGCCGGCGTTGCCATGGAGAAACTGAAGCCTGTCATCGGCAGCAATATATCTCTCGACGGCATCCGTATCCGCCTCTTCAACACCGTGGAGCTTAACGGACTCTATGTGGAAGACCGGCAACAGGACACGTTGCTCTACGTGGAGCGGCTCACCGCCCGCATACTACCGCTTGACCTGCTTAAAAACAGCGTGACCGTCCGTAAAGCGGGCCTGGAGAACTTTGTGGCCAATGTGCACCGGGCATCACCCGAAGAGCCTTTTAATTTCCAGTTTATCATCGATGCTTTTGCCAAAGAGAAAGATACCACGGTCGTCAAGGTGAAGAAGCCCTGGCGTATCACTGCCGACGATGTGGTGCTGAAGAACGGGACTCTCCGCTACGATGTCCGCTCCGTTGCCGAAACACCAGGACAGTTTAACGCCGCCCACCTCGATCTGCATCAGTTCAATTTCAGGGGAAAGGCCGACTTCCTGAGTATAGAGGATTTGAAGGCACGGGTGGAGCTGCTGAGCTTTCAAGAGCACAATGCCGGCATCACGCTGCACAACCTGAAGACGGAGATGCTCGGCAAGGGGCCGCTGATCAGCAGTGACCGGTTGGAAATCCTTTTGAACCATACCGATATCATTGTCACCGATGCCCGTTACGACCGGAAAACGAAGGCGTTTGCCGTCAGGGCGGCGAGTGAGTTCACCGACCCGGGAGATGTGGCCCTCTTCACCGACCGGTTCGCACATCTGAACAAGCCGCTCTCCTTCGAGGTGGATGCCGAGGGGGAGCTGCCGCAGGCCATCCTTCACAACCTGAGACTGCAATATGGTACCGACACGCGAATCGATGCCTCGGGCACCATCTCCGACTACAGCCATTTCGACAACAGCGAGCTGACCGTCGACCTGCAGCATTTCTCCGTGTCGCAGGAGGACCTCGAGGCGTTTATCCGTGTGGGAGCACGCGGCTATGCCTCGCCAGAACAGCTGCTGGCCCTGGGCCATCTCGATCTGCAGCTGCAGGCCAGGGGCCGTCTTGACAACTTCCATTACGACTGTATGGTGCAGACGGAGCAGGGCGATGTGGCCATTGACGGCACAGGGCATATCACCGGTAAATTCAGACATATGGTGTTCGAAGGGCCGGTGAGAGCCATTGATATACAACTGGCCAATATCCTCGGGGAGGAGACCGGCCTGGGCGACGCCACGCTGCGTGCCGTGACGAAGGTAACGCTGCAGAACAAAACAGTGACGGTCACTGCCGACGGCAGCATCGAATCGGCCTGGTATCAGGGTTTTCAGTACAACGACCTCCTCTTCAACGGCACTTACAGCGGCAAAAACGTGGTGGCGAACATCACCAGCCACACCGATCGCAACGTACTCGATCTCACGGGCGATATCACCTTCGGAGCGGGCATGCGCTTCGATGTGGAGGGGACCGTCGATCGGCTGGACCTGCGTCCTTTCATCCTGATGGAGAACTGGAAAGATCCCTGGGTGAGCCTGACCCTCGATGGCGAGATGGCAGGGAATACCCTCGATGATATGGCCGGTACGCTGGTGATTGACAACACTTCCATCAGCGACAGCAGCTTCATCTATAACCCCGGCCCCATCTACCTGCAGGCGCTGCCCGACACGGGCGAAGGCAAGAAGCTGCAGATCATGTCCTCCTTCCTCGAGGCAGAGCTCACGGGCGACTACTACTTCTCCACCATCGGCAGGGAGCTGATGCGGGCCCTCCATCCGCACCTCCCCTCCGTGATGACACCACCTGCAGAACAGCAGGGTGAAAGCATCAACGACTTCCAGTTCAATATCCTGCTGAAGAATACGGAGGATATCTCTTACGTCTTCGGCCTGCCGTTCTACAACGTGGAACCTGCCACCATCAGCGGCAGCGTGAAGATGAGGAGCGACGATCAGTTGCTCATCAACGCGCATATCCCACGCGTGATGTTCGGCAACAACGACATTCGCGAGACCAGTGTGGACCTGACGGGCAACCGCTCTGCAGGCATCGGCCTGCATGTGAACAGCTATCTCGTGCAAAACAACGGTTACATCAATGCGCGGCTTCACAGCAACGCCTCCCTCGATTCAGTGATCAACCGTCTCTCCTTCGACATGGAACAGAGCAATGCCCGGTCCGACGGCGAGATTATGGTGACCATGGGGTTCTTGCGTGACCGTGACAATCAGCTCGCATCGGACATCCGCATTCACCCCACCACCATCCTCTTCAACGACAAGCAGGTCACCTTTAACGATGCCACCATCGCCTACCGCAAAGATCGTATCACCATCACCAATTTCGGCCTTCATGAGCAGAACATGCTGCTGCTGGGAATCGACGGTGTGGCATCAAAAAGTGAGGCCGACAATATCAGGATCTACTTCAACAATACAGAGCTGGCCAATATCCTCGCGGCATTCAACGTCTCCCATTTTGCCGGCTCCATCAACGGTGACATCTACGTGCGCCAGGCACTCGACAACCCGCTGATCCGCACCGAAGATCTCCGCATCGAGAACATCACGGTCTACAACGACACCATCGGCACCCTGACGATAGAGGGCAACTGGGATAACCTCTACTCCGGGCTCGACCTGAAGGCCTACCTCATCGATGAGGGAAAGAACAACCTGGAGATCACGGGCTATATCCCCACCGGTGATAGCAGCCCTCTTCCCATGAATGTGGATTTCCGGGTGGAGGATTTCGATCTCATTGCCATCCAGCCCCTGACGACAAGCATCTTCAGTCAGCTGTCGGGACGCCTCAACTCCAATGTCCATATCTCCGGCAAGCTCTCCGAGCCGGTGACGGAGGGATGGATCGGGATTGATGAGGGGGTGATGAAGGTGGCCTACACCAACGTTACCTATTATGTCACAGACACGATACAGGTCAACCGCGACAACGTGGGTCTTCAGGACCTGGTGATACGCGACCAGAACAACCACACGGCCACGCTCAACGTCACTCTCTCGCACTCCAACTACGGGCGGATGGTCTATAATGCTGACATCCGGCTGAACGACTTCATGCTACTCAACAACCAGGACCGCACCGATATGATGGTCTACGGCAACCTGAAGCTGTCGGGACAGCTCAATATCCTCGGCTCTCCCTCCGGTATCTATGGCGACGGGTCGCTCACCAGCTCCAGCAAGTCGGCAGTGACGGTGGTGCTTCCGCAAACAGCCAGGGCTACCGAGTATAGCGGTGTGGTCTATATCAACACACCCGAGAGGGCCGACTCCATGGCTTTTCTGCGCAGGGACAGGGAAACGGTGAAGAAGCCGCAGGTCCGTACCACGACCGGCATTCCCATCGTAATGAGGGCTACGGTGAATCTGAATCCGCTGCTTACGGCGGGGGTAATCCTGGATCCCACCACCGGCAACGCGCTGGAGGTGAACGGAGAGGGAGAGCTGAATATCAACTATAACTCCAAGTCTACACCTCTTGTACGTGTCTATGGCGATTATGTCATCAACGAGGGTAAATTCCATTACAACCTGCAGAGCCTCCGCACCATCGACTTTAACATCCGCGAGGGGAGCACCCTCACCATGGAGGGCGATCCGCTGAACACTCAGTTCAATATCATCGCCTACCTTCCCGTGCGGGCCGACCTGGCAGCACTCAGCCCCACCTTCACCACGGAGCTGGCCAACACACGTGTGCCGGTGAACGCGCTGCTGCAGATCAGGGGAGACCTCGAGTCGATGGACCTGCAGTACGACATCGAGCTGCCGGAGAGCTCCAACGACATCCAGCAGCGGGTCAACAGCTTCATCAACACTGAGGAGAACAAGATACTGCAGTTCGCCTACCTGGCTACCACCGGCAGCTTCATCCCTTCGGAAGGCTCTCCCGACCTCAACTTCGGATCCTCCGTGTTCAGCCGGTTCGCTGCCAACACCCTCTCGCGGGGCCTGGATGCCCTCTTTGCCAGTGCGCTGAGCGATAACTGGTCCATCAGCACCAACCTCGAGTCGGTGGACGGCTCACTTGATAACGTGCGCATGGGCGTGGATGTCTCCACGCGTCTGCTGAACGACCGTCTGCGCATCACCACCAACCTGAGCTATGGTGACAAGAGCATGCTGGCCAGTCAGCAGGCTTTCATGGGTGAGTTTGAGTTGGAGTATGATATCAACAACTGGTTTATGATCAGGGCGTTCAATCGTGCCAACGAGCGCTTCTACCGCCGCACGCCCACCACGCAGGGCATCGGTGTGGTGGTCACCAGGGAAGCCAGGAGCTTCAGAGACCTTTTCGATTTCAGCTTCATCAGAAAAAAAGAGGATAACGAATAGAACAGTCGTATGAAGAAAACAATATTCTGTTTACTGTCTTTGCTTGTATTCATTGCCTGCGACGTGACGAAGAAGGTGCCCGAAGGGAGTTATCTCCTCAACAAGACAAACATCGATTCTGATGTGAAAGGGCTCGGCGCATCCGAGCTGAAGCCTTATCTCCGTCAGAAACCCAACTCGTCGATTCCTCTCCTGGGTAAGTTCAAGTTGCATATGTACAACCTCCCCGACAACGACTCCACCTGGCTCAACAGGCAGCTGCTCCGCTACGGTGAACCGCCCGTGCTCTACAACGAACAGCTGACCGTCATCTCTGCCGAACAGATACGGATGCACCTCAACAACAAGGGTTACCTCAATGCCGAGGTAGATACCGCCGTGGTGAAAAAAGAGAAAAAGGCGGATGTCACCTACGATATCACGGGACATGACCCTTACCGTATCCGGCTTTTCCGCGATACCATCCGCAGCGCCGACACCACCATCCACAACCTGCTGAGTGAGGCCCGCCGGCTGGAGATCATGAAGGAAGGTGATATCTTCGATCTCTCCATGCTGGATCTGGGAAGGGAGCGGATGACCACCATCCTGCGTAACAGGGGCTACTACAATTTTCAGAGAGACAACTTTTATTTCCTGGTCGACACCACCGTGGGGAACCATCAGGTGGATGTCACCCTTGCCATGAACAACCCCAGCGACACCACCCTGCACAAGCAATATACCATCGGAGAGGTAACCGTGATTAACGGTGTGAATGCCGCCCTGCTGCAGGACTCCTCCAGACATCACCTGCTCGATACGGTGAACTACCGGGGACTGCACATCGTCTCCGAAAGAAACCGGTTTCTGTTGCCCAAGGCGGTCTACTACAATACGTTCATCCGTCCCGGGAGGCTCTACTCCGACAGGATCGTGGAGAGAACCTACTCCTCGCTCAACGGGATGGGACCCGTGAACCAGACAGCCATCAACCTGACGCAGGCAGAGAGAAACGACTCCAGCTACATCGATTCACGCATCACACTCTTCCCCGGTAATCTACACTACATGCAGTTCGGTGTGGATGGCACCAACTCGGCGGGCGACCTGGGGGTAGCCAGCAACATCACCTATGAGCACCGTAACTTTCTGAAGGGAGGAGAGACGTTCCGCGTGCGGTTCAACGCCGCCTATGAGTTTATCCGGGCGACCGACAGCCTCGACCTGCTCGACAACAGCTACTATGAGTACGGTGCAGAGGTGTTCCTCTCCATCCCGCAGCTGTTGCTGCCCTGGGTGATCAAGCAGCTGCAGGACCAGCCCTCCGCCTCCACCGAGTTCTCCGTAGGGGCAAACTTCCAGAAAAGGCCGGAGTACTTCCGTCAGTTCTTCAACCTCTCCACCCGTTTCCAGTGGTCCTCCATGGAGTGGAAGCTACTGCATGTGCTGGAGCCGGTGGGTATCACCTATGTGAGGATGCCCTGGTCGTCACAACGCTTCAAGGACCTCTACCTGAGTGAGGAGGCCAACCCCATCCTGCGTTACAGCTACGATGAGCAGCTGATCGTACGCACTGCCTACAACGCCACCTATACCAACTACAACCGTATCTCCCGGAGCAGCATGCCCCGTGTGCCGCTGCGTTTCCGTTCCGGCATCGAGGTAGCCGGCTGGCTGCCCCGCATCGTCACCGGCCTTGGAGGAGGTGAGCAGAACGAAGAGGGTGTCAACGAGTTTTTCAAGATACCCTATGCCGAATATGTGAAGGGTGATTTCGAGATCTCCCCGCTCTACTCGTTCGACGAGAAGAAGACCCTCGCCGCCCGGCTGGCTGTCGGCGTGGCCTGGCCCTATGGCAACTCCAATATCATGCCATTCGAGAAACGCTACTTCGGCGGCGGTGCCAACAGCGTGAGGGGCTGGAGCACTCGCACCCTGGGGCCCGGGACCTATAACCGTGACTCCACGGGACATGATTTCGGTCGCAAGGTGGGTGATATCAAGATCGACTTCAGCGTTGAGTATCGTCGCAAGCTGACGAAACTGATCGAGCTGGCCGGCTTCGTCGATGCGGGCAATATATGGACCGTGAAGGAGTATGTGGAGCAGCCGGGTGGCCTGTTCGCGCTGAAGAACTTCTACAAGGAGCTGGGCGTCTCTTACGGGCTGGGCATCCGGTTCGACCTCAACTTCCTGCTTATCCGCGTTGATGGCGGTATGAAAGCACATAACCCTGCGCTGCCTGAGGGAGCGCGCTGGTCGCTCTTCAAGCCCGATTTCGGGCGCGACTTCGCCTTCCACTTCGCGATAGGGTATCCGTTCTGATCAGACAACGCCTCTTTTTACCGCTCTTCACAAGCAACGTAGGGTTGCTGATACATAGCACAGCTGAAAGAAAAAATTTGGTTTACTATCACACCTGCAGGGAAGCAACTGAAATTCATTCAAAGGGGTTGGATGCATGAGGTAAGCCCGACTCCGCAACCCGTAAAACCCGAATTGATGTAAAGGAGAGATAGGGAAAATCAGGCTGGCAATAGCCGAAGCCGGGTGATCTCGCTCTGGGTGCCGAAACGGATGGGGGAGAAAAAGGTACCCAGACCCTGTGAGACATAGATTTTCATCTCTTCGTATTGGTAAAGCCCCTAGTTGTAGCCGAACATCCACTTGGCGATGAGGGTGAAGGGGAACATCTGTCCCGCGTGGGTGTGGCCGGTGAGCAACAGGTCTGTACCCGCTTCCGCCATGTAGGAGATGCCGTCGGGGCGGTGGTGCAGCACAATCAGCGGCCGCTCCGGGTTGATCTCCATGTTTTTCAGCACCCCTTCAATCGATGTGCTGTCGTTGACGGCGTGAATGTCGAAAGAGCGGCTGTCGGCCCGCATGTTATTGAGACCCGCGATCTGCAGTTCGCCGTAGTGAGCCACCTCGTTCATCAGCAAAGTCACGCCCCTCTCTTCTGCACGACGCAACACCTGACGCAGACCCACCTGCTCATCGTGGTTCCCGAACACGAAGTAGTGCGGCACGGTAATGGTTTGAAAAGCATCCCGCACATCCTCGTTGCCGTTGAAGTGCGTCTTGCTGTCGAACAGGTCGCCGGTGTTCAGGATGATCTCCGGTTCCAGCTCCTTCGTGATGCGTACGATCCGCTCCAGCTCTTTCTTGCCGCGCGAGTTGCCCAGGTGGATATCGGTCAGGTGCACCGCCCTGATCTCCCTGGTGAGTCCCCTGATGGGGAGAGTCACCTCCTTCACCCGGAAGTGGTAGGCGTTCCATACACCGTAGCCGGTGAGCAGCAGGGTGAGACCCACCGTGAGCCAGCCCCTCAGGGCAGGAGAGGGTCTGAAGGCCATATGCAGCAGGTCGGTGACCGCGAGTGAGAGCAGCAGGAGGATGAAGGCCCCCAGCAGGATCGATCCAGCGAGTGACCAGGCCGCCACGAAGCGGTTGGTCAGCTCGCTGAAACCGATCGATCCCACGAAGGCGAAGACCAGACCCAGGGAGAAGATCCAGACCCACCCTTTCATGCCAGGAGTCGGGAAGAAGAGGGTGAACCGTCTGGAGAGGTAGAAGATCGCCGCGGCCACGAGGCCCAGTGTGATCACCATGAAGAGGATGGGGGTGTATTGTCTCATACCGCAATAAACAACCGAAGGGGGTTCAATGTTTGGCCTTTCACCCCAAATTTGACCCGCCATTTCCTGCAATGCAATCTATTCACATTGATTTGTGATTCACCGCAAAACAGATTCACGGAATGTCGTAAAAGCATCCATGAAAAGTACGTTAAAAGCATCCACGGAATCGGAAATATTGGATTGAAAAGAGTTCAATTAAAAACGTGGAAAAGAACCATTTTGTTGTATTTTTTTATAAGTTTGTATGCTGAACCCCGACCGATAAGCCGGTAGAGATCTCATCCGAAAAACGAGTGAATAAAACAGCACCATGATGAAAAAAAATATCCTTCTCCTTGCGATTTTCCTTTTCCTGTTTCAGCAGTGCAAAAGTCAGCCCATGACACCGGTTGAAGAGGATAAACCGACAGATAGCGTCATACCCGATGATTCTCAAGAACCGGTGGACACGGCGGTAACCGGCACCTGGGCCAGTGCTCAGGAGATCAATACCCGCCTGGGTAAGGGTATCAACTTCGGGAACACGTTTGAGGCGATGCAGTCGTGGCAGTCACCGTTCGATCCTGCAGACCTGAAGCGGATTGCCGACCTGGGCTTTACCCATGTCCGCCTTCCTATCCGCTGGGAGCGCGACGACCGCAGCCTGTCGTCGGCACCCTACACCATTCGCCCCGATTTCATGCAGACCATTCAGTCGGTGGTCGATGAAGCGCTGAAGCAGAAGCTGCACATCATCCTCAACATGCACCACCATGATGCACTGATGTCTAATCCTGCCGGGGAAAGAACGCGTTTTCTATCGCAGTGGGAGCAGATAGCCGGTCATTTCAGTGATTATCCTGATAGTCTATTGTTTGAAATACTGAATGAGCCGCACGATAAGCTCACACCTGTCTTGTGGAACGACTATGCGAAATCGGCGCTGCAGGTGATCCGCGAGTCCAACCCCAAGCGATGCGTGCTGATCGGCACGGCCGAGTGGGGAGGGGTAGGCGGTCTGAAATCGCTCGTTTTACCCGATGATCCGCAGTTGATCCTCACGGTTCATTACTACAACCCGTTTCATTTTACCCACCAGGGCGCCAGCTGGTCTGAAGGATCCGAAGAATGGCTTGGTACGCAGTGGCGCGACACGGCGTTTGAGCGCCAGGCGGTAGTGGAAGATTTCAAGGCTGCCATCCGGCTGGCCAATGAGAAGAATATCCCGGTGCATGTCGGTGAGTTCGGTGCTTTTTCACGTGCCGATATCGACTCAAGGGTGAAATGGACACGGTTTCTGGGCAGGTGGTTCGAACAGCAGGGCTTCAGCTGGGCTTACTGGGAGTGGAATTCCGGCTTCGGCATCTACGACCCGCAAACTGGTCAGTATCTGCAACGGCTGGTCGACGCGCTCACCAGCGATCCGATGGCCGAACCATATGAGCCCGATTATGTGACCCTCTACAGCAGCAACTTTGCCGGCGGGCAGAGCGATGGCTGGTTCCTCACCAACAACGACGCCTCGGCCCAGTCGGCCATGGCTGTGGCGAACAGCCGGGTGACCGTCACCGTCACCAGGCCGGGTATTCAGGGATGGCACATTCAGCTCATCAGGATTGGCATGCAGATTGAAAAGGGAAAAACCTACCGGGTCACCTTCAACGCCTCCTCCCCCGACAGCGACAACCGGAGCCTGGACGTTGCCGTTACCCGTAACTCAGATCCCTGGACAAGTTACGGCAGTCAGTCGGTCACAATCGACAAGAGCCACTCCGCCTATAACCTCCACTTCACCTCCGCCCACACCGACTCGCAGGCACGCATCGTTTTCTCCCTGGGCAACGCCGGCAACAACCGTGTGGTGCTATCCGATATCAAGCTGATGGAGGTGAAATATTGAGTCGGGTGATTACGCTTTAGACACCGAAGTTGATGGGAGAATCGTTTCATGCCATAAAAGCAGCAATAATTTGTTGACAAAGATGCATGTTCCGACCAAATTTTATATATTTGTGAACCAAACATACGAATAATTACAATGTACAGTTCACAGAACAACGATCTTATCTTAGCCCTTTACAATGATCAGCGGACGGTATTTACGCTGAACGATATTGCTTTGCTTATCGGTGAGAGTGACTTCAACAGCCTGACGTGATGAGGTGACCAGTCGTGATATCTTCGACACCTGGTTCTTTATGCAACGAAGAACCCACCTTAGCAAGCGTACAGTTGAAAACCGAATGCAAATCCCTCTCGATCAATATCTGCAAGAATGCATCAACCTGCTCGAAACAGTTAAAGACAGTAAGTTATTGTTTGGCCTCGGGGAGCTGATGGATGAGGAGATGAAAAAATTTGTCCGGACGAAACTCAGGAGTGAAACCCTTTCATTGTTGCGACTTTATAAGGAATATCCCCTGCTGTCGGAATGAGAACAGAAAGACAATACGCAACATAAACAGGGTACCGGAAGAGAGCAAAGTAAAAATTATTTATATTTCGTTAAATTTATCAACTATTTTTTATAATTTTGAGTCGGTTGATGAAAAATATATGGCTGGATTAACCTAACACACTGAAATAAAGCTATCATCCTTGCTTGGCTGTCTGGAAGATGATAGACTCTTTGTGTGTATATTTTCCCCACTTCCCGTTTTGCACAATCAATTTAATCATAAAAATAATTGCTATGAAACGGATTTGTAAGGTTCTTGCGTTGATTCTAACTGTCGTGTTTGTTTCCTGTTCCGATGATGAGGGTGTTTGGATAAAACCGGAGCTGCCTCAGGATATCGATGTCACCTTGCTTGACATGTGGGCTAACGAAGTCTCATTTCAGCTGCAGAGCAACGGAGCATGGACGATCGAGACGCAGGGTGACTGGTTCTATGTCTACCCTGCCAGTGGCAGCGGCAATGCCACGGTACAACTATGTGTGCTGGAGAATGATACCCCGGAGCGCAAGAGTGGGAGAGTCACCCTGATTCCCTATGGCGATCCTTCTGCCGTGCAGCGTTTCGACATCGGTCAGAAAACGGCCGAAGACTACGGGTTGACAGGAATTCTCGACGATCAGCCCTCCATCAAGAAATATGCTGCGGGATACGGGTATAACACGTTGAAAGAGTATGCCTCTCCCAATTCCGTGACCAAACAGATCATCAGGTGGAATGAGATGGATGCCGAGAATCTGATTCAATTCAATGCTTCCAGTGCCAGGTTCTACGAGCGGACGGTGGTGGGCTCAAGCCTTGAAGACTTAGCACAGAACCTCAGTGCGGCCGTCAATTTTGGTGGGAGGTACTGTGGTTTCAAGGGAGAGGTGGGTGCCACGTTCTCCTCCGGTGTCACCAGCAATGAATTCAACGAATATGCCATTTCATATATCGAGTACAAGGTGACCGACATCAGTATCGTCACTGACATAGAGGACATCAGGGACAACTGGCTGACCGATGCCGCCGCTAAAGCAATCGAAGGAGTCACGGAAACATACAGGGGTACGGAAGGAGTAAAGAAACTGTTGAGGGAGTATGGTACGCATCTGATCACAAAAGCCGATCTGGGAGGACGGCTGAGGTACAACCTGACCGTCGATGTATCGAAGGTGACCGGTTACTACAACCTCAGTGCTTACCTGAAAGCTTCCTATTCCAACGCGTTTGTCAGTTCAGATGCATCAGTCGATGAGGAGTTGAAATCATCCTACGCGAAAAACAAGACGCACACTACCCTTTCGTTCACCGCCATCGGGGGTGATTCCGGACCGCTTACAGACAGCTCCGATAAGAGTGCCATTGAGACCTGGAAAAAGTCGATCGCAGGCTACGACAACGTCAACACAAACAAGACCGCGTTGATTGGCTTTGGTACCGACATGGAGGGACTTGTTCCCCTCTATGAACTGGCTACGAGCGCTGCACGGCGCGAGGAGATCAAAGCCGTCATGGAAGGCGAAGGATTTGTCACGGTAGAGTATGAGGACAAGAACAACTACCGGATAGCGCTCCCTTCGTTCGGCGATGGAGTGTCTGAAACCTTGGTAAAGGATGTGAAAGACCATAACAACCGGGTCATCGCCACCGTTTGCAATGAGTTGATACCGGAGATCAACCCGTCGCAACGGGTGAATGTGGTGTATCCGGTGGCAAGCGGCAAGATATTGATGCATGCCGGCTTCTTTCCCGGTTACGAGGGCCGTCGCCCGGCTCGCATCTCATGGAACGGGTCGAATCTGAAAGTGGTCGATTGTGACGAACTGGATGAGAAGGCATACAGTGAGATCTACATGGGAGGGGCGACTGTCAGAACCCGGTTGAACGATACACAAGCAGCGATGCAAACAACCATTCATGATGCCTACTTGCATGCGGTACATTATCAGGAAGCATACCATGCCTATCCCCTCGTGAAGATATTTGGCGATATCTGGACCCGGGAAGATTACAAAGCCAGCAAATACGCCAATGGAAATGCAATAAGTTATGTGGAAAACCTGCAAATCGACGCATCCAAGCGAGGTGTGATCGACTTTAAGGTGCAAGCATGCAATCATGGTACCAACCTACTCTATAAACGTTCCGTGGTGAATGATACCGGTTTTGCACCTTCAGGTTGGGAAGTTCCATCCTCCACCCACTATAAGGAGATCCATGCCATGCTGACGAAATACGATTTGCAATCGGGTCTCTCGTTCCGTAGCAACCCGGGCAGCCCCGGTCACACTCCACTGGGATACGATGCCCCTACATCGACGAAGGATGGATGGTTGATGATCACCAACTTTCATGGTACCATCGTAATGGATGTGAAATATCAGGATGGAGGGATCGAGAATAAGTACTGGACCAACGATGGATACCATCTGAGAATAAGTGACAGTGGATATGCAGTGGAGGAGATAGAGGACAACAGTGGCTATCATGATCCCATTTACTTCATGTCGGTTCGCCTGATCAAAAAGAATTGACAAATTGTCAAACCATGGCTTTATATTTGTCATTTTAGAAATTTAGCGATGGAGACAAAGCTGAAACAAACAAAATCATGATCAAATAGAAGTATGGGTATTATTGTTGATGATCATTTTCGTGACCTCACGAAAATGATCAAATTAGTGTATTATATGCAATGCAGGAGATAGAGGACCGTAAATCAAAGGACTCATTGTGGAGTGATACCCATCCCGTCTCACTGTGGGAGATGAGATTAATGGCTCCATGAATCGTTAATTCAAGAAAGCGAATAATGATGGAATTCAAGAATAAATTCGGTAGTTTGAGAAAAATTAACTAAACTTGTACTCAATACAGTTAGTGTCGTCATTAATTGTTACGCTGTACCCGTTTGAACAGCCATAAATCGGCAATGACAAACGCATGGATAACGGGGTTTACAAGCTAAAAGAGATAACAAAAAAGATTAAACCACGACAAATAAAACAAACAGTTTCTGGACGGAACACCGTCAGAAATTGGTAAATTTGCGCATAAATTAAGTGTAACGAAATAAAGAATGTTCGAACAAACTTTCAAGAATATTGACGACATCCTCCACAAGGATGCCGGCTGCAGTAGTGAGTTGGATTATGTGGAACAAACCAGCTGGGTGTTGTTCCTCAAATATCTCGATGACCTGGAACGTGATAGGGTCACAACAGCCGAACTGACCGGTAAAACCTACATCCCCATTATCGATGAAGAGTATCGCTGGACTACATGGGCCGCGCCCAAGATCAAGAACGGGAATGGATCACTGAAAATTGATCATAACGCCCTTACCGGGGATGACCTCACTGAATTTGTCAACGGAAAACTTTTTCCTTATTTCAAGAAGTTCAAGCTCTCTGCTGAAAATGCCGACAGCATAGAATATAAGATCGGTGAAATTTTCAGTGAATTGAAAAACCGCATACAGAGTGGATACAATTTGCGTGAAGTACTTAACCTGATCGATGAATTGAGTTTCCGCACGCACGTAGAGAAGCACGAGATGAGTCATCTTTACGAATCAAAAATAAAGAATATGGGTAATGCCGGGCGTAACGGCGGTGAATACTACACCCCCCGTCCGCTCATTACAACCATTGTAAAAATCGTTGCTCCTAAGATTGGGGATAAAATTTATGATGGGGCGGTAGGTAGTGCGGGCTTCCTTTGCGAGGCCTTCAATTATCTTAAAAGCAGTAAATCGCTCTCCACAAAAGATGCCGAGATCCTGCAAAAGCGTTCTTTCTACGGAAAAGAGAAAAAATCGCTCGCCTATATCATCGGCATCATGAACATGATCCTGCATGGTATCGAAGCCCCCAATATCATCCATACCAATACCCTCGCAGAAAACCTGGCCGACATACAGGAGAAAGACCGCTTCGATGTGGTGCTTGCCAATCCCCCTTTTGGTGGAAAGGAACGGAAAGAGGTACAGCAAAACTTCCCAATCAAGACAGGAGAAACCGCATCTCTCTTTCTGCAACACTTCATCAAGATTCTCAAAGCAGGTGGGAAAGCTGGAATGGTCATCAAGAACACCTTTTTAAGCAATACCGATAATGCCACCGTTGCAATTCGAAAATCACTCCTCGAGAGCTGTAATCTGCACACCGTGCTCGATCTTCCCGGAGGAACCTTTACCGGTGCCGGAGTGAAGACGGTTGTGCTGTTTTTCGAGAAGGGAAAACCCACTAAAAATGTCTGGTTCTATCAGTTGAACCTTGACCGCAACCTGGGCAAGACCAATCCGCTGAATGAGGCCGACCTGGCTGAATTTGTGGAGCTGCAGAAAACTTTTGCCGACAGTGACAATTCTTGGACTTTAAAGGTAAAAGATATTGATCAGACAACTTTCGATCTGAGTGTGAAGAATCCCAACAAGAAGGAAGAGGCCGCACTGCGTTCTCCCAGGACTATCTTAGAGGAGATAGAGGCGTTGGATAAGGATAGTGCTGAGATTTTGGAATCCATCAGGAAGATGATATGAGCAAGGAACCGGATATATCGCAAGAACAGATTGGAAACCGCATATTCACCTTTCGTGATGTACAGGTAATGCTCGATCGCGACCTCGCGGAGATTTATCAGGTGGAAGTAAAACGCTTAAATGAACAGGCGAAGCGCAATATTGAACGCTTCCCGGAATCTTTCAGGTTTAAGTTGACCGACAGTGAAAAAAATGAACTGGTCGCAAATTGCGACCGGTTCGAATCATTTATATTGATGATAACATGCTGACACATTTATCCAAGAAGGAAAAAGAAGTGAAGGTGACTCTTCTTACGAAGAATCCTTCGAAACAGCTTTCACTTGATGTACAAAAAGTAAACGAACAATATGATAACTTTCAATTGAAGCCCTTTTCAAAAAGCCACGATCGGTTTTTAATCATCGATGGTAACGTAGTATATCACCTCGGAGCCTCTTTGAAGGATCTGGGTAAAAAGTGGTTTGCTTTCAGCAAACAGGAAAAAGAAACGGTAAAACATCTAATGGACACAATCTCTGAAATGATATGAAGCAAGGTTGGGAAATATTAGAATTCGAACATTGCCTTGAAAAGGTGATTTATACTAATAAAATTCAGAGAAAGGATTTTAAAGAAGAAGGAATTTATCCAATAGTATCTCAGGAGAAAGAATTCGTGAACGGTTATTGGGATGAAGAAGATGATATATTCAGAATTGATAAACCTGTAGTAATATTTGGAGATCATACTCAGGTTATTAAATTTGTTGATTTTGATTTTGTATTGGGTGCTGATGGAGTAAAAATTTTAAAACCAAAAGATGAACTTGAACCTAAGTATTTATATTACTTTTTACAAAATGTCAATTTGGGAAGTTTGGGCTATGCAAGGCATTATAGGCTTTTAAAAGAAATAAATGTTACGTATCCAAAATCCCTCACCGAGCAACAGCGCATCGTATCAATTCTTGACAAAGTCTTCGCCGCGATTGACAAGGCAAAAGCCAATGCCGAACAAAATCTCAAAAATGCCCATGAAGTCTTTGATTGCTATTTGCAGGAAATATTTGATAAAAAAGACGAAAGTTGGAATGTTAGATCACTAAAAGAACTTACAACTAAAATTGGTAGTGGTGCTACTCCCAGAGGAGGTAGAGAGAGTTACAAGAAAGAAGGAATCTCACTCGTTAGAAGTATGAACGTACATGATTGGGAATTCAAATATGAGAAACTTGCATATATTGACAACAAGCAAGCTAAAGAACTTGAAGGAGTAACACTCCAGGAAAACGATGTCCTTTTAAATATTACTGGTGCTTCAGTTGCAAGATGTTGTATTATACCAAAAGAATATTTGCCAGCGAGAGTAAATCAACATGTTTCAATTATTCGTCCAAAAAAAGATGTACTTGATGCAAACTTTTTGAATTTTCTTCTTACATCTAAACCCTACAAAGATCAACTTCTTATTATAGGTGAACAAGGTTCGACAAGGCAAGCAATAACAAAAGCACAAATTGAAGCCTTTAAAATTATATTTCCTGATTATAAAGAACAACAATCAATCGTCAACAAACTAGACGCCCTTCGTGCCGAAACCCAGAAGCTGAAAGCCATCTACCAGAAGAAGCTGGACAGCTTGGAAGAACTCAAGAAATCGGTTTTGCAAAAAGCCTTTGCTGGGGAATTGATAGAAGATGTATGAGTAAGCAAATAAACATACAATGTGCAGTTATGCCGCCGGAAAAGAGTTATTTCAAAAATAATTCTCAATTTGTTTGCATTAATCTCTTAATTGTTACTATCTTTGTTATCAATAAGACTCACCACGCTTCCCATTTGAACAGCGCACCAGGGTGGGTTTTCGATTTTTATGGAGGATATTTGTCATGATATATTCGAAACCTCCACTTTCCATAACTGATCAAATCTCAAAACTTAAACAACGAGGTTTGAAGTTTCACGATGAGCAAAGAGCAGCTCATTATCTTTCTAATATCAGTTATTATAGATTAAGGGCTTATACCTATCCCTTTCAGGATAATACCGACCCGACCCATCCTTTCATCACGGATATTAGTTTCGAAGATATTATTGAATTGTATGTTTTTGATCGCCGCTTACGCCTTTTGGTTTTCAATGCCATTGAAAAAATTGAAATAGCGCTTCGTACCAAAATTATTTATCAATTCTCATTAAAACAGGGCAGCCATTGGCACGAGAATGCCAACATGTACCGTAATCTCAACTATTTCAAATCAAACATAGATGACCTGTATAAAGAGGTCGACCGTTCAACAGAAACTTTTATCGAACATTATAAAAATGCCTACTCTACTCCATATTATCCTCCCGCATGGATGAGCCTTGAAGTGATTTCTATGGGATTGCTCAGTAAACTGTTCAGTAATCTCATTAAATGTGATGAAAAGAAAGAAGTTGCAAAAGCATTTGGATTGTCGCATCCCATGATTCTTGAAAGCTGGATGCATGCATTTGCCGGGTTGAGGAATATTTGTGCCCATCATAGCCGACTTTGGAACCGAAGGTTTACCATTGTCCCCAAAATACCCTATAACACGATAAATCCATTTATCAGAAATAGGAACATCAATGAAAATAAACTATACGCTCAACTTTGTTGCATAAATTATCTAATTCAGATTATTAGTCCCAAAAGTAGTTTTGTTGCCAACTTAAAGAAATTGCTGGGAACATGCACTCTGGTTGATTGTAAAGAGATGGGATTTCCCACCGATTGGAGAAATGAACCCATTTGGGTATAATTAAAACTTGGTAATAAATGAACGAAGCGGAAACCAGGGCGGAATTGATTGATCCCATGCTCAAAGCTTGCGGATGGGGTGTGGTGGAAGGCTCTAAAGTCCTTCGCGAGTATCATATCACCGAGGGTAAGATACAAACCGGAGGTGGACGTGGTAAAAAGGAGATTGCCGACTATATTCTGGTGCACAAAGGCATCAAGTTGGCTGTCATCGAGGCAAAGAGTGCACTCTTGCCTGTGGGTGAAGGGGTGATGCAGGCTAAGAAATATGCCCAGAAGATGCAACTGGAGACTACTTACAGCACCAACGGCAAAGAGATCTACCAGATCTGCATGAAAAGTGGCAATGAGGATTTGGTGACAGCCTTCTTGAGCCCAGAGGAGCTTTGGAATAAAACATTTGCACAACAAAACGAGTGGAGAGAGAAGTTTGCTCTCGTTCCATTTGAAGATAAAAGTGGTTCATGGCAGCTCCGTTACTACCAGGAGATTGCTGTGAAGAATGCCATGGAGGCCCTGGCGAACGGACAGCAACGCATCTTGCTTACCCTGGCTACCGGAACCGGGAAAACGGCAATCGCCTTCCAGATTGCCTGGAAGCTCTTCCAAACACGATGGACTTTGCAACGCGACGGTGTCCGCCGCCCGAGGATCCTTTTTCTGGCTGATCGCAATATTCTGGCCGATCAGGCTTTCAACTCATTTTCATCTTTTCCTGAAGATGCTTTGGTTCGTATCAAGCCGGATGAGATCCGTAAGAAGGGGCGTGTCCCCACTAACGGCAGTATCTTCTTCACCATCTTTCAGACCTTTATGAGCGGTACCGATGAGGATGGGAATCCTGCTCCATATTTTGGTGAATACCCAAGTGATTATTTCGATTTTATCATTATCGATGAGTGCCATCGTGGTGGGGCCAACGATGAAAGCAACTGGCGGGGTATCATGGAATATTTCAGCCCGGCTGTGCAGCTGGGACTGACAGCAACTCCCAAAAGAGATGACAATGTGAACACCTACTGCTACTTCGGGGAACCGGTTTACATCTACTCCCTGAAGGAAGGTGTCAACGATGGTTTCCTCACGCCATTCAAGGTGAAACGCATCAAGACAACCCTCGACGATTACATGTACACTTCCGATGATACCGTAGTAGAAGGTGAGGTCGAGGAGGGAAGACTCTACGAGGAGAAAGACTTCAACCGAACTATCGAAATCGTCGAAAGGGAATCGAAGAGGGTGGCAATCTATCTTGATGAGTGTAATCAGAACGAGAAAGCCCTCATCTTTTGTGCCAACCAGGGACATGCTGCTTTGATCAGGGATCTGGTGAACCAGTTAGCCAGGAGCAAAGATGCCTTTTACTGCGTGCGGGTAACGGCCAACGATGGGGAAGAAGGGGAGCGGTTACTGCGCGAGTTCCAGGACAACGAGAAAACGATCCCTACCATCTTAACCACATCACAGAAGCTATCTACCGGTGTCGATGCAAGGAACATCCGCAACATCGTTCTCTTGCGGCCGGTGAACTCGATCGTGGAGTTCAAGCAGATCGTCGGTCGTGGAACGCGACTTTTCGACGGGAAGGAGTTCTTCACCATATACGATTACGTGGATGCATATCATCATTTTCTTGATCCTGAATGGGACGGCGAACCGTTGGAAGAAGAGCCTTGCATCAAGTGCGGAAAGAATCCTTGTGAATGTGAATATGTGCCACCAGCCCCCTGTCCTAAGTGCGGTCAGAGACCCTGTATATGTGTAGTCGAGCCACCACCACCTTGTTACAAGTGCGGCCAGTATCCTTGTGTGTGTAGCAGGAAGGCTAGAGTGAAACTTGCCAGGGGCAAGGAGAGAGAGATTAAGCACATGGTTTCCACATCTTTCTGGAGTGCGGATGGACGACCCATCTCCGCGGAGGAATTTCTGAGTAGTCTCTTCGGTGAACTGCCCAAGCTCTTCAAGGACGAGGAAGAACTGCGTACAATTTGGAGCAACCCCCTCACCAGGAAAATACTGCTCAACAAGTTGGACGAGGCCGGATTCCCGCGAACCGAGCTGCGCATCCTGCAAAAGTTGGTCGACATGGAGAACAGCGACCTCTATGATGTTCTCGAGTATGTGTTCAACGGTGATTATGTCGCGATGACCCGTGAGGCTAGAGCCAGGGCTGCCGAAGCCACCATTTTTGCACTCTTGAATGAGAAGCAGAAGGAATTCATTTCCTTTGTATTGAGCAAGTATATCGAATCAGGTGTCGATGAACTCGATCAGGACAAGCTACCCGTCTTGCTCACCAACAAGTACCACTCACTCGAAGATGCAAAACACTTCCTCGGTGACACCGCCGACATTAGCCGCCTCTTCATCGAGTTCCAGGAATACCTTTATCAGCAAAGAACGGCTTGATGCTGAAGGATGCTACTTCAAGCTATTGTTTTCCTTAAATCAAGGGCGAGTATTTTTTTTTGTTGTCTTAATGATTAATAGATCAATGAAATATATTTCTGATGATGAAATATTATTGTCTGAATGGGATTATGATAAGAATTCTGCCTTAGGTATTGATCCTTCACAAATCTCAATAAAATCCAAGAAAAAAGTTTTTTGGAAGTGTACTTATGGGCATAGTTGGGATGCAGAACCATACAGAAGAAGTAAAGGAAGTAGATGTAGGTTTTGTTCGGGACAAGCCTTTAGAGAAGAACGATCTTTATCAAACCGATTTCCTGAAATTGCAAAAGAATGGGATTATTCAAGAAATGGAATAATAACCCCTGATACCATTACATATGGATGTAAAAAGAAGGTTTTTTGGATTTGTCCCAAATGTAATGAATCTTATGAATCAACCGTAACAAACAGGACAGGTAAGAATAAAAGAGGTTGTCCATATTGTTGTCACAATCCCAAAGCGAATCCCAAAAATAATTTACTCTTACTTCATCCTGAATTAGTTAAAGAATGGGATTATGAAAAGAATAAAACAAGCCCGGATCAAGTAACACCTAACTCAAACAAGAAATACTATTGGATATGTGAAAGCAATCACTCTTTTATTTCTACAGTAAATAACCGAAAATCTGGTACAGGTTGTCCCTATTGTTCTGGACATAAAGTTTGTAGCGATAATTCTTTGTCTGTTTTAAATCCGGTACTGGCAAAAGAATGGCATCCGTTAAAAAATGAATTTACCCCTGAACAAGTATCACCTGGATCTAACTCATTTGCATGGTGGATTTGTGAAAAAGGACATGAATGGAAGGCAAAAATCAATAACAGAAGTTATTTAAAACGTGGATGTCCACATTGTTCAAAAGGATTCCATACCTCTGTACCCGAACAAATAATATATTATTTTGTATCCGAAATCTACCCAGATGCTATTAATGCATTCAAAATAGATAATATGGAAATTGATATTTATATTCCTTCATTTAGAACAGGAATTGAGTATGATGGTGAGAATTTTCATAAATCCGAATTTAGATATAAAAAGGATTTAAAGAAAAATAAAATATTGGATGATAATGGGATTAAACTTATTCGAATAAGGGAGCAGAATTGTCATGAAATGGATGATACAGATTGTGTGATAATAAAATGTAATTATACAAGTGATTATGTTTACTTAAACGATGTAATCCATATCCTTTTAAACAAACTAAGTGTAATAAGCGGAATAAAATCTGATTATGTAGTTGATGTAGATGAGGTTAAAGATAAGATATCATCTGAATTAAATGTTGTTGACTTCGAAAAAAGCTTTGCATTTAAACATATTGAATTAGTTTCAGAGTGGGATTACACAAAAAATGCTCCTCTTACACCTGAGATGTTTTTACCAATGTCTGATAAATATGTTTCGTGGATATGTAGTAAATGTGGATACAAATGGGACGCACCGATAAAAAGCAGAAGCAGAGGTTATGGTTGTGCAAGATGTGCTAGACGACATCAATATTCTACTGATGAATGGGTTTTAAAAGCTTCAGAAATTCACAAGCACAAATATAACTATTCAGATGTAGAATATATTAGTTCAAAGACAAAAGTGAGAATAATCTGTTCTAAACATGGTGTTTTTACTCAAAAACCCTCAGATCATTTAAAAGGTAAAGGTTGCCCATTTTGTTCCAACAAGAAATCTCACCTTTTAAATAGATTATCTGCAATGCATCCGGATCTTGCAGAACAATGGGATTATGACAGAAATGAGTTAAAGCCATCTGAGGTAGGCACATACCATAAACTGAAATTTTGGTGGAGGTGTAATAAAGGAGAAAATCATAGTTATTTGGCTTTAATTCAACAACGAATAAAAGGGAGTGGGTGTGCCGTTTGTCATGGTAAACAAGTCTTGTATGAAACCAGTTTAGCCTATTTGTATCCTCAAATAACAAAGCAGTGGATACATGAGAAGAACTATGGTTTATCTCCTGAAAAAATATCGCCCGGATCTGATAAGAAAGTCTGGTGGAGATGTGGAAATGGTCATGAATGGCAAACTCAAGTTTATAATCGCACCAAAGGAGTAGGTTGTAAGAAATGTTATTTAGATAAGAAGAATAAATAGATTAATATAAGTGTTTAAGATATGAAAATTAAGTATTTACCTAAAAATGTTTTTCTTGATACAAATATCTACGAAGAATATAATTTCTTACACGGAACGAAAATTCACAATATGTTTGAGTATTCCAAAAAAGGAATTGTTAAATTATATTTGACTAAAATTTCCTATCTGGAACTCAAGGAAAGAATACAGGTAAATCTGGAAAAGGCAGTAAAGGAACAAAAGGGATTTGTCGACTCAATAAACAAAACTAGAATTCTGAGAAATCTAAATAGATATGACAATATTGCTAAACCAACTTTAAATATTCCAGATGCTTTAAATGAAATATTTAAAAAACTTGACAACTTAATAGAGTATTGCAATGTCGAATTAATAGATTCCAATATTGTTGATACTGAAAGTGTATTTGAATTATACTACAGAAGTCTTTCCCCATTTAGTATACAAGCAAGTAAAAAACACGAATTCCCTGATGCATTCATTATAAAGACAGTCGACAAATGGTGTGAAATGAATTCAACAAAAATGATTTTTGTTACTAAGGATAATGATTTTAATAATTATAGAAGCAGCAGGATAATTTTCAAACATGATTTAATCGAACTACTTGATGATATCTCAATATACTATGATTCGATCTGTTCTGATCAGATTCTCCCCGAAATTAATAGAAGAGTCAAGCATTTTGAGGATGAGCTTTTATTTAGAATAGAAGAAGAACTTGAAGAAAGAGTAAGTGTAGATTTGGTTTCTTGTGATTTTTTTAATCTGAAATTCTCAAAACCAATTTTCATGGATTATAAGGTCACTTCTATAATGCCAGAATATGCTGACGTCTCTTACTATGTCAAGGTCTCTTTTTCTGTAGATGTTTTTCCTACTGAAAAAGACGTCCATCAAACTGTTTTTCCTGATAACATAAAACCGGAACGCATTACAAGTGAAGTTGTCCTGCCATGCGAATTTGAATTTAGTTTTAATCGCAAAAATAACATCAAGTTAAAATGGATTAACTCTAATGAGCCAATAAATTTGAGACTTAATTTATCAAGCTGAATGAATTGTGATGTAGCCTGTGCCGTCAACTGAGTTTCACCTGAGATTTGTAGACTCTTCTCAAGGTCTTCGCTGGTTATTAGCCTATATTCGGATGCTGTTTTTATATCCTTACTTTATTGTATCATTATATCCTCTCCGTGTATATAGGGAGTGGATATAAGGCAACAATAAGGTTGCTATAAGAGTAGAAACACCGAGGACCAGCGAAGGTACAGCAAAGGACCGGTGAAGTACCCTCAAATAATCCGCGAAAAACCTACCGGAGAGGTGTTGTATGCCGGCTAATTTTTCTGATTGCCTGCCGGTTTATTGTCGCTACAAGTTTCTTCGCTCACAAAGAGCAAACGCATGAATAATCGATCGATTTTTTACTTATCTTCGCTTGCTACCTGCACCATCTATGCAGACAGATTGTATCGATTTAAATTCAAATAGAACAGAGCATGTCAAACATCGGATTGATCATTGAAGAGCGGGCGGCTAATATCGGCAATTTCATGGTGGGACGCTTGCTGCCCTTCCGGCAGAAACGGATGGTGGGACCTTTCGCTTTTATCGACCATATGGGGCCCGCGGAGATGGGAGCGGAGGAGAACCTGGATGTGCCGCCCCATCCTCACATCGGACTCTCTACGCTTACTTACCTCTTCGAGGGGGCCATCATACACCGCGACAGCATGGGTAGTGAGGTGGAGATCACGCCGGGGGCGGTTAATTGGATGACGGCCGGTAAGGGGGTGGTACACTCTGAGCGGACTCCCGATCAGATGCGTGGCACCCGCAAACGGCTCCATGGCTTGCAGATATGGGTAGCACTGCCTACCGAGCTGGAGGAGACGGAGCCCTCCTTCACCCACTTCCCCGCGGAGGAGATTCCCGCCTGGGAGAGTGAAGGGATTCAGATGAAGCTGATCGCCGGCAAGGCATTCGGGAAGAAATCGCCGGTGCCTGCTCACAGTCCGCTCTACCTGATAGAGCTTAAAAGTGACAAGCCACAGACATTTGACCCGGACGATGCGCTCTACGGTGAGAGCGGCCTCTACATCCTGGAAGGGGAGGTGCGCAGCGAGAACTATCGCTTCGGGCCGGGTAAGCTGCTGATCGCGCAGAACAGTCGCCTCTGCACGTTTGAGATGGGGGCCAACACAACGGTTTACCTCTTCGGCGGCGAACCGTTTCCGGAGAAACGATTTATCGATTGGAACTTTGTCTCTTCGCGCAGGGATCGGCTCCAACAGACGAAGTCAGATTGGATCGACCACCGCTTCCCGGAGGTGCCGGGAGAGACGGAGTTCGTGCCGTACCCATCATTTAAATAGAGCGGATATGAAAGCATTACTGATCGGCGCCACTGGTGCCACGGGCAGCGATCTGCTGCAACTGTTGCTGAAGGATAGCGAAGTGGAGAGCGTGATGATTTTCGTGAGGAGAGATCCGCAGATCAACCATCCAAAACTGAAGGTGCATCTGATCGATTTTAATCGGAACGAGCAATGGTGTTAACGGTAACTGAGAATGCAGTAATTTCGGTAAATTAAAGTGCAGTGTTTTCGGTAACAACAATGCAGCACTTTTGGTAACAATGATGCAGTAATTTCAGTAACAACTGTATTTTCCTGATTTAGGTTGACTAATTCCATCCCTTATCCCTAAAGAAAGTTGACTCGGTTTATAACTTATTACTGATATTTGTTGACTTTCACTTGTTATTCCTGAAACTGGTTTACACTAAAAGTAAATTACATGCAGGACAATTCACCCAAGTATACCACGGGAAGGAGTCTTTACTTCACTGTCTTCTGCCATTACGAACCACAGAAATGTGGAACGCCTTTACGAAAACATGTTCGATATTCATGCCCGATAGCTGAACTTTGTAGACGATAACCGTAGACTATTGCCTATCAATAGGGATAAAGCGACCTGAAAAATGGCTATTTGTTGGTATTGCAATGCTGCCGTGATCTCCTTAATTTTGTGTCGGATAAGTTAATTTCCGACAGATATGGAAGAACAGTAAACCAATCGCATATTTGCCAGCCTCGATCAGGATAAGCTGAGACGGATGCTGGAGATCAAACGGCAGTACGACAACGGACTTCTACCGCTTGAGGAGGCAAGAACCCGGATGAAAATGGAGGTCGGCAAGATCTCGGCAGCCGAGTTTGCCGCGGCGGAGCAGCTGCTCAAGGATGAAGATCCGGATGAGTGTCGCAACGAGGATGTCAGGGGGATGCTCGAAGTCTTTGAAGGGCTGATGGATACGGATGAGGTAGAACTGCCCGAGGGTCATACCATTGACACATACCGGCGGGAGAATAGCCGGATGAAGGAATTGCTGCAGCAGGGTGATGCCCTCGCCCAAAAGCCTTTTATACTGAATCAATGGCTGGAGCTGATGGAGCAGATATTGCCCTATAAGGTGCATTTCAGTCGCAAACAGAATCAACTCTACTCGGCACTGGAGCGGGAAGGTTTCGACCGTCCCACCACCACCATGTGAGTGTATGACGATTACATCCGCGACGAGATGAACAAGGCCTGGGAGCAGTTGCAAAGCGAGCCGGTAGACAGGGCAACCTTCCTCGATACCTACCGGGAGATGGCTGTCGACTTGCGCGACCTGATGGAGAAGGAGGAGATGATTCTCTATCCTACCTCCCTGAAACTGATCTCCGCCGACAAGATGGAGCAGTTGAAGTCGGGCGACCGCGAAATCGGTTTCTTTGGCGTCGAACAGGTAGCTATCGGGAGGCCAGCGCAGTAGAAACCGGAAAAGGCGGCCGATCAACCGGCGGATCAGGGCGACTTTATGCAGGATCTGGTTGCCCTGCTTGCCAAATACGGGCATGAGACAAAGAGCGACAAACCGGATCAGGTGCTGGATGTGGCCCACGGTAAGCTGACGCTGGAACAGATCAACCTGCTTTACCGGCATATGCCGGTAGATATCTCTTTCGTGGATGAAAACGAGCTGGTAAAGTTCTACACCGATACCAAACACCGGGTCTTTCCAAGAAGCAAGGGAGTGATCGGGCGCGAGGTGCGCAACTGCCATCCCCCCAAAAGTGTCCATCTGGTGGAGGAGATCATTGAGAAATTCCGCAGTGGAGAACAGAGCAAGGCCGAGTTCTGGATCAACAAGCCCGGCCTCTTTATCTACATCGTCTATGTGGCGGTGAGAGACGATCAGGGTAACTTCCGCGGGGTGATGGAGATGATGCAGGATTGCACCCATATCCGCCAGCTCGAGGGGGAACAACGCCTGCTATCCTAGGGCACGGAGAAAGCAGATAAAGACGGCTATCATGAACAGGCTGAAGTGCACGAAGCAACAAAAACAAACGATGAAACCGGGTATACCCTCAAAACCGGTAACAATGTAGAAACAGGCGACGAGGGTATCGCAACAAACGGAAGTCCCCGAAAATTGACCCTTTCGGGTGATACCAAATTAAAAACGCTGCTACAGCAATTTCCCGGGTTGAAGGACGACCTGATAGCATTCAATCCCAAATTTTCAGTACTGAACATCCCGATGGCCAAAGTGATTCTTCCCATCGCTACCATCAAAATGATGAGTGAACAATCCGGTATACCCCGCCAGGAGCTGATGGATAAAATAAACGAATTGATCGCTCAATACTAAAGGTTTCATTCGGGAAATTTACTATTTTTGTTAACCCTTTCCGCTGGAGAACGGGAAAACATAAATATCCACATACCATGGACCAACCCAAACTGGAGCGGCTGCTCCGGCTGATGAAACTGCTCACGGCCAACAATTACCTGACGGTAGAGGAGATCGCCGCCAGGCTATCCATCACGCCCCGCTCGGTGTACCGTTACATCGACACGTTCCGGGAAGCAGGATTCGTGATCAAGAAGCAGAACGGCTGCATCCGCCTCGACAAGTCGTCGCCCTACTTCAAGGATATCAGCGAACTGATTCACTTCACGGAGGAAGAGGCTTACATCCTGAAATCGGCCATCGAGAGCGTCGACGAAAACAATATCCTGAAGCAGAACCTGAAGAAGAAGCTCTACACGGTGTACGACTACAAGATCCTGGCGGAGACTATCGTCAACGGCAAGAACGGCAGGAACGTGCGACAGCTGGTACAGGCCATGGAGGAGCATCGGACGGTGATTCTGAAGAAGTACGCTTCATCGCACGGCAATGATATCCGCGACCGCAGGGTGGAGGCCTTCGCTTTCACCACAAACTATGAACAGGTGTGGTGCTACTGTCTGGAAGAACAGGAGGTGAAGCTTTTCAGGGTCTCCCGCATCGGGGCGGTGGAGATCCAGCCGGAGCTGTGGCAGCATGAGGCGGCTCACTAAGCGGGCTATATCGATATCTTCCGGATGCACAGCAACGAGAAAATGCGGGTCATACTGAAGATGGGACTTCGCTCCTCGAGTCTGCTGGTGGAGGAGTTTCCGCTTGCATCGAAACAACTGCAAAAGATCTCGGACAACGAATGGCTGCTCGACACCGAGGTATGCTCCTACGACGGGGTGGGGCGCTTCGTCCTCGGCCTGCCGGAGGACATCGAGATCATCGACTCCCCGGAATTTGAACAATATATCACCTCCCAGGTCGAGAAGATCAAAAAGAAATTAGCGATGGCATGATATGTTGAAGAGGTGTAGCTCCTCTACTTATGGAAATAAGTGGTAGTTCCAGCAATAATAATAAATACCCGGCAAATGGATGAATACAACCGGTTGAGTACCGAAAACGAAAACTGTCACTGCAGAGGTGTTGCAACAGAGGGCGTTGAAGTGGAGGAATAGAATATTCACGTGTCTATAATGTCTCTTTAAAAAACGATTAAAGTAATATGAGTATTGTTACAATTTCTCTCCTGGTTCTGCTGAGCATCGTGCTTATCGTGATACTCACTTCTGTCACGAAACTAAACGCGTTTGCTTCGCTGTTTATCGTCGCCCTGTTGTTAGCCATGATTACCCTCCCCGATAAAAATGTGGTCGAAATTCTGAAAGAGGGATTTGGAAGTACCATGGCATCCATCGGGTTTCTGATTATTTTCGGGGCAATTATTGCCGTGGTGCTGGAAAAAACAGGCGGTGCCATAAGCATCGCTAATTATATTTTGTCGAAAACAGGACACGGTAAAGCCGCTTCGGCAATGGGCATTACGGGATTTGTCGTAGGATCGACCATTTTTTGCGATTCCCGCTTATTCTTATAGCCATTGGCTCTCTACTCGCGGTAATGAAAGTGCCCGAAGGCAATGTTGTATTGAAAGGACTGGCGTTTATTGGGCAACCTATTATTGCCCTGCTGATTGGTACACTTTTATCGCTGTTTTTATTGAAAAACAAGGCGATGAAAAGCATCAATTCAATGTACCAATGTTACCTGCACTGGGATTGGATTCCGAAACCGGAAAACTCCTGGCAATGATTTCGATGGGTGCCGGCTCCATGATGGTGTCTCACGCCAATGATTCTTATTTCTGGGTGATTTCGCGATTTTCCGGAATCAACTCTAATACCACCTTAAAAGTCTATTCTACAGCCACCATCGTGATGGGAATCGTTACGTTTCTGTGTGTATGGCTGGCTTCATTTTTTATGTTGTAATAAGATGAGATGAGAAAGAAAGCTGAAGAAATATTTCTCGCCGGAGTTGAAAGTGTTTTGCCTGAAAAGTTGATTCAAACACAAATAAAATGGAGGGGTGATGTACTGCAAATTGCCGGTAAATCATACCCGTTATCCCGATTCAGGCATATTTACGTTTTGGCAGCCGGAAAAGCAGCCGCTTTAATGGCGAAGGAAACCGAACGAATTTTAGGCGACAAAATAACAGGAGGACACGTTGTTACCAAATACGGGCACGAAACAAATTTAAAATATCTGAAACTTACCGAAGCCGGACATCCGATACCGGATGCCGAAGGTGTGAAGGAGACACGGGAAATGCTTGACATTGCCCGCCAAGCCGTTGAAGATGATTTGGTGGTCTGCCTGATATCGGGCGGTGCATCAGCCCTGATGGCTGATTTTCCGGAAGGTACCACGCTCGATTAAAATTGATCACGAAAAACACATCACCATCTTATGTGCAGGAACAGATGGTACAGATGGACCGACCGATGCTGCCGGAGCCGTGGTTGATAATGAAACGACAGCTACTGCAGGGAAGAAAAATATCGATCCCCGGGTTTTTCTCCAAAATTACAATTCTTACCATTTTTTTTCAACAAACCGGTGGCCATATTATCACCGGAAACACACGGACGAATGTAATGGATATGGTCGTAGTTGTGATAGAAGATAAGTGACGGCCGCTATTAACAGGACTAACCCAAACTGGAACACTGCTGCGAAGAAATGAATTGTTACAATAACAGATGTCCTGATATTTATCAACTAACCCTTATTCTTGAAGAAATAGATGAGCAGGTACCATTTTGATTGTCATACCCTCTTTCTCAAAAGTATCACTTTGATTGAGGGTTACGATACTTCCATCCTTGATACCGAGATCTCGCATGGCTTCGAGTAACCCGTTGTATTCCCTTTCAAAATTCTCATCGTCGATGGTCAGGCATACCTGTACGGCTTCTTTTACCCTGTTTTTTTCCATCGTGACGAAATCACATGCACCATGACCCTTATAATAGAAGATTTGCCTGTATTTCCGACGTAAATGCAAAAATACCAGATTCTCTAAACGTTTACCCATATTCTCGCTTGTCGATACGGCATTTTCCGTATAGATCCCCAAATCGATCAGATATACCTTTTTAGGATTCCGTGCCTGTACCTTCAATGAGTAACTGAATATAGGGATAAATTCAAGTAAATATGCATCTTTCAGAAATGAAAAATATTCCAGAAAAGTAGCAGGTGATTTTATGCCAAACATTCCGACGAGTTTGCTGGCAGAAACGAGATTCCCTATATTGGTTATCAGGTATGCTGTTAATTGTCTCAATGAGATTACATCACGGATATTATGCCTGATAGCGATATCTCGCATCAATATATCGTCCACCAACGTATTCAGGACAACCGATGCACCGGTTTTAACATATTCGGGCATTCCCCCGTCTTTCAGATAATTCACTATGGCGTTTTCCCCGTTATTCAGTGCTTTAAACCGGATAAACTCCAGGTAAGAGAATGGAAACAATTCCATAGGCAGATACCTGCCGGTTAAATGTGTTCCCAATTCCCTACTAAGCATGGAAGCGTTGGAACCTGTTATAAATACCTTATATCCTTCGCGCAATAGTTGATTGATATAAGTTTCCCATCCTTTGACAATCTGTATTTCATCAAAGAAAAGTACTTTTATTTCTCTCTTTCCTATCTCCCTGTGAAGTCGTACAAGGTCTGCTGTTTCAAAACCGGACAGACGTATATCATCGAAATTGAGATATATGGCATCCTGATAATCCCGGCGAAGCAATTGCAGAAGCAAGGTGCTTTTTCCACACCGACGTATTCCCGTTATTATTGTGGCAAAAGAATCTGCAACAGGTATTTCGGATAACGCATCCCGGAGGAAACCGGGATCCCGTTTCGAAAAAGTTTCACGCTGTGCATCTATCACGAAAGCTATTTCTTCCTGCCGCATCATGTTCTTAACTGTAATATGAATAATCTTTCACTGCAAAGATAAGAAATCTTTCAATATAATGAAAGAAATCTTTTATTATAAATGAAAGAAGCTCTGTTTTCTCAGCAACTGCTTGAGATCATACAAGGTGCAGCTTGTCCTCTCTTCGGATTGCTTTGTTGAGAAATATAGATAAGTGGTTAACCCAATCCAAAACGATTTCTCAGATTTGTACAATCCGGCTTTTTTGCTGAAATTTATGGAAAAGATTTTGATATTTCAAAGCAATTGCTTAGTTTTGTATCTTATTTAGGTTCAATATGCCGCGAAATAAAACATACGATGATGATTTGGTGTTGGAGAAAGCCATGAATGTGTTCTGGGTTCATGGTTACGAGGGAACATCGGTGCGTTTGCTCGAAAAAGAAATGGGCATCAACCAGTTTTCCATGTATGCATCGTTTAAAAATAAAAAAAACCTGTTTATAAACGTTTTACGCAAATACCGCGAGTTTGTTATCATAAACAGGTTTCAACCTTTATTACAGGAAGGCGCGGGTTTGGCCGAACTTGAAATTTTTTTTAAAAATGCAACGATTGTCCGTCACGGCAACGATGACAGAAGGGGTTGCCTGGTGGTAAATACTGCCGGTGAATTGGGCGAAAAAGACCCGGATATCGCCAAGGAAATAAATCTGTATTATGATTTTATCCGTAATATGTTTCTCCGGGTATTAAAAAATGCAATCGAAAAAAATGAAATTCCGGCTCATACGGAAGTTGAAAAACAAGCCAGTTTTTTACTTGGTGTGATGCAGGGAATTTCGGTGGCCAACAAAACAATGGACAAAAGCCAGTTATCCGATTTTATTGACGTGGCTTTGAACCAGCTTATTTGATAAAACAGACGAAAACAATTTACAGACGAAAACAGTTTAATGAGTAAATTGACCCTGATTAAAATGAACAAAAGATGAAAGCAATATGGAACGGAAAAGTCATTGCCGAAAGCAACGACATCGTAAACGTTGAGGGAAATGCTTATTTTCCGATTGAATCGGTAAAAAAAGAGTTTTTAAAAGATTTTTTATGGTAATCGAAAAAACAACTGCAGAACTATTAAGGCATCTAAAAAAAGAAGGCGTAAAAATAGTGGATGTCCGACCGGTGGAGGCCTACAACGGATGGCAGTTGAGAAATGAATCCCGCGGCGGCCACATTGCGGGAGCAAAAAGTCTGCCTGCAAAATGGTTAAAATACATCGACTGGATTGAAATCGTGCGGCACAAAAACATCCTGCCGGAAAATGAAATTGTCATTTACGGATATTCGCCCGAAGAAACGCAAGAAGTAGCCGAACGGTTATTAAAATCGGGCTATAAAAAGGTTTCTGTTTACCATCATTTTGCGGATGAATGGGTTGTCAATCCTAGCTTGCCCATGCAAAAACTCGAACGCTACAAAAACCTGGTCTCAGCAGAATGGGTAAACGAATTGATTTCGGGCAGAAAACCTGCTGAATATGATAACGATAATTTTGTACTAGTCCACTCCCATTATCGCAACCGTGATGCTTATTTGAGTGGTCACATTCCGGGTGCCATTGATATGGATACGTTGGCTTTGGAGGCGCCGGAAACATGGAACCGCCGTTCGCCCGAAGAATTGGAGAAAGCGCTCTTAGCGCACGGAATCACTGCCGATACAACCGTGGTTTTATACGGCAAATACATGGACCCTGACAACGACGACGAATTTCCGGGCAGTGCTGCCGGCGACATTGGCGCCATCCGCAATGCATTCATCATGTTGTATGCCGGGGTGAAAGACGTAAGGATATTAAACGGTGGTTTTCAGTCGTGGCAGGACGCCGGTTTTGAAATTTCGTTTTCCGATGAGCCCAAAAAACAGGCTGCCGATTTTGGCGTATCCATTCCGCAAAAGCCCGAATTGGCAGTGGACACGCCCGAAGCCAAAGAAATGATTGCTTCGCCAAATGCCGAACTGGTTTGTGTGCGCAGTTACCCGGAGTATATTGGGGAAGTGAGCGGTTACAACTACATCGAGGCCAAAGGCCGTATCCCCGGCGCCGTGTTTGCCGATTGTGGCTCGGATGCGTATCACATGGAAAACTACCGCAATGTGGACCATACCACCCGTGAGTTTCACGAAACGGAGGAAATTTGGATGAACAACGGAATAACGCCCGACAAACATCTTGCATTTTACTGTGGTACAGGTTGGCGGGGCAGCGAAGCCTGGTTTAATGCGTGGCTGATGGGATGGCCGCGTGTTTCGGTGTATGATGGCGGTTGGTTTGAATGGAGCAACGACCCGGAAAACCCGTTTGAAACCGGAGTGCCTCGGGAATTTGAAAATAGAAATCAAAAAAAAATATCGTGAAAAAGTTTGATGCAATTATTATCGGCTCAGGCCAAGCCGGGACACCCCTGGCTTTTAAACTGGCTTCTGAAGGCAAAAAAGTGGCTTTTATCGAAAAAGAACATGTTGGCGGCACCTGCCTGAACGTAGGCTGCACGCCCACAAAAACGTATGTGGCCAGCGCCCGGCGGGTTTGGGATTCGATGCACGGAAAAGAACTGGGCGTTGATATTCCGGCGGGGACGAAAGTGAATCTGGAAAAAGTGAAAGAACGGAAAGATGCGATGATTTCGAAATCGGTGAATGGCATTTTAGATGGTTTAAACAACAATAAAAATATAACCTTTTACGAAGGCGAAGCTGCATTTTCCGGTGATAAAACAGTTAAGGTTAACAAGGACGAAATCACCGCTGATCAATTATTCATCAACGTAGGCGGAAGAGCTTTTGTCCCAGAAAGTTTTAAACAGGTTAATTATCTCGACAATCAATCCATTCTGGAACTGAAAGAAATTCCCGAACATCTTATCATTGTTGGCGGAAGCTATATCGGACTTGAATTTGGTCAGATGTTCAGGCGCTTTGGAAGTAAAGTAACCATTATTGAACGTAACGCAACCATTATCGGACGCGAAGACAAAGATGTAAGCGATGCCATCCGGCAATTTCTGGAAAAAGAAGGAATCGAATTTCGACTGAATGCTAATTGCCTTTCGGGTAAGAATAATGCTTCAGGGGGTGTGACGGTAAAAGTGGATTGCACAAGTGGAGCACCCGAAATTTCCGGTTCACACCTGCTTCTCGCAGTTGGCCGGGCACCCAACACTGACACCTTAAACCTTGAGATTGCCGGCGTAAAAACCAACGAACGCGGGTTTATTGAAGTAAATGAAACCCTGGAAACAAATGTTCCCGGAATTTATGCATTGGGCGATTGCAACGGAAAAGGCGCTTTCACACATACTGCTTACAATGACTACGAAATTGTAGCTGATAACTTGTTTGGAGGAAAAACACGGAAAGTTTCAGACCGGATATTAACCTATTCTTTATTTACCGATCCTCCGCTGGGAAGGGCGGGATTGACGCTGGAACAAGCCCGGAAAACCGGGAAAAAATTGAAAGTTGGATTCCTGAAAATGAGCAATGTGGCCCGCGCCCGCGAAAAAGGGGAAACGACCGGTTTTATGCAGGTGATTGTTGATGCCGAAACAGATAAAATACTTGGCGCATGTGTGTTGGGAACCGGTGGCGATGAAATTATTTCTGTTTTTCTGGGCATGATGTACGCCGGTGCTTCTTACAAAGTGTTGATGGATTCCGTGTTACCTCATCCCACTGTTTCAGAGTTAATTCCAACCATGCTGGAAGGCCTTCAGGAATTGAAAGATTAGACTGAACAAGCAAAAATTTCCATCAGAAAAAAATATGGAACAACAAGTACTTCTTTCCGAACTGGCAACCGACACGTTAAAAGGACTGTCCTCGAACCCCAAATATCTTTTGTCGAAATATTTTTACGACGATGCCGGAAGCGCCATTTTTCAGGAAATCATGAATATGCCTGAATATTACCTGACTGATTGTGAGCATGAGATATTTTCAAATCAAAAAGAGGAAATCACACAGGCAATTTGCCCGGAAAAGAAGCTGTTTAATCTGGTTGAACTGGGCTCGGGCGACGGGTTGAAAACCAAAATCCTGCTAAAGCACCTGGTTGATGAGGGCATTCATTTTCAATACACTCCCGTTGATATCAGTGCAAAAGCCAACCACGAACTGGTACAAAGCCTGAAAAAAGAGTTGCCAAATTTACAAGTTGAAGCCCAAACCGGCGATTATTTTCAAAAACTGAAGAATCTGCAGGGACATGCTTCCATTCAAAAAATCATCCTTTTTCTGGGGTCGAACATCGGGAATTTTTCTGTTGATGAAACAACTGAATTTTTGAGCCGGCTATCAGCGTATTCAAATGTTGGGGATAAAGTTTTGATTGGTTTCGACCTGAAAAAATCGCCTGCCATAATTATGGAGGCCTACAACGACCCGCACGGTCACACGAGCCGTTTCAACCTGAACCACCTTGTTCGCCTGAACCGTGAACTGGATGCCAATTTTGATATCCAAAAGTTCGAACATCAAACTACCTACAACCCGCGAAGCGGCGAGGTAAAAAGTTTCCTGATTTCAAATTCTGACCAAACTGTTCAGATTGGAACGCTCGAGAAAACATTCCGTTTTACAAAGTGGGAGGCCATCTTTATGGAGCGATCACGAAAGTATGACATTAAAACTATTGAGGAACTGGCTTTATACCACCATTTTAAAGTGGTTCAAAATTTCACCGACCAACGGAATTACTTTGTGGATTCGCTGTGGGAGAAAATATAGAAAAAAATAATATGACTTTGCTGAACGATATTTTTACAACCATCGCCGACCGCCGCGATTACCTTTACGAACTGCTCGTTCAGCACATTCTGCTTAGCCTCACCGCCATTATTATCATCTCTGTTATTGGTATTTCAACCGGAATTGCCATCCTGCAATCTAAAAAATGGAGACAAATTGTTTTGGGGACGGTCAATTTCCTTTACACCATCCCGTCAATCGCCATGTTTGGATTATTCATCCCCTTAATTGGAATCGGTTATGGCAATGCATTAGTAGTGTTGGTAATTTATGGCTTGCTGCCTGTTATCAGAAATACATACACAGGGTTGGACGAAGTTGATCCGCTCCTGCTCGATGCCGCAAAAGGAATGGGCGCCACGCCCTGGCAGGTTTTTTCAATTGTACGCTGGCCACTGGCCTTTCCAACCATTGTAAGTGGATTCCGCACAATGGTAGTCATGACAATTGCACTGGCCGGGTTGGCCTCTTTTATCGGGGCCGGTGGTTTGGGACAGGCCATTTATCGCGGAATCAACACCAACAACTCTTCGCTCATTCTTGTCGGCTCAATCGCGGTGGCTTTGTTAGCGCTGGTAGCCGATTTGGGAATCGGGGCTCTCGAAAAGTCACTGAAAACAAAAGCAAGAAAACCGGATAAAAAAAATCGTTTCCTGAGATATTTCGGGTTGGGAATTCTTGCGTTGTTGTTCATTTTCATGCTCCTGCCAAAACCAGGCAATTCGTCCGGAAAAAAAATTGTAGTTGCCACAAAACCTACTGCCGAGCAATATATTTTAGGCGAAATCATATCACTGCTTGTGGAAAACAATACCGATATTCAGGTCATCCGGAAATTTGGCATCGGCGGCGGTACTTCCAATATCCATCCAGCCATGTTGAAAGGAGAAATTGATATTTATCCTGAATACACCGGAACAGCGTGGCTGTTTGTTTTGAAAGAGCCACCAATGAATAATCCGGATAGTTTGTATGCGGCGTTAAAAAGAATGTATGCCGAACAATTCAATCTGGAATGGGCTTGCAGGCTTGGATTTAACAACACGTTTACCCTTGCGCTTCCTGAACCTGTGGCACAAAACCAAAATATCAATACTTTTTCGGAATTGGCAGTTCAAAGCAACCAATTTGTTTTTGGCGCTGAATTCGATTTTTTTGAGCGCGAAGACGGTTTTACCGGACTGAATAAGGTCTATCCTTTCAATTTTAAAAACGAGGTGGAACTTGATATCAACCTGAAATTTCAGGCGTTGGAAAACCACACAGTCGATGTTATCAATGCGTTTTCAACCGATTCGCGAATCAGGCAAATGAATCTCCGGGTATTGAAAGATGACAAACAATTTTTCCCGGCTTATCAGGCAGGTATTGTTATCCGAAATGAAACCCTGCAACAATATCCTGAATTAAAAGGATTGTTTGAGCGCCTTGAAAATTCCATCAGCGATTCAGCAATGCTTCAGCTCAATTATGAGGTTGAAATTGAAAAAAAATCACCCAACGAAGTCGCAGCTAATTTTTTGAAACAACACAAATTATTGAAATAAAACCGGAGAATGAACAATTCTGTCATCGAAATAGTAAACGTTACCAAATCCTACGAACCGGAGAGCAAGGCGCTGATTAATGTTTCGCTGGATATTTCACAGGGGGCTTTTGTCACAATAATTGGCCCAAGCGGTTGTGGAAAAACTACGTTGTTGCGCCTGATGAACGGGATGACCGGTATTGATTCGGGCAAGATTATAGTGATGGACAAAGACCTGGAAAATTGGGATAAAATTCAACTCCGCCGGAAAATAGGTTATGTCATTCAACAAGGTGGTCTTTTTCCTCACCTTACCGTAAGGCAGAATATCGCTTTTGTTTTACGCATTTCATCGGTTGAAAAGCAGGCGATCGAAAAACGGGTGAGTGAATTGGCAAAAATGATGGGTTTTGATGAACGTCAGTTAAATGCTTTTCCTTCTGAATTAAGCGGCGGTCAGCAACAAAGGGTTGGAGTTGCCCGGGCGCTTGCATCGCGACCCGAAATTGTGCTGATGGACGAACCGTTTGGCGCTCTCGATAACATTACCCGCCGAAACCTGCAACATGAAATCAAGGAAATGCATCGCAAAATGAAAATCACGTTTATAATGGTTACCCACGATTTACACGAAGCATTTACGCTGGGAACCCATGTTGCCATTATGAATAAAGGAGAAATCGTACAATTTGATACGCCGGAGAATATTCAGCATGAACCGGTCAATAAATGGGTAAAAGAATTTATACATATTTAACCCGTATTGCCGGAGAGGTCGTTTCATCTTCAACCGCACGGGTTACCAGATTATAGCCATCAGCCCCGATTCGCCCGAAAACCTCAGGGTTACAGATGAAAATCAGCACCTGCAGTATAGCCTCTATTCCGACGCTGATGGGGAACTCATTAAAGCCATCGGTATTGCATTTAAAGCACCGGGAAATTTCTTCGGGATGCTTTCAGAAAAATCGGATGGATTAAACGATGGCTTTTTGCCTGTCCCCGCTGTTTTTGTTACCGACACCAGCGGAAAAATTGCTTTTGAATATATCAATCCCGATTATAAAACCCGGTTGTCGGCCGAACTCTTGCTCGCTGTTCTGAAGAACCTGAAATTAGATAATTAGGTCTGCCAGAAAACAATTAATTATCACGAAATAAGTATATTACATGAAGAATCCTGTTTAGAAGAAAGGTTAAAAAGTTCTTAAATGATTTGGTTTAGTAGAATAAAATTACGAATTTAAAGCCGGCAAGCTCTTCTCCATCGAGACGCTGGAGGAGTTAAGTCATTGCAGTCATCGTAATAAATACGTAATAGAAACTTCACAATAAATTAACCGGAATCAGCGTAGTAAAACAGAAAAAAGAGGGAATTTTGCAACATATTAGACTGCAGAAAATCGAACTATATGCTGTCCGATGCAAAGAAAGAAAAGGTTCACGACGAAACTGCCGTCATATCTTTTTTTTAAAAGATATGCCTTAGCCCGATGACAAAATATTGAGTCTGATTAATTTTTTTTTTTCATGCTTATGCAAAATAATTTCGTTCAAAATGCTGACGTTGGTATACGTGCAGTAAATAGAAAAATAAAAGTAGCCTTTTTCTCCGATATGCTGATCAGAGACTTCGACGGGGCAAACAAAACGATGTATCAACTGATCGACAGAATACCCGAGAGACAATTTGAATACCTTTTTTTCTGCGGAATGTCCAAACAGCATAAAAACCGGGCGACCGTTAAAATTCCGATCTTATCCATTCCCAATAATCATTCTTATAAAATAGCCCTTCCGGATTTATGCAAAACGGAATTGATGGAATCACTGGCTTTGTTCAGTCCAGATGTCATTCATATATCCACTCCTTCGGCGCTGGGTTTTTTCGCACTGAATTATGCCCTGAAAAAAGAGATTCCGGTTCTGTCCATCTATCACACGCATTTTATTTCATACATCAAATATTATTTCAAGTATCTTCCGTTTCTGGTACCTCTAACGGAAGCGATGATCGCAAAAACATACCGTAGATTTTACAACCGCTGCACCGTAACGTATGTGCCCACCGTATCTATTGCGGAAGAACTCATGAGACATGGCGTTTCGGTTCAGCATCTTAGAATTTGGCAACGGGGAATCAATACGGCTCTCTTTACCCCGTTGAAACGGTGTGATCATTTAATCAAAACTTTGACAGGGAATGATAATCCGTGCATTTTATTCGCTTCGAGACTGGTATGGGAGAAAAATCTGGAAACACTGTTTGCCATTTACGACCGGGTTCAGGAGGAGGATCTAAAGGTTAATTTCATTATTGCGGGAAGCGGGGCAGCCGAAGCTGCGGCGCGAGCGAGAATGAAAAATGCGATTTTTTTAGGATTTGTCAACCACGATACGTTGGCGAAAGTATATGCCTCTTCTGCTATTTTTTTATTCCCTTCAACCTCTGAAACCTATGGAAATGTTGTGGTGGAAGCCATGGCAAGCGGATGCATTCCGGTCATCGCAAGAGGTGGTGGATCACAGGCTTTGGTTGTGGACGGAGTAAACGGGTTCCTATGCAGTCCAAATGAACCGGATGATTATCTGAAAAAAATGAAACGCTTACTTCGCGATGAAACGCTGAGAGAAAAGATGCAATCTGCAGGACTACAATATACATCTAACCTGAGTTGGGACAACCTTGCCAGGGAGTATTTCAAAGATATTGAAAATCTGGCCAACCTGGCTATAAGTGTGAATGAAAAGCAATGTATATAACCGGTCTTATCGGGAAAAACAAGCAATCTATTCCCATTATCGATCATTTCGTATGCATGAGACCGAAATTCTTTGTATTACCCATAAGCATCCACCGTCTGTCGGGGGAATGGAAAAACAAAGTTATGAATTGATTCTTGGACTTAACCGGTACTATATCACCCATGTTATTGCCTATCGAAACGATTCGAACAAAGTACTCTGGTTCCTGAAACTTCCGTTTAAAATAATGCAAACGCTCAAAAAGAATCCGGGTATAAAGCTTATTCACTTAAACGATGGATCGATGGGCGTTGCCTGTCTCTGGTTGATCAAAAGAACAGCGATACCCATCATTGTTACCTTTCATGGATTGGACCTCACGTTATCGTTATCTGTATTTCAACACAAAATACTGCCGAAACTAAAACAGTACGCCGGAGCCATTTGCGTAAGCGAATACACCCGCTCCGAGGCGTTGAAGAGAGGATTTGCTCATGATACAACCTATACCGTACGGAATGGTGTCGATATTTCGTTGGGAAAAATACCCGTCAATCCCGGTATTGTACAAATGGTGAAAGACAAATATGCTGTCGATCTCACACACAAACGCATTCTCTTCACTATGGGCCGTCCGGTGAAACGAAAAGGTTTTTCATGGTTCATCAAAAATGTGATGCCATTGCTCGACAAAGACATTGTTTTGCTGATGGCAGGTCCGCTCAGGAATCATCCGAATAAAATGCAAAGGACAACACTACGAATCATTGATAAAGTAAGCCCTACACTGCAAATGATCTTGGGATTGAATTCCGATGCAGTGCAAATAGTGAAGGAACTCTCTAATAACGAAAATGTACACCATTTGGGAACCGTTCCTTTTGCCGATCTTGTACAATTGTTATCGCTGGCTGATTTGTTTATCATGCCAAATATCGAGATCGAAGGTGATGAAGAGGGCTTCGGTCTTGTAGCCCTGGAGGCAAACATGCGTGGAACATTCGTTCTGGCATCGGGAATAGAAGGGATAACCGAATCGGTCATCCATGGTCAGAACGGATTTCACTTGCCGAGCGGAAACGCAACAGCCTGGGCAGATAAGATACACGAATTGCTACGGGACAAAAACAAGCTGAGCATCTTTTCGTCCCAGGCAAAGGATTTTGCCGGGAAAAATTACTCCTGGGATAAGATGGTGGAAGCATACCGTGATATTTTCGACAGATACATCAGAAATGCTCACGTGAATAATTAGTGTCCCATCGTTTGCATTGGCCCCGTCTATATGGTTGATGATATTCCAGTACTCCTTCCCGTTTTCATCTTTCGAGCGGAGACCCTGATCGACAGCAGCTATCTTTGTTTTAGATAGGGCAGTCCGGGAGATTTTCATTCTTCAGGTACTTCCGGTATGTTTCTGTTGACGGGACGTATGATGATGGTATCTCCGGCATTCACCTTTAATGTCTCCGGTTGCTGATCATTTGGCTTTTCCTTTTTTTTGGAGAACAACCGGAATATCCAGCTGTTGGCAATTGTTTCAGCGGCTTTGGTTATCTCAATCACACCCTGATCCACACTGGTGATGACTGTATCTACCGTTAACCCCATCTGCCTGTCATTCAGAAGACGCGGCAGCACCCCGTCGCCATGGTTAATGGTATAGGAAGTCTGGTGAAGCTGATTCACCACTGAGTCAGCTTTCTTTGTGATTGAACTTAGGTTGGCCGTGATCAAGTTGAGTTGGGTGGTGATGGAATCGTCATTCACCAGCTTCCCTAAATCTCCCTGGCCATTGTTGATTTTGGTGGTGATCCCGTTCACGTCGGAGAGAGATGCATTCAGACTAGTGGTGGCTTCTCCAAGAGCAATGGTCAGGTCACTATCATTCAACAGGCGTGCAATATCTCCATCCCCTGTATCAAGCTTGCCGGTAATAGACCGCAGATTGGCAACGGTTCCCTTGGCTTCATCCAGCATCTCCGTTGCCTGCGCAATCATCGCCTGAATATCGATGCCTTCGGCGACAGGCAGATAATCGCCCTCTTCCACCTTTCCCGTAGCCGGATCACCGGTAGAGATCAGGACAATTTTACCCCCCATCAGCCCCTCCTGTCCAATCTGTACCGAAGAGTTTTTATAGATAAAATCGGTATAGGCATCCTGTATGGTCATGCTTACGATGACAGATGTATCGGCGACGACCCGAATATCGTTCACGGTGCCGATATTGATTCCCGCGAAACGGACAATATTGCCCGACATCAATCCGCGAATATCCTTGAATGATGCATGCACCTCGGTGTTAGAGGAAAACAGATTCTGCTTGCTCCCGATCAGATATATCGCCACAATAAACAATATGAGGGCCGATGCAATGAAAATACCCAACCTCAATGTTTTCTTTGTATTTTTCATATTTCTTTCTTTTTACTAAATAAAAAAATCCCGTATCTCTTTTTCTTCACTATGGCTCAATTCGTCGTAAGTACCTTCTACCATGAAGATTCCTTCGTCCATGATCTTTATGCTGTCGGTGGCTATTTTTGCACATTTCATATCGTGCGTGATGATAATGGCCGCCGTGTTGTATTCCTCGCGTATTTTCAGGATCAGTTCGCTGATTTCACCCGATGTCACCGCATCCAGTCCGGTGGTTGGCTCATCGTAGAGAATAATTTCCGGTTTCAGAATCAATGTCCTGGCCAGGGCTATCCTCTTTTTCATCCCACCGGATAATTCCGATGGCATTTTATCGATGGCATCCAGTAATCCCACACTGCTGAGCGATTGTTCAATCAGCTCCTCCGTATCGTGTTGCTTGTCTTTAAATTGTGTTCTCCGGATGGGGAAAAGGAGATTTTCACGTACGCTCATCGAATCGTACAAAGCCCCACCCTGGAAGAGATAACCCACTTTCTTCCTCACTTCATTCAGCTCGTTGCTGTCACACTCGAGGATATTGGTCCCCAACACGTTGATGATCCCTGCATCGGGCTCTATCAGCCTTACGATACTCTTGATAAGGACCGATTTCCCGATTCCCGATTTCCCCACAATGCCCAGATTCTCCCCTTTGTGAAGCGTCAGGTTGATACCGCGCAAGATAGAATTCTCGTCAAAGGATTTATACAAATTTTCTACAACAATGACCTCTTCTTTGTCCATATAGCTTTACAGGATACTCGTTATTAATACAAAAACCAAATCGATCACAAAAATGGTCAGGGAAGCTTCTACCACGGCTGAGTTGGCGGCAAGTCCCACTGATTCTGTGCCCCTACCGGCGGTGTACCCTTTATAGCTACCGATCAAGCCGATGAAAAAGCCGAAGAAGACCGTTTTCAGAATGGAAGGAAACAAATCGACAAAACCCATCATTGAAAAGGAACGATTGAAGAAAAGTGTAAGCGAAGTGTCTTCGAATATATTCACCGCCAGAAATGAACCGAAAAGACTGAATGCATCGGCGAATATGACCAGTATCGGAACAACCAGCGTGGCAGCCGTTATGCGAGAGGCAACCACAAAACTCAGGGGACGGGTTCCTGACACCTCCATCGCATCTATCTGTTCGGTGACTGTCATTGCTGCAATTTCAGCACCTATTCCTGAGCTGATCTTTCCCGCACAGATCAGTCCCGTGATGACAGGCCCCAGCTCCCGCACCATCGAAATAGCGACTACGCCCGGCAACAGAGTCTGTGCGCCGAAGTCGGCAAGAACAGGGTGCATTTGCATGGTGAGTACCAGCCCCATGATAAATCCGGTGACTGCTACCAGTGGCAGTGACTTGTTACCCAGTAAGAACCCGTGTTTGGTGAACTCTCGAAATTCGAAGGGAGATTGGAACATCTGTTGAAACACTTTCCCGGTAAACAAAACCAGTTCTCCCAAGTCGATAAAAATACCGTTGTAAAATTTACGGGTTTCTTCCTTCACCTTCAGTCTTCCCCTGATGCCCTGCCTGATTACAGAAACATTGATTTTTGCCATACTTCTTATATAAACGATTACGTCTTAGGAATATGGATACAATGATACTGTTTTTTTTCGGATAAGTTATGCTTTTTGATGTAAATAATGCCCTGATTTAAAGTTAAATAATTTATTTTTCACTGCCGGATTGTGCAAAGAAACCTGAAATCACGGAAAGGAACTGAAATCAATCTAATTTTAAGCAGCAGATATTCAATGGAATGACAAAAAGCTGATTGCTGATTAATTTATAATGTGCGTGTGATTTTTTATGAACAATACAGGGATAGAACTCGTTGTCTTAAATCAGGCAAATTGGCTTTGATATTGAAAAAGCGATGAAAAACAGGGAGCTTGCGGTGCTGGGCTTACTGACGCTTGCTGCCACTCTCGTGGGGGTGAATGAAATACTGGCTCTCTTTGCCGGGGGACTGCTCGGTCTGGCCTGGCATCTGATTCGCAACCCTGATAACAGTCTACGCAGCTTCACGCCGCTGCTACTCCTTCAGGTAATTGCCACTCCCGGTATTCGTTCCTCCTGGTGGCTGCACTCAACCCGCTGGTGCCTAAAATGCGGAGATCGAAAGTAGTCGCTGCCTTTCTGGACGCGGTCAACATGGCATCGGTTGCGGTGATTGCCGCTGTCTGTGTGGTGATGGGGAAAGAAACGCTCACCGACTGGCGGACTATTCTCATTGCCCTGTTGAGCCTCGTTGCCGTATTTTATTTCAGGAAAATAAATAGTGCCTTTATCGTGATTGGCGGTGCACTGACAGGTTATCTGCTGACCTGGATCTGACTGTTGGCACGGGGAACATCAAAATCACAGGAACAAACACCAGTAAAAGTGATGACCCGGCTCAACGCCTTTTTTTATAAGGGCTGGAACGTTTCAGCTAAATCAGCCTAAATCAGGATGACACGGATTCTGTAAAATAATTGTTATTTTTTTGAGTAAAAATTTGCATGCTATTTTTTTTATATATTACTTTGCAAAACAAAGTACTTTCAGATGGAAAAAGAAAAATATTTAGACGACCTGAGTGAGATTAGAAAAATCATGAGCCGCAGTGCCCGGTTTATCTCCCTGAGTGGCCTCAGCGGTGTATCGACAGGAGTCATCGCCCTGGCGGGAGCACTGCTGGCCCATCAGCTGGTTTTCAGATATCACGATTATCTGGTTGACAAAGCAGTGCGGATCAACGTGGAAAGTTTGAGTACGCTGTTGCTGATTGCGCTGGGTACGCTGTTCTTTTCGGTTGTCAGTGCCGTCTGGTTCACCGGCAGAAAGAGCAGAAAGGAGAATCAGCGTGTATGGGATGACCAGGCGCGACGACTGCTGATCAATTTGCTGATACCGTTGATAACCGGCGGGATCCTCTGTCTGGTCCTTTTATTCAAAGGTTATGTGGGCTTTGTCCCAGCGTTGACACTGATCTTTTACGGTCTGGCGCTGGTCAACGGCAGCCATTACACGTTCAGTCATATCCGTTATCTGGGCATCACGGAGATTGTGCTGGGTCTTGCAGCTTTCCTCTTTATCGGCCAGAGCCTTTACCTGTGGATGCTGGGTTTTGGTGTGGTGCAGATGATTTACGGATTGATGATTCAACGGAAAGGATAAGTGGTGAAAGAGTTTCTGAAAGATCTGGACAAGGCATTCGAGAACAGAATCCGCCTGGGTATCATGTCGGCACTGATGGTGAATGATCAGCTGGACTTTAATACACTGAAGGATCTGCTGGGAGTCACCGACGGTAATCTGGCGAGTCATCTCAAATCACTGGAAAAAAACGAATATGTCTCCTACAGCAAATCATTCCTGAAGCGTAAACCCAACACAAGCTACACTGCAACAACCAAAGGAAAGAAGGCATTCAGGAAACATATCGGTGCAATAGAGAAGCTTCTTCAATAGAACAGACAATAAAAACCTGCCGACGGTCTGCTATTCACAACTCCGTCGGCAAATCAGTAAACATTATTCTTTACACAGTATGGAAACAGCCATTAGAGAGAGCCTGGACTACCCCGGTGAACTTGAAAAACTCTACCGGTCCGATAAAAAGCGTTTTGAGCAATCATTCTTTGCCATCTATCCCGACATTGCCGGTTCTGCGATGGCCGACTACTGGAAAGCCAGGCTGGAGTTCGATCATCAGGCTGACCCCGGCCGGAGAGTCATGAAGAGTGATCTCCTTTTTCTGATCATTTCCTGTGTGCTGGCCGGACTTTTGATCAAGATCCCTCAACTGACCGGTTTTGATCCGGACGAGTATGCTTACTACATGAAGAATGGGGGAATCATTATTTTCATGGGATTGTCGGCATACATCTTTCTCACAAAAAATAAGATCAACTCCTGGCATTTGGTCCTGTCGCTGCTGGTATTCACTCTTTCCGCTCTTTATATCAACCTGTTGCCGGCAGGAGAGGAGAGCGATTCGTTTGTCCTGGCCAGTATCCATCTGCCCTTGTTGCTCTGGTGTATTTACGGCCTGATTTTCATCGATTTTGATACAAAGGATCATTTGAAGCGGATAGGGTACATCAGGTACAACGGTGATCTGGCCATACTGACCGCCATCATCCTGATTGCTGGAGGAATTCTTACCGCGGTTACGATCGGGCTGTTTTCTGCCATTGACCTGAATATTGAGAATTTCTATATGGAGAATATCGCGATTGTCGGCGTGGTCTCGGCACCTATCGTTGCGACATATATTATCCGGAACTTTCCGGTAGTAACCAACAGGATTGCCCCGATTATGGCAGGCATTTTCAGCCCTTTGGTGTTGATTACGCTGGTGATTTATCTGATAAGCATCATCCTGACCGGAAAAGATCCCTACAGCGACAGGGATTTCCTGATTGTGTTTAACCTGATGCTGTTGGGGGTGATGGCGATCATTGTCTTCTCGGTGACCGGGACATCGGTCCGGAAAAAGCAGCGTTTCAATGAATGGGTCCTTTTTATCCTGGCCCTTATCACGCTGATTGTTAATATGATTGCGTTGTCCGCTATCATCTACCGGCTGGGAGAGTTTGGCTTTACGCCTAACAGAACAGCTGTTCTGGGCTCCAATCTTCTGATATTCGGACACCTCACTTTCATCATGATGGATCTCTTTCAGGTTGTAAGAAAAGGAAAAGAGATAAAAACGGTGGAGGTGACCATCGCGAAATACTTACCCCTGTATGCCGTATGGACTGTCTTTGTGGTATTTGTATTGCCTTTTCTGTTCGGTTTGAAGTAGCATGGGGCAGCTTTTCCAACCCTGTCAGTCATGATGCCGGTGCTCATCCCCGCACTTAACAGGGTAATGTGGCGTTGAATGCGAATCAAATATTCAGCAAGTTTCGGATTTTATATACAAAAGAATGTGACTATATTTGCCATATCAATTCAGGGACAATGAACGAACAGCAGGGTTTGAATTATCAACGCATCGCTGAAGCGATTGAATATATAAGGGACAATTTCAGGGAGCAGCCCTCCCTTGAAGAGGTGGCAGCGAAAGTGCATGTAAGCCCTTTTCATTTTCAGCGTTTGTTCAGCGAGTGGGCAGGAACGACACCCAAGAAGTTCCTGCAGTACATTAGTCTGGAACATGCCAGGAAGTTATTGACAGAGCAGCGGGCCACTCTTTTTGATACGGCGTTTGACACAGGTCTTTCCGGTACCGGAAGGCTGCACGACCTGTTCATCAGCCTGGAAGGAATGACGCCTGCCGAATATAAAAACGGAGGGAAAAACCTTTCGATCCATTACAGTTATGCAGCAAGTCCTTTTGGCAGGCTCATGGTTGCCTCCACTGAAAAGGGCATCTGTTATATGGCGTTTCATGAAGAAGATGCCACAGCAGTAAGCCATCTGAGACATAAATTTCCCAACGCTGTTATTTATCAAAGAGAGGATCTGATGCAACAAAATGCATTATCCATTTTTCAGCATGACTGGAGTAAGTTACCAAACATAAAACTGCATTTGAAAGGTACACCCTTTCAGCTGAAGGTGTGGGAAACACTCCTGAAAATACCTGTGGGCAGGCTTTCTACTTATGGACGCATCGCTGCGCAAGTGGGGAATCCCAATGCATCAAGGGCTGTGGGAACGGCTATAGGAAGTAATCCTGTGGCCTTCCTGATTCCGTGTCACCGTGTGATACAGTCCACGGGACATATCGGTGGTTATATGTGGGGCAGTACAAGAAAGAGTGCCATGATCGGGTGGGAGAGTGCAAAAAAAATGTCGGACCAATGATACATCAGTCCGACACTCTCTGTTGTGTGTTATTGCAAGTTATTGATTAATAGGTATTTTGTTGTCTTACCAAGACTCGAACTTGGACAAACAGGCCCAGAATCTGTTGTGCTACCATTACACCATAAGACAGTTACGGAGTGCAAAAGTACAAAATTTTTTAATAACAAAGAAAAATCACGGAAGAATTCCATCGTTTGCCTCCAAAACAATCAATTTTTTCCGATAAAAATCGAGCAGGGTGGCATAAACGGGATGTTGTTTCAATATCTGTGCGTTCCCGATCAGGAAAAGCTGCTGTCGGGCACGGGTGATGGCTACATTCAGTTTCCGGTCCACTGTCCCGTCGTGGTTGAGATTGCAGAGGAAGTTCATCTGGTAGGGTTTGTTGACACAGAACGACAGGATGATCACATCGCGCTGGCTCCCCTGGAATCGCTCAACGGTGTCGATCATGATTTGATCGGCTCCGGTGAAGCCCGATTCTGACAGCTGATGCCTGATCAGGGCGATCTGATTGCGGTAGGGGGCGATGATGCCGACGGTACTGCTGTCGAACCCTTTCCCGTTCGCTTCATAAAGAACCTGAATGGACCGGATCAGCCGGACGATGATGGCTGCCTCCGTTTCGTTGGTTTTTTCAGAGGTGCCGGGACGATTGATATTCTCGGTGGAGAAAAAGACGGTTCGCTCCGTCGCGATGCATGACCGGAAGAGATTATCGGAAGAATGGTATAACGACCAGGTATCGGATTGCCAGTCGAGCGCAGGAAGCAGGCTGCCGGAATAGAAGAACGTAGCAGGGAAGGCGGCGATGTCATTGTGCATCCGTCCCTGGCGGGTGAGTTGCGCGAAGGCGTGGTGCCACCCCTGCTCCGTGCAGCGGCGCAGCAGCCGCTCAAACAGTGAGTCGCGGCAGTCGGTGATGCCCGCCTCGTGCAGCTCCGGCTCCTCTATCCGGGAGAGGAATGGTTTCTGCAGGACGATGGTCGCGAGCTGATTGTGATCACCGATCATGATGAACTTGTCGAAGCGGGGCAGCAGGCCGATGATCTGCGGCTCCAGGATCTGCGAAGCCTCGTCGATGATGGCCAGGTGGAAATGTTTCAGCGCGAAGAGCTCCATCCGTCCCTGGATGGATGCCAGCGTGGAGACATAAATGCGGCACTGCCTGATCTCCTGTCGCAGCGACTCCCTGTTTTTCGCTTTCTCAGAGATCTGCTGCAGCAGGCGGTGTCGGAACGGTTCGGCACAGGAGAGTTCCGTGCCCACACGGATGTAGCTGTCACAGGCACCCCCGCTGCAACCGAAAGCGGCATTAATGGCCTCGCAGAGCTCATCCACCGCACGGTTGGTGTATGCCATCACCAGGATGTTGGTGTCGGGCTGTTTGTGATACTCCTCTATCAGACGACGGGCAAAAATGGAGGTCTTACCCGTTCCCGGAGGTCCCACGATCAGGAAGTAGTCCTCTGCCTGCATCGCTTTTTGAATGATATTTTCGGGATAATCCGCTTGGTTTACTGGGCTTAAGTCATTTTTTTCATTTTTAGTGAAAACCCCGGCTGTTGGCCTGGCAGTTGTTTCGTTTTCGCTCCCGGTGGTTGATGCATAAGAACTCCCGGATGATGTCTCATTTTCCTTCCCGGTGGTTGTTGCATAATTACTACCCGAAGATGTTTCGTCTTCGCTCCCGACGGTTATTTCCACATTTCCCGGTGCGCTTAACCCGAGAAGCATTTCTCTTTTTTGTTTCGATGCGTTGAGGAAAGCGTAGATGCTTTTGTACATGTTGTTGTAGGAGCTGTCGATGCTATCATGCTCAATAGCCCACAGCTTATTCTCGCTGAAGTAGCGGCGGTTCTTCTGCTTGTATCGGAAACGCACCTCCACCGTCTCCGCGGTGATGTGCACGATGCTGCCCTTGAGTATCTGCCGGTTCAGCACCGTGTCGTTCTCATCCTGACGCGGGTAAACGATACAGATCTCTCCCTCACGGAAGTTGACGATGTCGTTATCCACCTGATGACGGGAAAAGAAAATGGTCATATCACTCCCTGTATCATCAATCTCACGGATGGAAAGATTGTAAAGCAGGTCGAGGGCCCCGGCGCGTTCACTGAAGTCGCTGTTCCAGAGCGAAGCCAGCCCCGTGGGTGATTCATACTCCACATCACCGATCTTCTGAAGGTAGAGCTCCCTGGCGATAAAGCGGATGGACCGGTAGAACCAGGCTTTCTCCAGGTCACTGCATTGCGAAAGCACGGTACGGATATCCTCAATTTTTACTTTATAGAAATCGGGTAATCTACTTTCCGTCAACACCGTATTAAATAGTGAATCGAATAATTTTTCAACCGCTGTGTTGTCACCCTGTATGATCTTCTGTTCATTCGCCACGATTAGGTTGCGGACATGGATGATCATCTTCTCCAGCTCCCTGTAAACCGGTGCAAAACGGAGGTTCTCACCCGGATTCTCACCTGCCGAGTAGAGGATGGCTGCCTCCACGTGGCGGGCATCCTTTCCGAAGACGCTCTCCACCATCAGCCGGTAGACAGCCGTCTGCACCTCATGATTGAGGGCGATCCTGCTGCTGTTGGTGGCGGGATAGGGTAGCCTGCCCGATTTCAGCTCCACGATCTTCGCCTCCGCGTCCCCGGGAGGTAGGTGCAGCAGATCCAGCCGTCCCTGGAAACCGAACCGTTCGCTGAAGAAGGAGGGTTCCAGCGTACAGTGATGCACATCTATTGCCCGCCTGGGGAAATCGTCGCGGATCACTCGACGGATATGGTCGAACTGACTCTTCGCCTTCTGCATAAACAGGCGGAAATCATCGTCGCTGCGGATATCCTCACAGCTGGTATATTCGAACGGCGATTGCCGGAATGAACGCAAAAAGACATTTTCAAAAGAGACCTCATCGGAATTTTCGGCGAAGACCAGTTCATCGAGGAAGAAGTTAGCCAGGTTACCCAGCAGCAGGTAGGAGCGGTTCTCCCTCGCCTCGAACTTGTTGCGGAAGTAGTGAAGAGGAGTGATGGTATAATCCTGAAAGCACTCCGCGATGGCGGATGCGTCGATCAGGTAGTCGGGCTCGAGTACGATCAGCCGGGGGATGAAATATCCCTCTTTGTTGATCTCGCAGTCGATCAGGTTCAGTTGCGCTCCCTCCCGGAACGGTACCTCCGGGGCGGTCTGGCTGTCGCCGAGGTGCGGCAGGTCGTAGCGGACCATCAGCTCCGAGCCGGGAGTGCTCTCAGCCACGCAGAGCAGCTCTCTCTTTTCGTTGTCGATCTTCAACAGGTGAACCCGAAGGGTGTGGGAAGAGATACCTGTTACCATATCCTCCTCACCCGAAGACTGTTCCTCACCTGTAGTACTTTCCTGCAGGAACCTGAACAGCTCCATCATCGCTTTCACGGCAGAGCGGAAAAGCTGTGCTGCAGCCTCCGGCTCCGGTTCACTGCGCAGCTCCTTTTCCTTCACACGGAAATGTTGCAGCTGCCACTCCAGCTGTTTGGGGAGGTGATGTTTCTGCGCGACAAAAACCAGGCGGGAGAAGAGGTTGGAAAACTGAATCGGTTCATCGCTCGTCAACTCTCTGCTGAGCCGCTCCAGTATACGCTTCAGTTCGTGCAGTTTCTTTTTGGGTTGGTCAGGTGTTGCAGAGAGCTCCTCCGTTTCGGAAATATAGGGTTGCAGATCGATCATGAAAAGAGTAAAATAATTTTCGGCAGAAAGATGACGATCCCCACCGCCAGTGCAGCCATTGCTGCCAGCAGCACTGCAGCAGCGGAGATATCTTTCACTTTTTTGATGGCAGGGTGAATCTCTTTCCTGCAGACATAGTCAGAAAGAACCTCCAGTGCACTGTTCAGCGCCTCCATGGCCAGGACGCCACCGATGACGATCACCAGTGCCAGCCATTCACCACGGGAGATGTGAAGAAAAACGCCCAGGACCACTGCAAGAGCCGCCGCGATCAGCTGTAAAACGGCGTTGGGGGTCTCCCTGAAAAGTGTTATTATTCCCCGGAAGGCAAATCTAAAGGAAAGAATTCTTTTTTTTATGTAACTCATATGATATTCATATTGTTCTCTCAAACACAAAATCATCCATAATAAAACCGTTGCCAATATCGATCACCTCTTCTTTGGCCAGAAAGAAGCCGGTACGTTGGTAAAATGCAATCGCATTCCCATTGTACTTGTTCACATTCAGGTAGATGGCACCGTCGCCCGCTTCATGTGCTCTCTCCAGTGCAAAATCTATCAGCATCCTTCCTATCCCCTTTTTCTGCTGACCGGGCAGGATATAGAGTTTGTGGATTTTCGTTTTCCCCTTGTTTTCACAATTATGCTCGATGGACATGTACCCCACGTTTTCATCATCCGATATGGCCAGGAAGTAGCGATGATTTTTCTCCTCCATTTGTTCGTGCAGGCTGGAATCGCTGTACATCCACTCCATCATGTAGGCAATCTGTGAGGCGGAGAGTATATCTTTAAAAGCATCCGGCCATGCAATGGCGGAGACCTCCTGTATCGCTTTGACATGAGCGGTTGTTGCGGGAACAATTTGAATCATAATTACGGTTTATTTTGTTTTCCAAAAGTACGAAATTTGTGCTGTTTTCTATCCTTCATCGTAACGAAAATAGATCTCTTTCATTTAATCTTCCGGATATTCTTTCACATTATTTACTCTTGATAAAACAAAAAAAAGTTATGGACTAATCATGAAAGACAAGCGATGCAAAGTCGCACCTTTCAAGAAAATCAAGAATACGTATTGCCAGCAAGATTTGATGAAACTGAAATACCTGGCCTACTTCCAACAATTGGATATATTCCTCTAGCCGACATAAGCCCTATAGATTTTTGTGAAGTCATTTTCAAAAAACAGAACAGTTGAATCCAATTTTAGACACTTCAAAAGGATTAATGACCGTAACTGAGTTGGGTCAACTCCCATGGGAACACACACTTGAACGCTATTGGGATAAACTATCTCGAGAACATTCCCCGGGGTGGAGTCAACATGCTTCGGAATCGTTTGCTGGTGGACATTCTCTCTGGTTAGCGGCGATGGATTGGAACCGGTCAAATCAATACCAGACAAAAAATGGAAAGAATAAATAAAGCACCCAATAATGTATAAAAATAATAGCCGGTTTACTAGTAAATTCAAGGGTTGTGACCCGCTTCAGCCTAGTAACTTGACAGGTAAGTGGTACGCAATCGGCTACAATTGTTATACTTGAACGTCTTCCTCTGCATCGATTCAGAAATAGAATTAAGGATCATGTTGCACCTTTGAGTAATTCATCCAATGCTTTTTCCAGATCGATACCATCCTCCAGTACCGGTGAAAAAATATCGCCCTTCTTGATGAGACGTGCCAAAGCGTTTTCGATTGTGAAATCACGAATGGACATTTCGTTAGTCAGTTCATCCCATTCTATGGGCATGGAAACAGGGGCACCCGGCTTGGGACGGACGCTATAAACACTGGCCACTGTTTGTCCCGTACGGTTTTGAAGATAGTCGAGATAGATCTTTGAGCCACGCTTTTTGAGGCTTCGTTCCAGTGTCGTAATCTGGGGTAAACGTTGCTGAACAAGTTGAACAATGATGTGCGCAAAATCGCGGACGAGATTGTACTCATAACGTGCACCAAGAGGTAAATAAATATGAAGACCGGTACTTCCGGATGTTTTGCACCTTGCCGGAATATTTGCAGAATCAAGTACCTCTTTCGTTGTTTTTGCCACTTCGACCACTTGCCCGAAACTGTTTTTTTCAGAGGGGTCGAGGTCAATTATCAAGTAGTCGGGTTTCTCGGGATTTTGCAGACGATTGCTCCACGGGTTCAGTTCAATGCATCCCAGATTGATAAGGTAGCCAAGCGTATCCTTGTCGTTGCATACGATGTACTCTATTTCCTTTTGGTTCGATTCCGAGAATATGCGTACAGTAGGCACCCATGAGGGTGCATCCTTTCCGGCATCTTTGTGATAAAAACCCGGTCCATCGATTCCTTCAGGAAACCGATGCAACGATTGTGCCCTCTCTTTCAGATGTGGCAAAATATAATCAGATACCGAAAGGTAATAATCAATTAAATCACCTTTGGTGATTTTCTCTTTCTTCCAGTATAGCTTATCCCGGTTGGTAAACTTAACATCTTTTTTCCCTGCAGAAGAAGATTTATTACTTGTTGACCTCTTCCTCTTTTCCGGTTGTTTTGTATCGGGGAGGCTATCCTGATATAGGTTATGTGCATCCACATCCTCCCTTATGCCGATAAACACTGGGTGCCGAAAGAAACCATCTTCAGTGAGCTGCGTATATGTTACGGCAGCCACTAATTGGGGTTTCACCCAGGTGGGCGGCATATTGGTGGCCGGTTTTGTGTCGAAAGGCATATCTTCCGTTACCAGCGGTTTCAGTTGCGCATGAATCTCTTTAAGGGATTTTTCATTGAACCCGGTCCCAACATGCCCGATGTAATGCAGCTTTCCAGCCCTGTATCGTCCCAGGATCAGTGATCCGAAATATTTACGCGAACCACGTGGTTGGGTATAACCCACGATAACCGCATCATCGCTTTTGTGGTTCTTTATTTTAAGCCATTCCGTGCTGCGGGTGCCTTCGTGGTAAGTGCCCGATTTTTGCTTCGCTATCATTCCTTCAAGATTCGCATCCAGAATATTTTTAAAGAAGGCTTCCCCATCGTTTTCCACATGGTCACAATATTTCAGGTGAGCTGTTTCTGTGAGGGCATCTTTGAGCAATTCCTTACGTTGCAGCAAGGTAAGATCTACGGTACTGTGACCATTAAGAAAGAGCAGATCGAACACGTGAAATATGATGGGTGCCTGCGGATTCTCGTCGTAGTGTTGCAGTGTCTGAAAATCGGGGTTGCCTTCTTCGTTATAGGCGACAATCTCGCCGTCAAGAATCATCTCATGTTCCTGTATTTCTAATGCTGAGGCAATAGCCGGGAATCTCTCGATGAACGATAATCCGTTGCGCGAATAGAATCGGATTTCGTCTCCCACTTCAGCGATGGCGCGGTATCCGTCCCATTTGATTTCGAACAGCCAGTCCGGACTGTTGAATGGTTCTTCTGATCTGCTTGCCAGCATCGGTTTTTTATAGTCGGACAATTTACGCTGACCGGACAGCAGAGCAGGGGATCTCTTTTTTCGTGAAGTTGTTTTATTCGTTTTATTGTATTTTTTTTCAGCCAGTTTGGTAACTCTTGAACCCGCAGGAGTTTCTTTCTCAGCGTCGTATGCTTCCTTTATCGCATGCTCGTCATTGTGTTTAATAAGCAACCATGCGTTTTCGTCTTTTGCGTTATGCATCCTAACCAATGCAAATTCACCTTTTAGCTTTTTACCATGCAGGATTATTTTGATGGACCCTTTCTTTAATTCCTCCTGCAGGGTCTCATCAACTGTTTTGTTCTTTTTTCTTTTCAGTGGTTCGTAAAATCCCTCATCCCATATCTCTACCTCTCCGGCACCATAACTGCCTTCAGGGATTGTACCTTCGAACGTACGGTAGTCAAAAGGATGATCTTCCACCATCACTGCCAATCGTTTATCTGACGGATTAAGTGACGGTCCTTTTGGAACAGCCCAGCTTTTAAGCACTCCTTCCATTTCCAGGCGGAAATCGTAATGCAACCGCCGCGCAGCGTGTCGCTGCACCACGAATACCAGCCGTTTTCCGGGAGTGGAGGCTCCTTCCACGGGTTCGGATGTCCTGGTGAAATCACGTTTCTTTTTATATTGTTCCAACGACATCAGGAGACCTTTTTATTGGATTTCTCGAGGCTGGCTTTCAGTTTAGCCATCAAATCGATTGTTTTATCAGGTGTTTCTTCAACTTTTGCCTTATTTGGTTTCCTTCCCTTCGCCTTTTGCTTGATAATCTTCAATAGATCGGCACTGTAGGTGTCCTTAAATTGTGCACTGTCGAAAGGTCTTACATTCTGTTCGATCAACGTGATGGCCATTTTTAACTCACCCGGTTTCACTTTTTTACCGGATATATTAAGCTCTTCGTATTCGCGCAGCTCTTCCGGGAAACGTATTGTATTTACGATTAACAGGTCACGAAAAGGCTTCACGATTCCCAATATCTCTTTACTACGCATCACAAAAGTGCCCAAACCTGCCTTTTTGGTCTTTTTCAGCGCCTCCAACAGCAATACATAGGCATTTTCTCCGTTTTTCTGGGGTTCCAGAAAGTAAGGTGTTTCAAAATAGACGCTTTCTATTTCATCCTCATCAACAAACTGTTCAATGGAGAATACTTTGCTTTTTTCGGGGCTTGCTGACTCAAAATCCTCATCATCGAGCACAATGTATTTGTCATCCAGCTTATAGCCTTTTACGATATTCTCCCATTGAACCTCTTTACCGGTTTTTTCGTTTACACGTTTAAACCTGATATTTGACAGATCATTTTTGTCTAGCATATCCAGATCGAGCGTACTGCTCTCAGTTGCCGAATACATTTTAACCGGGATGTTGACCAAACCAAATCCGATAGCACCGTTCCAAATTGACTTCATACGATTTATATTTCTGAATTCTACCTGTGTGAACTTTAAGAGTAATTGACGAAGAACATCGAGACCTGTCTACTTTTTCTTTTTCGAGGTTGTAGCTGGATATTTATTATTTAACCCGGGAACCTTTTCATTAAAAGTTGTCATAGCAATTGATTTTTTATTTTTTAATCTCACTTTCAAAACACAGACTGACAATAGATTGTTTTCATAGAATATTTTTTTTTTAATGAAAGTGAAGTTCGGCACGGGCAAAAAGAATCATGGATAAATTCGAATCCACTAGAAGAATACTTTAACAAAAAAGGCTCTCGAACAATTGGAGATATTGAAATGCAAGGATTCTGCACTGCGCTGTGGAGAGGTTATGTTGCTACATGGGAATTAGAAGATGACAGCTTATTCTTGGTCCGTTTTTGTGCGATGTGAAGTGGAAGAGGTGAAATAGCCCATTAAAATTCCATATCATACAGCACTTCGCAATTCTCGTGCACGAGGTTGTAAAGAGCTGTTCGCATTCGGCTGGAAAATGAAAAAAGCAGTGTACAGTAAACAGGACCCTGAGCGGTCGGCACGACCAGTCGATTCACAAAACTGAGGGGAAGGTTATACCGGGCAAATCTGCTCAGGAGCTCACATGTAAATTCTCCTGTTTTGCCAACTGTTTATGTAAAACATTCATATCTTTGTGAAAAGGTATAATTGCTCTATAATTGGTTTCACATATGTCTCAACTATGTCCACTCTGCGGAAAAAATAAGATCGAAGAAGCACTCTTTTGTGATGAGTGCACAAAGAAGATACGGTTGGATTACGAGGTAGAGCTGCCTGAAAATGGGGCAGGGGAAATCCCTCCGGAGGAGGGGCCGGCCTCGCAGGACGAGAATGAGTTCACTGATCACCCAGAGACAGCTCATGACCTGCAGGATGAAACGGATTTTACCGCACCGCATGACAATACCGGGATTGATGATAAAACAAAGGAGGCTGTCCTGAATGACAATCCTGCAACGGTTAAAGGGGTAGAGGAAGCAGTAGCGGTTGAGAATAGCGAACCATTGGAGAGGGGTCATTACCCGCACCCGGTGAAGAAAAAAAAGAGAGGTACTTTTCTCTGGATCGTTCTCACAGTGCTGTTGTTGGTAGGGGCTTTTTTTATCTACAATGAGACAATCCGCAAGGGCAACCTGGAGCGCAGCGGCTGGGAACAGGCCGTGAGTGAGAACAGTGTGGAAGGTTACCTTACCTATATGGAAGAACACCCCGGAGGTGCACATGCAGAGGAGGCCGAGACCGCTTTGATCCGCTTGAAGACGGATGAAGCATCGGTATGGGAGCAGATGAGAACGACCGATAAGGTGACCGAGCTACGTAACTTCCTGCAGCAACATCCCGCGAGCAATTATGCTCCTTTGGTCAAAAGACGACTGGACTCACTCTCCTGGATGGGTGCGCTGCATATGAATACGGCCGCATCCTACTCCGATTACATGATGATGGTGCAAAGCGGCGAATTTAAAGGGGATTATTTTGCCGAGGCGGAAGAACGGTATGGCCTGCTCTTCCAGTCCTATCCGGTGGATGTGGCCACGCTGGACAGTATCCGTGCCACCGTCAACGGTTTTTACAGCGCCCTCTCCGCCGTGGATCACTCCGGCATGAGCCGATGGCTTGCCCCTACAGTTCACCGTTTTTTCAACTCGGGTACCGCCACACGGGAGCGGATCCTGGGCGAGCTGCTCGTCGCGGGTTCACAGACACAGGGGACAACACTCAAGTTTATACCCGATCTGCAGTCGGTGCAATACGATAAAACATTCAACGATAACTTCAAAGTGAACGTGCCGCTGTTGAAAACCTATCTCAAGGAGGGTGCCGTGGAGCAGGTGAGCGGTTATATCGTGCATATGGAGCTGAACCCGCTCTTCCAGATCATCAGCATCCATGAGACCAAGCCTTTTTCCGGTGCGCCCTGAGTGAATACCGGTAACACTTTTCACTGACCGGACCACTAAACTAAATTCACTTCTGTTTGTTTACACTTATCTATGCAATTTCAACTTACTTCAGCATATCAACCTACGGGCGACCAGCCCGATGCCATCAGGGCACTGATGGAGGGACTGCAGCAAAAAGTCCCTTACCAGACGCTGCTCGGGGTGACCGGATCGGGCAAGACCTTCACCATCGCCAACGTGATTGCTCAGATCAACAAGCCCACGCTGGTGCTGAGCCACAACAAGACGCTCGCGGCACAGCTCTACAGCGAGTTCAAAAACTTCTTCCCCCACAATGCGGTGGAGTATTTCGTCTCCTATTACGATTACTACCAGCCGGAAGCCTATATTCCCACTACCGACACCTATATCGAGAAAGATCTCTCCATCAACGATGAGATAGAGAAGCTGCGTCTGGCAGCCACCTCCTCGCTGCTTTCCGGCAGGAACGATGTGATCGTGGTCTCCTCTGTCTCCTGTCTCTACGGGATCGGCAATCCGGAGGATTTCAACAAGACTACCATCGAAATAGGAGTGAGGCAGACCCTCGATCGGGATGACCTCCTTCGGCTGCTGGTGAACAGTCTCTACTCCCGCAACGAGACGGCCGACTTCAACCGGGGAAACTTCCGGGTGAAGGGCGATACGGTGGATGTGTTCCTGGCCTACCATGACTATATCATCCGCGTGATCTTCTGGGGGAATGAGATCGAAAGCATCGAGACGGTGGACCCGCTCACCGGTGTCACCATGGAGCGGCTCGAATCCTACCGTATCTTCCCTGCCAACCTGTTCGTCACCACACAGGAGCGTATTCACCGCGCCGTGGATGAGATACAACTGGACCTGGGCAAACAGGTGGAGTTCTTCCAGTCCATTGGTAAACCCTACGAGGCTAAACGGCTCTACGAAAGGGTGACCTACGATGTGGAGATGATCAAGGAGATAGGCTACTGCTCCGGCATTGAGAACTACTCGAGGTATTTCGACGGCCGGCTGCCCGGGACACGCCCTTTCTGCCTGCTTGACTTCTTCCCGGAAAACTATCTTACCATCATCGATGAGAGCCATGTGACCATCCCGCAAATACGGGCCATGTACGGGGGCGACCACTCCCGCAAGATGAACCTGGTGGAGTATGGCTTCCGTCTGCCAGCAGCGATCGATAACCGGCCGCTCAAGTTCGAGGAGTTCGAGGAGATCAGCAAGGAGATCATCTTTGTGAGCGCCACACCCGCCGACTATGAGCTGGAGAAATCGGAAGGGATCGTCGTGGATCAGCTGATACGCCCCACGGGGCTGCTGGACCCGCCCATTGACGTACGTCCCAGCCTGAACCAGATCGACGACCTGATGGAAGAGATACAACAACGCGTGGAGAAAGATGAAAGGGTGCTGGTGACCACGCTCACCAAGCGTATGGCCGAGGAGCTGACCGATTATCTTACCGCCGGTAATATCCGCTGTAACTATATCCACTCCGACGTGGAGACATTGGAGAGGGTGAAGATCATGGATGACCTGCGCAGCGGACGCTTCGACGTGCTGGTGGGGGTGAACCTGCTGCGCGAGGGGCTCGACCTGCCGGAGGTGTCACTGGTGGCGATATTGGATGCCGACAAGGAGGGATTCCTCCGGTCGCACCGTTCCCTCACTCAGACGGCCGGCAGGGCAGCCCGTAACGTGAACGGCAGGGTGATCTTCTATGCCGATAAAATCACCAACAGCATGCAGATGACCATCGACGAAACCAACCGTCGCCGTGAGAAACAGATGCAATACAACGAAGAGCATGGCATCACGCCGCAACAGATTACACGAGGCCATTCCTCGGCCCTGAGCAAGGAGTATATCGCCATTGGCGAAGCCAGGGCCTATGTGGAACCCGATTACTACGCGCTGGCCGCTGAACCACTGGTTGAGTTTCACACTGCCGCTGACCTGAAGACGAAAATTGAACAGACCCGCAAGGCGATGATGGTAGCAGCCAGGAAGCTGGAGTTCCTGGAGGCGGCACAACTGCGTGACCATCTGGCGATGCTGGAGGAAAAGTTGAAAGCTGACCACTGAAAGCTGACCGCTTACAACATTCAACATTCAATATACAACTTACAACATACAACTTACAACATAGCTTACAACTTACAATATAGCTTACAACTTACAGCTACATAAATAATGAAAACTGACATTCAAATTGCAAGAGAGACACCGCTCAGAAAAATCAAGGATGTGGCCGAGAGCATCGGCATTCCTCGGGATGAGGTCATCAATTTCGGTAGGCACATGGCCAAGATCCCCGTCAGTCTTATCGACAATGAAAAAGTAGATCAGAGCAATCTGATCCTGGTGACAGCCATCACGCCTACGAAGACCGGAATCGGGAAGACCACCGTCTCTATCGGCCTGGCGCTGGGACTCAACAAGATTGGGAGAAAAGCTATTGTCGTCCTCAGGGAGCCCTCGCTGGGTCCTGTCTTCGGCATGAAGGGCGGTGCCGCGGGAGGAGGCTATGCCCAGGTGCTGCCCATGGAGAATATCAACCTTCACTTTACCGGCGATTTCCATGCAGTAACCACGGCGCACAACACCATCTCGGCATTGCTCGACAACTATATCTTTCGTGTACAGGGGACGGGTGACGAAATCAGAGAGGTTCTCTGGAAGCGCGTGCTGGATGTGAACGACCGGAGCCTGCGACATATTGTGACTGGACTGGGACCGGGCAATGGTGTTCCCATGGAGTCGGGTTTCGATATCACCGCCGCCTCGGAACTGATGGCGATCCTCTGCCTTGCAGAAGATGAGGCCGACCTGCGGCGGCGTATCGAGCACATCCTGCTGGGTTATAAGCGCAGCGGCGAACCCTTCACGGTGAAGGATATGGGTGTGGCCGGTGCCATCACCGTGCTGATGAAGGATGCCATCAACCCCAACCTGGTGCAGACGACAGAGAACACGGCTGCCTTCGTGCACGGAGGACCCTTCGCCAATATTGCCCATGGGTGCAACTCGGTGCTGGCCACCAGAATGGCGATGACGTACGGTGACTATGTGGTTACGGAAGCCGGATTCGGGGCGGATCTGGGGGCGGAGAAATTCTTCAATATCAAATGCCGCAAGAGCGGACTGCGCCCGAAGCTCACGGTCATCGTCGTGACGGCGCAGGGACTCAAGATGCATGGCGGCACACCCGAGAAGAACATCAAGGAGCCCGATATGGAGGGTTTGAGAAAGGGACTGGAGAACCTGGAGAGGCATCTGGTGAACCTGGCTGATTTCGGACAGTCGGTGGTGGTGGCGTTCAACAGGTACCCGTTCGACACACCCGAAGAGATCGGGACCGTTCGCTCCTTCTGTGAGGTGAAAGGGGTTTCCTTTGCCGTGAATGAAGCGTTCACCGATGGTGGTGAAGGTGCCGTTGAGCTGGCCCGTGCCGTGATCGATGCGGTGGAGCACAGACCATCCGGGGAGCTGCGCTTTACCTATGACGACGAGGATACGATTGAGACCAAGCTGACCAAGATAGCCACGAAGATTTACGGTGCCCGTGATGTGGTGCTGGGAGAGAAAGCGCTGAAAACACTGAGGATGATTGAAGGGACACCCCTCGAGAAGATGCCTGTCTGCATAGCCAAAACACAATACTCCTTCTCTGCCGACCCCCGCTGGTACGGTGTGGCGAAAGACTTCCGTTTCAAGATCAACGACCTGGTGATCAACCAGGGGTCGGAGTTCATCGTGGCTATCGCCGGGGAGATGATGCGCATGCCGGGACTTCCTGCCGACCCGCAGGCAAAACGTATCGATATTGTGAACGGAGTGATAGAGGGGTTGAGTTGATGGATACCGCTGATTGCAGCGGCAAGTCACCATTTCTTCAGCTTCCACGATGGGGGAGGTCGCCTCTTGTGCATTTCAGACCCACATCAGGTCGCTCATGATCCCGTCGGAGATAAAGATACCCTCGCGGGTGAGCTTCATAGTCTGATCTTCCGTGCTTAGAAGTCCCTGGTCCAGGTATTTCTTCGCATTCTCCATGCAGAATTGAAAAAGTGTTTCTCCGAAACGGCTTTTCAATTCTGCCAGGTTGATGCCCCACATGGTGCGCAGTCCCGTGAGGATGAATTCGTTGTACTTCTCCGGCAGGCTCAGCTGTTCCGAGGTCCGTTCAAACAGGCCTGACTCCTTGGTTTGGTTGTAGCGGGTGATGGAAGCGATATTCCACGAACGGGACTGTCCGTCGTAGGAGTGCGCAGCCGGTCCCAGGCCGAGGTATGTTGCATCTTTCCAGTAAGAGATATTGTGCCTGGAAAAATAGCCGGGTTTGCCAAAAGCGGAGATCTCGTAATGGATGAATCCATGGGTGGTGAGCGTGTCGATCAGCAGGGCAAACATCTCCGTGCTGGTTTCTTCCGGTACGGGTTGTATCTTTCCCGCCTTCAGCAGCCGGTACATCCTGGTTTTCTCCTCATAGATCAGATGATAGGAGGAGATATGTTGAATATCGAGTCTGATAGCGTGTTGCAGGTTATCCCGCCATATCTCCGTTGTCTGCCCTGGCAGGCCGTACATCAGATCAATGCTGATATTCCGGAAGCCCTGTTGCTGACATCTCCTGACCGCGTCCACTGCCTCCCGGCCGTTGTGCCTCCGGCTGAGGAACCGCAGCTCTTCGTCGCTGAAGCTCTGAATGCCGATGCTGAGGCGGTTGAAAGGCAGCTGTGACAGCATCTCCACATAATCGCCGGTGAGATCATCGGGGTTGGCCTCAAGAGTGATCTCCGCATCAGGTGCAATGGTATAATGGGAGAAAAGTGAATCGAAGATCCGGTCGAAATGAGCGCGGTGCAGCCGCGAGGGTGTCCCTCCGCCGAAATAGATCGTCTCCACCGTTTCCCCCGTCTCCTCCTTTCTTATCTTCGCCTCGGCACACAAGGTATCGACGAATGCATCCAGCAGCGATTCATTGGTACCCATATAGAAATCGCAGTAGGTGCAGCGCGTCTTGCAAAAGGGGATATGGATGTAGATGCCTGCCACTATTCCGTAAGTTGTTTGTAGGCTTTCAGGTACTTCTGCAGTCGTGCCAGCTCGTGGTAGGGTATCTCGTTCCAGCGGCGGATATCCATGTTGTCCGTCAGGTCGTTCAGCTTCACCCGTGTGGCCAGCGGGTTGTCCTGCACCCTCAGCAGATAATCGTCGTATGACTCGTTGTCGCGACGTGTCATGGCATCAATCCCATCAACGACTTCTTTCGAAAAGCCCTCCTCCGTCAGCTGCTCCAGTGTCCAGGATGTATCTTCCACCACATCGTGAAGCACGCCCACGATCTTTTCCTGCAGTGTCTGTCCTGCACTCATCACCCGGAAGGGATGTTCAATGTAGGGACGGCCATTGTTGGTGTCGAGTTGTCCCTCGTGTGCCGACACCGCGATTTCAATAGCCCGGTTGAGCTGTTCTTTCAGGTTCATGGGTTCTCTATTGTTTCTCAATTGTCTCTCTTACCAGCAGCGGCTCGTCGGTGGTGATATAGTCGGCCTTCAGACCGATGATCTTTTGAATATCTTCCGGACTGTTGACGGTCCAGATGTTGACTTTCTGCCCCAGATTGTGTGCTGCCTGCACCCATTGAGGCCGCTTGTAAACTACGTTGTAGTGGTAGTCGAAGCCGGCTGCCCCGATCGCTGCCAGTACACCTGGAGATAAATCGCCGTTGAGATAATAAACTTTAGCCTGCGGATCGATCATTCTCACCTGCTGCACAAAGTGTAGTCCGAAGGTGATATACTCCACCTTCTCCTGCAGACCCTGTTCGCGAACCATGCCGATCACTTTCCTGGCCAGCTCGGCTTCACGCTCTTTGCTGCTGTGTGTCTTGAACTCTATGATCAGCCTGGTGTGCCTGCAGGATGCAAATGCATCGAGATACTCTTCCACGGTGGGCAGTGTCTCACCGTTGGCAAGTTTCACTTTTCGAAGTGTGGCGAGTGGTGTATCCTGCACAATCAGTTCCTTCCCGTTCAGTGTGACATGGGCATCGTGATTGACGACCGGAACGCCGTCGGAGGACAACCATACATCGACCTCAGAGCCGAAAACCCGGATGGAGTCGGCTTTCATCAGCGCTGTAATGGAGTTTTGTGCCGATCCGTTTGTTTTCCAGTAGCCGCGGTGCGCAATAATCTGCTGGGCATTCAAGCCGGCCATGCCCAGCATCAGCATCAACGCAAACAAAAATGATTTTAGTCTCATCGTCTTTCTCTTTATCAACGAATAATTTTTAAAAATACGACAATTGATTGGAATAGGATATGAATGTGGTTAAAATAATCATCAATAAAAGTTAATTCGTTTTACAGGTTTATCAGGATAAATTGAAGACGATATGAAAATCTATTTTACTTCAATAAAGATGGTTCTCAGCCCGTTCGATTTTACGGATATGATGCTCTTCGTTCCTCCTTTCAGCAACTTTATCCTTGCCTGTCCGTTATATGCCTGCACCTTGCTTGAAGCGGTAGAAGTACCCATGTTTATTATTAACTCACCGTCACCGGTAGAATCAAAGCAGATGTAGTCGGTCGATGTGAGGCACGGCACATCGTTTTGATCGCGAAGTTCCGCTTCTATCCATACATATGAATCGGTATCCTCAATCACATGGGCAACAATTTTCACCGGTTCTCCAAAAGGACGGGTTTCGTAGTTGAAAGCAATGGTATCCTCTACTATCTCGTTTCCTTTCCTGCCGATCACCTTCACCTTGTTTTTCCCCGGTTCAAAGGAGGTGTTCCAGCGCAGGCCTGCAGCAGGAAAATCCTGACTGTAACGCTTCCTGACACCCATGCTCCGTCCGTTGAGGAACAGTTCCGCCTCTTCGCAGTTGGAATAGACCTTAATGGTCTTTTCTTCATCGGGTTTGCCCCAGCGTACTGGCCAGCTGTGTCCGTAAATGTGGAGCATCGGTTTTTCCGTCCAATAGGACTGAAAGACGTAGAACGCCTCTTTCGGTGTCAGATCTCTCTCCATCACACCCTTCTGGTTCATATAGGGTACCGGATTATCGGGACGTACCGGTGTGGAAAAGTCCTTGAATGGCCAGTAGGCGGCTCCGGTAAGCCAGGGCATCGTCTCCTGCTCCTTCAGGTGCCAGTCAATCAGATCACAGATATACGTCTCACTCCAGTCTCCATCGCGCGACGCCCTGGCCGTGCCGCCATACAGCGATGCGTCACCGGCACGTTCATCTGCTTTTTGTCCGCCACTGTCGATCTTGTCAAGATTGATATAGGGATCCTCGGCATGACGGCGTGCATGATTATCTCCTCCCCATTCCATATGCAGGAAGTGATCTGTTTTCTGCATCTCATTGTATGAAACGTTTTTGTAATCGGTATAGATACCTCTGTACCAACCGGCCCAGATAGAAGGTGAATATACATCCACAATATCCTTGCAGAAGTCGCACCGCCGGATGGAAGTGAGCCGCGAATCGTCGAGTGTATGAGAAAGTGCATGAAGTTCTTTCATAAAGACTCTGATTTTTTCTTTGTCAAATTCAGGAAAATCGTTTGGCCAGTCGTTCTCGTTTCCCAGTCCCCACAGGATCACGGAAGGGTGGTTCTTGTGCTGCGTGATCATATTCGTAAGCATACGCCGTGCCTGTTCCTTATACCGCTCGCCACCTAGTCCCCCGCGGCACCAGGGTATCTCCTCCCAGACGAGAATGCCCAGTCTGTCGCACTCCTCAAGCACGATACGCGATTGCTGGTAGTGCCCCAGCCGGATAAAGTTGACTCCCATGGATTTCATCATTTCCATCTCCTCCACGATCATCTCTTCGGTCATGGCAGCTGCCACCCCCGCATGATCTTCATGACGGTGGGTGCCACGCAACAATAGTCGTTTTCCGTTTAGCATAAACGGGCCTTTTTTGACAAATTCAAAATGGCGGAAGCCAAATGTCTCTTCCGCTTGCATGGCTCCGGCTTCCGATTGTAATGTCACTTCACACCGGTAGAGAGAAGGGTGTTCCGGTGACCACAGCTCCGGTTTATTCAGAGAGAAGGATAACAGTTTCAGACCGGAATAATCTTCCAGCCGGATATCCTGATATTTCAGAAGCTTGTTCTGCGGCGAGAATATTTTCACATTCAGGATGCCAGCCGGCTTCTTTTGATTGAAAGTGGCAAAAATGTCCAGCATACCGTTTTTTCCGTTTGCATCGACAGTGGCATCTACACGTACAGACCGGAGAGCCAGTGCCGGTGTATATACCAGATTCAGGTAGCGATATATTCCCCCGTACAGATTGAAATCGGAAAGATCGGACGGGATCATCTCAGTATCCCTCGAGTTGTCACAACGAATTGACAGGGGAATTTTTCCTCCGAAGCGATCCGCATCGTCCGAGGAAAGAAAACGATTTACCGCATCGGTGATATCAGTGTCCCACTCATCATAGCCCCCTACATGAGATGCCACTTCTTCTGTATAGATATAAACCCTGGTTTTTTGACCGGCGCCCTCGAAATGGAGCAGCGTCCTTCCGTCTTTATAAGGATTGTCCACAGTTAAAAGGGTCCTGTACCAGGCCGGCCCCTGGTAGTAGTTGAGATTCGGATCAACTGCGTCAGTAGCATTGTAGCAATGGGGTAGGGTAATCGGCTCCCACAGTGGTACCATCTCCGGAGAGCCTTCCGAGCCGGGGCGTACCGCCTCCCATACACTGCCCAGGTCTGATCTTAAAAACTCCCAGTGATCATTCAATCTTGTTTTCTGCGAGTAGTTGATTTGCCCCAGTGCGGTAATCATATTACAACCAACCAACAAAATTGTAAACAGATATTTCGACTGCTTCATTTTAATTTTCGGTTAAAGACAGGTTTTTCTCCATTTTATCTTTTCGTAAGAGCGCTTCCATGAAATAATAGTCCGCATATACCAAAGGAACATCTACTTCCGAGTCCGACGGCTTTGATCCGGTACTGTGAAGCAACAGAAATCCGCCATCGTCGTGCAAGGTGGCGCGATAGTGAAGTGTCAGGTTCTTCAGGATGGTGTCGGCCTGTTCCTTGTATTGAACCGCCTTCTCACCACCAAAGGTACTCAGCTCATAAAGCGCCGATGCGATAACTGTGGCTGCAGAGACATCACGGGGTTCGTCGGGAATTTCGGGTGCATTAAAATCCCAGTAAGGAATCAGATCCTCCGGTAAATTGGGGTGAGCAAAGATGAAATCTGCCACATGTCTGGCCTGATTCAAATAGGCGTCCTCATTTGTCTCACGGTAACACATCGTATAGCCATACAGTGCCCATGCTTCGCCCCGGGCCCAGGTGGACTCGTGCGCATAGCCCTGATGGGTGTGACGATTCAATACTTTGCCTGTAATGGTATCGTAGTCGACCACGTGATAGGTACCGTAATCAGGGCGAAAATGATTTTCCATGGTCGTATTCGCGTGATTAACAGCGATATCGTAATAGGTGGAGTCGCCGCTTTCTTTGGATGCCCAGAAAAGTAATTCCAGATTCATCATATTATCGATGATAACCGGACACTGCCATTTGTCGCGATTGTGATCCCACGAACGAATAATTTTTGCATTGGGCTTGTATCTGGAGATCAGTGAGTTTGCCGCTTCCATCAAAATAGGCTTGAAACTTTGGTCGTTCGTAAGCCGTAGCCCGTTCCCAAAACTGCAATACATGATGAAACCCAAATCGTGGGTGGTCTTCGTAAACTTTTGCACTTCGAGGGAAGCGGTGAATGTTCTTGCCTGTTTTTCCCAATTCGGATCTTTCGTAAATTCATACATATACCACAGTTCTCCCGGGAAAAAGCCACTTGTCCAGTCCCGGGAAACAACCAGCTTCGGATTTCCATTTTCATCAAGGGTGCGGGGGCTGACCAATGGCTTTTCTACTTTGGTGAGAGAATCTCGTCCATCTCTTGCTTTCGCGGAATCTATTTCCTGCAACGCGTAGACAAGTTGTTTTGAGGCAAAATCAAAGTTTTGTTTTACCAAATCACCGGATACCTGCGTTTTGCAAGATGTAAGAATGCCGATAGCGAGGATGCTTGATAAGTAAAATATTTTGTTCATCTTTTTCAATTTAATTTAAATTTATATTGTTGGTTCCCATCCGGGTTCATAATCGCGACTCCATAGTTTCATCGCATCGCGGTCGTACATCCTGCCGGTTTCTTCATCAATATCAAATCCTTTCCCTATACGATATGCAATGTTTGAATAGTGAACCATTGCCATGCTGATACTGGCATCATCGATGGGTGCAGTCAAATTCTCCTTGCCCCTTACCGCTTCAAAGAAATTGATGACATGTCCGGTAGTCATATCGCCTCCCCCTCCCAAAGCCGTTCCGGCTTCGTTTGCAGATGATTGGTTGTCTTTGACTAATTTCCCGGTCCTGTCAAACAGGCTATACTTACCCCGGTCGATAAATACAGTTCCTTCGCTTCCATAAATAATTGTTCCTCTTCCGCCGTTATAGGTGTTGTATCCGTTGCGGCTTTTGCCATCCCACTGGATAATTTTGTTCCCGGAGAAACGGAAGGTCGCGTCCATGGTATCGTACATTTCCCAACCATCGTGGACAAAATGACGTTTGGCTGCTTCTACATCTACCCGGAGGGGAAAGTTTACATCCAACGCCCAACGTGCAATATCCAGTTCATGGGTAGCATTGTTTCCAGTTTCGGCGGTGCCATAATCCCACCCATACCAGTGCCAGTTGTAATCCCATGTTTCAGAGGTGTATTCACGTCGCGGGGCAGGACCCTGGAAAAGTTCCCAGTCGAGGCCGGCGGGCACAGGTGCTTTTTTTTGTAACGGCACTTCGCCTCTTGTGTTGGTATAAAATGCCAGTGCTTTGTAGGGTGTTCCAATCACACCACGATGTATTTCGTTGATAATTTCGGAGGTATGGGGTGATGAACGTTGCTGATTACCCATCTGTACTACTTTATTCAGTTTTTTAGATACTTCCACCAGCAGGTCATTTTCGAACATGTTGTGGCTGCATGGTTTTTCTACGTACACATGTTTTCCGTTTTTCATCGCCATGATGGATCCCGGAGCATGCCAGTGATCCGGAGTGGCATTGATTAATACATCCACTTTCGGATCATCGAGTACCCGCCGGATGTCATTTTCCAGCCTTGGTTTATAGTCGATATGTTTGGAAAAATTCTGTATTGCGCTTACCCGTTGCTTTTCCATTACATCACACAGGTAGACCAATTCTACATTTGCTTTCTTCAATGCAATGGGTTCGTAATAAGCGCCCAGCCTTCGACCCAGCCCGGCTATGGCAACCCTTATCCGGTCGTTGGATCCGATAATTCTGTTGTAACTTTTTGCCGTCATACCCGTCAGTGAACCTCCTAAAGCCATTCCTGCAGCTCCGGCACCCATTTTTTTGATAAAATCTCTTCTGTTTACGTTCATATTATTGTGGATTTTGGTAAATATTGATCACTTCTTATTTTCCATGTCAGATGGGAAAATAGCTGTTTAAAATATTTTTCTTAACCTGACAGCAATTGGGTTCATGTACTGATTCCCCCGATAAATCTTTCCCCTGAGGTAACAATCAAACTCATCTTCCGTTAATGTTATGCTGCCGGCATACACACTGTTCGTTCCCTTTCTCTCGGGATGTGAGGGATAATTTACTGTAAAATTTTCACCGGATATATTTATAAATACTTCACCCGTATCAGTTTCTTCAACAGTGTTATAATCCAGGAAGAGATCATATTTTGCAGGTCTGTTAATTCTCACTTTCCATCTCATCCATTGATCATTCTTTTTCCAGTTTGTCACATAATTTCTGTTAACCTTTCCATCACCAAACCGTAACCCACTGCCCATTATTTCGGCATCAAATGTGAACAGTGTATTGTCGCCGGTGTCGTCCAACAGCCGGATCGGATAGGATTTTTTTGTTTTTTTTACAGCAAACGCAACGACGGTATTCATCGAATCCGGGGCTTTTGCAGGCAGATAGACCGCCACATCCTTGTCATTTACCCGAGAAAAAGAGACTCTCTTTAGTTGAGGATCCGAAATAATCCAGGCTTTGCCAATGTCAGAAGTCAGTCCCCCTATCGTGAGAATACCGTTTTTCGGCCACTGATGCACGTGAGCATACAGGGTATCTCCCTTTTTGGTTGTTACGCCCCACGATTGTACGGGTAAATCTGTTTTTTGAGCGCCATAGATTGCTTCACCGTTTATCTTTAACCATTTTCCAATTTCGAGACAGATTGTGGCATCTACTTCATCCCATCTTCCGTTCCCCATCGGGCCGACGTTCAATAAAATATTTCCCCCTTTTGCCACCGCGGAAGAGAGCAACCGCACGAAATGGCTTACCGGCTTGCGAACAGTATCTACGAGGCTGTAACCGTAAGATTCATTGGTTGTGGGGATAGATTCCCAAAAGCCAAGTGTGGGATAAAAGTGCGCTGCCCGGTCGCCCGTATTCACGTAGTCGCCTAAGTTTCTATCGGCAAAACGAGCCAGCCGTCCGTTTACTACAATCTTGTTTTCCGGATCGATTTCCCGGATAGCCTCCAGAATGCGGATGTTTTGGTATAACGGTAATTTGTGAGGAGTGTCAAACCACATCAGATCAGGATCATACTTTTTAATCAACTCCTGTATTTGAGGAATTGATTTTTCTCTGACGTATTTATCGGCAATGGGAAGATAGTCCGGCCGTGTCAGCCACCAATCGCTCCCTCCCACCAAACGGTCGCCCCCGGGATGATCGGGGTACTCCCAGTCATTTCCCGGTGCGCACGGATGCTCCCAATCGAAGGCATGCGAATAATAAAATCCGAATTTGATGCCATATTTTCGGGCAGCCTCCCGAAGTTCGGTCATAGGATCTTTGTTATACCTTGTCAACGACATATCATACGGATACGCGTCCGAAAAATACATCGCGAATCCATCGTGATGCTTAGCTGTAATTACAACATATTTCATGCCGGCATCGCGAATCGTTCGCATCCATTCATTTGCATCAAAATCTACCGGATTAAAAGGCAGAACCAGTTCCTTGATATAATTTACTAAAGGAATTTGAGCTTTTCGCATAAGATGCTCTGTATATCCTCCCACCTTTTTTCCTTTCCACACTCCTGCTGGAACAGAATACACGCCCCAATGAATAAAGCATCCGAATTTCGCATCGGCATACCATTCCATCCGTTGGTCATAATTGCGTTTGGATTCTTTCCACCAGCTATGGCTGGCTTTTTCCAACGCCAGTTTATCCTCCGTTAATTGCAAATCTGTCGGGATTTCCAGACCCTGTTCTTCTCCCTTGTCCTGTGCTTTCAGTATCATACCGGAGAGAAGGAGGAGTATCCAGATGAGCGAAAATTTTGTACGCATAGGTGCTGTTTTACATTATCGTACTTCAAAAGTAATAGTTTTTCCTTTTTCCGTATTGAAATCATACACATAGGTTTCTTTCAGGGAAAGCTCAGCCGTCTCTGTGTTGTCCGCCATCATAAATACCGGCAGCGTCTGTTTCTTGTAAAAAGCATTGGGATTTTCTCCCGTAGCTTCCTCCGCCAAGCCATCTTTCGACCGAAGCTTACCCTGTGTTCTGATGCGACAATTTCCTCCCAAAGTGGAGTGCACCGCCACATTTTTCAATGCCCCGTTTTCCCAGTCGAAATCCAATATAAAACCTCCTCTGGCACGAAGACCTTTTACCGAGCCTGAACTCCAGTTGCCGGGAAGCGCCGGTAAAACAAAAATCTCTTCGGAATGACTTTGCAATAACATTTCGGTGATGCCTGCCGTGCCTCCGAAGTTGCCATCAATTTGAAATGGCGGATGTGCGTCGAACATGTTGGAATAGGTGCCACCTCCCTTCATGGACACTTCTGTCGCATCCACATGTCTCAACCCGTTTTTCAACATCTTGTATGCGTGATCACCATCTTCCAGACGGGCCCAGAAGTTTATTTTCCATGCCATAGCCCATCCTGTGCCCCCATCACCACGAAGCTCAAGGGTGCGTTTGCAGGCTTTTGCATAGTCCGGGTTGATCCGGGGCAAAACCTCTTTTCCCGGGTGTAGTCCCAGGAGATGGGAAACATGGCGGTGCTCGGGGTCTACATCTTCAAAGTCTTTGTGCCACTCCTGGAGTTGCCCTTTGGATCCCATGCGAGGAGGAAACAAGCGGGCTAATGCCGTTTTTAATTCTTCCCTGAACGCTGCATCCGTCTCCAATATTTCCGAAGCCCGGATGCTGTTGACAAACAGATCACGAATCAGACTCATGTCCATGGTCGTGGCTTTGGCAATTACCCCCACCTGCTCGTTTCCGTCGCGGTCGATATATTTGAAATTATTCTCCGGAGAAGAAGAGGGATTGGTGACCAGATAGCCGCTTTCGGGGTCCTCCTGCAGCCACTGTAGCATAAATTCGGCTGCCCCTTTCATCAGGGGATAGGCATTTTCCCCGAGATATTTTTTATCTCCGCCAAATGCATAATGTTCCCACAGGTGCTGACAAAACCAGACACCGGCCATTGGCCAGCACGACCACCGGGGTGTGCCACTTGGATCCTGATCATACCCGCCGGTCGGTGAGGTTTGCGCCCAGGCATCAGAGTTATGATGCGCAAGCCATCCCCTGTTTATCCCGTAGTTAATTTTGGCCGTTTTGGCACCTTCCTGCGAAAGACGTTCGACAAACGAAAGCAGTGGTTCGAAACACTCCTGAAGTCCGGTTGTCTCCACCGGCCAATAGTTCATTTCTGTATTGATGTTGGTGGTGTAATTGGACCCCCAGGGTGGCTGAACATGCCTGTTCCAGATCCCTTGCAGGTTGGAGGGTAAGCTCCCCGCTCTTGAGGACGCGATGGTCAGGTAACGTCCATACTGATAGTAAAGAGCAATGAGGCTTTTGTCTGAATCATCGTTTTGAAATGCTGCAAGACGCTTGTTTACCGGAAGTTCTTCTTTTCCTTCGCCCAAATTCAGTGTAACCCTGTCAAATAAATTTTTGTAATCTTCTTTGTGCCTGCTGATCAGCTTTTTGTATCCAAGAGCTTGTGCTTTGGTCAGGTACTCTTCCGCTTTTTTCCCTGCCGAAGTCAGATCGGTGGAAGATTGTTCAAATGAATCCTGATGATAGCTGGTCGCCGCGGCAACAATGATCGTAGCCGAGTTCGCATTTGACAGCGACAAAACAGAATCATTCATTTCGATGTTTCCCCCCTGGGGAATGAGAAGCAGGTGGACTTCGAAATTCATTCCCGGGCCATCTTTCTCATTTGAGTATAGAATCTGATTGGGATCATACTTCCTGTTTGCTACATAATGTGGCGCTTTTCCTTTCAGGATCAGCTTGTTGCCCTCGATGAGGGTTTCGTAGCGCAAATCACTGTTTATTCCCAGATCAAAAGAGACTGCCTCTTTTTTATCTGCTTCGAGTTGAATGACCATTACACGGTCGGGGAATGAGATAAAACTGCTTCTCCTGTATTCTACGTCATTTATCCTGTAAGAGACACAGGCAGTGGCATCCGAGATGTTCAGATCGCGATGGAAATCTTCTACGTCACTCCCCTCACTGTGCATATTCAGCAACAAGTTTGCAAGAGGCAGGTACCTGGCTGTATACGGACCTTGAGAGTTGTTCTTCCATAAGCTCTCGGCAAGCTTGTAATCGCCTTTGTCAATTGCTTCGCGAATTTTGGGCAAAGCAGCCGGTCCAAGAGGATTGTTTCTCTCTTCCATGGGTCCGGACCACAGCGTTTCCTCATTCATTTGGTACACCTCATCGAGGGGATTGCCAAAAACCATTGCCCCCAGGCTGCCGTTTCCGAGCGGCAACGCTTCCTCCCATATCCGGGCAGGTGTGTCATACCAAAGCTTTAAATCCGCTGAAGATTGTTTGTCGGAAGAACAAAACGAAAGTATTATTCCGAGAAGAAGCAACGCTGTATGATGTACTGTTTTCTTCATGTTTAAATTATTTTTGTTCATCTGCGATTTCAAAATATTTAGCCGTGTTGGAGATCAGCTTGCTGACGGGTAATTTCTCGTTTAACTCCAGCTTTATTACCGATACATACTCGTTGGGAGCCTGCTGCGGGACTTGGATAGCGATCTGTCTGTTTTTCCTGTCCACCTTTAGAGTGCTGTTATCGTTCAGCAAAGAGGCTTTTTTGACCTTGTAGCTTGCATCGAAAATGAGCTTGCCGTCCTTCGGCCACTCGGAGACGCACAAGTACAGAACGGTTTTATTTCCGGTGTCCTTTCGCGTACATTCGCCCCAGGCGGGGTAAATAAGGCTTCGCTGCGTTCCATAAATTGCTTCGCCATATACCGACATCCATTTTCCCATTTCATTTAGCCGGGATACCGCTTCATCAGGAACATCACCAAAGGGGGTGGGGCCGACATTCAGCAGGTAGTTCCCGCCGCGGGCCGCTATCGAAGTCAGATTTTTGATTAATTCGTAAGGTGATTTCCATCTGTTTTCCCAGGATTTATATCCCCAGGAACTGCCGATATTCATACAGGTTTCCCAATCTACTCCGACAATATCCTCCGCTTTGGGTATCAGGCCTTCCGGAGTTTTGAAATCACCGGCAAAATTGGGCCTTTTTAACCGGTCGTTGGTAATTACCTGAGGATATTTAGCCAGCTCCTCTTGTAATCTGGAAGCCTGTTCATCCGTGATCGACATGGGGGTATCCCACCAGAAAACCGATATGTCACTATATCTTTCCAATAATTCTTTTACCTGAGGAAGTGCCACTTTGTGGAAATATTCGTCGAAAGTATTGGCTATTTGCAGGCAGTCCCAGGCACCGCGGTTTGCTGCAGTATGTTCGTTGATCCGCAATGAATCGGGATTTGGCCACCCTTCGTGCATGAGCTTGCGTGCCGTTGCACCGCCCGGGTTGCACCAGTCCTGCGACTGAGAGTAATAAAAGCCGAATTTCATATCATGCTTACGACAAGCTTTCACAAATTCATCGATCACATCCCGTTTGAAAGGGGTGTAGTCAGCTATGTTGAAATTACTGGCGTCACTTTGAAACATGGCAAATCCATCGTGATGTTTTGTTGTGAAGACCATATATTTCATTCCCGTTTCTTTTGCCAGTTTCACCAGTTCTTCAGCATTCCAGTTTACCGGATTAAATGTACTTGCTTTTGCCCGGTACTCCATGACCGGAATTTTACAGCGATTCATAATCCACTCCGCACCACCGCGTTGCTGATTAAAACCGTTATACACACCACCATACATCGAGTAAGGTCCCCAATGAATGAACATGCCAAATTTTGCATCGCGCCACCAACTCATCTTTTCATTGTAATCAAGATTTGATGAGGTTTGATTCTGAGAAAACGTTGCCAGTGTTAGTAGAAGAATTATCAGAGAGAGAAATAGTTTTTTGTTCATATCTTTGATGTTTACTGATTGATTTACTTTTGTTAAATAATTATATTTATAGACGGACTGTTATTTTTTCACCTTCTTTTATCCGTTTTTTGAAGATGGTTTTTTGATTACTTGTCGTTACACGCACCTCCAGGAGATTATCATCCAGCCTGTTCACAAACAGGGAGAAGTTATTTTCGTGTGCTTTGATGTTTTCAAGATTCATATAATCCCAATCTTTTGGTAACCGTGGTGTCATATCAAATCGTCTCAGTCCGGTAGGCCGTATTCCAAACAAGCCTTCCGTGTAAATTCGGCAATAAAGCCCGCTTTCAGCCGAGAGATGGCGCTGTTCACCTTCCGGCCAGGCTTCAATGGCGTAAGGTACGTGATCTCCCAATAATCTTCTGCGGGAATATTTTTTCAGGAAATTCATTCCCCGGGTCACTTCTCCTGCAGCAATGGTACCCCTTAGTGCATACAAAGTGGATCTGTCCCAGAAAGTTTCGGTACCTGCCTGTGTCAACAATCCGTCATCCGTCCAGAGTCGGGGTGAAAATAAAGCATCTACTGTTCCCTTTGCACGTGTATAAATTCCTACTGTCAGGGGCATGCATATCCAGGAACGAAGAATTTCATTGCCCTCATAATAGCGATAGCTGTGAAACCCTTCTATTTCATAGCCAAAATGTTTTTCAATGGCTTTTTCGAGTGCTTTTACCTGTTGGTCATAGATTTTCAGTTTGGAAGCAGGCACCCCCAATTCTTTTCCCAGTAAAACCGCGGAATGTAGAGCATCATAGTACAAAGAGGAAGTGGATAAATTGGCATCACCTGCCGGAAAACGGTTCTCCAGCTCATCGGAATCAGATGCTACCACTCCGTAAGGCGTTAGTTTCAGGTGGCAGTATTCAAGGCACCATTCAATAAGCGGCCATAATTCCAGCGCTTCGGCTTTATTTCCGCGTGCAAGTGCATATCTTGAGGCTCCGTAGGCGATCATGGCGCCGTCACCCCTGTCTTTGGCTCCCTGCCAGGTACCCGTTCCTTCTGAAATAATGGAACTGGGAATAGGCTTATAATCCGGATTCATGAAACGTGCAAAATGGCGAAAAGCGTTTAAGGCGGATGCATTTCCTACTTCATAGCCCAAATAGGGAAAAAAAGGATTTATATATTCAGCCTGGTCGTTTGCCCAGATGGCGGCGTAGTATGATTCACCACCCGGGCCGTGCATCAAACCGCCTTTGGTATGATAGATACTTTCCGCACCTCTGATTTTTGCAAATGCAAACATCCTATTTAGCACGGGATCGGGCGTGTGCAATATCAGACTATTGCGCCATTGCTCAAGTAGTTTCTTCCGTGCTTCTTTCTCAGCTGCAATATCTGTGGAAGTATAAGAAGATTCTTCTGTTTTTCTCCCGGAGAATAGTGCATAAAATTCCAGTTTTTCATTCGGTTTCAGCACGAATGTTCCCTTTTTGGACAAGACAGCTTCCACAATGTAGGCGCCATAAACACCTGCCGAATCAGGTGTGGCGTAGGCAATTTTCCAGTCCGGAATGCGAATCACTACCGGCTTGTCTTTCCTGTTTACCAAAGCATATTCTTCACAATAAAAAGGAGATAAGGTAGAAGGGTAAAGCTGTCGGGTCACGCTGATTCCATCATTCACCAGATTTCGGCCGCTGATATAACTGAAAGAGCTTTCAACTCTCATTATACCATCGAATGAGATATCTTTCACTTTTTCATTTGTTAGACTTTTATCTTCAATGGTAATCAGTGCCGGAATGCTGATGTCAAACCGCTGTTTCAGATTACTTTGTGTTTTGTTGGGTTTCATCCTGAGCATCGGAAAGACCAGGCTTCTGTTCAGATGAAAAGCGCCCTCCTCATCCACACCGTATCGCAATACAACCGATAACATCTGTCCGCTCATCTCAAGATGATCATGATGCGGTGTATTGCTCTTTTCAATAGTCCATTGAATGGATCCATTTTCTTGTATACTCCATCTGTCCCCGTTCTGAGCAAATATACATGTGTGCAGCAACAGGAAGATAATCAAAAGAATGTATTTCTTCATCGGTTTATCTTTTAATTTACAACACTTAATTCAAACACAGCACTCTCATACTTCACAGACAGTGGATTCTCAATTCCTATTTCCATTAATTCCGAACCCGGAAACACTTTTCCATTGGCCGGGAACTTCGAAATTGTACCCTTTGGGATATTCATTTCCCTGATGAAATATTTTCTGTCTTTTGCCAAACCATTCAGTGTGATTATGGGAACTTTCCCGTCATCTATCTGATAAATATACACAACCGCTTTATCTTTCCCTGGCGACACATAACTTAATGCAGATGTCGGGCTATCATACGGAGAGAGCAGGCGATACAACTCTCCCGACATCACCAGATTTCGGATTGTGTTTTTGTAAATCCGGATACCTTCCGCTATTTGTTCACGTTCTTCGGGTGTTGCATTGTCTAATGCCAGGTCTACACCAAATGCCCCGCTCAATGCCACGTCTATGGCAAATTTCATTTTGGCTTTTCCCATGCGGGTAACATGCGAAGAAATAGTGCTTGCAGGAAAGAAATGGGAAAAACCCCATTGAATTTTCACGCGTTGAATCGGGTCCGTATTGTCGCTTGGCCAGAATGAGTGGAAATACCGCAACGAACCAAAATCGACTCTGCCTCCGCCCCCGGAGCAGATCATTGCCATGACATTGGGAAAAGTTGTAGCGAAACGTTCCATTAACTTTAACAATTCCCTGTTGTAATTAATCAGAAGATGGCTTTGTTCATCCGTGGATAGATAATTTGAACCCGGTTGAGTTACATAGCGGTTACAGTCCCATTTTACATAGGCTACATCCGGATTGGGATGTAAGATGTCATGGATGACATTCCATTCGAATGTCTGCACGTCGGGACGGGTCAAATCGAGAATTTCCTGATTTCGGCCCAAAATAGGTTCACGTTTTGATTGCGTGATAATCCAGTCCGGATGCTTTTGGTAAAGTTCGCTATTGGGATTAACCATCTCGGGTTCAATCCAAATTCCAAAGTCTATACTCCTTTTGTTTGCCTCTTTCACCAAATAAGGGAATCCGTTTGGAAGTTTTTTACGGGAAATCTGCCAGTCTCCCAGTCCTCTCTTATCGTCGTCCCGGGAAAACTCCCCATTTCCAAACCAGCCATCATCGAGCAGAAACAGCTCGGCACCCACTTTCTGTGCTCCGTCGAAAAGGGCGGTCAGCTTCTTCTCGTCAAAATCACAATGCGTTGCCTCCCAGTTGTTAAGTAAAACGGGCCGGTTTTTTTGTGGATCTCTGATGACATAATCGGTCGACCAGCGGTGAAATTTACGGCTGATATCACCTTTCCCGTTTTTGCTATATGCCCAGACAATTGCCGGTGTAGTGAATTTTTCACCTTTTTGCAGATGATATTGTGCGCCTGTTGGATTCATCCCGGGGAGGATGCGTAAATTTTTATTCCAATCCATATCAAAAGCCATCTGAAAACTTCCCGGCCAGCTCAGTGATGCCCCATAAATTTCGCCACTGTTTTCCTCTGCTTTTTGATTCATGGAAAGCATAAACGAAGGAATGCGCATTTGCGTTGCCCGTATACCGAGTTTTGAATCCAGGATCTTTATTCCTTCCGTTAATTTTTCTTCCGAAAGTGTTGCTTCCCGTTTATAGTTTCCGATAAACTGCGTCATCCAGTATTCTTTGGCTTTCAAAACAGGAGAGGCCGAAGCATACCGGTAAAGGGTAATTTTACTGTTTTCGTCATGTGAAATGGAATTCCATATCTCCAGTACATTGGTTTTCGGATAGGATTTCAGGTAAATTTCCACATAAAACGGATATGCCGGATCTTTTAAAGAAATTGTTGTCAGTTCTAATCCATCTGGCATTACTTCCGTGTTGTGATTTACATAGTGAAGCTCAGTAGAAGTATTGCCATCTGAGTGGGTTGCCTGAATTGCCGGCTCCGTAAGTACGCCGTTTCCATACGGCGGTAAAAATTCCCATTCCCGCGTCGGGAGTTTTTGCGGTATGGCAACATTGGTATCTGCATTCCCAAAATAGAGCTGGTAAAGCCGGTCATCGTTTCCCACCATCAGCGTCAGTTTCAATTCTCCCGATGTGATGCTAAAGATTTTTTTTGCGACAGGGGAGTCCTGTGCCTGTATGATAAGACAGACAAAAAGCAGGATGGAAAGTCCTATATTTTTTCGAATCATTCTTTTTTCTGATTAGCTGTTTCTATTTTGTCATGAATCTCCACGTTACTTTGCCGATTGTGTTTGGCTTGTTCCTTTCTGCTTTAGAGATTTCTCCGGTCAGCCTGTTCTTTTTGTCAGTTTTCACAGTCAATGTTCGCCAGGAATATGCTCCTTTTTCGTAATCGAATGTTTCGCCATCATCGTCGTAGAGCAGGTAGCTGTTTGGTTTTGTTCCGTAATGACGGACTTCAAGATCCACTATATCACCCGCTTTCGGTGCATGCAACAGGGGGGCCATCATGGGGATGATTCCGCCATCTTTCACGAATACCGGTATTTTTTCCAATCCGGGTGTCACGGTGATCACTTCACCGTTTCCGGCATATTCGCCTGTATAGAAATCATACCAGTTCCCTTTGGGAAGGATCACTCTGCGCGATTCCTGACCCACAAACATGGGGGCTACCAGAAGATACTCTCCTGCCATATACTGGTCTTTTACTTCTCTGTTTACCGCCTCCAGATAGGGATTGTCTTCCAGGTTCTGTGACAGGAGCTCTTCGGTTACCATCACACTAAAACCCGGTTCCAGATTCATTCCCCTGAAGGGAGGGGTGCCTTCAAAACGATACTTTGCAAATTCAGAATACCAATAGGGCAACATCTCCATCCGTAGTAGCGCATATTCTTTTACATTCTCCGCTACTTCAGGGAATGACCATGGTTTTGTCCCGCTGGACCAGGCATTGATCATTGCCATGGGAGAAAATACGACCGATTGGAATCGTCTTAACCACTCTTCGCCGGTTTTGGAACCTCTCACTTCCGGGGTCCATAACACACCGCTAAATCCACTGTTGATCAATGCAGTGATAAAGTCCTCATGACTGTAATAATCATTGTAAATGACATAGGGTAAAGAATTACCTCCTGCATTGGAGGCTCTCACCAAACCAAATGTTCTTACATTTCGATCTTTATACATATCGGCCGTAATTTTCTGAACCCACAAGCCATAGGTCTGACGCATCTGTTCTGCACTTAATCCGGAAGGAAAGGTGGCTACATCAGGCCATAGATAGTGATCGTAACCATCTACCTCATCAATTTTATATCCGCTGACACCAATAGAAACATGCTCCTTCTCCAGCTTTTCTTTCCATATTTTTTGTGCTGCACCCATGGAAAAGTCGGGTACAATTCCATTCCAAACCGTGTGGGAACCACTCAACGGGTACATCTCCCTGTAAATGCCGGAAGCCGGAGAGATATAGGGGTTGGTCCATAAATTGATGCGCACACCCTGTTCTGCCATCTCTTTCACAAAACCTGTAGGATCGGGATATCTGCCTTTATCCCATTCAAAGGTGCAAGGATAGGCTTTGCTCTGCCACCCGGGTTCCAGACCGATGTAATCCAGCGGGAACCCTTTTTCTTCAAACAATGCCACCTCTTCCTTCACCTGTTCATCGGTATACAGTCTTTGTGTGCGCTGGGTAAAACCTAATCCCCAGCGCGGAGGCAGCGTACCTCCGCCACAAAACAAATTATACCTGCGAATAGCATCCAGTGTTGTAGGACCTGCAAAGAGATATATTTCCACACCTTCGGCAGGAATCAATATCTCTACAGCATCGGAATAGGGGCGTGACGACCAGTTTTTATCGGTATTCCTGTCTTGAGCTACCGGCGCATTGGGACTGTCTTTTCGAACGCCAGTCCCTGCGTAAACAGTTACATAGCGGGCAGAATTTACCAATACGCCATATCCCTGACTGGAAACGTAAAAAGGCACCGGAGCATGTGTTCGCCCATTATCCTTTCCTCCGTAATGGTCGACATGCAGGTTCAGAATTTTTCCGCGTTGATGCACCGTCTGAAAATTCAACCCGAAGCCATATAATTGCTCTCCTTTTACAAGGGGTATTCTCAACGACGTTTTACCTCCCGATACAGCTCCAACGACTTCGTTCCCAAGTGCAGGAAAGCTAATGACAGGCATTTTCCTCAACGCCTCGGACTGAGGTGAAACATCCGCGACACTCAGTAAAGAGTACGCTTCGGGTGTTCCGACAATACCTTTCCAGACGCCTGGCTCAACTTGTTGCCAGCTCACTTGTGCAGAAATGAACAACGCTGCAAGATATAAAGTCACACTTAATATTATTTTCTTCATTTGATTTTTTTATGCTGATTATGATGTGATGATTAGAGCCATATCAATGGATTTCGTATCGGCAGGTTACGAATCACTTCGTCGTTTTCAGGGAAATGGTCAAGTGTTCTCCATGTCTCCAGGTACGCCCGGTTCTTTAATCCCATTGATCCAAAGAGCAGGAAAGGTTGTGCAACAGGCCACTCATCCCAATACATTACATCAGGTTGATATTCCCACGAAGATTTATCTGTTACAAAAGGTAACATGAAATCAATTCCTTTCTGAATATTTTTTCCGTCCGTTGTGGTATATGTCCACAGGTTATCTTCTTCGGTCGATAATATCTGGCATACCGTGGCCATAGCATCGAGATTGAAAAGCGAATATCCGTATGGTTTGGTCCTGCGTAACTCGCGTGGAAAACTTCCGTCAGTAGCCATCTGATCCGGCAGAAGAACGGTTTTGTACCGATCTGAACAGAACTGCAACACTTCCTTGTTGACGGAATATTTTGCAAAGATGGCAGCCTGCATCACCCAGCATGTACCATGGTTATTCTGTGCATTCATTTCAGTTATTCCGTTCGGATGTGTTGTTAACCATGTCAGGTATTCGGAAAACCATTGTTTGGTCCCTTTCAGATCCTCATCGGACAATAATCCGTACTTCTCCATTTGCAACAACGATTGAACCACCTCAATCAGGTGAATGGTATCTATTATTCCGATTCCACGCCCCGTTGTAATGCCCTTGATTGCTTGTGCATAGAGCAGGTTCGGATTCATTTTTGTCTCGTCGTTGATAAACCATGCCCGGATATGTACCAGAGCCGCATCAATATATTTCTGATCCTTTGTTAGCAGATACGCTGATGTCAGGTTGCCGACCAACATACTGAAACGAATCATTGCATGCCGGTGTGCCACAAAATTTTCCGGATTTGTTTGTCCGTCACGTTGTACGTAGGGACCCTCCGGGTTGAGTGAATCGGGCCACCAGTAATCGCCTTCCGAAAAGAAATCATGTATTCCCCCCGCACTTCTTTCACTGTGAAAAGCAGTTACGGTAACCGGATTTTCATTTAAATTGCGATCTGCTCTTTTTAATACTTCATCTTTCAACAAATCCTGTACGATCTTTGCATCTTTATCTCCCGTTGAGCAGGATCCCAAAAGAAGAGGACCGAACGCAAGCAGTATTGTGAATAAAATTCTCATCATGTATAATATTTATTTGTGAATAATTCTGTATCAGACTCTTATCGATATATCTTCACATTTACAGCATCATCAAATATGAGTTCCGGACGATAATCGGCGTTCTTTAGATGAAATGTTACATTTTTAAGTATCAGATTTTTTACGTGTCGCGCCCATACACCGTAGGCCGGCAAGTAGGGACCAAAAGTTTTTACTTCCGGATACTCTGTGATCGCTTCGGGAACGATTCTTTTTGCATGTTCTTCAGTTCCTGTACCCAGCAATGTGATACTGATATTTTCTAAGGTCAGGTCCGTGATATAATGATCCGGAATCCCGGTAATCAAAATTCCTGAAGGTGGGTTTAACTGCGAATCATCGTCTGCGATTGCTTTTACATTTTTAATCAGTACGCGCTCGAAAGAACCAACAGGTTGCTGTACGTCTTCATTTTTTCTGAAAACACTCAACCGGGCTCCCAGGCGAAACATCATGGGTGTCCGCACATTCTCCATGGTGATGTTTTCAATGATGACGTCCCTAAGTTTTGCACCGTCGACCGTGAAAAGCTTGATTCCTCCGTTTCGGGTGTCGTAGATATGACAATTTGTTATCTTGATTTGTTCGAAACCGGACATCGATTCGGTGCCCATTTTGATTCCCGCCTGATTACTTTTTAAACGCATATTGTTGACAACAATGTTTTTGCAGGGCATTTTTGACGATGTAGATTTAAAGCAGAGTGCATCATCACCGCTCAAAATATCACAATTTGAAATGGTGACCTCCTGACAGCCGTCGATGTTGATCCCATCGTTATGGGCTACACCCACACTTTGTATTTTGACATTGTCAATCTCAATATTTCTGCTTTGAAAATAGTGAGATGTCCACGCTCCGGCATACTTCAGGGTAATGTCTTTTATTTTCACTCCGTCGCAACGTACAATTCGCAGTAAAAATGGCCTTAACCCCCATCGCTGTCCCTCAGGCCTTGTATCTGTTTCGATATGTTTTGCTTTCAGGGCTGAGCCTTGTCCGTCAATCACTCCTTCACCTTCCAGCCCGATATTTTTCGCATCGATAGCAACAATAAAGGCTGAACCAACTTCAATGCCCAATCCTTCGGTAAAAGGGTCCAGGTTTTTGTAGGCATTTATATCTGTGGTTCCCAACAAAAGAGCATCTTTCTGAAGGGAAAGCATGACATTATCTTTCAGGACAATGGTTGCACAAAGATAGGTTCCCGGAGGGACAATCACTCTCCCTCCACCACTTTCGGCACATTTATCTATCGCCTTTTGAATGGCAGGAGAATCCATCTTTTTCCCATTTCCCTTAGCTCCAAAATTCTTCACATTAAAATCTTTTCCTACGGCTATTGCACTACAGAAAACAAATAAGATTGAAATAATTAAAAGTTTCTCTTTCATATGATTACTATTTTTTTTGCCACCATGCCGGTCCATACTTGCTTTTATCCAATAGAGCCGTGTTTGGCATAGTCCCCACAGATTGAGATATAGGGATAATCAGATCGTCTTTTTTTAATAGTGTAACCTGTCCATCGGACATATCGTTACCCCCCATTTTTCCATTTTTGCTGATCATGAGGTTATTTACCAATCGAATACCGTCTGTTTTGTCGTAAGCCTGGATTAAACTATCTTCGTTCATACAATAAACAAGGTTATTTGCCAAAACTGTATTTACTGGACGCATATTTCGGTTTGGCCCGTTTCCATGTCCGAGCTGAAAAGGGGTGGAACAATCATAAAAGGTATTGTTAAAGATCACGGCATTTTTCACCTGATCATACTCTTTTGGTTTTGCATTCGGAATGCCGTTCACTAAAACCAATGCACTGTTAACACCAATACCCCGTAAACCCGAAAAGAAATTATTAAACACTTTCTGATTTTCGTTGATCACGCGTACACCCCCTGTTCCTTCCACGCCATCTCCCAGGAAAATATTCCCGTACACGATGTTGCGGTGTCCGTGCCTTAAGGTGAGCATCCCTCTGCACTCCTTAAATACATTGTTAATAATCAGGTTCTCGCACGATTTAACCGATATAATTTCTAATTCCCCGTCGCACCGTTCAAAGAAATTTTCTTCCACTTTTGTCCACCCGTTCAGGTGAGAAGTCTGGGAAAGTCCTATCTGGATTGTTTCCCCGCCGTTCTCGCCCAGCGGTTCCCTTTTCCCGAAATAGTTGCGATAAATATGATGATTGGTTTCGGTACTTGTCAGGGAATCCAGCCGGACGGTGAGGGTCATTCCCTTGTTGGTCTTTCCCGTCAGCGAGCAATATTCAACCCTGTTGTTTTTTCCGTTCACCTGGATCCAGATATCCTGCTTACTTTTATCCGGATTTGTAAAACCATCGATTACACAATTTGAAACAATGCAGTTATTTGCAACTTCGTTCTTGTTCCTAAATTCAATCACACTGCCTGAGGGGGTATAACCATTTCTGAAAATCAATCCCGATACATGCAGATATTCTCCGCTCAGTTTCAGGTTTGATCTACCTTCGATGCTTACTTTTCCGGGAGTCTCTGCCCTTAATGTAATTGGGGCCTCAGGAGATCCTTTGCCAGAAAACTGAAGTTCCACATTGTTCCACACACCGTTTTTTAGGACAATCTCATCCCCGGGTGTGAGTCGGGAAACTGTTTTGTTAAATTCTTGCAGGTTTGCAACAGGATATATTTTCGCCTGTACAAGTTGTAAAGGGAGAACCAATAATAACCCAATAAAAATCAAATCTCTTTGTATCATAACACTTTATATGAACAGTTAATAATTTTTATTCCGGAAGAACGAATAATTTTTATCGCCTCATCGGCAACTCCTTCGTTTGTCACCTTCAATCGGGTTATTTTGGCATTGTGTACGTCATCTAAAACCACTGCGTAGCGGCCATCGGCTTTTTCTGTTTTTATGTTACAATTTTTCAAGGTAAGATTTTTTACATGGCGTATCCAAAAACCGTAGGAGGGTTGTATCTGGAAATCAGACACGTTGTAACGTCCCACACCCAATTCCGGGGGGATCAATCCGGCGTCGGCAGCAGCGTGCCCTCCCTTTACTGTCAGGTTCACGTCGCTAAAGCTGATATTTTCAATATAGCCGTTGTGTTGCCCGTTTGGCAACTTGAAGTTAAGTCCACCTTCCACGTCCGCTTCATCGGGTAACTTGTAGCCCGCAATTATCGCCGTTGCTTTATTTTGAGAACCGTCATACGCTTTCCACCTGTCCCCACGGAAAGAACTTCCTCCGTATACCTCCGAAATATCGACTTTGTTGATCGTGACGTTCTCAACTTTTCCAATACTCACGTTTGTTACCAGTAATTCACTTCTTGTTGCTCCATTCTCATTAAATGAAAATTTTGCTACATCTGCTCCGATAACGCGCGCCCTGTTTGAAATGGAAATAAAGAAAGGTGCTCTTGTACGTTTCATGACCGAGCGTGAATGAAGAGTTCCTGTCCGTCCACTGTTCAGGTGTATGTTTTTTATATGGCCTCCATCGTTTGTAGAGATTGAAAAGCCTGCTTTATTCGATCCCAGTACATAGATATTGTCTACATACACATCCTGAATGTCGTCAGCTGTTTCGGAACCTATTTGAAATAAGTTACAGTTCGTATCTCCAATGATATTTCGTATCCTATAATTTTTTACCGGTCGTGTGAATCCCAATGCACAATCTGATCCCAATTTTACAATATCATCGGAACTGACTTTTGAGTAAATATTGGTAACTATAACGTTATTACAAGCCATAAAGTCGTAAATGTCACGCGCGTTTAAGCTGTTCCTTTTTGCAAAGCAGGTATTATGTACATATACGTTATCGGTTCCCGTAGCCAGGAGAATAAAATGCCCCCCTCTGTCTATTTGCAGCATGTTACTATCGTCATACTCAGTTCCATCAATATAATAGGGGAGATCTTTATCGGGGTCGTACCATAAGTCCTTTCCGTTATCCAATCCGCCAATCTCGATATTGGAGCACAATTTTAAAGAAAACATCTTATCTGCTCTTTTTCCGGGAACATTGTTCATTACGCGATCGGAAGTAGCCAAAACTCCATTTCCAGTGATATACCCGTTTCCTATAATTTTGATGTTATCCGCTCTTTCGGCAAAGAACATCGCGTTGCGAAAGAATGTATGCCCCACATCCTGTTTTGTCAGATAATTTTCGGGATCCTGATAGGGTTTCGGATCGGTGGGCGATAATCCCGAACGATAAGCAAGATCACTGAACCAGGTTGCTTCCGGCTCGTCACTTCCTTCTATGGCCTGAATGGCAGCTTTTCTGTCGATGTAGAGCCAAACGTTGCTTTGCAGGTACACGGTCCGTACGTTGTATTGTCCTTCGGAAAACAGCACGATGCCACCCCCAATCTTATTGATGAAGTCCAATGCTTCGTTGATTTTTTCCGTGTCATCGGTTTTCCCGTCCCCCGTTACGCCCATCGTTTTCACATCCAGCATGCCCGAATAAAGCCAGGCAATGTTGGAAATTCCCTGGTTAAGACCATCATCGACTTCTAACTTAAATGCATAAAGCTGATTGGGTGTCAGGTTACGAATTGTTGCCTTATCACTTCCCGGAGCAATGATCACGTTGGCGTTTTGCCACGTATTCCCTTTGTCTGTGGATTGTAACAATCTGACCATGGAGGCATCTTTTGCAGGGGTCCACGAAAAACCGGCCGTTGTAAGTTCCGATCTTTCATATTTCCTGGGTTGCGGCATGATTCTGACAAAGTCGCTAATCTCATTGACAACTGTTAAAACTACATTTTCTATTCCTCCACCCGGGCTCGTGAAACTTTCAGGCTCAGAAGTTTTATAACGCGACGAAAACAAGTATTGTCCCGTTTTGTTGATACCGGGATGTTGAATCCGAATGATTAAATCAGCTCCGTTTGCAGGCCTGAAGTCGAGATTTGAAATTATAAGCTGCTGCCCGTTGCATTCATTCTCTTTAATTTCCACACTTCCCACCCGGCGATAGGAATAATTCGTTCCTGTACGGCCTATCGATTGTTTGGCCAGGTCCTTAAGGAGCACTTCACCGCGACCTATCACATTGATGAAGGTATTATCCGGGGTTATGCGTATTCCGTTGGGAATGGTGATAACCACATCCGTCATCGGAGAACGTTGGCCTGCATAGAAAGTGAGAATAATGTCGTTCTTGCTGCCGACCGTCATCCGGGTCTTATCCAACAGGAGCGTTCCTCTAATGGCAGCACGTTTTATTCCTACTTTTTTTACCTGTTTTTTACCTGTTTTATGATTAGTTTTTTCGATATAGTCTCCCGATTCAAAAATGCCTTCTTTCTTTTCATGGCCAACAGAGCTAAAAACCTTGTAACGAAATCCGGCCTCTTTTTCGGCTGCTTTTAACAGATCTTCTACTCTAAGAGTCGTGGCTGTTAACCCCTCGTCTTCGGGTGTATCCACGGTAAAGACTTGGGTTAAGCCAGAAATGAAAATTAGTGAATCGGGTGTCTCTTTATATATGTGCGACTTAGGCAAAAATGAAGAGTCGGATGCGTTACCGGAATTATCCGCCAGCCTTGCCTCTGCATTTATTGCAATAAAGATAAGTATTTGTAGTAAATAAGGAAAAGTTCTCATACCGGTATTATTTTTATTCTAATATTAACTTTCGGGGTTTCTCCATGATCGTTGTGCCCCAGAGGAAAGCACCTACCGTTTCTTTTGCATTTGTCATTTTTTGATAATGCACATAGGTTTCATAATCCGGTTTTACTGAAATTCCATCGCCCCCGCCTTCAATATCTACCAATCCTCTTTCGTTGATTTTGGCAAACGAGATCAAACATTTGTACGCTTTTTTCACAACAGGATTGAATTCTTTTTGAGATATAAGATTTAATTCAATCCCTTTTTGTAAGGCATACAAAAACATTCCGGTACCCGACGGGTCAATCCAGTTGTCAGGATGATTGCCTTTGTCTACAATCATATACCAGCCGCCTGTTTTTTTATCCTGGTATTTTTTTAGATCCGAAGCCATCTCCACATATAATTTTTGAATCTCATTGTATTTCGGATGCGTTTGGGGCATTTCAGCAAGCAATTCAGCTACCATCAAAGCAAACCAGCCCATTCCTTCACTCCATACTTCGGGCGAAAGTCCGGTTTTCGGGTCAGCCCATTTCACCAACTCCGGTTTTTCGGTCCAGGCATGCAGATACAATCCGGAATTTCCTTTTCTTAAATGCTTTGCACAAACCAAAACCTGCCGGGCAGCTTCATCAAAACAATAGTATGTATCGCCGATTGATTTTCCATATCTGATTAAAAACATTTGTCCCATGAAAACTCCGTCGATCCACATATTGGGAGATTTATCCCCATGCCAGAACTGACCATCCGCACTTCGGGGATAGGTATCGAATACTTTTCGAAACTGATCTGCAGCGGTTTTGTAACGAATGTCTTTTGTGTACTCATACAAACCTACAATGCTGTTACCCGTCATTAAGTTATCCAGATTAGTCAGTTTATCCCCATGAAAATTCCCCTGCTCATCCACGAAATGGTCGACATATTTTTTTATAAAATCCATGTATTGTGTATCTCCGGTGAGACGATACAACATTTCAAAACCATAGAACATATATCCCTGCACATACGACCAGGGTTTCCAGTACGCTTCACGATAATCGGGGTAACGTGACATTATACTGGCCGCCGTGGCTAATGACCAATACTTTACGGGTTTGCCGGGTGTATATGGCAGGCGTGCATCGGGCAATCCCTGTGATGTGCCACGCCGTGCTTTGGCAGCTACCTCTTTAGGATAGTAATTATTTACTGGATGAACCACAATTTTGGCTCTTCCTCCCAATGAATCGGAGTAAAGATTGGCTGTGAAAAGGGCAATTACCTCATTTTTTTCGTTTGTAAAGACAAAGGGACGTTCAATTCTTGCAAATTTCTCCGCCGATCCGTCATCATAAACTACCGGTTCATTTCGGTTAAAGATTGGTTTTTGCGATACCAGATGGTAGGTTACGCCATCTTTTGAGTAATATTGAGCCCCACCTTTTGTTACCCCCGTGGCTTTCGCTTTCCAATCGTTACAGATGATGTTGTATTGATTGTTTGCCCACCAGATTGTTGGGTCTTCCAATTCATAGTCATTGGGCAGGAGATTTTTCCCCTCTTCGATCAGCGCATACGGATCTTTATAAGAGGGAGCAACGGCGGCCACACCTCTGTTTTTGTCCTCAGTATCGCGCAAGCGGCCAAAAATATAGATACTTCCATCTTCTCTCACAAGAGGAGCAGGGTTGCTAAAGTGGAGAATCGGTTCATCTACCCTCGTCCACGGGCCTGTTATTTTATCAGCTTCTGCATAACCGATCTGATTGGCCGAGTTGATATAGTAGAGCACAAACTTATCTTTTGTTTTTACAATTTTCACGTTGTGTACGCGGGAATTATCCCAAGCATCCGGTCTCTTTTGTAAAACGACTTCCTGAAATTCATAAGGGCCGTATAAATTTTCGGAAGTCGCCCTGACACATTCCGAATATTTGGTCCAACCCCCAAGTCCGTATTTTACGGGCCAACGGGAAGCAAACATGTGATAGGTACCATCTACTTTTATCACTGTGGGACACCATAGAATGTAATCATTCATGGAAAAACCCCCGTTTTTTACAGCAGGAGACAGATATTCTTTGATGCTTTCATATTGCTGTGACTTTACCTTAAATGGCAGAACCAACAGTAAAAAGAAAATACTAAGTGTGATTTTCTTACTTTTCATTTTAATCATCCTTTTGTTTACAAATCTTCCAAGAGAGCTGCTGCACACCATAAAATGGGTGCCTGACCGTGCATATCGCCTGTCTTTCTTTTTCTGTCGAGGTAATATTGACGATCATTTTTACGATTTGTTCCCTCGCAAACTTCATCAATGTCTCCATCAGGATTAATATGTTTTACCAGTGCAGGCCAGGCTTTCTCAATTACCGGTACATATGTCTTTTTATCCAGCCATCCCCGTTTTACGCCCACAATCATTGCATAGGTAAACATGGCCGAGCAGGAAGTTTCGTCCCACGCTTCTTTGTCATCGATAAGCTGTCCCCAAAGGCCTGATTGTTTTTGATATTTTTTTAAACTCTCCATCATTCTCAGATAAGATGCCATGATAGGTGTTCTGTATTTATTATCTTCAGGCAATGAAATGAGAAGTTCAGCCATTCCGGCTGCCATCCATCCATTTCCGCGTCCCCAGAAGTAAGGAGCATCGGGAGAATGATAAAACAAGCCGTTAGCCTGCTGCAGGGTATCGAGATACACATACATCTCATAAGCAGTTCTGTCGATATATTTCTTATCCCCCGTTGCCCTGTAGGCCTGCGTCTGCACCATGGTAATCATAAACATATCGTCAATCCAATAGCGTGTCTGCCATGTCAGGTTGTTATCCAGCAGTGCCTTATAAGATGCAGCTTTCTCTGGAGATACATTCTCCGGCATTTCCCATTGTGCATCTGCAATCTGAAGGGCAAGATCTAAATACTTTTTTTCTCCGGTTTGTAAAAAAAGTTCGAAAGGAACTGCGCCAAAAACCGTATTATCTACATGTGCCGGCTTCGGTATTAAGTGCTTTTCATTATTTATCAAATGCTTAAACCGGTCATTGAGCTGATTTGACAGCAAACTGTTTTCGGTGACTTTTGCAAATCGCAATGCACCGTACCAGGCACACACTTCGGGGTATGTGATTGATTTTGTCGGGGTGGGAGGGCGGAAACTATTATGCGGACTCTCCACAAAACGATTCGAAACAAGCAGTCCGATTTTTTTCGGATCATCGTTATCCTTCCATTTATTCAGATTAATATTCTGAGAATAAATACTGTATGGATATATTATGAGTAATAATAGAATTATTTTTTTCATTTCCGATAAGTTTTAATCATATTTGTTTCTGATGGACCATTTATTTATTGTAAATAAATAAATGGTCCTCGGGTTCTGTAGAAATTGAGATAAGCCTGTCGGTTGTCTCTAAAACTTTCCTGTTATTTTTATAAATAGATACTTTTCCTTTTTCCCAGGGATTGTGTAAATTACATTGCATGCCAGAGTTCGATTTAATTTCCACGAACTCGATTTTCCCGTTATGCATGCTTGACGTTACCATGAAGTTACCCCGAGTCAATAAACTAAAATCAGCCTCCCATTCTTCTGGCCAGGCAGGAAATAGATGAATCACCGGATCTTTTCCGGGTGAGGCCGGAATGCTTTGACACAATGCATTATGAAGCGCATCGGCTGCGCGACCCAGGCGTTGCACACCTGTAGTTTGAAAGCCTTCGCGTAAGTCCATCCGGTTTCTCAGAATCACCGTTTCCTGAGATTCAACCTGATTGGAAATCAGATATCTTGTTGCATCTGCACGTCCGAGTTGTGTTCCTGCTACCGGAAGCTTGGATAAGACATATACAGGAGAATTCCTGGTAATCCCGGAAGGGAAATAGGCATCAAACGTGTTGTTTGCTATTTGCATCATTTTCTGGTCTGTGGATTCTAACGTGTATAAATCGAAAAACCATACAGGCATGGTATTAGGATCCGGAACGCGTGAAGCAGGCCCTTTTAATACCGGTTGGAGTGATCGCACAAATGTAACGGGACGTTCCATTAATTCAGGATATGAATCACTGATAGGCAAAGGTGACAGATTTACCAAGATCTCTTCCCATAGTTCACGTAAATCAGCATCAATGTCCAAAATTTCCGCTGCACGGATCGTTACCGGTAAAATTCCCATCATGGACGAAATCTCTTCCACCGTATTGTGTCCGTCCCATACCGACTCATTGTCGTTTACATGCCGGATATGATATTTTCCGTCACGCTCCTTTTTCAGATGGGGAAAGTTCCGGTAAAACTCTGCTACCCCCTTTAACATCGGATATGCTCGTTCTCTAAGCCATGCTTTGTCTTGGGTATATTCATAATACATCCAATATTGATAGGCAATTTTAGCTCCCCGGGAGAAAATATGTGTGACATGCCCGAAAGGGCCGCCTCCCTTATCTGAGAAATGCCAGGTGCCATCCTTCCAGCCTTCATCCTGTTTCCAGTTCCAGCGGCTGTTGAACGGCATTTTTGTTTTTGCATATTCGTTGAAGGAATCTGATCGCTCATCCCAAGACTTTCTCAGCAAATACAAATCCCGCATCTCCTTTGCAATTTCATCTGGTAGCTCCGGCAGGCCGTCGAAACCTACGGTTTCAGGAATGAAGATTCCTTTACTGTCCCATTGTTGTACGGCGGCACGCTCGAGAGATGGCATCATTTGGGAATACATGTCAAAGAACGGCTTCATCAATTCCAGCCGGTTTGTTGGAAATAATCCGTTGTAATAACAACTCTGGTTGGCTCCCCAAAACAGATTTCCCCATTTCCGCGAATCGCCTCCGGTAGTCCAGAGCATGCCGTTAAATTTTGGTGCATATGTACCCCGAGAGGATGATCCCATCACGTATTGGAAATAGGTGTAATTCTCCATTATTTTATCGGCTACGCCATCATTGCTGTGCAATTTAACGAACGATTTTTCCCAGAATGATTTCCACCATTGCTGATGATGCGATAAAACAGTATCATATCCCAATCCAATTGCTCTTTGAAGCTTTTGTATTGCCTCCCCCTCAACATCCGCATCTTCGTTGAATGATGCCGCACTTGCCACATATACCTGAAAAGCGTTTCCATTTTCCGGGATTGCCGTTAAAGTAATATCCGTTTCATTTGCGAATCTCGATTTAGACGGAACACCTACTATCTTCACCACAACAGCAGACTTGCAAACATAGTCTTTTTCTTTGAATGTCTGCAGGAGTACGATTGTGTTGTCTGTTCCTTGCTTCAGTGATGAGATGGCAGAATGGTCTCCCGTTTTCGTGATTAAGGGTCGTAAAGACCTTAAATGAACGACAATGGGAGAGGATTCATCATATGCCACATTCATCACCATCACATCCTCATCGCTCCACACAAAAGTTTCGGTATTTACATGCTTCCCTTTGGTCGCCACAGTGGCTGTATAACATGACAAATGCTGCAAAAACTCATCGCCGGCGAACAGATCGTTATAATTCGGGAAATCAATGTCAATAAACCCTACACCACCGCAATAATCCGTATGTCGTTCATAGAAATTATTACTTTCTGCGTTATTTCCAAAAACGTCGACTCTGTTCAGTTGATACCGGATTGAAGTAGGGGTGGTCCATTGTAATGTTCCCATCACTCCGTTGCCAATGGGAAGTCCTTCCTCACTGGTTGACGCCGGAGTCTCATATTTCAAATCGGCAGAAGACGCATATTGTTTGAAATCAATTTGTGGCGTTAAACCTTCTTGTCCAATAATTTTAATCGGTATTATGGCGAAAAGGAATATTAAAATAAAAAATACGGGATGTTTCATATTAAAACTTGTTGTAGGGGTTGACATTCTTTGATAAAACAAATCGCACATTATCAAAATTAAACATTCTATGAAGATGAATGGTGATTTTCATAATCACCATTCATCCAACACTATAATGTTAATAAGGAGCATTATTTTCCCACCCTGCAGGAAGCATTATATTCATCACGTTTTGAGGGATCGGCCATAAATTTCCATCCCATTTACACACAATACCTTTTGATAACATTGGATTTGGAATTTTAAGTGGAATTACATCTTTTGCTATGTCCCATCTTTTTATATCATAGTATCTAATTCCTTCATAGGCCAGCTCCACCCGTCGTTCATTGCGTATGATTTCTCGTGTGAGTCCTGTTTTCGGAGGCATTTCCACCCCTTTACGTCCCCGAACATCATTCAGCGCTTTTAAAGCTCTTGGATCATTACCTTGTCCCGATTCAAACATTGCCTCGGCATATAATAAAAGTAAGTCTGCATATCGCATCAATACCCGATGTTGTGCACTAATTTTATCTCTTGCCTGTACCAAAGACTTATTGACACCTTTTTTCCAGGCAAGGGAACTTACGGGTATATTACCTTCTGAAGTTCTTGGAGATCCATCGCGGGGCGGAAATTGTTTTGTCGAATATGTGTAGATTGTAGGATCAAGAATTTTATCTTGCTTTCCTGTCTCTGTATTCCATGTCGTATATTGGAATGTTTTGGTTGATGTCCCGTTATACATTTCCCAAGGATCGCCCACCATAAAAATGGTCATGCCCAATCGTGGATCTTTCACACCCGGGGATTTTTCTTCATATGCTTTCACCAAATCAAATAAAGGATAACATGACATGCGGCTTCCGGTATACTGATCAAACTGATGCATATCATCTGGCGATGAGTACCATACGGAAAACATAATCTCTGGGTTATTTATCTGGTTGCCGAAGAAAATACCGGCATAATCATCGGAAAGTTTGTGAGGATTTTTTGCATCTCCTATCAAAGAATAGGCCGTAGTCGCTGCTTCGGCATATTGTTTATCATATATCAATATTCTGGTTTTCAATAGAATGGCAGAGCCCTTTACTGCATGGCCAGTTGTGTAAACTTTCAGGGGAAGTCCTTCAATCGCCAAATCAATGTCTGAAAGTAATTGAGAAACTATCTTACTTACAGGATCGCGTGGTAAATTCATATATGGCATTTCAGCAGTTACAGCATTCACAACAAGAGGAATATTTCCATATTGCTGAATAAGCAAAAAATAGAAATAACAGCGGTTGAAAAGAGCCTCACCTTTAATTTGTTTATAATCAGCTTCGGAAAGTAATTTTTTTACTTCTTCTCTTTCCAGGTTATCTAAGAAGAAATTGCAATATGCCACACCTTGCCAGGCATCATTCCACATGGTAGTTACGGCTCCTCCGGTTGAGGCCGTCATTCCCCCTTGTGCGATATTTTGTAAACTCTGAAATCCCGAAGAAGAATATGCATTGTCACTCAATGCTTCTAAATCCATCGACGAACCGTTTCCCGCTCCCATTCCTCCAATCACCTGGGAGCGATAGCGAAGATAAGTAGGAATAAGCCCCTGTTCTATATCTTGTTTATTTTTAAAAAAAGTATTTTGGCTGAGCTGATCGAGCGGTTGTCTATCCAGAAACCCATCGCAACTATTCAAAATGGCAATACCCAAAAAACAGAATAAAATCGTTAAGTATTTCATAGGTTTAATTATTTATTGTTCTAAATTTTCAATTTTACAATAATTGTTGTGATGCAAAGTAACTTATATGCCTTGATCAAAACATTACCCTTAACCCTACCGTGTAGATTTTTGCTTGCGGATACAAAGCATCGCTTGAGCCTTGCCCTGTGCGTTCCGGATCAATCTGTCCATCAAAGAATTTTGTAAACGTAAGCAAGTTATCACCGGAGAAGAATAATCGTGCATTCTTTATATACACTTTGTTTATTGTTTTTTCAGGCAAATTGATTCCAATTTGAAGACTTTTCATGCGCAGATAAGAAGCATCTCTAAGGAAGAAAGATGAATTTCCTGCTTGCATTGGTCCGTATCCATCCATGTAAATATGAGGAATATAATTAGATGTACCTTCTCCATCCCAGGCATCTCTCCAAAATGTCGGAGGAGGTGATGCCTGATTGAATGGAGAAATACCCCAGGAGGATACATAAAGTTTCCTTCCCTGAACACCTTGAAAGAAACAACTTAAATCAAAAATCTTATAGGATAAATTAATATTGAACCCATAACCAAACTTTGGGAAAGAACCCAATACGGGTGTACGATCGTAATTGGCATCAATTACACCATCGGGTACACCATCCGGCCCGCTAATATCTTTATATCTGATATCGCCGGGTTTAATAGTAATGGAACCGGCATATTTTCGCTCGACGGGTTGACCATTAAATTTTTCGTCATCAATTTCTTTTTGATTTTGATATACACCATCCTGTATCAAGACATAAAATGTGTTCCAGGGTAACCCTTCCCGCCGGATGTTAACCCCACTAATTTCTTGAGCACCGTATTTTATCAATGTGTTTTTGTAAGTATCAAAATTAGCCTTAAAACTGTATCTAAAATCACCTATTTTATCCTCATATCCCACAATAAAATCCCATCCAACGTTTTTCATTTCACCTTGATTAACTGTTGGGCCACTGATGCCGACAAAATTTGGGACTTGCAAATTGCGGAGTATATCTGTAGTGTACTTGTGATACCAATCTATCGATCCCGATAATTTATTTTTAAAAAATCCAAAATCTACTCCAATATTGGTTGAAGTGGTTGTTTCCCATTTAATATTGGTATTTACCATTTTGTTACTATAATAACCGTTGCTCATTGTACCCCCAAAATTATAGCCTGAAGTCGTCAAAATAGCCTGATAGGGATAATTACCAATATTTTGATTTCCCAGCTGACCCCAGGATGCCCTAATTTTAAAATTATCAATAAATGAAAAATCTTTCATGAATGCTTCCTCGGTTACTCTCCAGCCTGCAGATACAGAGGGGAAAACACCCCATCTGCCAGTGTCGGGAAGACGTGAAGTACCATCGTACCGGATATTTGCTTCAAACAAATATTTTTGTAAATAATCATAATTAAGGCGTCCGAAGAATGATGATAATGCCCACTCATCTACGGAACTATCATTCGTTTGAGCCGGGGTTGGACCCATACTCAGGTACCACATATCCGTAACCGTGTAGCCAGTTCGATAGCCTTCGATCTGTTCAAACTTATAACTTTCCTGGCTATATCCGCCCAGAATATTGAGGTTATGAACTTCATTCAATGTTTTCAAATAATTCAGTGTTCCATAAAGGGTATATTGCTTTGAACGGCTATTTCTCTGACGAAAACTTTGCATAGAAGTTGAAGGACGGTCCTCATATACTCCATTGGCATCCGGTAAGAAGACAGCGCCATCCCAGGTGGCATTCATGATTTTATTTTGTTCTTCATTGAATTTTACAGCTCCCTTCACTTCAGCGTTGAGACCTTCGATAATTTTTAGATTCAAGAAAGAACTGGCCAATATATAGTTATTGTCTTCTAATTGACCGCCACCAGCAACAGCGTTTGCAATAGGGTTTTTATTTCCCCCTTTATTTTCATATGCATAGGATGACCATCGTCCACTTCCATCCGGTAATTGAGGGGTCATCAACGGGGAAGCTGCATAAGCCGACCTCATCTGATCGCGTGATGCATTCATATTGCCTAGATCTGTGTCATTGAATGAAGTGTCGTGCCTGACTCCATAATTCATCGATATATTAGAACCAAAAGTAATTCTTTCTGTAAGAGACGATTTGAAATTAATTTGTCCATCGTACCGCTTGTAACTTGTTCCTAATAAGAGTCCTGTTTGATCCATATAGCCTAATCCTGCATTAAAACTCGTGCCGCCCCTTCCTCCGTTGATGCTTATAAAATGTTGTTGGATGGCAGCATCACGAATTAAATAATCTAACCAGTCACAATTCGGATACTGTAAAGGGTTATAGCTGGGATCATTAGGGTCTTGTCCTTTTCTGTAACGATTTATTTCATCATCCGTATATCTCCAGCCTGCATTTACATTTCCGGAAAAGTCTATCGCTTTATTGATTAACTCCATATATTCAACTGAGTTAGTCACTCGATGCATAGGCTCAGTAGGTTTTTGCATAGAATAGTTAAATTGGTATTCTACCCCAATTCGTCCTTCTTTCCCTGTTTTAGTAGTTACTAAAATCACACCGTTCGCAGCACGTGATCCATAAATTGAGGCCGAGGCAGCATCTTTCAGTATTGAAATACTCTCGATCATATTTGGATTTAGTTTGTTGAAATCTCCTTCTACACCATCAATGAGGATAAGGGGATTATTTCCTGCAGAGCTAAAAGTACCCATGCCTCGAATACGTATTTCAACGTTTTCATTTCCGGGCATTGCGGAATTTTGTGTAATTTGTAGCCCGGGAGTTCTCCCTTGCAAAAGAGAAGAGGTACTTGGAGCTATGCGAGAATTAATTTCATCGGAACTCACATTTCCTACAGCCCCTGTTAAATTTATCTTCCTTTGTGTTCCATACCCAACCACCACAACTTCTTCCAATAATTCAGTATCCGATTCCAGGGTAATAAAGATGGTCGTACGTCCATTCACAGGAATAGCCTGAGATTTCATGCCAACATATGTAATTTGTAAGACAGCATTAGCCGGTACATTAATCAGCATATAATTTCCATCTATATCGGTGACTGTACCATGTGCTGTATTGCCTTGCTCAACAATGGTTGCCCCAATAATTGGTTCGTTATTTGCGTCTGTTACCGTACCTTTTACGGTAATGCCTTGTGCAAACATGTTCAAGGATATCATCCAAAGAACGATGAATGAAGAACACCTCAGAAGATTTAATAATTTACTTTTTTTCATGTGTTTGTTTTTTTATTTTTTTAAACATAATAAGGTTGATTGCAATTAATATCATGAGACTATGGTCTTAGTCGCAATGCAAAACCGCCTCTCTCCAATAAATTGAATGATAGACTATCACTATTCGTAATCTGGTTCGATTCCCTTTTCATTGTGGTATGCGTATCATCACTAAAAATCAAAGCATTGTAACTTTTCTCTTTATCCAGAAAATCCGGTTGAATAGTAACCGTGCGAGCTGCATCGGTCATGCCGCCGATATACCAGTCCTCACCTTTTCTGCGTGCTATTACGATATGACTAGCAGGCATTCCTTCCAAATATCTCGTTTCATCCCATGTTGAAGGAAGATCCTTAATCATTTCTCTGCCTGGCCAGTCAAGTAGTTTTTGTCCGTGTTCCGCATATATCATCAGGCCGGCTTCATAAACAATGGGCATGGCTAACTGATAGGCATGTGTGCCGGGAGACCGCTCAAAGTGGATGACAGTATAGCTGACGGGCCCCATTACATTTCTGACATAGGGAATGGTAAGATCGTTTGCGGCAGGTTTTGTTCTTCTTTCCATACCATCAACCCCTTCGAGCGTCATCAGGTTAGGATATTGTCTGCGTTCACCTGTTGGAATCGTATTTCCGTGGAGTTCAAGGAGAAATGAGTACTCTATACCCAGCTCAAAGATCCAGTCCCTCATTTGCAAACTTTGCTGTGTATCTTCGTAGTCTCTCCAGTCGCGGGGATTTTCACTGAGTGTATTGTTGTCGAAAAAGTCAATTTTAGCCCCTTTCAGTCCCCAGTCTGCATATCTCTTCATTGTTGAGTCGGCTTTTGCAAGAGTATCAAATTCACGGGTATGTGCCCAGCCTATCACCCCCACATTCTTCGCATCGGCATATTTAACTACATTCAAAACAGAATCATTTCCTCCCCAGCGGTTTGCGAATCCGGCATCAGCCATATAGTATTCCCAGCCCATTTCGGCAACCGCATCAATCCACATACGGGGTTTGTCACCATCCCTGGCAATATAATCCCACATGACACGTCCCGGTCTCACCCAGTCTTTCATTGTGACATCCTGATTCAGATAGGCTGGATTTGTAGGAGGATTTAAATTTTCAGCCAGATAAGATTCCACAATTTTCCCGGGATTTTCAGGAGAAATAATGACCATTCTCCAGGGAGATTGAAAGGGTAGTGCGGCACGAACTGGTCCAATTTTTTCCTGATCCAGTGGATAGGCGTAAGTGAACCGGTTACCTGATCGTTGAAAGTGGGTCTGTACATAATTGCCATAGGTTGCCGCCTGTCCCATCAACACAAAATGGTTTTTATCCTTCAGGTGAGCCAGCACAGGATTTGACATCCTCTCGCCGTCAATGGGGCCAAGAGCGCTTTCATATCCATACCTGTTCGGATGATTTTGTCCGTAATAGGTGAGATTCGTATCAGCCAGGTTAATGGAACTGATTTCACCGCTAAATTCAATCCCGCCTTCCCCCGGTATTTCATAACGATATGCGATACCATCATTGTATACCCGGAATACAATGATCAATTGTTGGCCATTTTTACTCAAAGTCAACGTTTGCTCATTTGCATAATTCCGGTAGGCAGAGACTTTCCCTTGGGGAAGATTATATGTTTCGTCAATCGTTTTTTTCGAAGAGTCTTCGAGCTTCATCCCTGATGTAAATTCCCCCAGATTGGTAGAAATTCCCATCGAACTAAATGATATAACTTCCTGATTCCTGCTCTTCACTATATAGTGAACAGTTCCTTGTTCTTTATCGAACTTCACAATGGCTTTAATTTGGCCATCAGGAGAAGAGACCGTGAAAACAGATTTTGGAGAACAGGCTTCTCCCATAAAACAGATCAACAAAAAAATTAATAGCTTATATTTGAATTTATCCATGTGTAATGCATTTAGAAGATTTAATCATACTCTTTTTTCTTGAGTAATTTTTTAGTTTTCAATTACTTTTTATTGACATAATTTGAGACGGTTGAGTATTAATTCTCAATCATGCGGTTGAGGATTCGGATTTGTGTTTTTTTCGTAGATGTAAAAATCCCCCAGGAGTAGCGATTCGTCTTTGATGCCGTTACTTGGCCTGTCGTTCTGATCGCTTAATGTCTTTCCGTAGCTGCGGTAAATACCAAATTTATTGCGAATATTCGTAGCACCTTTTCGCCACATATCAATGTTGTCGATGGAATAATCCATCAATACTTTATTGTCTCTTATCCGGATAATTTTGATCCGGAAAAAACCGTTGTGGATATAGTGAACCTCTTCCTGTACCTGCACCCATTCGTCTTCGAATTCCTCCATGGGAATATTGTCCACAATAGTACCTTTGTTCGTGGAAGAAACATCCCCGGTATGGATTACCTGTACCCTTCTGTTTGTACCGTTGTTGTTTCCACGTAGCGTAATCGTAATAATGGGAGCCCCGTTATTTCCTTCCTGAGCTTTTAGCTGATGAATATGGCAAAAACTGGTTGATGGACGAAACCCTTTCGGTATTTTGAATTTCCATTCCAACCATTGTCGTTCATCCCAATTCCCATTCATCTTAAACCAATTTTCTGACGTCTGCGACTTCATTTCATTCCGCTGCCTGTCTTCCAGTTTACCTCTGTCGCCATCCAAAAACGGGTTGACATGGGAAATAAGTTGAAATACATATTGTTGCAAGCTCTCATCGTAAATATTCAGGCAATGTACGCCATCATGATGGTCTTTTTCAGATGAATTCGGATGTTCCGTATAATCCCATCCATATAGCCTCATGTAGTTGTGAATCACGGTATAGTCCTTGTCTGTCAACGAAGAAGCCCCCTGCATGGAACTTTGTAACAGGTATCCATTTGCAGTAGGATTATCCACATCCTTTTTTTCCTTATCTTCTGTCGAGGATGGGGGTATTGTTTTCGTTTCTTCCTGTGAATGACAGGATAACAGAGGAAGCAGCATTAAAATACAGATTGAAAAGTATTTTACATAATTGATATCCATGACTTTTTCTATAATGTCAGCACGCCCATCTCTACTTTTTTTTGGTTGTAATTACAATTGCCCCATTTGATCCTTTAATTCCGTACATCGCTCCATCGCTCTGCACCTCTAATTGTTCAATATCATGTATATTCACAGCACGATCGGCATCATAACTTCCTCTGTATTCGATCCCGTCTATAATAAAAAGCGGTTCATTGTTCAGATCAAAAGAACTTCCTCCACGAATGGTTACGAGGGTATTGCCATTGACCTCGGAGACCGTCACTCCCGGGAGATTCCCTCTCAACAAATCATACAGGGAGTTTGCACCACTCTGTTCAATTTGGCGGCGGGTAAGAATATTCGGATTGAATGCCAACAATGTTTTGTTTGAATAAGGGTATGTGAATTCCTGCGAATTGTCTTGCAAAATAAATTCGTTCTTTTTCAACTTAATTATTAACTCATCTCCCCTATCTTTCAGTGGTATCACGGCATCCTGTTTTTTTGAAACAGAGATGATCAGTGTATCTTTTTCACTCAGATCCTGTAATATAAATTCACCTTGTTTGTCCGTTTTAACTCCGTCCAGCGAATTTTTTACCCATACATTCATTCGACGTACAGGTTTTCCCTTGTCGGAAATAATGACACCTTTTATTGTATCCTGTGCTGTAAGGATTGAAGAACAGAGCAGCAATCCTATGAATAATACCTGTGTTTTCATCTGCTTGAATTTATGAATGTTTCATTTCAATCGATTAAGATCCCCATGATCCGATGCACATTTTATTATCAGCATCCGGATCACGGGAATACTACATTTTCACAGCTCAAAAGCCGGTCATTTCTTTTTTCGAATAAATTCCTATTTTAATAACTCTGTGGTTGATGCGTAGGCATCATCAAAATAGAGCATTGGCCTGTTGGCACCTCCGTTTCCATTCGGGAAAACGACCCGCCAGTTGTCAATGAAAACACCTCCTTGTATCTGATTTAATGTACGAAGCTCACTGATAACCGGTGTTGTCAGAACCTCCTCTCCTTCCAGAAAGACGTGGAGCTGATAATTCTCATCAATAGCCATTCCCACCTTTTTGTAATTTTTATTGGTGAAGGTTGACATTTTACTGATCGTGTAATAGTAATCGTATGTAGTGGTCAGACCCAGCACATTTCTCGTTTGAATTGTAACTCTCGAATTGTAAGTTGCAGAGCCATCAGGCGAAATGCTGCCTTCCGGAACGACTGGAAATCCGGGGGATACATTCGTAGGATACCACATGAATGAGATTCTGCTCACAAAGCCCGTTTCCGATGATGGATCCTTCAAACAATTCAGTTGATATTCCAACATCGTATTCCCGGTTTTGTTACCCACTTTAATTGTTGCTAGCGTAGGAGCGTTTGATTCAAATCCTATTTTGGCCCGAATGGAAATGGGTGTGGCAAGTTCAGGATCTCCAAAAGAGCGATTCAGATAGCGATTAACCTCACTTGAAGAGTTCACATTGGCCCGCAGCCACCCGTTAGTCTGTCCGTTTACAGTTTCAGTTCTCAGAGACAGAGTTGTACTCGATTGTCCCGAAAAGGCATAGGGTGATTTCTCAAACTTCTCGAAAAAATAACTGGAAACGAACATCTTTTTTTCCCTGATGTCTGTTTTATCTCCTACGGTTACTTTACAACGTATGGTATAGGTACCCGGAACATTTGGCGCCTTCCAGGTCATCTCATCCAATCCCTGTGGCTGTGTGAGGGTACCACCGTCGGCACTCCACTCATAATCAGTATGCCAAAGATCGCTTGAGCGAACGTTCATCCATATTTTTACTTTCTGGTTGCAATAGAATTCATTTCCATCCGAACTCAGGGAGTCGATTTCAATGAAACTTTCATCGGAGCAACTGATCAGCCAGGTAAAAAAGAATAATCCGATTATTAATTTATATTTCCCTTTCATAATTTTTTATATTAATATTTTATCTGAATAAATCCGAAGTAGGCCTGTCTAGCCAGGATTCAACAACATGAATGTATGCACCTTCATCTGATAAAAGATTAGAGGTGCGGGGTCTGATATTGGATTTGTAATGTCCGCTAAAATCATTGAAAGCAATATTTGGATTTCGATCTTTAATTAAATATAGATTTACTTTCGCTGTATCTGCAGATGCAAACGTATCGAACCAGGTTGGAGCTGCAGGCAGATTACTCCATGTATACTTTCCCCTGACAATATGGTAAAGCAAAAATTCCTTTACCTGCTCTTTGGGATAAGAATTCATGGAACTTGGAGCTACTAACAGGGAATCTCCATTTTCAATAAAGAGCAATTTATGTGTCTGAAAATAACTTAAATCCGATTCTGTTTCAGAATTAAAAGCTCTGTTCGTGGGGAGAATAAAGGTTGCATTTGGTTCTGCATAAAGATTTGCCGCATCAGCATATTCAATAGCCTCCAGTAGAAGACTGAATAGATCAGGTCTGGACTTGATAAAGTCCAATGTTTTTAAATTGACATGATTATCGGGAACCCCAATTTTATAATCATATTCGTACGGTTGTTGGAGCTCCAGTCCAAAGATCTCGCAACTCTCCATCATAAATGGTACAAGTAATACCATCAATACTATTTTTAAATTTATTATCTTCAACATATCTGTAAATTTTTAAAAATCAACTATCCTTCGGAATAGGGGGGATTTTGATCGCCTTTTAATGCTGTATTTGATTCAAATTCGCGGTAATATATGGGCATATATTTTTTCCCTTCTTCTGCCTGTGTAAAACCGGTCACCTGAACTCCGGCCGCTTCTTGTCTTGCTCTGATTACAGGATCCATCACCTCAAGCAAATGATCTGTCCGTACCAGATCGAACCAACGTTTCCCTTCGGCAATAAATTCTAATTGTCTTTCTTGAAGGATAAGCATTTCAACAGCCGTTTGGTCAGCCATATTTACTTCCAATTTCGCATCTGCCGTATAACCAACCCTGTTTCGCATTTGATTGACAATGTTTAATGCTTCGGTCGGATTGCCTTTCTTGCTCAATGCTTCTGCACGCAGCAAAAGCACATCTGCCAGACGATAAATGGGGATTTGAATCTCTGCGTTTTCTGAAGACAGAACAGCCCAGAAGGATCTATAAACGCCATTATTGGCATCAAAACTTCTATCGGGATCAACGATACTGTATTTGGTACATTTTTCAATACCAGAGGTTGTCCAGTTTGCATAGGTCAACGGTAGACGCTGGCCGTTATAAAATAATTTCACCGTATCTACATTATTCCAGAACCGCCCGTCTGCACCATGACCGGACCGAAGTCTGTCAATGAATTCTTCATATATCGGTTGAGACATTTTATATCCGTTGTTGGTGTTGTTTGCACCCACGCGCTGTGCCCAACCGTGACTCCCATCAGCATCGAAACTCCATGCAAGATTGAAAATAGATTCTTTGGAAGAAGCAGGTTTTGTAAACATTTCTTTCCATTCATCTGAATTATTTACCAATGAAAAATTGGAGTTTCCAACAAAATACGCAGAAGCTGCCAATGCTTCATCATATTCCTTAAACCACATGTGTACATCTGTTTTCAGTGCATAAGCAGCCGCTCTGTTAAAATAGAATTTATCAGAGACATCATTGCCAAGGGCAGCCAACGAAAGATCAATATCTTCCAGGATTTGTGCTTTTACTTCTTCAATTGAATTCCTGGGTACCGCAATTTGGGTCAGATCACCTTCCCAGGGTTCTGTGATGAGCGGAACTCTGCCCCATACCCTGATTCCATAAAAATACATCAATGCCCTGATGCCATAGGCTTGTCCCATATAAGGATTGGTTTCTGATTCAAGCACCTGAGGAATAGTAGGATAGCGTTTTATGGCAATATTGCATAGATTGATCGTTGTATACAGGTCTTGCCAGCTTGTTTCGCCCATGGTCGATTCCATGGCGTTCATATAAACTTTCGCACTTTCATATCCTGTTGTGTGATAATTATCTGAGCGAAGATCTCCCCAATCGAGATGTCTTTGGTGGAGTGTCGATTGAAGTGCATCGTAAATACCTGCATTCCAGGTTCGCATATCACCTTTCGTTTGAAAAAAGGTGCCGGGTGACATGTCGGATAACGGTTGTCTGTCCAGAAAATCGTCACAGCCGGCTAAGATAAATATGCTGCAAATGATAGCGATAATATTTTTCTTCATTTTATCAATTATTATACATATTAAAAACCTACATTGATTCCAAAGCCAAATTCTCTTTTACGCGGATAAGCAGAACTGTCCCGACCTGGAGTCAGCACACTGCCTCCAATTTCCGGATCAAATCCGGTATAATTGGTCCAGGTTAAAAGATCATTGCCGTAAATATAAGTTTGTACCCTGTTCAGCGGAAGTCTTTCCAATATCCTGCTATTCAGATTGTAAGCCAATCGTACATTTTTTAATCTTAAGAAAGAGCCGTCTTCCAGGTACTGACTGTTTAATTCCTGCCTGTTCATCGTTTTACGACCCCTCGTATCCAATGCATACCAATCGGTGATTTGACCCTGATATTTCCATCCGGTTCTGATATACTCCGGATGTTGCTTGTGTGTATTTCCACCCCATGTCGTCACATATTGTTTCAACTTGTTGTATATAAGCCCTCCATGACTATAATAAAAACTAAAAGAGAGCGAAAAATCCTTGTATGTCAAAATATTATTCCAGGATGCATACCAGTCGGGCGTGGCTTTACCCAGTATCTGCCGGTCGCTGTCATCAATTTTTTCATCATATTCACCTTCTGCATTGGGCAGATTCTCCCAGATAACATCTCCGCCTGCTGCAACTGCTCCCGCGTGTTTGATTTGTTTTACTTCGCCGGTATATTCAGATCCGTCCAGATTGAGATACTTTTCCAAAATAGGTTGTCCGTTTAAACCGATAATCACATTCCCCTCTGCGTCTCTGGTTAATACAGGGGTTAAACGTTGCGCAAAATCCTCTGTATAGGCATTGCTCACATCATACTCAAACACACCCAGATTTTTATAGCCAAACCACTGCCCGGCCGCTTTTCCTTTGGCAACCATCCAATATCCGCTCTGAACATAATCATCTTTTGCCAGATCGGTAATCTTGTTATCGTTCTTCCACCAGTTAGCAATCGTATTCCAGGAAAAATCCCTTGTACGTAGAGGATATGCACTCACTGAGAATTCCCAACCCCTGTTTTCCAGACTTGCCAGGTTTACACGCATTCTATTGTAACCGGTTGTGAAAGGAAGGTTTAAATCGGATAGCAGGTCTTTTGTGTTTTTTACATAGTAGTCTGCCACAATGGACACTTTCCCCCTGAATAGATTTAAATCTACTCCGATATTCGATTGTCGGGTCTCCTCCCAGCGAAGTGCCGGATTGCCATAAGTGGATACGGGTACCACACCTCCAACACCGTTATAGGAATAACTTCCGGATGTGTAACGAGTTACGGACTCATAGTAACCCACTTTGTCATTACCTGTTATACCGTAACTTGCCCGGAATTTTCCGTCGGTCAGCACATCATTTGCCCATTGCATAAATGGCTCATCCGAGAAACGCCATCCGGCAGATGCTGATGGGAACCAGCCCCAACGACTTTCCGGTCCGAAACGGGATGATCCGTCTCTGCGCAGTGTTCCCTGAAGGATGTAACGTCCTTTGTAACTGTAATTCAGTCGTCCAAAGAAACCGATCAGGGCATATTCGCTGGCCGTTGTATTCGTACTTCCCAGATCGTAGACTGTGGCCATGTTCATGGTATGAATATTCTCCGTCACAAAATAACTGCCATAAAAATCCGCATTTTCCCTTTTTTGTGTTTCCAGGGAAGCACCCAGAGTCGCCCCAACGGCATGTGCATTTAAAAACGTTTTATTGAAATTCAGATAAGAATCGGCAGCATATTTCTGCGTCCATCCCGTACGGTCTTCACCACTGTTTTTGCGGGTATTTTCATCGGCACTACCATCCCGCTCTTTCGAATCGAACCGGGTGTTACGATCTACCCTGAAGTCGCCGGTTATATTCGTCGTCAGGCTTAACCAATCATTGAACTCCCACCGTAATCCCTGTGTAATGGCCATCTGGTACCTTTTATCCAGCCTTTCACGATCTACCAGCTCCTGAATCGGATTACGCCGGCCACCGGAAGAGTAGTAAGGGATCAGTGTCCCGTCGGGATACCAGACAATCATATCGGGATCGCGCCGGAGAGAACCCTGAATCACATCTCCCTCGTTGATGCTGTTGGTGTCATCGCTGCTCAACCGCACCTGGGTTGTAAATGTGATTCCTTTCCACGGCTGATAATCCATATTGAACTGACCCGTATATTTTTTTTGATAAGAGGTTAAAATGACACCCTGCACACCGATGTATCCCAATGAAGCTCTGTATTTAGCCTTATCGGTACCGCCACTGATGTTTAAATTGGCATCATTCCGTATACCGGTCTGTAAAAGCAGATCCTGATAATAGTAGTTCGTACTGTTAACAAGACCTACGGAATCTGTTCGATCCGTAAATTTCTCCAATGTTCTCGCGGGATTACCCAGATCGGATGCTGCCATACTTAAGCGGCTTTCAAATGCATTCACCTGTGGCAGCTTGTTGGATATCTTGCTGTAACTCTGTACATAACGGAAATCAACACGTGGCTTACCTGCCTCTCCCGATTTTGTGGTGATAATGACTACACCATTTGCCGAACGTGCCCCGTAGATAGAAGCAGAAGCAGCATCTTTCAGGATTTCAACACTTTTGATATCGGTTGGATTGATGTTGTCGATATCATCCACAATGGTACCGTCTACCACAAAAAGCGGCGTAACACCTCCATCTTCAAAGGTTGATGCACCACGAACCTGAATAGAGGTAGATGCCCCCGGAGCACCGGAACTGGATACGATCGAAACGCCGGGTGCTGCTCCCTGTAATGCGTCGTAGACATTGACCGCATTTCGTTCTTCAATAATTTTAGCATCTACGGAAGTGATCGCACCGGTAATATCCCGCTTTTGCATCGTCCCGTATCCGATCACAACAACTTCCTCCAGTTGCTGTGTATCTTCCTGCATGGTTATAGTCAGTCTGTCGGAAGTTATCCTAACCTCCTGTTCTATATATCCCATGTAAGATACGACTAAATTGTCACCAATCGAAGCTGAAATCTGAAAAGTTCCATCCAAATCGGTAACAGTACCTTTTGATGTCCCTTTAACGATTACAGTGACACCAATCATTGGTTCATTGGTTGTTTTGTCCAACACTTTTCCGGAAATCACGTTTTGCCCGAAAGCACTGAAACCCGAAAATGTCATGAACAACACAACAGCAAGCCGTAACAAGAACGGCTTTGGGTTTGACTTCTCCTTTTTCATTCAATTTTAATTTTTAAATAAATATTCATAAAACTCTCACAATAATATATTAATTAATAATAATTTAATTTTTCTTTACTCCTTGCTCGTAATTGTGCCTGATACAATGAACGGGGCAAAATATTTTCTTCTTGCAGTCCTTCCCAGAAACCATCTTCCCGGTCTTTAAAATGTCCTGGAGTGTAATTACCTTTCATTCCGATATTATAGTTGTTGCCCGATGTCCATGGTTTTTGTACTGTTGCCCGATTGGCACGGCAATTCCACAAAACCTGGGTTACGCCTGCCCAACCATGTCCGCTTCCCATATTCCCCCGGTCCTGAATATTAATTTCTCTATCGGTAACAACATTGTCATACAATGTCCCTGTTGCCCACCTGTGATGTGGCCCAATATCAGAAAAAGCATTGATTGAAATACAGTTGTAAAACACATTTGGACCACAGACACGAGCGCCGGTTACATAATCATGCCTCCCGTTTCTACTCAGGCAATTCATAAACAGATTTTGCTGGCCGTTATTGTTAAAAGAGTAACGCATTCCTCCTGTAATCGGAGATTTTGGATCAAAGCAGCGAACATTGGAAATAGTGATATTTTTCGCAAAACGTTCACAACTAACAGCCGAATATCCGAAATTTTGCGTGGTCATATTTTTAACCCAACAGTTCTCGGTATTTTCCAACTGAACTGCGATCCATCCGTGCTCCGTATCGTTGTCGTTTTCAAACTCAGATTCAAGATACATATCGGATAAGCCCACTTCGTGAATGCGCCCTTCAAATGTATATTTATAGACTTCACCACCACCATACTGCTCTTCCATCTGCATCACTACCGGATTATCAATAAAGAGGCAGTTACCCTCAATCTTGGTGATCTCTCTCTCAAAAGCCAGGTTATATTCTTCTGCTTTCCATTGACGGGTACCCTGCCTTTCAATGATCCGATTCATCCGGATGGCTTCAATCCATTGAGATGTGCCTGGACGAAATACGATGATGCGATCACCAACCTTATACTGATCGGTTGATGTAACATGAAAGGAATGCGATCCAACAGGAACAAATTGATCCGTAATCTTTACGCGCGAATTGATTACCTCCTGGTATCTTCCATTTCCTTTAATTTCAATGAGAGGATATCTCTGCCTGCCCGTAGCAATAATCCGCGTTTCATTTGCGTTATCTCCTTCTCCTTTAAGAATTATTCCACCGGATGAAATGTGGATAGTTCTGGCGACTCTGTATTCACCTCTTTTCAATAAGACTGTCCCCCTGTGCCCGTCAATGTTTTGTTTATTCCGAGAGACTTCATCAATGGCTTTTTGGATGTTCTCCCAATTATCTCCCTCCACGGGTTCAACTATTTTAACAACGGGATAACAGGGGATACTTTTATTTCCGTGATGATATCCAACCCGACTAAAATCGGGTATAATGTTTCCCTCTTTATCGGGTGTATAAGTCAGTTTTCCCGATTCGTCCATTCTAACAAGGCTTGATTGCCAAATTGATGACGTTTTAGTCTGTGAATAACTCATCTGTACAACAAATAAGCAAATCAGGATGGCTATTTTATATTTTATACTCATTCTGGGTGTAAATATTTCAGATTATTTGTTATGAACCATTTTCGGTTGTATATTATTGAATTTTAAAAACATATTATATATTGTGCTCGAGCACAATAAAGCATTTAATATTAACTTTAATTTTTCATTACTAATTATTCAATATTTTGTAGATTTAGTGTGTCTGCCCAAAGGCTCTTTTATTTATTGAGATTTATCGGTACATGATCATACTTCTTCTATAGGCTTGTGCTCCGTACCATGCCACCACCACAAAACAGATAAATGGCAGGATAAAAGAGGCGTTTACAGCCGGAAACGAGTTCCCGATGCTGCCCAGATCTATGATAGAGGCTTGCAGCGGTGGCAGCACCGATCCGCCCAGAATGGCCATGATCAATCCTGCTGCGCCGAACTTGGCATCGTCCCCCATGCCTTTCAATGCAATTCCGTATATCGTGGGGAACATCAGCGACATACAGGCCGACACGGCCACAAGGGAATATAATCCCCAAATGTTCTGGGAAAAGATGACACCCAGCGTAAATATTGCAGCTGCGATGGCAAGTATCCGTAACAGCTTACCCGGATTGAAGAATTTCAACAGATAAGTGCATACAAAGCGGCTTACACAAAAGATGATCATGGCCACAATATTGTACTTCTGTGAAAGTACTTCTGCCGCCTGTTCTTCCATTCCCTGTGCCATAAATATTCGTGTGCCGTACTGAATGATGAAGGTCCAGCACATGATTTGCGCCCCCACGTAAAAAAACTGAGCGATCACTCCCTGTCGGTAGTTGGGTACGGAGAAGATCCGTTTCAGGGTAGGGAAGAAGTTGATTTGTTTGTTCTTATCTCCGTTTATCGGCATACGCGCAATCCAGATAATCAGAAACATGACCAAAACCACGACGCCAATAAACAGATAGGGCGCAATCAGAACCGACAGATCGGACTGCTTTAATACCCCAAATTCCGCATCAGGGAGCGCAGCCCGCTCTGCTGTGCTCAGGGGGTTCAACCTTGACTGAATAAAGTTCATGGCCACATACATTCCTGCCAGAGACCCGATCGGGTTGAATGATTGTGCCAGATTGAGCCTGCGGGTGGCCGATTCTTCCGGTCCCATCGTAAGGATATAGGGATTGGCACTTGTTTCCAGAAAAGATAATCCGCAGGTAAGGATAAAGTAGGCGGCCAGAAACGGATAGAAGCTTCCGGATTCTTTTGCGGGAAAAAAGAGAAACGCTCCCACAGCATAGAGCAGCAACCCGAGCATGATCCCTTTCTTGTAGGAGAATTTTCGGATAAAAATTGCTGCCGGAAATGCCATGGCAAAATATCCGCCATAGAAAGCCAATTGCACCAGGGCTCCCTCTGTAACACTCATTCGAAATATCTTGGAGAAAGCTTTCACCATGGGATTGGTGATATCGTTAGCAAAACCCCACAGTGAAAAACAGGCAGTGATGAGGATGAACGGCAGCAAGTAGTTTACGCCGTTGTGTTTTAGTAACGATGATTTGGATGCGTCCATAATTTACTTATAGATGGGTCCAAAGTTCTTGCAGGCCCTGAAATCGGCTCCCTCTTTGTCCATGCCGAAAGCGTTCCATGCCGAAGGACGGAAGATCTCTTCATCCTCCACATTGTGCATACAAACGGGGATTCGCAGCATAGATGCCAGTGTGATCAGATCCTGTCCGATGTGTCCGTAGCTGATGGCACCGTGATTGGCTCCCCAGTTATTCATTACCGAGTAGACATCCCTGAAAGGTCCTTTGCCCGTTAAACGGGGTGCAAACCAGGTGGTAGGCCAGGTCTTGTCGGTACGCTGGTTGATGATGTCGTGTATCTCCGGGTCAATCTCCACGGTCCATCCTTCGGCGATCTGGAGCACCGGCCCCAGGCCATCTACCAGATTTAACCTGCACATGGTCACAGGCATCCCTCCTTCTGAGAGGAACGTGGAGGAGTAACCGCCGCCGCGGAAGTAATCCCTGTTGGCAGGTGACCATGTAGTGGCCCTGAGACACGCTTCTACTTCTTCTTCATGGATGTTCCAGGGTTCCTTCATGGCCGGCTCGCCGTTTAATTTCTGCTTGCCGGTCGCATCCAGGGTTGTTGCCCCCGAATTGAGCAAGTGAATGATGCCGTTCGCAGCCTGTCCGGTAAGCTCCTTTCCCGTGACGCGTTTTACCGATTCAGGGCTCCAGTAGGTGCGTACGTCGGAGAAGAGCTGCGCCTTGTTGGAGAGCAGGTGGCCGAACAACATGGAAACCCCGTTCAGCGCATCGTTTTCCGTGGCCAGGACATAGGCTTCACGGATTCCGTTCCAGTCGAACGAGCTGTTCAGTATTGTCTCGCTGAAATCGCCGTTCGGCAGGAAATCGGTCCACTGGCGCTGACCCTGAAAACCTCCCAGGAGCGCATTGTGTCCGATGGCCTCTTCCTTAAACCCCATCTCTTTCAGTCTGGGATTTCCTTTCATCAGGTCACGGATGATGATGGTCATCTTGACCACAAACTCCCAATCCTGGTCTTTGCCTTCCCGATCTTTTTGTTTCTCCGGACGATTGTCGTCTGCTCCTTCATTTACCTTGCAATAGGTGGAAGTCCAGTCCATCGCTTTTTCAAACTCATCCTGATCGTATATACCCTCCTGAATCCGGCGGATGATCTCGGTGGAATCGACCGATTCGTTGCGCATACCCAGGTACTTCTGGAAAAAATCGGGATTCACCATTGAGCCGGCAATACCCATGGCTGTGCTTCCTATGGATAGATACGATTGTCCCCGCATCGTGGCCACAGCCTGTGCGGCACGGGCAAACCGAAGCAACTCCGCTGCCACGTCCTCCGGAATCGTATTATCCGTAGCATCCTGTATTTCACGGCCATAAATGCCAAAAGCAGGCAATCCCTTCTGAGAATGCGCTGCCAGAACGGCTGCCAGGTATACGGCGCCGGGACGTTCCGTCCCGTTGAATCCCCAGACAGCTTTCGGGTAGTGGGGATTCATATCCATCGTCTCCGATCCGTAACACCAACTCGATGTGACCGTGATGGTGGAACCGACTCCCACGCGTTCAAATTTTGCGGCACAGGCGGCACTTTCCCCTACACGGCCGATGGTGCCGTCGGCTATCACACACTCAACGGGAGTGCCGTCGCCGTTCTTTAAGTTGGATTCGATTAACCGGGCAACCGATTTGGCCAGATTCATCGTTTTCTCTTCCAGGCTTTCCCTTACGCCGCCCTGACGACCGTCGATGGTAGGGCGAATACCGATTTTTGGATATTGATACATGGTTTTTTTGTAAGTTATTTTTTTGATAAATTGATAAGTCGGGTAAATTATTTTTTCCGGTATAACTGGTTTATAATTTTAATTATTGAGTCTCCTCCGATAAGTCTTTTATGCGCATAATGTACAAAAAAGCACCGTTATTTTCAATATGTTGCAATTCATTAAAATCTTTTCTCGGGGTTTTTGGAGCGGACTCCTTGTTAGAATTCTGAACTGTGCTGATTCCAAAATGAATATACATAAATATTCTATATTTTTTTAAAATACTTGATAAAATTGATCGAATCTGATTAAAATGAATCTCTTTTTTTGATTACTGTTGGCAGATAGGTTTTCACAGCCAGATTATTCAATACAAATCCGGCAGCAATCCTTCCCATTTCTTGCCAATCTATCCCGATACTGGAAATGCCGTTTTCAATCACCTCATAGAAAGGGTTTTCATTATAGGCCAATAAACCGTAGTTTTTCCCCGGTATTAATCCCTCTGTGTGCCCTTGTTTTACAATCTTCACCACGTCTTCCTGTTTAATAACCAGGTAAAAATAATCTTCCTGGATCACGGCCCTTTCCAAAATTTCATCCAAAATGCCGAATTCAAAGTGATTTTCAAGACAAAAGTTGCTGAACGCTATTTTGCTGCTCTGTGGGTGCTTATGGAATTTGTTGAATACAAACACCAGCTTTTTGTATTTATTCAATTCACTTTTGATGGAGGCTAATGCATCATACAATCCCTTGTCAAAATCCTGGCAAACATAGGAGTATCCGTCTTTGTCAAATTTCCCGAAATCGAGCAACAGCAGTTTTTTCCTGTCGATTTTCGCTAATGCATCAGAGAATTTTTCATTGTCGTAATTCATGACCAGGTACTTGTTATACCTTCCGATAGATTCATTGACGATATTGTGGAACAGATGTTCGTTGTACTGATGAAACCACAGATCTATCTTATAGGATTTGGGCAATCCGGATACGAGAGTCGTATGCAAGACCTCCTTGAAAGGAGAATACTCGTCGAGCAATAACAGGATATTCCTGGAGTGAGAAGCCACATAATAGTTTTTTCCATGAATAGCATCAATCACGCCGCGTGCACGCAAATCGGAAAGAGCCTTAAACACTGTATCTCTCGATACCGAAAATTGCCGGCTTAAATGGTTGATGGAGGGTATTTTTTCCCCTACTTTCCATTCATTTGTTGCAATGGCATCCTGGATGTGTTCAGCCAACTGCTGTACTTTTGTGCTCTTCCCGTCAAATTTGAAATCCATCATGTGCAAGTTTCACTTTTCAGATACGGTGTTCTGTTCTGTTCTGTTCTGTGCTGATTACGATGGCAAAGATATCAGGTTAATATTAAATAAAAAATAAAATTGATATGTTTAACAGCATATTTTTAAAACATGTACAGGAACATTTGAGGGGTACCCTTGAAGATAAACCGGCAACGGATTTCCATTTTTTCTGTATTTTTTATTTCAGGCAACAAGTTTTAACCATAAAATAAAACAAAACCCCAAACAGCTGTGAATTGCTGAATGGGGTGTTGAGAAATGAGAGACAAGCTTCTACGTTAAAGCTCCAGCCCCATTCCTTTAACTTTTTCTTCCTCCAACAGTTGCTTCAGGAATTTAACTGCCAGCGGGTTTTCATCAGCAACGTTTTCGTACTCACCCCGATCGACAACCATATTGTACAGCTGGTCTTTCACACTATTTCCTAACTCAGTGTTGGTACTCGGATCATAAACATTTCCCGTGCCCGGTTCTATGTATTTCCAATCACGGGTCAGCACGGTCAATGAACCGGCAGCCCCAATAATATAATCCCTTCCTTTAGGGTCATTGCCCAACCAGGCGGAAAGTTGTTTTTGACTGTCGGACTGCCAGGCTTCGGAAAGGTCTATTTCTGTAAGTTCAGCAAGAGTGCCCAACATATCAATCTGGGATACCAACGCTTTGGAAACTCCCGTACGAACGTTTCCTGTCCAATGAACAATAAAAGGCACGCGTGTTCCTGCTTCAAACGCACTGTACTTTCCACCCCTAAAAGGGCCCCACGGTTTATGATTTCTAAGTCTCTCAACGGCTTTATCTGCATAACCGTCATCTACAACAGGGCCGTTATCACTTGTAATAATAATGAGTGTATTATCGTAAATCCCGGCTTCTTTCAAGGCCCGGACCACTTCTCCCACCGACCAGTCGAACTGTACGATGGCATCCCCGCGGTGTCCCATATCGGTTTTTCCCCGGAAGCGTTCGTGCGGATAACGCGGCACATGGATATCGTTGGTACCGAAATAAAGGAAAAACGGTTTGTCTTTGTTTCTCTCGATAAACCGGACGGCGTGTACCGTAATGCTGTCGGCAATGTTTTCGTCTTGCCAGCGGGCCGAATTTCCCCCTTTCATGAATCCAATACGCGAAATACCGTTTACTACAGCCATATCGTGTCCGTGGCTGGGTTTCAGTTTCGTTAGCAATTCGGGATTATCCTTGCCGGTGGGTTCACCCGGGAAGTTGCGGGTATAACTTACCTCGATAGGATCGTTGGGTTCAAGTCCCACTGCCCGCTGATTTTCCATAAACACGCACGGGACACGGTCGCCCGTGGCTGCCATGATGTAGGAATAATCAAATCCGATTTCTGCCGGTCCTGGAGATACCCTTTCGTTCCAGTTTTGTTTTCCGCTTTCGGCACCCATCCCCAAATGCCATTTGCCCACGGCACCGGTAATGTATCCGGCTTCCTTCATCATTTTGGGCAACGTATAACGGCTGGGACGGATAATAAGTGCAGCATCACCGGCGGCAACTCCCGTTCCTTTTCTCCGCCACGGATATTCACCTGTGAACAGTCCATACCGCGAAGGCGTGCTGGTTGCCGCGGCAGAATGGGCGTTACGAAACCGCACACCCTTGTTGGCAAGCGCGTCAACATTAGGGGTTTGTACGCGTGTTGCCCCGTAGCACGAAAGATCACCGTAGCCGATATCGTCGGCGTAAATGAGGACGATGTTGGGCTTCTCCTGAGCGACTAATCCTGCAACGACTAATGAACCGGATAAATAAGTAGATAATTTTTTCATTTTATTACGTTTTAAAACAATTTCCAATTCGGGTCATCCGTTCGGGAGCATTTCATCATTTTTTTCAATTCTTCCGCTTTTTCAGGAAAAATCGAGATGATATTATGATTTTCTGATGGGTCGGACGCTAAATTATATAATTCCCAGGTTGGACTTTGACGGATATTTTGATGCAACAGTTTCCAATCGCCCTGAATAACAGCTTGCTTTCCGTTCATTTCGAGAAATTCAAAATAGAAATAATCTCGCTTTTTCTGTTCGCCTTGGTTTAAAAACGTTGGTAAAACGCTTATGCCATCGGTATTTTTGGGATATTCCTGTCCAAGCAATTCCGCAAATGTAGGCAAATAATCCCAAAATGCGAAAGCAATATTACTTTCAACGCCCTTGGGAACTTGGTTTTCCCACGTAACTATAGTTGGAACGCGTATTCCGCCTTCATACAGATCACGCTTAAAGCCCCGGTAAATACCGTTGCTATTAAAGAAGTCAGGATCACCGCCTCCTTCACGGTGCGGACCATTGTCACTTGTAAAAATAATGAGCGTATTTTCGTAAACGCCTTTGGCCTTGAGTTTGTCTATTATCTGCCCCACATACACGTCAATACGCGTAACCATGGCAGCAAACGTCGCTCTTGGGTATTCCTGCGACATATACGGACCTTTCCTGAAATTTGGCCCCGAATCCACTCCTTTATACGGCTGTTCATCAAATTGTCCTCGAAGCCGTTGAATAATGGAATCTTCTGGTACTACCAGTTCAGCATGGGGAAGCACTATGGGCACGAAAAGAAAAAACGGGTTGTTTTTTTGATTTTCAATAAACTCCAACGTTTTTTCCTGGATAATATCCTGAGAATAAGCGCCGAATGCGCCATTGTTGTTTTCGGGGTATTCAATTTTCTTTTGATTGTGCCACAAATGGCCCGGATAATAGTTGTGCGCCAACATCTGACAATTGTAACCGAAAAATTCGTCCACACCCTGATTATTCGGGTCACCCGAAGAGCCTACAGGTCCCAATCCCCATTTCCCGAATGCGCCTGTAATATATCCTGCATCTTTAAAAACGTGGAACAGCGTGCGCGTATCTGCAGGAAGCGGAAATTGCCCCTCGGGCTGCATTTCTTTGTTGCCCCGAATGGGTGTGTGGCCGGTATGCCATCCTGTCATGAGGCTGGCACGGGAAGGAGCGCTCACAGTGGTTCCTGAATACGAGCGCGTGAATCGGATTCCGTTGAGCGCCAGTCGATCGATATTGGGTGTCTGAAATTTCTCCTGTCCGTAACAACTTAAATCGCCATAACCCAAATCGTCTGTAATAATAAACACAACGTTTGGCTTCTGCTGAGCACTGAGAGCTGTATAAGCCGCTAATCCTAAGGTAAGGGATTTGATTTTGATGTGCATAACCTGATTATTTTAATGAGAATTCAAATATAAAGGCACAGGTGCATTAGGGGTGCCGTTATCCTCACAATAATTTGTTGAATTTCATTTAAACTTTATTTGGGCTTTTGCAGATTCCAACCCAAACCTGTTGACAGTTGTAAGCGATATTGTGTCTTTTGCGCTAATATCATTCCAGACCAACGTTACCGACATAGGAGGGGGAACAACCGGAACAGCATCGTCGCCATTAGTGCTGAACGATTGAAAATCCCCAAACGGCGGGTATTGCATGAATAATTCCCCGTTCCTGTAAAAGTTAAAACACCGGATACCTGATTCAATGTCAGCCTCTGCAGTCCAGTTAATTGTTAAAGCACTGTCCTTCTTTTTAAGTTTCACGTTGTTTGGGGAAAGGGGAGGCGTAACATCCTTTACCCTGCCTGTGCTGATATATTCACTGAATTTCACAGCACAGACCGAATCCGGCAACCACGACATGGTTTGCGGGTCTCCCGAAAACAATACTGCTTTATAAATTTGCGGTACGCCTTTGGTGATGGTGTCGCAAAGCCATGCTTTTGTCTGATCCATATCTTTCAGACGATTTGAACCATCTGATGGAAGACGCTGTTCTAGTACCGACTCATAGAAAGGTATTATCATTTCCCTCAAATAGGTAAAATTATGGTTCTGTCGGGCATTGTAGGCCAAGCTTACCATCCCCCCCATACCACGCAATTTCGAAAATGTATGTAGGGCAGTCCCCCAGCAATCAATACCAGGTTTGTTGAAATCGCCTGCACCTGCATGACGAATCAACACAGGTACTTTTGCCGCTGCATAAGAATATGGGAACTGCGGGTCAAAGGCAGGCGAATAGCCTGCAACTGCGATAATACGTTCGGGATATTCATTCAACATGGCAAGAACCCAGTGCCCACCTCCCGAATGTCCCCATAAAAGCCATGGGGCAGTTGAAAGTTCTTTATGTCCTGAAAGTTTGGCAACAGTGTTAAGGCCTGCCATTAAAGCAGGACCTGAACCGTCATCGACAGGATGTATCCATTCATGGCAGTTTGAATCAGGCTTGGGGAAAAGGTCTGGTCCTACTACGGCCAAATGCCATTTTTTTGCAAATGCCTGATATTGCAAATCATGGGCCGTTGCAACGCCACGACCTTCCATCGTGCAACCATGCTGATGAACAAAAACTCCTCTAATCTTTTTTACCCCGTCCGGGATAAAAACGGAATATTCCGCACGTTCAAATTTAAAAGACTCATCTCTGAGAGTCACCTGGTAAATCTTGCCTCCCGGAACACTGCAAAACAGCCCTTGGTCCTTGATATCTTCCAATTCTTTTTTATGTGTAATTTCCGCATTGGTTTTAATACAGGTAAAAGAAAAGATGACTAAAAAAATCAATACTCGTTTAGTAAGTTTCATATATACACGTTTTTATTTCGGTTTTCTTATGGAGCTCGAGATTTTCATCTTGCCCCAAAAAATGTTGTGACAGACTTCCCTGGCGCTTCATACATTATAACATCTTCTTTTTTGCTAAACTGACCAATTTCTGAAAAGAGTTCCTTCTCGCTGTCCAATGAGCGGAAAGCTTCGAAAAGAACTGAAGATGTTCCTGAAACATTTATATTTAAATTTTTGGGTTGCCCGCCCATGTTAATCACTATGAAAGCATCGGAATTTTCGGTTTTATTCGATGCGAACCCTATGATTTTTACCTCCCCGTCCAAAACAATTGTTTCTGCAACACCCATTCCGGGCTGACCGGCACGGGAAACCTGTTTGTAGAAATAATATCCTTTCCGCACCTTATACGTACCATTATCAAACACATTAAATGCAGAACCTGAATTCGGATCTCCCTTTAACCAAAGGTTGGGGCGCTGAATTCCCGCCCACGGGATAATGGCGTTTACTTTGCTATCATAAATATTCCCGTACATTTCACGGACAAATTCCGTATCCATACTACTCCAACTCGACGATGGAACCCACGCATGTATTTCAGGACGCAGTTCCCTTATCATATCGATACCTGCACTTGTGTGGTAGGGATTCCACCTGAGCCATCCGCAATTATGAAAACCATGGGAAGTAATTATCGCCATCTTATCTAATGCCTCTTTGTCAGAACAAATTGCACTGGCATAACCGTAATCCACAAAACGGTCCCAACCATAGGTCTCACCGGGGGTAACGCCTACATTTTTTAAACCTGCTGCTTGAAGTTTATCCGGCAACAATTTTAAAAAATCGACAACCTGTTCCGGCGGCCAGTGCATATTGTAGTCGTGAGAGTGCCATTTCTCATTGTCACCACCGTCTGATGGCCATCTTTGCCAATCGTCCCCTTCGTTATGCAGGGAGATGTATTTTAATGGAAGACCTTCCTCTTCGATTAAAAACCTTGCCCAGTCGATATAATAATTGGCAAGGTCGTTTTTATATTTCGTATCGAGGTTTCGCCCGCGAAGCACTTTTTGTTTTGTTACATATGCAGGTGGTCCGTAAAGGGTAGTAATTATCTGGAGATCACGGCCGCTTTCCTTTATGATTTTATATCCTTTCCGTACAAATTCGAGCATATTCGCTGCAGAATAAGTATGGTTGTAGTCGCCACCTTGTTCTTTTTGGTGCCAGGGGTCGAGAAACATTTTTACAATGCCGGGTTTTAAACCATCATCCCCGAAAACCATGTTCAGTATTTCGCCTTTACTTTTGTCATTCAGCAAACTAAATCCTCCGTATTCCTGTCTAAATGTATCGAGGTTTCGTGATTGGGCTTCCTCTACGTAGTTGAAACCAAATCCGTCCCAAGGCCTTAAAATATGATTGAACCGTACTTCGGCGCGGATTGTTGTATAGTTATCGGTTTGGGCATTAAGGCATACCGGGAAAAGACATAATGCTATTAATTTGATAATTCTCATCTTAGGTATTTTTTTAGTTTTGATGATTTTTCAATTATTATCGGTCAGGTTTCACAAGGTTATTTATGAAAACTTGATTTATCATTTAACTTCAAATTTTAAGTGCCATCTACCGAAAACAGCTATTTGGTAACCTGCTTTACGCAAAATTTTATATTTATCCTGCTATTGTAAAATAGATCTCAAAAATGCCCGCCTCGGTGACATCATCTTTTAAATATATGCGGATGGTCAACTTTCCATCCGATATCTTAACACGTTTTTCACCGGTCCACTTTAACTCTCCGGCTTTGAGTTCGTAGGTTCCTGAATCGATATTTTCTATTTCGATTCTTTGCCAGGTGGGAGCGTACATGTTCCCTGCCTTCACGTTTACACGGTATTCTCCGTCGGAAACCTTTACCTCGAAATCATAAAAATTATTGGGATTGCTGGCAGGCATTCCCGTATTTTTGTGGATGGTTTTACGCAAAACAGCGCTTTGATCCGGGCTATTTCCTTCATTGGTCACCGATGTTTCTACGGTATAGGCCGTACACCATCTTCCGAGATTCCATCCGTAACCGAGTATTTCGTCGTAGCCGTTCAACGCTTGTTCATTACCGTAAAGCCAGTAATGTTTGGCAAAATGGTAATGCCCGGTAGTGCGAACCGGTGTGTGTGATTTCAAATCACCATGCCACAATTCATACAATTGCGGAAAACAGTTGATCAGTGTGCTATATCGGTTTTTGTAGTCCGATACTCCTTCCTGACCTTTTACAGCAAAATGGAGATGTCCCCATTTCCAGTCGCCCCAGATATAGGCAAGAAATTGACCTTTCTTTACACGGTCTCCTTCTTTAAGCGATACCGTTTTCCTGTTGAGATGCTGGTAAATATAGTAAACTCCTGGTGATGAATGGCTTTCGATAAACAAGCAAGATTCATTGGGATTTTCATCGGCTTTCCAATGAACAATCCCGTCTTCAATGGAAACAATTGCATCGATTTCTTTTCCTCTGGCACGGTTCAGGTTAATATCTGTTCCTTCATGCGAACGGGTTGGTCTGAGGTATGCCCAGGTATGACTGTTTTCGGCTTTGGTCCATTCAAATCCATCGGAACGATCGACCGGGAAGGTAAATTTCCCGTTGTCGAGGAGCGGCTTCGATGCATCGGACAGACATAGTAAAGCATCTTTTGTGAGTGCGTCATGAACATGAGGGTTTGTCTCGTCCGTAGTTAGCTTTTCAACATTTCTGTTATCGGCTATAAAAATGCGGATTCCGTTCACAACAACCGGCAAAGCCCGTCGGGCGACAATGAGATTTTCCCTTACACCGTCGACATCCACCAGGCACCAGTTATTTTCCATGGAAACAAGGTGAATGTTTTTCCCAAGAAATTCGGTCGATTCACCGACAGACAGATTAAGGTAGAAAGCGTTTCCCCATTTTACCGGTGAAGAATTGGTTTCCTGCCCGATGACACAGGAACCTAATAGACTGAGATATAAAATCAATACTACTTTTCTCATAATTATACTGTCTCTCTACCGGATAAATATACTTCCTTTCGTACCCAGGAATCATTGGTAAAATCGCGGAATTGAACAGGCCGGTTTCCCGAACGGACAGAAAGCCCTTCGGAGTGGACTCATCTTATCACGTAAAACCGGCAAAACAGTGTCATTTTTGTGTACGTTTTGCCTGATGGTCGAGGAATTCCTTCAGAAACCTGTCGTTCAATGCATCACTGTCGCCATATTGTTTCCGAAGTTCTTCCAGTCTTTTGTGAAGCTTCTCCTGTACCTCAGTATAAGCCGGATCATTATAGATATTTTTCAACTCATGCGGGTCTGTCTTCAGATCATACATTTCCCATTCATCGATGTCGTAATAGAAATGGATCAGTTTGTACCGGTCGGTGGCAACGCCGTAATGCCGTTTCACCATATGCTCCGCCGGGTATTCGTAGTACGTGTAATACACCGCATCGCGCCATGTATCGGTTTTTCCTGCAACCAGTTTACGAAACGATTCTCCCTGCATCTCCTTCGGCGCTGAAATACCCGCATAATCGAGCAGGGTAGGAGCAAAATCGAGATTCTGCACCAGCTCACCGATCACGGTACCTGCCTTTATCTCTTTGGGATATCGGATTAACAGAGGGGTTCTGAAGGATTCTTCATACATGAACCGTTTGTCGAACCAGCCATGTTCACCGAGGTAAAATCCCTGGTCGGAGGTGTAGACAACGATGGTATTTTCCGCCAGTCCCGATTCTTCCAGATAATCCAGCATTTCACCTACGCCGTCGTCCACCGACTTGATCGTACGCAGATAATCTTTGATATACCGGTTGTATTTCCAGAGAGCAATCTCTCTGTCCGTCATATTGGCATAATTGGCTTTAAATGCCTCGTTTTTGGGCGTATACGCGGCCAGCCAGTCCGCTCGCTGTTGGGACGTAAACCGCTTCAGTTGATTGTAAAAGCCGGTGCTGTCACCATTGGGGTCGACGATCATTTTAAAGTCACGTCCCCATCTTGCATGTCCGTGAATTTGCATCTCCTGTTCTTTGGCGGCGGTGCCGCGACCTTCATAATTATCGAAGAAGGTTGCCGGCGGTTCAAACGTCATATCGTCGTAGAGTGTCAGATATTCGGGTGCCGGCAGCCAGTTGCGGTGAGGCGCTTTTTGGTGATAGAGTACACAGAACGGTTTCTCCGGGTCGCGTTTGTTTTTGAGCCAGTCGAGTGTCTCTTCCGTAATTATTTCGGTACAATAACCCTCTTTTCTTACTCTTTTCCCATCAATCAGAAAATCGGGGTTGTAGTACTCTCCCTGTCCAGGCAGCACCATAGAGTAGTCAAAACCCTGGGGGATGCCGTCGAGGTGAATCTTGCCGATCATGGCCGTTTGGTATCCGTTGGCCTGCATCAGTTTCGGGAAATTGGGCTGATCCCAGTTGAACGGCTGTAAGTTATCCACTTTCCCGTTTATAAAACTATGCTTACCGGTTAGCAGCACAGCACGACTGGGAGCGCTGATTGAATTGGTGACGGTAGAACGTGTAAACATGGCTCCCTCTGTAGCCAGCCGGTCGATGTTGGGTGTCTGATTTAATCCGTGACCATAGGCGCTGATGGCCTGATAGGCGTGATCATCGCTCATGATGAAGATGATGTTTGGTCGTTGCTCCCCTTTTTTTTCCTGGGTCTGACCAGCTCCCAGGAGTGCTGTGGAACTTACTCCGAATAATGTAGCGGCAGTGAGCAAATTAGTTTTCATAGGATAAGTTGTTTTTGATTCTTATCGTTTCGTTCCAGATTGCCTGCTGAGGAAATGCCCGGTGCAAAGGAAAATCCCTAAAATGAATAATGTAAAAGTTTTTCTCATGACACGTCATGGTGTACTGTTCTGTTCTGTTCTGTGCTGATTACGATGGCAAAGATATCCGGTTAATATTACATAAAAAAATGTTTTTATGTGTTTTACAACATACCTTTGTAAAAGGTTATAAAATCCTCACTTGAAAAGAATTTTTTATGTAAGTTTGTCAGAATGCAATATAATTTTTTTTATAATTTATGAATATAATAAACGAACCGCTATCGATAAAGTCCTTAACTATCAAAAACCGTATCGGAATGTCCCCTATGTGTATGTATTCCTCAGTGAATGGTTTTGCCACCGAATGGCATCTTGTTCATTATGGTACACGTGCGGTAGGCGGTGCGGGACTCATCATTCAGGAAGCTACAGCTGTTGTACCGGAAGGAAGAATATCACCTTACGACATGGGACTATGGAAAGATGAACAGATTGCTCCCCTAAAAAAAATTACAGATTTTATACGTTCTCAAGATGCTGTTCCAGCTATTCAACTCGCACACGCCGGACGCAAGGCCTCAACTGATTATCCCGGTGGTAAACAGTTAACTATTGAAAACGGTGGTTGGCAAACCATGGCACCTTCTCCCATTCCTTTCTCACCGGATGAAATTCCTCCCAAACAACTGACGGTATCGGAAATCCAAATGCTGACCGTGAAATTTAAAGATGCTGCACAGCGGGCATTGGAAGCCGGATTTCAGGTAATAGAAATACATGGGGCCCATGGCTATTTGATACACCAATTCCTATCGCCATTGAGTAATCATCGTACCGACGAATATGGCGGTAGTTTTGAAAATCGTATTCGCTTTTTATTACAAATAGTAGAATCTGTCAAAACAGTATGGCCTGAAAATTTGCCCTTATTTGTACGCCTTTCCATCACAGAATGGGCTGAAGGTGGCTGGGATGTTGCAGAGGCTGTAAAGCTTTCCGCCATCTTAAAAAGTATGGGAGTAGATCTTATCGACTGTTCCACAGGGGGTAATATTATCACGCAAAATATCGTTCTAAAGCCTCTATATCAGGTTTCTTTCGCGGAAGCCATCCGCAAAACAGGCATTCTGACATCTGCCGTGGGTTTAATCACTACCAAAGAAGAGATTGAAACTATTCTGGAGAATAAACAGGCAGACATGGTATTTCTTGGTCGCGAATTATTGCGCAATCCCTATTTTGTATTGAATGAAACTGATGTTGAATGGCCCGGACAATATATGAGGGGCAAACGAAGAAAATGAAATAAAAAAGAGAAAGAGGTACCTCTTTCTCTTTTCAGGATACATTTTATAAACTATCGCCGAAGTCTTCCTTGAACTTCGCAATTAGTTTCAGTGGCCAGTCGCTAACCGGTTCCAGGCCTCCCATGAAGAAGCGGAGCACCGGTGGCTCATAGACAAAGCGAAGACCACCAATCAATTCCCGGTTTTCGTAAAGCCAGGTCATGCGATCCTCCACATATTTAATTTGGGAGAGGGTGAATACGCGGCGGGGTACTGCCAATCGTACCAGTTCCATATCGGCATACGTCTCGTTGCCATACTCGTCCCGTTGATTCGAGATGGAACCGCGCTCCATGCCACGAATGCCGGAAATCAGATAGAGAGCAGCTGCCAGGGATCCGGCAGGGTATTCTTTCTGCGGAATATGGGCACATACCTGCATCGCATCGACGTGTGCACCCAGCACTCCGGCCGGTTTTACCATGGGAACGCCATGGGCATCGAGTGAGTTCACCAGATAGGCGATGAAATTGGGACTCTGACTGATCATTGTTTCATCGAGTGTTTCATATAACCCTACCGCCATTGCTTCAATTTCACGTACCGAGATGCCGCCGTAAGTGAGAAACCCTTCAAACAGAGGAACCAGCGCTTCGAGTTCACGGTATATTTCGAAATTATTTGTACAGATGCCGCCACCGCGCGAAGAGCTCAACTTGCGGGCAGAGAAGTAAACAATATCGGCCAGACCCGTCATGATCTGGATCACTTCACCCATGCTGCTGTTTTTGAACTCTTCTTCACGCTGGATAACCAGATAAGCGTTTTCGCCCAGCAGGCTTGCATCGAGCACAAGCCGGAGGTTGTATTTATCGGCAATAATCCTTACATCCCTCAGGTTTTGTACCGAAAACGGCTGACCTCCGATAAGATTGGTTGAGGCTTCCATGCGAATGAACGGAATATTTTTAGCTCCGTGTATCTTGATAATCTCCTCCAGTTTTTCAATGTTCATGTTTCCCTTGAAGGGGTGGGAGGAATTGATTACATAAGCTTCGTCGTATAGTAATTCTGCTATATTTCCACCGTACTGGGTGATGTGCGCCATGGCGGTGGTAAAATGATAATTCATGGGTACGAGATTGCCTTTCCGCACATAGGCATTCGATAAGATATTCTCAGCTGCTCGTCCCTGGTGTACCGGCAGGTAATACTTTTTACCCAGGACATCCTCTACTGCCTTCTGCAGACGGAAAAAACTTTGTGAACCCGCATAGGCATCGTCAGCCTGCATCATGGCGGCCATCTGGTTGTCACTCATGGCATTGGTGCCGCTATCGGTAAGCATGTCCAGAAAAACATCTTTCGTGCTTAGCCTGAAGGTGTTGAATCCACCCTCCTGTAACGCCGCTAACCGTCTTTCAATAGGTACTAAAAATAATTTCTGTACAACCCGTACTTTGTGTAGTTCCAACGGGATATTCTCCCCGTTATAAAATTTAATTTCATTCATGATAATCGTTTCTGTATAGTCTTTGTATATATATAATTGTGTTATTTGGTTCTAAAATGATATTTATGACAGCCTTCCGGCATCAAATGTAAATTTAAAGGTGCAAATGTAGATAAATTTATGAATGTGGCAATCATTTTTTTTCTTCAATATTGATATCAGCACACCTGCTTTCGAAATATAATTGTAATAAATCAACCTTCCGATAAGCTGTTTAATGAAATTTCCATATATTTGTGGCAAAGAATTTACTTACAATTATCATTGACTAACTTTTAATAAAACGAATCATGGATAAACCCTATGTAATAGGTATTGATGTCGGCGGAACAAATACCGTCGTCGGCATTGTTGACAAAAGAGGCCAGATCTTAATCAGCGGCAGCATTAAAACCGCGAAACATGCACAAATTGAAAACTATCTGGATGAGCTGACAGAACTGATCAACAACCTCATTGGAGAGACAACGACCAAGGATCAAATCAAAGGTATTGGTGCAGGGACACCCAACGGCAATTACTTTACCGGTAGCATCGAGTTTGCACCCAACCTGCGCTGGAAAGGGGTGATTCCCTTTGCACAAATGCTGGAGGACCGTGTGGGAATCCCCGTAGCACTCACGAATGATGCAAACGCTGCAGCCATTGGTGAGATGACCTACGGTGCTGCCCGCGGCATGAAAGATTTTATCGTGATCACGCTGGGTACAGGCGTGGGTAGCGGTATCGTGGTCAACGGACAGCTGGTATACGGCCATGATGGCTTCGCCGGTGAGCTGGGCCACGTGATTGTACGACGTCACAACGGCCGTCTGTGCGGTTGTGGCAGAGCAGGATGTCTCGAAGCCTACTCCTCGGCCACGGGTGTTGCACGCACCGCACGCGAATATCTGGAGCTGAGGCCTGAGATAGATACACGCTTGCGTAACATACCGATGGATGACATCACCTCAAAGGATGTGTTCGATGCCGCTATGGCAGGAGACGAGATGGCAAAGGAGATTTTCCGTTTCACGGGAGAGATGCTGGGTGAGGCTTTTGCCGATTTCGTTGCATTCTCCAGTCCCGAGGCGATCATACTTTTTGGTGGCCTGGCTAAGGCCGGTGACCTCATCATGAACCCCATCCGTGAGAGTATGGAGAAGAACCTGTTAAATATATTCAAGAACAAGGTGAAGCTGCTGTTCTCCGAACTCAAGGAAAGTGATGCAGCCGTTCTGGGTGCAAGTGCCCTGGGTTGGGAGGTGAAATAACTTTTCTCGTTCATTGAATAGAAGATAATTTTTGTAAGCGGGGGTGTCGCATGAGTGGCACTCCCGTTTCAATGATAGATCGTTCTGATGCCGCCGACTCGCACCCCTCACACCTCGGCAGCATGACGTCTGCCGGTATACTCTGTTTACAGCTGTAACTTCATTTTAACTTAACCGGGAAGTTTTCTTTATGTCTGGTTTATGGTGTAACTTAGCAACATGAAAAAAGAGATGATAAGACTACGGCATACTGGAATAGGGAGTATCGTTTTATCCACGCTTGCTGCTTTCGTTTTGTACACATATAGCCACTCGATGACCGCTCAGACAATCCGCATAGGCGTTATCTCCGACATCCACTATACCCACCCTTCACTGATCGTTGAACGTGGAAAAGCGCTGTATGACTATCTTAACGGAGACAGGAAAATGCTTATGGAGAGTGATGCAATACTCCGGCAGACTGTGCAGCTTTTGCTGCAGGAGAATCCGGATATTGTTCTTATCCCGGGTGATTTAACAAAAGACGGAGAGCTGGTGAGTCACCTTGAGGTGGCAGAGCTGTTAAAACCATTGCGGGAAAGAGGGGTAAGGGTGTTGGTGATCCCTGGTAATCACGACGTGAATAATCCTGATGCCGTTAGTTTTCATGGGGATACAGTCCGCAGAGAGGCGATCATCTCCGCGGAAGATTTTGCCGTTATTTATTCAGATTACGGTTATGACAGAGCGGTCAGCCGCGATGCACATTCTTTGAGTTACGTGAGCGAGCCGGTAAACGGTTTAAGGGTAATGTGTATGGATGCCTGCCGCTATGATGACAACCGTTTTATCTCCAAAGGCGATGAGGACGATCACAATACCACGGGTGGTGCCATCAGGCCCCAAACCATGGCATGGCTGCGTACCGAGATGCAGGTGGCTCAAAACCTTGGTAAGCAGATACTGGTGATGATGCATCACAATGTGGTGGAACATTTTACACATCAGGGGCTCTTTGCCGCACCCTATATGGTGGATAACTTCAGGGATGTACAGGAGAAATTCATCGACTATGGTATACATGTTTTGTTTACGGGACATTTTCACTCGTCTGACATTTCGATGGTTGAGGGACCGGATGGCAACTGCTTCTACGAGGTGGAAACCGGATCGATTGTAACCTATCCATCTCCCTACAGGATTGTGGAGGTCGCCGGAGACTCACTATCCGTTGAAACAAAATATATTGAAGAAATTGATTACCCACTATTAGGAGAAGCCGATTTTCAGACATATGCCAGGCAGACCATCGAGCATGGATTCAGGGAGATGTTCGCCGGATTCATCAACGACTACCATCCTGCTTTAGCCGGGTATCTGCCCAGGTGGGCAAAATCTTTTATCACCATCCCCGACGCTGCTGTGCTGACGGAGATGGTCATGAAGGATCTCTCCGATCCGGCCATTGAGATGATGCTTGCCCATTACAGCGGCAACGAGGACCAGCGGGATGATGCTTCCGTCCAAAAAGAGGAAATGCTTGCCTCCCTCGATAATTTTATCCATGCACTCACCGGTGCTGCTTCCGGCAACTTTGCCGGTATCACGGAGCGGTTTATACTACGTACCCCGGTCATCAGAAAAGCAAAAGAATCCATATCAAGTATCTGGGATGATCATGTTGATATACAAAACGGTAGCGGACGGAAGCTCGTATACGGAAAAGCGGATGATCTACGGGTGACAATCGGGATGAAGCCTGCCCATCCCTTACCGGTACCGGCCCAACGTGCAGAGGATGCGCCGCTCTGTCACTCAATTCATCAGTCACATGGTTCTGTCCGCAAGTGATTCCGGACTGTATTATCTTATTCTGACCGCTTCCCGCTTCACTTCCGTCTTGATTGTCATTTTCTCAAAGTTTCACAAAACTAATGAATCAATTCTCGAAAATGAGCGATAGATTTTGTACCTTTGTATTCTTTTTAAAAAATAACGTGTCAAAAAGGCAGACAATGTCACAAAAAATTCAAACAGCCCTCATTTCGGTATATCACAAGGAAGGATTAGAAGAGATCCTTCAGGAGTTAAACAACTTACGGGTTAAATTCATATCTACAGGCGGAACACAGGAATTTATTCAATCGTTGGGTTACGAGTGTGAATCGGTGGAGGATGTGAGTGGATATCCTTCCATACTGGGTGGAAGAGTAAAAACCCTTCACCCGAAGATCTTCGGCGGCATCCTCTATCGGCGCGACTGCGAATCGGATAAGAAGCAGGTGAAATCGTACGATATTCCTTCCATCGACCTGGTGATTGTCGACTTGTACCCGTTCGAAGAAACGGTTTCAACTGGTGGCTCAGAGGAGGAAATCATCGAAAAGATTGATATAGGCGGTATTTCCCTCATAAGGGGAGCTGCGAAGAACCACAAGGACGTGCTCATTGTAGCATCAAAAGATCAATATAAGCCACTGCTCGCGCTGCTGCAAGAGAAGCAGGGCATCACCGGACTGGAAGAACGCCGCTGGTTTGCCAGGGAGGCCTTTAAAGTCTCCTCAGGCTATGACTCCGCTATTTTCCGTTATTTCGATCAGGACGACCACACGGCACTTCGTGTAGCACTGAACGACGGAAAGAAGCTCCGTTACGGTGAGAACCCACACCAGCAGGGTATCTTCTATGGTGATTTCGATGAGGTCTTCGAACAACTGCACGGCAGGGAGATCTCTTATAACAATCTCCTGGATATTGATGCCGCTGTCTCCCTGATCTCCGATTTCGACGAGACAGCGCTGGCTATCCTGAAGCACAACAACGCCTGCGGCATGGCTTGTCGCCCAACCGTTAAAGAGGCATGGGCCGCCGCACTGGCTGCCGATCCGGTTTCTGCGTTCGGTGGCATTGTCGTCACCAACAGACCGGTGGATAAAGAGGCTGCTGAAGCCATCCACGAGATTTTCTTCGAAGTGATCATTGCACCCGGTTACGATAAAGATGCACTGGATATTTTGTTTCAAAAGAAAAATCGTATAATTTTGGTGCTTAAATCGGCAGAAAAGGCTTCGCAGAAGATCCAGTACCGTTCTGTGTTGAACGGAGTACTGGTACAGGACAAAAACGTGAGCGTACAAAACGGGGACAATTTACAGGTGGTTACCAGCCAGGCACCCAGCGCAACAGAGCAGGAGGACCTCCTCTTTGCCAATATACTGGTGAAGCATACCAAATCGAATGCCATCGTCCTGGCAAAGAACAAACAGCTCATCGCCAGCGGCACAGGGCAGACATCCAGGGTGGATGCACTGAACCAGGCCATCGAAAAAGCGGGGACGTTTCATTTCGATCTGCAGGGAGCGGTGATGGCCAGTGACGCTTTCTTTCCCTTCCCCGATTGTGTGGAGATAGCACATAAAGCGGGTATCACAGCCGTCATTCAACCGGGTGGGTCAATACGGGATGCTGAATCGATTGACTACTGCAACAGGCATAGCCTCGTCATGGTAACCACGGGTATACGACATTTTAAACATTGAGATAAAAAGATAACAGCACTACAACTAACAGTATAACATAAATAGAATATGGGCTTATTTTCATTTACACAGGAGCTGGCCATGGACCTCGGTACCGCCAATTCCGTTATTGTGAACAATGCCGGTAAAATTCTGCTGGACGAACCCTCCATCGTGGCACTGGATCGCAAAACCGACAAAATGATTGCTTTGGGCGAGAAAGCGAGGCAGATGCATGGAAAGACACATGAGAATATACGTACGGTAAGACCGTTGAGAGATGGGGTGATTGCTGATTTTAATGCTGCGGAGCAGATGATCCGCGGTATGATCAAGATGGCAAACAAAAATAAAGGGGGATTGTTTTCTCCCTCGCTGCGTGTAGTGATCTGTATTCCTTCGGGAAGCACGGAAGTGGAGATACGTGCTGTGCGTGACTCAGCCGAACATGCCGGAGGGCGTGACGTATACATGATTTTTGAGCCTATGGCTGCTGCACTTGGGATAGGCCTGGATGTGGAGGCGCCCGAAGGAAACATGATCGTGGATATAGGTGGCGGGACCACAGAGATCGCGGTGATCTCCCTGGGTGGCATTGTCTGCAACAAATCAATCAAAATTGCGGGTGATGATTTTACCGAAGACATCCAGGATTATATGGGACGTCAGCACAATATCAAGGTGGGGGACCGCACGGCTGAACAGATCAAGTTCAACGTTGGTTCAGTACTTACCGAACTGGATAATCCGCCGGAAGATTTTGTTGTACACGGCCCTAACCGGATGACATCGTTACCGATGGATGTACCCGTATCCTATCAGGAAATAGCCCATTGCATCGAGAAATCGGTGTCGAAAGTGGATTCTGCCGTGCTGAGCGCACTGGAACAGACGCCTCCTGAGTTATATGCTGACATTGTAAGGAACGGGATTTACCTGACGGGTGGTGGTGCACTGCTCAGAGGCCTCGACAAACGGTTGACCGAGAAAATTGGGATTCCTTTCACCGTGGTCGATGACCCGTTGCATATGGTGGCAAAAGGGACAAGTATCGCCTTGAGGAATATTGATAAATTTACCTTTTTAATGCGATAAACCGCTGTTGGCTCTTAGCGATAGGCTATGGTCACGGATAATGACAGAGGCTTGCATGCGTAATCTTTTTAATTTCATCATTCGATATAGTCACTGGCTGGTTGCAATAATGCTTATTGCCTTCAGCTTCTATCTTGTCTTTACGCATAATTCCTACCAGCGAAGTGTTTATCTGACTTCTGCCAACAAGGTGACAGGGCAGTTCTACACGATTTCCAACAACCTTACCTCATTCTTTCTCCTGAAGCAAAACAATCAGCAGCTGCTGGAACGAAATGCGGTACTGGAGAAAGATCTCTATTCATTGAGAGCGCATCTTGACAGCCTTGCCACTGCTGACACGACGGAGGTGAATGCCTTTGTGCGTGACACGGTGGAATCCCCTCAATTTGATTTTATTCCCGCGGAAGTTGTCAACCTGAGTTTTTCGGGAGTCAACAATTTCATCACGATCAACAAAGGATCAGCCCGGGGTATCAAACCAGATATGGGAGTGATATCGCAAAGAGGTGTGGTGGGTGTGGTATCGCAAGTATCCCAAAACTTCTCGTTGGTAATCCCTGTGATCAACCCTAAGTTTCGTTTAAGCGGCAAGCTGAAGAACTCCGAAAACTACGGATCCATCGCCTGGGACGGTAAAAATATCCGGCAGGCACAGTTGCTGGATCTGCCGAGACATGAAGTATTTCAGCATGGTGATACGGTATTGACCAGTTTCTCGCGTATCTTTCCCCGCAATCTGATCATTGGGTTTGTGAGTGACAGGGGTGAGTCAAAGGACGATAATTTCAACACATTCAATATCGATCTGGCAACCGATTTTTACACGCTGCAGGATGTGCTGGTGATCGACGACAGGTTCTACGAAGAACAAAAAGCACTCGAAGCATTATTACAATGAAACTAAGTTATCTGTACGAAATAGTCCGGTTTGTGCTGTTGATCCTGCTGCAGGTATTGTTACTGAACAGGATCAGTCTGTTCGGTCTGGCCACACCGGTCTTGTATGGTTACTTTCTGCTGAAGCTGCCCATGGGCCGGAACCCCTTTTTTGTGATCATCTCCGCTTTTCTGATGGGATTGATCATAGATATCTTCCTGAATACACCCGGAATGAATGCTGCTGCAATCACCATCGTAGCAGCCCTCAGGAAGCCGGTCATGGACCTTTTCTTCGAAAAGGAAGAGTACGATGAATTTGTCCCCGGCATCTACACGGCCACAGGACCCTTTGTAAGATTCACCATTTTTATGGTGCTCCTGCATCTCACCCTGCTGTTTTTCATCGAGTCGTTTACGCTCTTTAATCTGACAAGTACACTTCTTCGGATGATCACCTCCTCCGTGATTACTATCCTGCTCATTGTCACGTTAGACAGTTTATTTTATAAGAGAAGACAGAGTGAGCAATTATAATTCGTTGACTAAGAGAAGGTATATCATTGCCGCAGTGGCAGTGATCATCGCCCTTGTGTACGTTGTTCAGCTGTTTCATCTGCAGATACTGAGTCCCCAGTACCGCGAGTATGCCGACAGTAACGCCTTTCTTCGCAGATCTCTTTATCCGGCAAGAGGAGCTATCTACGACAGAAAAGGGAATCTGCTGGTTTACAACAGGCCCACCTACGATGTGATGATGGTTGTCAGAGAGATGAAGCAGTTCGACACACTCGACTTTTGCCGAACGCTGAATATCAATAAGGAAAGCTTCCACAGCCTGGATGCAGATATGAGAGACCGGCGCAGGAACCCGGGTTATTCGTCCTATACACCGCAACTGTTCATGCCGCAGCTTGACGTGAAAGGATATGGCTTGTTGCAGGAAAAACTGTACAAATTTCCGGGAATATATATCCAAAGCCGTACCGAACGACAGTATAACTTTCCTAATATGGGACTCATCCTTGGTTACGTGGCAGAGGTGGACAAGAATAAGATGGCCGCCGATCCCTATTACGTGCGGGGTGATTATGTAGGTAAGTCGGGGATTGAACTGTCGCACGAGGAAGACCTGCGGGGTGAGAAAGGGGTGGAGGTCCTCCTTCGCGATGCACACGGAAGGGTGCAGGGGCGCTACGAGGAGGGCAGGCACGACAAGGCACCGGTATCGGGCAGGGATCTCACGCTGGGCATTGACATAGCGTTACAGGCATACGGTGAGCAGCTGATGCACAACAAGGTAGGCAGCATCGTGATGATTGAACCCAAAACAGGTGAGATCCTTTGCATGGTTTCAGCACCTACCTATGATCCGTCACTGCTGACGGGAAATACTTTTAGTGCCAACTATCAATCGCTCGAAAACAACCCCTATAAACCACTGATCAACAGGGCTATTGCCGGTACCTATCCTCCCGGGTCGACATTCAAACCCACACAGGGACTGATCTTTCTGCAGGAAGGTATCATCACGCCGGAGTCACGGTACTCCTGTTACGGCGGTTACCCCCCCCTGGGCGGACGCCCTGCCTGTCACGGGCACGCCTCCCCCCTGGCCATTCAATATGCACTATCCACCTCGTGTAACTCTTTCTTTTGCTATGGCTTCAATGGTATGTTGAGCAACAGAACAAAATATGCAACGGTAGGAGAGGCTTTCGATGTATGGAAGAATCATCTGGTGAACCTGGGCTTTGGATACCCGCTGGGTGTGGATCTTCCCTCAGAGAAAAGAGGATTCATCCCCAACAGTAAGTTTTATAGCAATGTATTTAAAACAGAACGATGGAATGCGCATAATATTATCTCCATTGCCATTGGACAGGGAGAGATTCTGGCAACACCCCTGCAGATAGCCAATCTGGGGGCCACAATAGCCAACAGAGGCTATTTTTACACCCCCCATGTGGTGAAGGAAAGAAAGGGAGTATCGCTGGAAGAAACATACACAACAAGACACGAATCGGGTATTAACAGGGAATATTTTGAGATAACCGTCAACGGAATGGCCGATGCCGTGACCCAGGGAACCTGCCGCGGCATCAATCTGGCTCCTCTCGTGGAGGTATGCGGCAAGACTGGTACAGCTGAGAATCCGCATGGCGATGACCACTCACTGTTCATGGGTTTTGCACCGAAAGATGATCCGCAGATCGCTATCGCCGTAGTTGTTGAGAATGGCCGGTTTGGAGCTACCAATGCAGTACCTATTGCCCGCTTGATGATGCAGCAATTTTTCAGGGGGGAGATACCCGAGAGTGATCAATGGCTGGAAAAATCCATCATCAACCGGGAGATCTTACCCTATGCCTATACAAGGACGACCCTTCCGACAGAATAGGGATAATCAGAGTTCAGCAATCATCAATCAAGGAGTCTGAAATCAGTAAATCAATAAATCATTATGGTGTACCAGGGCAACAAAGAGATCGTGGAGAAAGGAAGGGTCGACTGGACAACAGTGATCTTTTTCCTTTTGTTTGTCATGCTCGGATGGCTTAACATCTACGCTGCCAGCTATGACCTGGAAAATGCTACCGGCCTGTTCGACTTGTCGGGCAGGGCAGGCATGCAGCTTGTGTGGATAGGTACCTCGCTGCTGCTGGCATTCGCCTTGCTGAAGATCGACGTCGGTTTTTACGAGATCTATGCTTTTGTCTTTTATCTGGCAGGCATAGGATTGTTGCTCGTCACGCTGCTGGTAGCCCAGGAGATCAACGGCTCGCGTTCGTGGCTGATCATTGGCCCGGTACGGCTGCAGCCCGCCGAATTCATGAAATTCATCATTGCCCTGGCCATGGCAAAGGTATTCAACTCATACGGTTTTCGGCTCATGGAACGAAAGAACCTTCTGCTGGTATCTGCCATCATTCTGTTACCGGTGATGCTGGTCATCGCCCAGAGCGAAACAGGTACAGCACTGGTATATCTGAGCTTTATCCTCGTCCTTTACAGGGAAGGGTTGCCGGGAGGGTTTCTCTTTGTGGGCATTGCAAGCATAGTCTACTTTATATTGGGTATCAAGTTCTCCGATACGCAGGTAGGTATGCTCTCACGGGGGGAGTTTATCACCACGATACTAATTGTTATCTTCGCTGCAGGCCTCGTCTGGAGCTATATGAAAAGACGTGGCGTAGTCACCGTGTTACTCCTTCTGGCTGCCACTACCTTCCTGACTGCTTTTATCGTCTCTCTCTTTTCCGTACGGACAGACTGGGGACTGGTCGCGATCATTGCCTTTCTGGTGACGGGCCTCTACCTTCTTTACCTCTTTTTCAGGTACCGAAAGAAAACATACATCTTTATCTTTCTTTTTATGGTATCCTCATTCGCTTTTCTCGAATCGGTGGAGTATGTTTTTTATGATGTACTGCAGCCACACCAGCAGATGCGTATCAAGGTGACACTCGGGATGGAACAGGACTTAAGCGGGGCAGGGTATCATGTGGGACAATCGAAGATTGCTATCGGTTCGGGAGGATTGGTGGGTAAGGGCTTTCTGAATGGCACACAAACGAAACTGAAGTATGTTCCCGAGCAGGACACCGATTTTATTTTCTGCACGATAGGTGAGGAGCATGGCTTCATCGGCTCCACCCTTATTCTGATACTGTTCATGGCATTCGTGTTCCGTCTGCTGCATCTGGCGGAGCGGCAGACAACCGTTTTCGGACGGGTCTATGGCTATGCTGCGGTGAGTGTGTTTCTGTTTCATATGATCATTAATGTAGGGATGGTGATCGGTATCATGCCGGTCATTGGTATTCCGCTGCCGTTCTTCAGCTATGGAGGCTCCTCTTTATGGGGATTCACCATCCTGCTCTTTATCTTTCTCCGTATCGATAAATCGCGCAAGCGGATATAGCATGCAGGAACACGGTTGAAAATGATCTGCTGCCGTGGTGCTGAAAGGAAGCAGGCAGAAGAGATATGAAGTGAGCGCACCCTAATTACCGCAACCAGGGTACGCTCGATCAATTAGAACCCAATTTAATTAAGTATTGCAGGAGCTCTGGGTGTGGAAACCTATCTGGAAATAAGTTCCCTCTCTCTGCAATTTCATCGTGCCTTCTCACCGGAAGGCAGCTGTATCTTTTACCCGCAGGGTGTTTCATCCCAACTGCAAGGGGATGCCTTTTCAGCAGCCCCGTTACCGACAACGGCGTCAGGAACAGCATGAATAACATCTCCCTTATCAACATCTCCCCATAAAAATATCTTACTATTTGACAGTTGAGAAGGAAAATAGTTTAATTTTGTTCCAAAGAAATGAATGAAACACCTCATTGGCATAGGGCTGATGAGCTTGTTTGTGGAAGCAACCAACGCTCAGGTTCCGCAGCTCTCTGCGGATAGCATCTCTATGTATTTCCTTCAGGTGAAGGAAGCTACCACCACCCACCGGGGACTGTGGGACAAAGACATCTATGGCCCTGTACTGCTTGTCAATCCCGATACCCGTGAGATCTATGCCAATGAAGCCGATGAAGGGGGTTTTCTCACCCTGAGAAACGGTATCTACAGGGGTGTCCTACCCAAAGAGATTACCTTTGCCAACACCGACCTGGTATGGAGTGGCAAACACTGGGCGATGGTCAGGCTGCCGCTGCCGCCAGACCGGTATGACCGTGTCGATCTTATCACCCATGAACTGTTTCATAGTGCCCAGCCTTCTCTCGGCTTTCACCTTAAGAGAGAGGAGAATAACCATCTGGATCTTAGAGAGGGGCGCATCTATCTGCGCCTCGAGATGGCTGCCCTGGAAGAGGCGCTGAAAGCGCAGCGACTGGTCAGGGCAGAGGATCATCTGCGTAATGCACTTATTTTCAGGAAATACAGGCATCAACTTTATCGGGGGTCCGAGACAGCAGAAAATGCGCTGGAACTGCTGGAAGGACTTGCCTCCTACACGGGACAAATGATGAGCGGGCGCGACAAATGGATGTGGAGGGATTATCTGCTCAGGCGGATTGGTGCATTCGCGAAAATGCCCACTTTCGTACGGTCGTTCGCCTACGAAACAGTCCCTGTATATGGTTTCTTTCTTTTTCAAAAAGATAATCAATGGAATAAGAAGATAGATGCCGACACCTTCCTCACCGATTTTTTCTCGGAAGCATTCGGCATGGAGATGCGTATCCTGTTGCAGACCTATGTGAAACAGGTTGCGGAGGAATACGGCGGGAGAGCCATTGCCGATGAGGAGATGAGAAGGGAGATCTCGAACAGCGCCCGCCTCGACATTTATCGTGAGAAGTTCCTGGAGGAGCCTCACCTGGAGATCCGGCTGGAGAATATGAATATGTCGTTCGACCTGCAAAACCTGATCCCGCTCGATGAGGATGAAGGGACAGTCTACCCGTCCATACAGATCAGCGACAGATGGGGGATACTGACCGTGGACGGCGGAGGAGCCCTGCTCCGATCGGACTGGCGCTGGGTGATTGTCTCGGAACCGCTGGAGATCACGGAAGAGAGAGTGACAGGCGATGGCTGGGTGATTGAGCTGAATGAAGGTTATTATGTTGAGGAGACTCCCGGCGGTGACTATCTGCTGTCGAAGAAAAGGTAATTTTCCACCCCTCTGTGAAGCGGTCTGACCCTCTTTTTTTTATCTTTGCAGTCTGAAAACAAAGTAAAAAGTGGATGAAAAAACTGGTCCGATTTATTGGTAAACTCACGCTATGGTTTCTCATACTCTCTGTCGGGGGAGTGATTCTTTTCAGATTCCTGCCTGTATATTTTACGCCGCTGATGGGAATCAGAATGGTCCAGTCGTTGAATCAGGGAGAGCGTCCCCGGCTGCGTCATCATTGGGTACCGTACGACAGGATATCCAACTCGCTGAAACGTGCCGTGATCGCTTCCGAGGACCAGCGTTTCTATCTCCACGAGGGCTTCGATAAAGTAGAGATAAGAAAAGCCATCCATGAGAACAAAATACGGAAGAAAGCACGCGGGGCCAGCACGATCTCACAACAGACGGCAAAGAATCTTTTTTTATGGCCGCGTTCTTCATGGTTCAGGAAGGCTCTGGAAGCCTGGTTTACCATGCTGATAGAGCTGTTTTGGTCCAAGGAGCGGATTCTGGAGGTGTACCTGAACATCATGGAGACCGGTAAGGGAATATATGGTGCAGAAGCGGTGGCCAGGCATCATTTTAATACAACTGCCGGTAAGCTTACTGAAGGTCAGTCGGCTCTGATAGCTGCCACGCTGCCTAATCCGAGGGTATATAGTTCCAGGAGCCCCTCACCCTACATCCAAAAAAGAAAAGCCCACATACTCCGGCAAATGCGCACGGTACATCTACAGGAGGGGAAAGATGAAAAGTAAAGCACTGCTAAAGAAAGAATCAGGTGATTCTGTTTGGCGAGCAGAAAGAAAATCGCTAATTTTACGCTTCGATTGAAGGAGAGGGTATGAACGAAGGAGAAAAAAGAGTCGTCGGCAAGATGATTACAATCTATTGTCGTTCGAAACACAGATCCGGTGAGGGGTTGTGCGAAGAATGCAAATCAAAACAGCAGGTAAGTGCCATTACTGAACCTACATAGCGTTATGGCTGTTGTGCTTGCAGCGCACAACGAACTGATTCCCGTACTGAACCGTTTTGGAATACGGCTTGGGGTGGGGGACAAGACCGTGCTCGATCTCTGTATCGAACACGACCTGAATCCCGATTTCATTATGACGGTGCTCAATGTCTATCTGGATGAGAGCTTTATCCCCGATGCCTCCCTTTCATTGTTCGATACCGAATCGATTGCCGATTATTTTCGCCAAACCGTTCAAAACTATATCCACGATCTGGTGCCGAATATAGAGAAGCATCTCAATGCGTTTATTGCCCTCAGCGGCTCAGAGAACACTGAACTCGGGATGCTCCGCCTGCTGTTCCTGAAGTTCAAGGAGAGGATGACAAATCATCTGCAAAATTCAGTAGATTACGACGATGACTTCCCCGACGACTTGCTTCATGATTTGAAGAACATCCTGATCAAGCATCTCTCAAAAGATTATAATCAGAACCTATGTTATGCGGTGATTTTTTCCCTCAATTCATTCGAGAAGGACCTCGCTGCACACAACAGGTTGCGCAACAAGGTGCTCCGTCCCAAGCTGAATGAGCTGGATCCGATGGGTATGCGGCAGTTGCAGGAAAATATTTCCAGCGATCCTCCGCACCCAGCGCACGAACCCAATCATCAGCTGTCGAACCGGGAAAAAGAGATACTGCGCCTAATTGTGCAGGGTTACCTCAACAAAGAGATCGCGGAAGCACTGACTATCAGTCACAATACGGTGTTGACACACCGAAAAAATATCATTGCCAAAACAGGTATCAAAACGGTCTCCGGCCTTACATTTTACTGTATCCGGAACGGTCTGATATCGATGTAAAATTTTACGACGGCTTACCATCATCCAATCACACTATGTCAAAAAATAGTTTTCTTCGTATTCCTCACACCAATTACGGTGAAATACTGGAGCACAGTTACGATATTGTCATTCTTCCCTGGGGAGCCGTGGAACCCCATAACTACCATCTGCCCTATCTGACCGATTGCATCCTCACCTACGAGATTGCCTGCGATTGTGCAGATGAAGTGCTGGAAAAGGGTATCACCTGTATGGTGATGCCCCCTGTTTTTTTTGGTTCACAAAATGCAGGACAATGGAACAAGCCTTTCTGTGTGCACACGCGCAGCGAAACGCAGAAAATGATTCTGGTGGATATCGTGACATCGCTCTACGGACAGGGTTTTCGTAAAATGGTGATCATCAACGGTCACGGCGGAAACACGCTGAAACCGTACGTGCGTGACCTGGCGATGTCTTTCCCCGATTTCCGCCTGATCGTAGTCGATTGGTGGGCTATTGTACCCACGGAAGGATATTTCGAAGAGAAACCGGATGAACATGCCGGTGAGCAGGAGACATCGGTGATGTTGCATTATCACCCCGAACTGGTATCGATGGCGAGGGCCGGCGACGGGAAGGTGAGACCGGGCCATATAGCGGCGGTGGATCAAAAGATCGGATGGATGCCCCGCCATTGGGATGAGGTATCGTCGGATACCGGCATCGGTAACCCGAAAAAATCGACTGCCGCAAAGGGTGCGCGTTATGTGAAAGCGGTGACGGAGAAGATCGGGAAGCTGCTGACCGACCTGAAGCATGCGGAGTAGAGATATGGTCATGAAACGAACAGTGTAGATGAAAGAACTTCAAAATAATAAATGTAGTCAATTATGAGTAAACAGAGAGAAAAACTTTTCACGGATTTTCCTCCCGTTTCCACTGAGGAGTGGATGGAAGTCGTTACCAAAGACCTGAAAGGGGCCGATTTCCAAAAAAGACTGGTATGGAAAACCAATGAAGGGTTTCCGGTCAATCCTTTTTATCGTGCAGAAGATATTGCAGGCTCCCGTGCTGCGGAGAACCTGCCGGGACAGTTCCCCTATGTGCGCAGCACGAGAAAGGATAACAAGTGGTATGTACGCCAGGAGATCGACGTGCAGGACTTCCCTGAAGCCAACAAAAAAGCTGTGGCATTGCTCGAAAGAGGCATCAACTCTTTTGGTTTTCATCTGCCGAAGAATGCACTTACGGCAGAGAATCTGGGCATCCTGCTCAACGGCATAGCTCCCGACAAGGTGGAGCTGAATTTCAGCACCTGCATCTCACGTACCGTCGATCTGGCCGGGCTGCTGGTGGATTATCTGACCAGCCGTGGTCTGAATCTGATGGACTGCTTTGGTTCCATTGAATTCGACCCCTTCAGGAAGATACTGAAGAAAGGGGTGGATGAACCCCAGTGGGTGGAGAAAGCGGTTGAGATGGTGAAGGTAACGGCTTCCCTTCCCCGGTATCGGGCCATCACTGTTACAGGTAACAGGATGAACGATGCCGGTGCCTACAGCTATCAGGAGCTTGGCTACAGCCTTTCTTACGGCAACCAGGTGCTGTCGGAGCTGATCGGCAACGGTATTGATCCCTCACTGGCAGCCAAGAAGATCAAATTTGAACTGGGCGTGGGTTCCAATTATTTCATGGAGATCGCTAAGTTCCGTGCTGCCCGCTGGCTCTGGGCCGAGATTGTGAACGCCTACCAGCCGCCCTGTGCCCGCGACTGTGACAACAAAGCCGCTGATGGCACCTGCCGTTGCGCTGCCAAGATGAATATACATGCGACCACCTCGCGTTTCAACCAGTCGCTTTACGATCCCTATGTCAACCTGCTGCGTACACAAACAGAAACCATGTCGGCAACGATCGGCGCCGTGGACTCGCTCACGGTGCGTCCTTTCGACGAAGCGTTCGAAACGCCCACCGACTTTGCCGAACGCATCGCCGTGAACCAGCAGTTGCTGCTCAAGGAGGAGTCTCATTTCGATAAGATCACCGATCCTTCATCGGGGTCCTATTACATTGAGACACTCACTGCTTCCCTGGCCGAACAGGCATGGAAGCTGTTCATAGAAACGGAAGAGACGGGTTTTTACGAATCGCTGAAAACCGGTACCGTGCAGGACGCCATCAACGCATCGTCGGATGCCCGTTTCCAGGCGGTGGCCAATCGCCGGGAGATATTGCTGGGCACCAATCAGTACCCCAATTTCAGGGAGACGATGAGTGAGAAAATAGAGGATGAGCAGGCCCATGGCTGTGGCTGCGGGCATGATGACCGGCAAACGCCGCTCAAAAAGCTCAGATCGGTCCGTCTGGCAGATGCGTTCAACGAGCTGCGCCTGGCCACGGAGCGAAGCGGCAACACACCCAAAGTGTTCATGCTGACCATTGGCAACCTGGCGATGCGTCTGGCACGTTCCCAGTTCTCCAGCAATTTCTTCTCGTGTGCCGGTTATGATCTGATCGACAACCTCGGATTCAACACGGTGGAAGAAGGAGTGAATGCCGCCCGGGAGAAGGGTGCCGATGTGGTGGTGCTCTGCTCCAGCGATGATGAGTATGTAACCTTCGCACCGGAAGCCTATGATCTGCTGAAGGGTGGCAAAGAGCTGTTCGTGGTGGCCGGTGCGCCTGCCTGCATGGACGATCTGAAAGCACACGGCATCGAGCATTTTATCCATGTACGGAGCAACATCCTGGAGACATTGAAAATGTTTAACGGCAAATTATTGAAATGACAAGATTAGGGATCATCCCTGCTTTGGCATCACCCGCGCTGATCGGCCTGTCGTACGTGTTTTACCTGTACAGAACCGGTGTGGTCACCGGCGTGAACTGGACTTTTGGCGTATTGGCAATTCTTGTCGCCATCCTCTGCTCTGCTTTCTACCACAGATGCAGTAAGACGGCAATGGGAAGCCTGCTCATCTTCATTATGTTTGCAATGGTGATGCCATTAGGTCTGGTGTATGTGATGACGGGCCGGCTGATCTGGCCGATACTGCTGGTGGTTGCCCCTGCCGGGTTGCTGGATATGGCTATGCTGCATGCCCGCAACACACGCGATATGCAGCAGGATAAAGCTGCGGGCAGACACACGCAGGCCGTCAGGCTGGGGCTCGAAGGAGCGCAGGTCACCTATCAGACGATGTTGCTGGCTGCCTACCTGCTGGTGGCGGTTGCGGTGATGCTGCACCTGCTCAGCCCGCTGTCGTTCCTGGTGCTGTTCAGTTTCCCGCTGGCACTGCAAAATATCAGGCGGATGAAAAGTGCTGTTCCGGAAGATCCGGGTAGTATCCGTTCCCTCGATGTGCAGACTGCGCTGTTGGTGCTGCTGTTCAGCGTGTTACTCGCTGCCGCCAATTTTAGTTCACCTTTTATTTGAAAGAAGTCACAACAGCCGGAAGCCGATTCCGGGTATATGACCCAATAAACAGACAAGTTGTATGAAACGGGCGTTTAGAATCCCTTACACGATAGGGTGATGCAGGCAAGTTACATACCTTTTAATGAGAATATTAAACCAATTATATGAAACCTGATTTTAAAAAGATAAACATTCAATCGGATGGTTTTTCGACTACCGACGTAGCGGAGTGGGCCGAAAAGAACGAGATCAAAGCCGATTGGCTCACGCCGGAACAGATACCGGTGAAGCCCGTGTACACGAAGGAGGACCTACGGGGTATGGAACACCTGAACTATGCTGCCGGTCTGGCTCCCTTTCTTCGCGGACCCTACTCGACGATGTACGTGATGCGTCCCTGGACCATCCGTCAGTACGCCGGCTTCTCCACGGCCGAGGAGTCCAACGCCTTCTACCGCCGCAATCTGGCATCGGGCCAGAAAGGCCTCTCCGTGGCTTTCGACCTTCCCACACACCGCGGTTATGATGCCGACAACGAACGTGTGGTAGGCGATGTGGGCAAGGCCGGTGTCTCTATCTGCTCGGTGGAGGATATGAAGATCCTGTTCGATGGGATACCCCTGAACAAGATGTCTGTCTCCATGACCATGAACGGTGCCGTGCTGCCCGTGCTGGCATTTTATATCGTCGCAGCGCAGGAACAGGGGGCCAAGCTGGAAGAGATGGCCGGAACCATCCAGAACGATATCCTCAAGGAGTTCATGGTGCGTAACACTTATATCTATCCACCTGAGTTCTCAATGAAGATCATCGCCGACATTTTCGAGTTCACCTCGCAGAAGATGCCCAAGTTCAACTCCATCTCCATCTCAGGGTATCACATGCAGGAGGCAGGTGCTACGGCCGACATCGAGCTGGCTTACACGCTGGCCGACGGTATCGAGTACCTGCGTGCAGGGGTCAATGCCGGCATCGATGTGGATGCTTTCGCACCCCGTCTCTCCTTCTTCTGGGCCATCGGCATGAACCACTTTATGGAGATCGCCAAGATGCGTGCAGCACGCCTGTTATGGGCCAAGATCGTGAAGAGCTTCGGCGCGAAGAACCCCAAATCGATGGCGCTGCGCACCCACTCCCAGACATCGGGATGGTCGCTCACCGAGCAGGACCCCTTCAACAACGTAGGACGTACCTGTGTGGAAGCGATGGCTGCAGCGTTGGGACATACCCAGTCGCTCCATACCAATGCCCTGGATGAGGCGATCGCGCTGCCGACCGATTTCTCGGCCCGTATCGCCCGCAACACACAGATCTATATCCAGGAGGAGACGCAGATCACCCGTCAGGTAGATCCCTGGGCTGGTTCCTACTATGTGGAGTCGCTCACCCAGGAGCTGGTGGATAAGGCGTGGACACTCATCCAGGAGGTAGAGAAGCTGGGCGGTATGGCCAAAGCCATTGAGACCGGTATCCCCAAGATGCGTATCGAGGAGGCTGCCGCCCGTACACAGGCGCGTATCGACTCGGGTGTGCAGGGCATCATCGGTGTGAACCGCTACCGGCTCGATCAGGAAGATCCGATCGATATCCTGGATATTGACAATACGGAAGTGCGTAAACAGCAAGTAGAACGGTTGGGTCAGCTGAGAGGCAGCCGCGACAATGAGGCGGTGCAGAGAGCGCTCGATGCCATCACCCGTTGTGTGGAGACCAGGGAAGGAAACCTTCTTGAGCTCTCTGTCGAAGCAGCCAGGGTTCGCGCCACGCTGGGCGAGATCTCCGATGCCTGCGAGAAAGTAGTAGGACGTTATAATGCAGTAATCAGAACAATAGCAGGCGTGTATTCATCAGAATCAAAAGCAGATGCAACGCTCGGGGAAGCGCGTGCACTCACCGATCAGTTCGCCCAAAAAGAGGGGCGCAGACCCAGGATCATGGTCGCCAAGATGGGTCAGGACGGCCATGACCGTGGTGCAAAAGTCGTCGCCACGGGTTATGCTGATTGCGGCTTCGACGTGGACATGGGGCCCTTGTTCCAGACACCGGCAGAGGCAGCCCGTCAGGCGGTGGAGAACGATGTGCATGTGCTGGGGGTCTCCTCGCTGGCTGCCGGGCACAAGACACTGGTGCCGCAGGTGATCGAAGAGCTGAAAAGGCTGGGACGTGCCGATATCGTGGTCATTGCCGGCGGAGTGATCCCTGCGCAGGATTATGATTATCTCTATCAGGCAGGGGTGGCAGCCATCTTTGGCCCGGGCACCTCTATCACCAAATCAGCCTGTGACATCATGCATGTGCTCATGGCCGAGTAACGGCTTACGGCAGATTTATAATTTATCTCCGCTTTCGGTGTGATCTTCAGCAGATCCTGCTGGAAGCGGATTTTTTGAATCCGAAGCGCATCCGTATCCCACGGGGAGCAACTACGATACGGGAACTGTAGCCATAGGGGATATAATGTGAACCAAACCCGCATACACCGGTAGCCTTTGACAAATGTACATAAAAGTTTATACATTGACACAGATCCATAAAAATTAAGAGTAATAAAATAACCGGTATTTGTGCATTCTTTTTTTGTTTTTTGTGTGGCATTTATAACAAGTTGGGTTAAATTTATTCGTGAACATATTTCAAAAAATAATGTTTATAAATAAAAATAGATTTTGGATGCAATTTTTTACTTCGTTCAAACCGCTCAGCTTAGGTAAAAGGAAATGGGGGATCGCTGCTGAATATGAACTGGTAGATATCAAAGACTACAATCTTCCATTGTTGGATGAACCTTTACCTGCTTCAATGGGGCAATATATGAGTCCACACACAAAAGCACGGGCAAAAAAAATAAAATCGCTTGATGCTTTTATTTTTGTTACGGGTGAATATAATCATTCGTTACCGGCAGTTTTAAAAAATGCTTTGGATTATTTGTATGTCGAGTGGAACAATAAAGCGGCTGGTTTTGTAAGTTATGGTTCTGCCGGAGGTTCCCGGGCCGTAGAACTACTTCGCTTAATCATGGACGAACTTCAGGTGGCTGATGTACGGAACCAAGTCTTGCTTTCTCTTTTCAATGATTTTAAAACTATAGCGTTTTTAAACCGGCACCCATGCAAGAATGCAGATTAAACACCATGCTCGACCAACTTGTAAACTGGGGAACTGCATTGAAATCTGTAAGGAATTAAATAAAAAAGTATGACAAATTTACCTGTATATTTTATTCCTCACTCAGGTTGCCCAAAATATGAAACATAACAATCAATTAATGAGTCTCCTTCAAAGTTACCACAAATGAGAAATATTTTAGTAACATATAAAGCCAACGAAAAAGAAAAAGAATTGGCATTGCTAATTAAGTATAGATAAAGTTCCATTTCGATAATGCATTAACAAATGCACGGATAACTTCAGCATTTCTACTTTCTTAGAGTAACATTTTGTTTTCCTTCTCATTCTTGCCAAAAAATGTCTGAATAAGCT
>CAKMJT010000028.1 GCA_927407015.1 uncultured Proteiniphilum sp. | reverse complement strand
CTCGGCTGCCACCTCGATGTCTTTTTCCACAGCACGTGTGAGCGCACAGATGGTAGGCCAGGTAACAGCCTTGGAGATCTCAACCACTGAGTTGAAGTCACCCGGACTCGACACAGGGAATCCTGCTTCTATCACATCGACACCCAGTAACTCCAGTGCCCGGGCTATCTGAATTTTTTCGATTGTATTAAGCTGACAGCCGGGGACCTGTTCCCCGTCTCTTAATGTTGTATCAAATACAAAAATGCGCTCCATTATCCACTTATTTTGTTTTGTTGTTGTAGTATAAAGAAAAAACCTCTCTCAACGGGTGAGAAAGGTTATCTTATGATTATCTGCCTTAGTACATGTATCAATATGCCAGTCTCACCTCCCGAAGTTTTCCAGAAGTAGAATAGAAATGACTAGAATATCCATGTTACGAACCATACTGTAAATCGGATTATTTTTATGTTTTGTGGTTACAAAGTAAAAGCAAAAAAAGTTACAAACAAAATATTTCCCCCTTTTTTTGTGAAAAATATTACATATTGACAAAAACCGGCTTCTGTTTCTTATCGCCAGGACGGAGGAACATCAGCGGAAACAGCTGATAATCTTAGGTATATACTGATATCTTTTCTCAAACGCTATCGTACTTGTTTGAAAGGAATCAATCCATACCGAAAGGCATCAAATTTTCGCGACCTCATTGCCATGGCGGTGTTTTGTGTGATGTCACTTAATTTACCGGGAAAAATGCTTCCTGAAATGATATTTGACTTATTTTTGTGACATGTTTTACCCTTCCCACGAGATAAAAGACAAAATGGATGCAGCGGGCAGAGAGAGAAAGCCCTTTCTCTTTGGCATCGGCTTTGAGATGGAGGAAGGCTTTTTCATTGCCGACCCGCTGTCCCAGGTGCATATTCTGTTCGATATCAACGGCATCAGTAATGCTCCCGTGTATCGGAGCCCCGTGGTTCCATTCCGTTTTACATGCATTCCCGAAGATTATCACACCTACCGGAAACGATTTCATACCGTGATGAACGGATTGAAACGCGGTGACTCCTACCTGACCAACCTCACCATCAGAACACCGCTGGAAACATCCCTCTCACTGCAGGATATTTACCGGCACAGCCACGCGAAATACAAGCTCTTCATCCCACAAAAACTGGTCTGCTTCTCCCCCGAATGCTTTGTAAGGATGCATCCCGGAAAGATCGTCACCTACCCCATGAAAGGGACAATCGATGCCGGCATACTCAACGCGCGGGAAAGGATCATGAACGATCACAAGGAGACCGCAGAGCACAACACCATCGTCGATCTGCTGCGCAACGACCTGAGCCGCATAGCCACACAGGTGGGCGTAACCCGTTTCAGGTACATCGAGGAACTGCAGACCACCCGCGGGCCCCTGCTGCAGGTAAGCTCCGAGATTGAAGGCACACTCACGGAGGCTTATCCGGATCAGGCCGGATCGCTTTTCTTCGCACTGCTCCCCGCCGGCTCCGTTTCCGGGGCACCCAAACGGGCTACACTCGAACTGATCCGCCGGGCAGAGGGAGAACCCCGCGGATATTACACGGGTGTGGCAGGCTACTTCGACGGAAAGACGCTGGAGAGCTTCGTGCTGATCCGCTACATTGAACAGGGCGACAATGGTTTGTATTTCCGCAGCGGCGGGGGAATCACCGCCCAAAGTATCTGCCGGAACGAGTACCGCGAAGCCGTTCAAAAAGTCTATCTGCCTTTTACATCCTCATAGCCTATGTTTCTGGAAACAGTGTGTATAGATCACGGCAAAGTGCAGCACCTGCGGGCGCACACGGAACGAATGCAGCAGACAGCGACTCATTTCCGGTTCAGGGTCCCTGCCCTGCCCAACATCGAGGCGCTCCTGTCCCCGGAGCTAAAGGTGGTGAAGGTGAAATGCAGCATTATCTATGACTCGTCGGTTGAAAGGATCAGTTTTGAAATATACCAACCGAAACAGATCAAGACGCTGAAACTGGTAGAAGCATCCCCGGACTATGCCTTCAAATATGCCGACAGATCGGCGTTGAACAACCTGCTGCGGCAGAAAGGCGATTGTGACGAGATACTGATCTGCCGCGACGGGTTCATCACCGACACCTCCTACAGCAACGTGGTTCTTGAAAAAGGAGGTAGTTTTTTCACACCACGCAGCTATCTGCTCAACGGAACAAAACGGCAGCAGCTGTTACACTCGGGCAGCATCAGAGAGAGAGAGATCAGCACTGCCTCCCTTGGTGAGTATGATCGTATTTACCTCATCAACGCGATGCTCGATATCGAGGACGGGGTATCCCTGCCTGTAAGCAACATCTATCCATAGTATATACCAACCCCACACCGTCGCAAAAGAGACCATCCTTACTCTGTTGAACCAATCCCTGTAAATAAAAAAACAGCACTCCCTTTATAAGAGTACCGTTCTATTTATTTATACCTTACAGCTTACTGCTTATAGCTTATAGCTTATAGCTTATAGCTGACCGCTATTTTACCCGAAATCATCGAACATGATCATCTCCGGCGGAACACCCAGGTCGTCGAGCATACGCTGTACAGCATTAGCCATGGGTCCGGGACCACACATGTAGTATTCGATATCTTCGGGAGCATCGTGATCTTTCAGATAGGTGTCGTGGATCACCTGATGCACAAATCCCGGAGTATACTTCACCCCGGCAGCATCAGCTTCCGGATCGGGACGGTCGAGCGCCAGATGGAACGAGAAGTTGGGAAACTCTCTCTCCAGCTCATAGAAATCCTCCAGATAGAACGCTTCCACAAGTGCCCTTGCACCGTAGAAATAAGACATCTTCCTATCAGTGATCTTCAGCGTCTTTGTCAGGTGCATGATCTGTGAACGCAATGGAGCCATACCGGCACCACCACCTACCCAGAGCATCTCTCTCTTACTGTCGAGGATGGGGTGAAATTCACCGTAGGGACCCGATATCATTACTTTATCACCCGGCTTCAGGCTGAAGATATAGGAGGATACAATACCAGGATTCACATTCATCCATCCGCCCTTCACTCTGTCAAACGGAGGTGTTGCCACACGCACATTCAGCATGATGATATCACCTTCGGCAGGATAATTGGCCATGGAATATGCACGTACCGTGTCTTCCTCGTTCTTCGCCGTCAGCTCCCACATCTTAAACTTATCCCAATCACCCTTATACTCTTCATCAATATCGAAATCGGCATATCTGATCTGATCATATTTTGGCACCCTGATCTGGCAGTAGGATCCCGGTTTGAAATCGAGCTTTTCTCCTTCTGGCAGCTTCACCACGAACTCTTTGATGAACGAAGCCACATTCTTATTGGAGATCACTTCACATTCCCACTCCTTAATACCGAAGACCTCCTCGGGAATAACGATAGACAAATCTTCCTTCACCTTCACCTGGCAGCTCAGACGCCAGTTGTTCAGCTGCTCCTTGCGACTGAAATGCCCTTTCTCGGTAGGCAGTATTTCACCACCACCTTCTATCACGCGACAGCGACACTCGCCACAGGTGCCACCACCACCGCAAGCGGATGAGAGATAGATATCCTTCGACTGCAAGGTGTTCAACAGGGTGCTTCCCATGGGCACGTCGAGTTCTTTCTCTTCATTCACGGTGATCTTCACGTTGCCCGACGGCATCAGCTTTGCCTTGGCGATAAGAATGACCCATACAAGGATAAGGATGATCAGCAAAAAAACGATGACACTCGCCCAAATCGTTAAACCACCCGCGTTCAATAATACACTCATATTTTGTGCTTAATTTATTTGTATACTCTGTTTATGACTTGTGTTGTTCAGATATTGATCCCGGAGAAACTCATGAAACCGATAGCCATCAATGCTGTGATGATAAAGGTAATACCCAGTCCCTTCAATGGTTTGGGCACATGGGAGTATTCCAGCTTCTCCCGGATGGCTGCCAGTCCCACGATGGCCAGTAGCCACCCGATACCTGATCCGAAGCCATAAGCCGTCGCCATACCCACGTTGACAAACTCACGCTGTTGCATAAAGAGCGATCCGCCCAGGATGGAACAATTCACTGCGATCAGCGGGAGGAAGATACCCAGTGAGGCGTAGAGTGAAGGGCTGAAACGTTCGATGATCATCTCCACCAGCTGTACGATGGAGGCGATGATGGCGATGAAGATCAGCAGGCTGAAGACGCTCAGGTCCACTGTCGCATACTCCTCTCCCAGCCATGCCAGGGCACCCTGCTTCAGTACATAGTTCTCCAGCAGGTAGTTGACAGGCAATGTGATCACCAGCACGAAGGTCACGGCAATACCCAGTCCCACCGCTGTTTTCACGTTTTTCGATACAGCCAGGAAGGAGCACATCCCCAGGAAGTAGGCGAATATCATATTATCGACGAAGATCGATCGTACAATCAAGCTAATTGCATCCATTCTATTATAGCTATTTATTAATTATTGAATCAGTTGGTTTGCTCATATAGTTCCCTGTTCCTGGATCGGTGTACCCAGATAATCACAGCCACCAGTATCAGCGCCATCGGTGCAAGCATCATCAGTCCGTTGTTGACATAACCGGCATCATACATGAACTGGGGGATCACCTGGTGTCCCAGCAGGGTACCGGAGCCGAGCAGTTCCCGAAAGAAGCCGACCACCACCAGTATCCATCCATAACCCAATCCGTTGCCTATCCCATCGAGGAAAGAGGGCCACGGGCCATTGCCCAGGGCAAACGCTTCGAGACGGCCCATCAGGATACAGTTGGTCACGATCAGTCCCACGAATACGGAGAGCTGTTTGTTCACATCATAGACATAGGCTTTCAACACTTCACTCACGATGGTCACCAGCGCAGCCACCACCACCAGTTGCACAATGATACGGATGCGGTTGGGAATGGTTTTACGCAACAGAGAAATGATTACGTTGCCAAAAGCCGTTACCAGAGTCACGGCTACGGCCATCACCAGGGAGGGCTCCAGCTTGGAGGTTACCGCCAGGGCAGAGCAGATACCGAGCACCTGCACGATAATGGGGTTATTTTTGTTCAGCGGGCCTAACAAGACCGCCTTTGTTTTATTCGATAATACCATTTTGATACTGTTTTATGTTTACTGACCTTCGCCAGCAGCGTTCAAATTCATTAAAAATCTCTCATACTCTCCAATACTGCTGCGCAACATGGCATCCACCCCTTTACTGGTGATGGTACCGCCCGAGATGCCGTCCACGTAATCCCGATCGCTCACCGACTGACCCGGTTTGACCACAGCTACTGACCTGAATTGTCCTTCCTTGATAATCTCCTTGCCAATAAACTGTTCACGAAACGAAAGCATCACGATTTCGGCACCCAGTCCCGGCGTCTCACCCTGGTGACCGAACTCGGCTCCATAGATGGTGCTGCCGTCGGCCTCCACGGCCAGATAACCCCAGATAGGGCCCCATAGTCCGGTACCCTGCATAGGGATGATGTATTTGACCGATCCGTCGATATTGGCTTCATATACCGGCAACCCTTTGGCATTCTCATCACCCGGATCCGTCGTAAAGGCCGGATCATCGGGCGTAATTCCCTCGGTGCCCTCCTCCTTTACCCCATCGCTGTTGATGAGATAAGCGTTCTTCACCAGTTCATTATATTTTTGTTGTGCTTCTGCTGACGTAGCATCAATATTCAGCGATCGCAGTATCTGCTGCATCTTGTCAATGTTCACATTGGCAGTCTGCCGCTCATTCAATGCCTGATGCGTGAAGGAGAGTCCCAACGCGACAATAATCACCATTACCGCCGCATATATCATTGTGTATCCACTCTTTTCTCTGTTCATAGTCTTCTCTGTTATTATTGTTGTACCGTGGACGTTACGGCAGATCTCTTCGCACGACGTTTGATGTTGGCATCAATCACATAGAAGTCGATCAGCGGAGCAAACGCGTTCATAAAAAGGATGGCAAGCATCATTCCTTCGGGATAACCCGGATTGAAGACCCGGATAGCAATCGCTACCAAACCAATGAAGAAACCGTAGATCCATTTTCCTTTTTCCGTTCTCGCCGAGGTTACCGGATCGGTGGCCATAAAGACAGCTCCGAAGGCAAAACCACCCAGCAGAAAATGGTAATAAACCGGCATCTCCATGATCACATTCTGTGCGAAGCTGTTCACCAGCAACACCGCTACGAGACCACCCAGAAATACGGAAAGCATAGTCTTCCAGCTCCCCACACCCGTGGTGATCAGAATAAGGGCACCCAGCAGGATGGCAAAGGTGGAGACCTCGCCCACAGAGCCCGGGATAAATCCGAAGAACATGTCGCTGATAGACAACGGTTGTCCGGTGATGCCCTGGAAGGTAAACTCACCAAAGCTGCCCACATCGGTAGTGGCAATCTGTCCCAGGGGTGTGGCTCCCGAGTAACCGTCAATCACCGTTCCACTGCCCATCCCGAACGTATCAGCTGTACGCACCCATACCTGGTCGCCCGACATCTTCGAAGGATAGGAGAAGAAGAGAAATGCACGCGCGATCAGCGCCACGTTGAAAATATTGTAACCGGTACCGCCGAACACCTCCTTGGCGAAGATCACCGAGAAGGCAACAGCTACGGCTACCATCCACAGGGGTGTGTCGATAGGCACGATCATCGGGATCAGCATCCCGGATACGAGATAGCCCTCAGCCACCTCTTCCTTTTTCATCTGTGCCATGGCAAACTCAATGCCCAGCCCCACCACGTAGGAGACTACGATCAGCGGCAACATGGCAATCAGTCCGTAGATAAATTTCGTGAGTAGTGTCACATCCTGTCCAACGGCCATATAATGCTGTAACCCCACGTTGTACATACCCACCAGCAAGGCAGGTAACAAAGCCACAATCACGATGATCATCGTACGCTTCGAGTCACGTGCATCGTGAATATGCACCCCTGTTTTCGAGGTCGTGTTGGGCACGAAAAGAAATGTTTCAAATGCATCGTATGTTGAATTGAGCCAATGCAGTTTACCACCTTCCCCGAAATTCGGTTTTATTTTATCAAGATACTTCTTTAACGCTTTCAAAGTTCTATGTTTTAGTTGTTATAATTCCTTCTTTCTCGCTCTTGCGTTACTCCATCTCCTTGCGGAGCATATCCAGTCCCATCCGCACAATATGTTGTAGCTCCAACTTGGAGGTATCCACAAACTCGCACAGGGCAAAATCTTCGGGAGCTACCTCGTAAATACCCAGTGACTCCATCTTGTCGATATTGAAGGCGATAATGGCTTTGATCAACTGCTCAGGGAAGATATCCATCGGGAACACCTTGTCGTATTCGTTCGAAACGATGATCGCACGGGGTCCGCCCAGCAGACGGGCATCCAGACGGTATTTCTTTTTCAGGGTGAGATAGGTGCAGCCGGCACTGTAGCGCTTGGGTGACATCGATGCCCAGCCGAATGCTTCATGTACGTCATCCCCCTCAGGGATCACCGTTACCTGTGCATCATAGGCACGAAGCACGCCGTTGGCATCGATCTTGCGTCCGGTGAGCGGGTTGCCGCTGATATATCTTAACGAGATGCCTTCGGTCACGTTTTGGCTGAAGAGTGACTTCAGCTCGGTGCCGATCACCATCTGGTAATAGCCTTTCTGCTTCACCTCCGAGCCGGTGAGTGCTACGGTTCGGGTGAGATCCACGATACCCTTGTTGAAAAGGCGCCCGATGATCACCACATCCAGGGCGTTCAGCGTCCATACCACCTCACCCCGGTTCACCGGTTTCAGTTTGTTGATCTGTACCCCCACATTCCCTGCAGGATGGGGCCCGTCGAACTCGGTTATCACCACATTTTTAGCGTCACGCAATCCTTTGTTCTTTGTTTTTGTGCTGATGGAGAGATACACTTTTCCAGCGGTAAGCCTGGCCAGCGCATCCAGCCCTGTCTGCAGGTCAGCCTCCTGACCCTGCAGCACGAAATCGTAGGAGGGTGCCAGGGGTGCTGTATCGAAACCGGTGACGAAGATATCGCGTGGTTGTTTGTCCGGAGCCGCCACCACATCGTAGGGACGCTGTCTGATCAGAAACCATATCCCTGCATCAAGAATCGTTTTCTTCACTTCTTCTGAAGCAAGGGCAACGACCTGTTTGCTGCTGAAATCCTCATAAACGGTACTTTTGTCGGCACGGATCACGATATTGAGGATGCGTCGTTTCTCACCACGCTCCACCTCGGTGACCACACCACTGACAGGTGAGGCAAAAAGCATATCGGGCTTATTCTTTTCGTAGAACAGGGCTGTTCCGGCTTTCACGGTATCACCCACCTTTACGGCCAACTTGGGAGTAATGCCATGGTAGTCTTCCGGACAAATTCTCACAAATTCGCTCGTAATCCGTCCTCTCAATGTCTCTTCCGACTGTCCGAGCAACGGGATTTGTAAGCCTTTCTTAATTTTTATTCGATTAGCCATATAGTTTATAATAAATAACCTTGCTTGTATACTTTTTGATTAACCTATTCTAAATCAAAAGGTTTTTTTAGTTCGCTGTGAATGAACCCCGGAGGTTTGCTCCTATAGGAGCGCAAAGATACATCTTTTCCAAAGAAAAAAAAGAAAATTTAAAAGAGAAATAAAGAAATAAATCCGTAATGAATCATCCCCTTCTCTTCAAAATCTTCTTTTATTGAGTCACTGTCACAGTGGACGTTTATTTCTCGAAGAGACCGGCCATCTCCGGGTCGATCATCACCCGCCCGCAATATTCGCAGACAATAATTTTCTTGCCCAGCTTGATGTCCATCTGCTTCTGAGGTGGTATCTTATTAAAGCATCCGCCACAGGCACCCCGCTGGATAGGCACGATACCCAGGCCATTGCGGGCGTTCTTGCGGATACGCTTGAAAGCTGCCAGAAGACGCGGTTCAATGATTGTCTCGGTCTTCTTGGCTTTCTCACGGATCTTCTCTTCCTGTGCTTTTGTTTCTGAAACAATGTCATCCAGCTCTTTTTTCTTATGCTCCAGATCAGATGTTTTATCCTTCAGCAGCGCATTGGCCACTTCAATCTGCTCTTTGAGCATAGCTGCTTCCTGCACCTGTTCGCGAATATGTTTTTCGGAAAGTTCAATCTCGAGGGTCTCAAATTCTATCTCCTTGGAAAGGTGATCGTACTCTTTGCTGTTGCGTACGTTTTCGAGCTGCTTGTTGTACTTCTCAATCTTTGCCTTGCTGGTCTCAATCTTGCCTTTCTGTACTTTCGCATTTTCTTCCATCTGCTTTTGTTCCAGCATAAAGTTATTGATACGTGTACCCAGCCCGGCAATCTCATCATCGAGGTCGGCTACCTCAAGAGGAAGCTCCCCGCGCAATGTTTTGATACGGTCAATCTCCGACAGGTACGACTGCAGTTTGTAGAGCGACTTCAGCTTGTCTTCCACGGACACTTCCTGTTCCACGACTTTTTTTCTTGTTGCCATAATGATTGATTTTATTGTATATTTAGTTTATCTTCAATTGGTTGCACATTTACAGCGGTAAGTAACCCGAAAAAAAATGCAGTAATCAAACGACAGTAAGGTCATTTCATTACCACATTTCCTGTAACTGCGGGAACAAGTCGGACCGCTTTCTTTTACAGATATTTCACGGGATTCGAGTCGAACGCCGATTTATGCACTACAAAGGTAGGATATTTTTTTGAAATATGATCGAAAAATATATCTTTTGTACATATCTCCGACTCGTAATGCCCTACCACCGCGAGCAATAGTCGCCCTTCCACATCGTAAAAGTCGTTGTACCTGGCTTCCCCCGTCACCAAGGTGTCGGCACCGTAGCCGATGGCACGCGGAATAAGAAACGCTCCGGCACCACCGCAGATGGCCACATCACGGATATCCTTACCCCGGATCTTCGTATGGCGTATGGTTGGCAGGTTAAAGATATCCTTCAGCAGATAGAGGAACTCCTGCTCCGGCATCGGCTCCGGCAGTACGCCCACCACCCCGCTGCCGCTCTGCGTCCACTCGTTGGCTATCGGATAGAGGTCGAACACCGGCTCCTCATAGGGGTGCACCGCCAGGAGTGCACGCAACACCTCCTCCTTCTTCATCACGGGGATCACCGTTTCAATTCTCACTTCCGGTTCAACATGCAGGGCATCGATCTCACCGATATGCGGATGAGCGCCTGCCTGAGCCCGGAAGGTGCCCTCACCCGTCAGGTTGTAGCTGCAGCTGTCGTAATTGCCGATATGTCCGGCACCGGCATTGAACAGCGCGTTACGCACGCTGTCGGCATGCTGCAGGGGTACCGTGGTGACAAACTTCAGCAGGGCGTTCTCCTTTGGTTGGAGTATCTTCACGTTCTGCAGTTCCAGCATCTCCGCCAGCTTGTAGTTGACGCCTCCCCTGGCATTGTCAAGGTTAGTGTGTGCGGCATAAATGGCGATATCGTTTTTGATGGCCTGCATCATGCACCGCTCCACGTAGTTCTTTCCCGTCAGTGATTTAAAAGGCCTGAAGGCCAGCGGATGATGCGTGATGATAAGATTACATCCCAATGCGATGGCCTCATCGACCACGTTCTCCGTCACGTCTATCGCCACAAGTGCACCGGTGGCCTCCCTGTTCTGATCGCCTGCCTGCAGCCCGCTATTGTCAAAATCCTCCTGCAGCGGCAGGGGGGCAAGCTGTTCGATGGTTTGAAGTATTTCCTTGATACGCATGTTGATACCCGTTTACTTGTAATAGAAATGAGTTATTTTACCGGAAAGATCTTCCGCATGGTATCTGCAAAGATGGCTCCCATGCGGCGCTGCAGATATTGTTCCTGTCCGTTTTCAGGGTGCCAGCCAAAGGTCTCACCGCTGATCACCTGCTTGTCAGCCGTGAACAGGCGGCTCACCTGTTCTCCCGTCACGGGATGGAGGCGGTTCCTGGAGAAACCAATATACTTGTCAAACTCCACCACCGGGAATCCCCACTTCTCACCCAGGTTACGTACCGCGGTGTTGTAGGTCACCCGCCCGTCGTGCCAGTCGGTACAGAGTACGACCACCGCCGGCTTACCCATGCGGCTGTTGTAGTATTTCGATGTCTCGTCAAATTTGAGGTTGTAACATTCCGTGAGGTATCGCTTGATCACGTAATCGAACGCGGCAGCGTAATTGTTGCGGTCGAAAGGTGTCTTGTAGTCAGTGTATTTGTTTTTCAGCTGTGACTCATCGAACACATCCCTGTCATGTACCTGCATGATCACCAGTGCATCGATATTTTCCAGCTCTTCCTTGCTGTAGAGTGTCCCTTTCTCCATCCTGTTGGCCGCATCGGCAATAGCCTCGCCGCCGATGGCACGGTTAAGAGGAGTCGCGCCTGTCAATTCGCATCCCACTTCAAACCATCCGTTGTTGGGTGATGCAAAGGATGCACCGGTAAGCAGGAATGTGTAGCGGTTCTCTTTGTTCTCCTGAGCGGAAAGAGCTGTGACAAAAGTCAACAGCAAGATCAATAAGGGTAGTGCTTTAATTCGTCTCATATATTTTTGTATAAAAATTCAGAAGTTCAGAATAAAGACTTTTAGAGAACAAAGAACTAAAAGTGAATTTTCTCAGGAAAGAGGACCGTGCACAAGTAAACTTGACTCTGCCGGGGGTGACCATAGAAAATCAACATCGCTAAAAGTGAAAATAAACCGCTCCGGCAAATATACAAAAAGTTTTGTAACTACCCTGGCCTACCCTCTCAACTTTATTTATTAGAAATTGTTTATATTTTAGCTGGTTGACACCCGTTAAAATTAATATTTAATTGATTTTCTTATGTCTTACACTCAATCCGACATATCCTCCCCTCATCAAAACGCCAAAAGCAATATCAGGCCTTTTGCAGAATTGATGAATGATTTAAAAACCAAAATGGATTTGGTTTTTCATCATCGTGGCAATATTGACCAGATGGGGACTGAGCGAGGGTTACCTCCTTTTGTCCTGCAAGAAATAATGTCAGTCAATCCGCTCTCCGTTTGTATCAAAAAAGAGTATGGTGGTCGTGGCGCATTGACACACGAAATTCTTGCATTGCTGGCAACATCATCCTACGAATCATTAGCGCTATGTCTGACCTTTGGAATAAACGCTGCATTGTTTTTGCAGCCGTTCGCCAAATATGGGCAAGAAGAGGTGAAAGCCCCCGTGTTCAAAAGGTTTTTAGAAGAGCACGCCATGGGGGGGCTCATGATCACCGAACCCGACTTTGGCAGTGATGCATTGAACATGCAAACTTCGTACACAGAAAAAGATGGTAAGTATCGTTTGAAAGGAACGAAACACTGGGCCGGATTGACCGGCTTGGCAGAATACTGGTTAATAGCAGCACGGCGACAAAGCAAGACGGGCGATCTACAGCGTGATATTGATTTTTTCCTGGTTGACACCAGCGTACCAGGGCAGGGGATTATAGTTGAAGAGGTATTCGAGACCTTAGGGTTATATGCAATTCCTTATGGTAAAAACCGCATCGATTTAGAGGTTCCTGCCACTCACAAATTGCAACCCCATACCACGGGTATAAAGATGATGCTTGACTTGCTGCATGGTAGCAGGATGCAATTTCCGGGAATGGGAATGGGATTCATTCAACGAATGCTTGATGAGGCCATGGCACATTGCAAGCAGCGCTTTGTCGGAGGCCGAAGTCTTTTAAGTTACGACCAGGTACAGCACCGGTTATCAAAACTGCAGGCATCCTATACTGTTTGCACAGCCATGTGTGTGAACAGCAGCGAGAAACTGAATACCCAAAGAGATATGGCGCCGCATGGTTTAGAAGCCAATGCAGTTAAAAGTGTGATTACGGACTTAATGCAGGAAGCCGCACAATCGGCAATGCAGTTGATAGGAGCAAAATCTTACAAACTGAATCACATTGTTGGCCGCGCCACAATGGATAGTCGTCCTTTTCAAATCTTCGAGGGTTCAAATGATATCTTGTATGCACAAATCACAGAAGGATTGATGAAATTAATGAAAAGAGCCAAAGAGAAGAATGTTTTCCTATTTATGAAAGGATACGACTTGATCGGTAGAGCGGCAGATTATGTGAAAGATTTGATGAATTTCAATCTGGATATGGAGATGTCTCAACGTAAGACGGTGGAAATGGGAAAAGTGATTGGACGCATCATCTCTATGAATCAAGTGTTGGATTTGGCGCAGAAAGGTTTCCGAAAAGATTTGATAGAAGGAGCAATAACCATGTTGCAACAAGATATTTCAAAACTAATGGCTGGCTTTTCATTCGATAACAAAATTTCGGTTATTGAAGATTACCAGGAGAACAGTGACTGGATTCAGTTTGTTTGAAAATAAACAACCCCGGGGCAAGCCCCGAGGTATCAAATGGGCTTTATTAGTTGTTTCCGACCCAGGGGTCGTGGAATTAAACCACTTTAATCATTGTCCTTCAATATCAGCCGCAGCGAGTTATTTTTGGTGAAATAGTTCCAGGCCCAGTTGATGAAGATCACCAGCTTGTTGCGCACACTCAGGATGAGCATCAGGTGAAGGAACATCCAGACGAACCAGGCAAAACGGCCTTTGAACTTCACAAAGGGCAGATCCACCACTGCCTTGTTACGCCCCACCGTGGCCATGGTGCCCAGGTTGCGGTACTCAAAGGGCTTCAGATCACTGCGCCCGGCTTCGAGCCGCTGCAGGTTGCGGGCCAGGTTCTTCCCCTGCCCGATGGCCACGTTGGCCAGCTGCGGATGTCCTTTGGGATATTGCTCCGTTTCCATATAAGCTATGTCTCCAATGGCAAACACATCGGTGAGTCCCTCCACCCGGTTCATCCGGTCCACCCTGATCCTGCCGGAACGCAGCTGTGCCTCCTCCGGAATGCCACCAATGCTGTTCCCTGTCACGCCGGCCGACCAGATCACATTCCGGCTGCGAATGGTCTCCCCATTGTTCAGCGTAAGCAGTTCCCCGTCGTAATCCTTTACCAGCGTGCCAGTTTTCACAATCACACCCATGGAGCGGAGCTGTTTCTCCGAATAGTTCTGTGCAAAGCTGCTCATGGCTGCAAGCGTGTGCTCTCCTCCTTCCAGCAGGTAGACCTGCACCCGCGAGGAATCGATATTGGGATAATCTTTCGGAAGAACCTCCTTCGTCATCTCGGCAAAGGCGCCGGCCAGCTCCACCCCGGTAGCGCCGCCGCCCACAATCACAATATTGTAGAGACCCTCTTTCTCATCGGCATACAACAGCTTCTCAAAATTGTGGAGAATGTAATTCCGCACGTTGATCGCCTGATAAGTCGACTTCAACCCCATGGAGTTCTCCTCAATTTCACTGTTCCCGTAGAAGTTGGTTCGGCTTCCCGTCGCGATGACCAGATAGTCGTAGTCGAACCTGCCGATCGTGGTATCGACATACTTCGCTGCATCATTCACCGCCAACACCTGTGCCAGGCGGATGCGCACATCTCTCCGCTTTTGAAATATTTTCCGTATTGGGAACGAGATGGTAGCCGGCTCAATCTGAGAAGCTGCCACCTGATAAAACAGCGGGGGAAACTGATGATGATTGATCTTGTCAATCACCATGATATCGAACACTCCTTTGGGGAGGTGATTCACGAATTGCAAACCACCAAAACCGCAACCAACTACAACAATCTTTTTCATCCTGTTCTCAAGCTATGATGTACTAACTGCGGAATATGCGATCAACACATGCAGGATACCTTGAATCTGACACGTGCGATATACCTTACATCTGATCTGCCCGTTATATCGTATCATCTGACACGTGCAAATGGCCTTCATCTCCTCACATACCCCCGATAACCTTCTCTGAAAAAATATAACGCTTCCCAAAGCGAAAAGTTGCAGAAAATGCGGGGAGGAAAGGAGGCGGCTCAGAAAATAAAGGCGTAGGATACCTTGAAGAGGAAATCGTTCTGCGGTGTGGCCCGGGCCAGCTCATGCACGTAATCGCCAAAACGAAAAGAACCCTCCTCTTCCTGCAGGGTTCTACCCAGCGACCATACCAGATAGAGCACCGAACCGGGCTTGTACTCCCACCGGTACACCAGGTTGGAACGCAACTGCAGAAAATGAAAATCGGGATTGTCGTAGGGATAGTCTTCCATCGGTGTATATCTGTCCGTAAACTTGTCGGCCTGGGGATGGGTCACCGTCTTGAAATCGGAATAATCGCCCGAAAAAAGATAGGGCAGTGCATACCACTGCAACGACATATCCGGCGTGATGCCGTAATTGATACGTACCGACATGGAGGCAATATGTTGGTGGATGGACGAGAGGATATAAGTAGGATGATCACCCTCCACAGTACGTACATACTGCTGATGATCTGTGGACTGCACATACTGCGGGTAGACCGACAACATGAGCCGGTTGCTCGGTTTGTAGGAGATATCCAGGCCGTACGAAACAGAGGTCGCCGAATTTTCAAAACCTCGTCTGAAACTCATATCATATTCGGCCTGAAATTTCTTCCTGCTGTCCGACTCGATGGAGAACCAGCCATTCATTACACCTGGTGTCCTGATGGAAGGGCCGCCACGCAACAGGGTGGTAGAGGTTCCGTTGTAGTTGATATTCAGTCCGCCCGCCATATCGTAGTAATTCTTGAACTGAATGTATGCAAACGACTCTGTGCCCCACCCCTTCGACTTCCCGGCGAAATCCGTGATATGATAGGTGGATCCGTTAAATTCGTACTCGTTCACAAACCCCCTGGGACGCCATTCACTGTATCCTGCCCACACACCGTTCATGATCTGGTCGGCATTGGGCTTAAAGCCGATGTCGTTAAACTCCAGTCCCGGGGAGCTCCAGCTCGAGAAACCCAGAAAATTGAAATGCCCCGATATCTTACCCCCGTTAAGGGATCCGCCCAGACCGCCGAGTGTTGTGCGGGACGAATCGAGCCGAAGATGATCAGCGTCGGGACGCTGGTAATAGCGTGCCGAGGATCGCTGCAGGCGGGTCATCGCCAGTGGTGCTCCCTTGAGATGGCTGAAGAAGGCACGGGCAGTCACATAGTACGATTTCTCCCGCCAGTACCGGGTAACATTAACACCGCCGGTGTAGGCCGATCGGGATATTCCATTGAACTGCTCCTCATCGATCTTACGGTTGACAGCCGTCACAATGCCGCCGACAATCAGGTTGCCGCTGTCGAGGTCCTGCTCCACCCTGCCGGTGAAATAATTTGACAGCGGCTCTACGGCGTACCCCGATCGTGCGCCGTCACGGTCTATCTCGCTGTACATCTTCTGTGTGACGGCATTCAATATACCCAGGGAGGTACCCTTACGCGTTTTTCCCGAGATCTTTACCGCTCCCAGGATATTGGTACGCCCGGGTGCCCTCACATATTCTCCCTCCTGCCGGTCGTAGGAGAATTGGGGCTCTCTTCCCAGCCTGCGGGAGTAGAAGATCTTGTTGCGTTCATTATTGGTGATATCGAAGGGATAATGGTAAATGTTGCTTCCCTCCACAAAAAAAGGTCGTTTTTCATCGAAATAGGTCTCAAAATTGGTCAGGTTCACGTTCGACGGATCGGCCTCCACCTGTCCAAAATCGGGGTTAATGGTAAAATTCAGCGTGAGATCGTTCGTCAGACCCACCTTGCCGTCGACGCCGACCGATGCTTTGGTGTTTCTTCCCGTGGCGAACGGGTTTCCGGCTTCTTTTTCAGACATGGTAAGCTGACTGAGCACAAACGGAACAATCTCAATCTCCTTCTTCGGTGAGATATTTTGAATACCCTGCAGTGTGCCGAAATGTGCCACAAACTGCGATGAGCCCTTATCTACGGGCTGCCAGAAAGAGAGCTCCTGGTGACGGTAAATCTTTCGCGCTACTTCCAGTCCCCAGTTATAGGATGACTTCTTTCCGAAACGAAGTTGCGAATACGGAATACGTATCTCGGCATACCAGCCGTCGGACTGCATGGATGTTTTTACTTCCCAGACGGGATCCCACGTCTCATCTTCACCACCGCTCTCTGAACGGAGAAGGTCTCCCTTGCTACCCGATGCTGAGACTGTAAACTCAAAAGAGGTCATTTTATCCTCGTAACTGTCTATGGCCACGCTCACCCAGTCGCCATCGACATCGTCACGACGCGATATACGGCGTACAATCTTGCCGGGTTCACTATCCAGCGCCGTAATGGCCACATACAGGTTGTTGTCGTCATACACGATGGCATACTGCGTTTGCTGCGACGGGGCAGCATCGGGGACGGGTTCGAACTGCACAAAATCGCCCGTCCAGGCGGCATGCTGCCAGCACTCGTCGGCCAGCCGGCCATCTATCTGGGGTGCTTTTCCTGCACGCAGTGCTGTATAACTCTTCGTTTGGCATAAAGCCACCAAGGGTATTACGAGGCATAAGGAAACGAAAAAAGACTTCATATCCGATCAGATTATTTCTAATAAGACTTCGCAGAAAGCAATTCAGTTACATCTGTCGGGACAAAAATACAAAAAAAAAGCGCTACGAATCACTCGCGGCGCTTTCCTTTAATGTTTAACATTTTAAAAATCACAGCTTCACTGCAAATACACCATCGACTGAGGTGTTAGGTCTCCGACATAATGACGATGTACCCACAGTGTTTCTTTTGAGAGACTAAGCTTTCTCTTCTGCCTCTGGGGTGGCAGCTTCGTCCTTGGTCTCCACGGCATCAGCCTGAACATTTTCGGCTTTCACCTCTTCGGCTCTCACCTCTTCAGCTTTCACCTCTTCAGCTTTCACCTCTTCAGTCTGTTGTGTTTTTTCTTCCTTCTTTGCCTCTTTCTTTGCCTCTTTGGCTTTGGCTCCCTTTGACTCCTCTTTAGCCTTGGGAGCAGCAGCAGCTGCTACAGCTTCCGCAGCACTCCCGGTAGCTTTCCTGCGGGAACGGCGTGTCTTCGCCTTCCTGGCTCCACCATCACCCAGCATGTTTTCGTTGAAGTCAACCAGCTCGATAAAACACATGGAAGCATTGTCACCCAGGCGAAATCCGGTCCTGATGATACGGGTGTATCCTCCCGGACGGTCGGCCACCTTCTGCGATACTGTCTGAAACAGTTCGGTAACGGCCACCTTGTTCTGCAGCAGGCTGAACACCTCTCTTCTCGAGTTGGTGCTGTCATCCTTGCTCCGGGTAATGATAGGCTCCACGTATTTTCTCAGTTCCTTGGCTTTGGGAACAGTGGTAAAGATGCGTTTGTGCAGGATGAGCGACGTAGCCATGTTGGATAACATCGCCCCGCGATGCGCTGTTTTACGCCCTAAATGATTGAATTTCTTATTATGTCTCATTGCAGTTGTTAGTCTTTATCTAATTTGTATTTCGATGTATCCATCCCAAACGACAGCTTCAGTCCGTCGAGGAGCTCCTCCAGCTCGGTAAGTGACTTCTTTCCGAAGTTACGGAATTTGAGCAGATCGTTTTTATTATGAGAAACCAATTGCCCCAGCGTCTCCACATCGGCTGCCTTCAGACAGTTGAGGGCCCTGACGGACAAGTTGAGGTCAGACAATTTGCGTTTCAGCAGCTGGCGCATGTGAAGCACTTCCTCATCGAACTCTTCAATGTTTTCCGTGTCGGAACTCTCCAGCATGATCTTGTTGTCATCCGAGAACAAGACAAAGTGCTGAATAAGAATCTTCGCTGCTTCCTTCAATGCCTCCTTGGGCTGGATAGATCCATCGGTGGTTATTTCTATAATCAGTTTTTCGTAGTCCGTCTTCTGTTCAATACGGTAATCTTCTATTTCGTATTTTACATTGCGGATCGGAGTGAAGATCGAGTCAATTGCAATGGACTGCACATCGTCGGATGAAAACATTTCCCGATTCTCATCGGCCGGCACGTAACCGCGTCCTTTGTTGATCGTCAGCTCCATGCGCAGATCGGCTTTCTTGTTCATGCGACAAATCTCCAGCTCGGGGTTCAGTACTTCGAAACCGGTCAGTAATTTACCAATATCTCCGGCTTTAAACACTTCCGTCCCCGAAATAGCGATGCTCACTTTTTCTGTTTCAAACTCTTCTACGATCCTCTTAAACCGTATTTTTTTCAGATTCAGGATGATACCTGTCACATCTTCAATCACACCCGGGATGGTTGCAAATTCATGCTCCACTCCGTCTATTTTCACCGATGTAATGGCGAATCCTTCCAGTGAAGAAAGCAGGATACGGCGCAAAGCGTTACCTATAGTAATGCCATATCCGGGTTCCAGCGGGCGGAATTCGAATTTACCGGAGAACGCGTCCTCCTGTAACATGATTACTTTATCGGGTTTTTGGAATGCTAATATTGCCATGAAATTATTGTTTAGAATATAATTCTACGATGAGTTGTTCTTTAATGCTTTCCGGGATATCTGCTCTTTCGGGCAGGTGCAAAAGCTTGCCGCTTGTCGACGTTTTATCCCACTCCAGCCAGGGGTATTTGCTGTGATTGAAGCCTGCCAGTGCATTGACAACCACTTCCATCGATTTCGATTTTTCCCTGACACCCACAACTTCACCGGGTTTCACACTGTAGGAAGGAATGTTCAGCACCTTCCCGTTCACTACAATATGACGATGTGTGACCAGCTGGCGTGCTGCTGCTCTTGTTGGGGCAATGCCCATACGGAAAACAACATTGTCTAAACGTGCCTCGAGCAACTGAAGCAATACCTCGCCGGTAATGCCGCGGCTGCGTGCTGCCCTGTCGAACGTAAGACGGAATTGTTTCTCCAACACGCCATACGTGTATTTTGCACGTTGTTTCTCACGCAACTGAATACCATATTCAGATGTTTTCCTTCTGCGTGAATTACCGTGTTGTCCCGGAGGATAGTTCTTCTTGGAAAGAACCTTATCGGGACCGAAAATAGGTTCGCCAAACTTACGGGCGATTTTTGATTTTGGACCAGTATATCTTGCCATTGTTACAATTTTAACTTTTACTGAAGCCTAAACTGTGCAGCCGCGATTACAGAGAAGTTGTATTGTAATCAATATCACAGCTCAAGTTTCAAGTGAAATGAAACTTAAATTAATTATTCATGAACGTTTGACTATTTCCCGCCATCACACCATACAAGCATGCCTGCCTGCTGTTCTTCCGGCCCGGGAAAATAGGGAATTAAACTTTTCTCGCTTTGGGCGGGCGGCATCCGTTATGTGGTAATGGTGTCACATCTACAATCTCCGTCACTTCTATACCTGATCCGTGAATGGTTCTGATGGCCGATTCACGTCCGTTTCCGGGACCTTTCACATAGGCTTTCACCTTACGCAATCCCAAATCATAAGCTACTTTGGCGCAGTCCTGTGCGACCATCTGTGCTGCATAAGGTGTGTTCTTTTTCGAACTTCTGAATCCCATTTTACCGGCGGACGACCAACTGATCACTTCACCATTTTCATTGGTTAACGAAACAATGATGTTGTTAAATGAGGAGGAGATGTGTGCCTGTCCTACGGCATTCACTTTTACATTTCTCTTTTTTGCTGCAACTGTTCTTTTTGCCATGTTCCCTGTCTGTTATTTAGTAGCTTTTTTCTTGTTCGCAACGGTTTTCTTTCTTCCCTTACGTGTACGGGCATTGTTCTTGGTACTTTGTCCGCGTACGGGTAAACCTACACGATGACGGATACCGCGATAGCAACCAATATCCATCAATCGTTTGATGTTCAATTGTACCTCCGAACGAAGATCACCCTCCACTTTGAATTCGCCGGTGATGATCTCACGGATGCGGGCTGCCTGATCGTCAGTCCAGTCTTTCACTTTGATATCTCTATCCACTTCTGCTTTTAATAAAATAGTCTTAGCAGCACTGCGTCCGATACCGTAAATATATGTGAGGGCCACTTCGCCTCTCTTGTTTTGCGGCAGATCGACACCTACAATTCTTATCGCCATATATGTTTTTATTATTTGATTACAATGAATACAACTTTTATCCCTGACGTTGTTTGAACTTGGGATTCTTTTTATTGATAATGTATAGACGGCCTTTTCTTCTTACTATCTTACAGTCGGCCGTACGTTTCTTGAGTGATGCTCTTACTTTCATACGATTATATTTTATTCTTTTACATTAAGGTCGTATGGAACTCGCGATGATCATGTACTTGTGTGAACTTTTTCGTTAAGCTAAATGAGCAAAGGCCAAGCTTGCTTGGACTGTGTCATAGCGAGAAAAAGTCTAACTTTAGTGAAAAACATGTTCATGCTCGTTTCATATGTTTAGTTTTTTATTTTTTAAGCTCTTGCCTCTTAGCTTTCAGCGTTCAGCTTTTTTAATAACATTTTAGCTGAGTGCTGAGAGCTATTTATACCTGAACGAGATTCTTCCTTTCGAGAGATCATAGGGCGACATCTCCACACGTACCCTATCGCCGGGGAGGATGCGGATGTAGTGCATGCGCATCTTGCCCGAGATGTGAGCCGTTATTTCGTGCCCGTTTTCCAGTTCTACACGGAACATCGCATTCGACAATGCTTCTATGATCGTTCCGTCCTGTTCTATTGCTGCCTGTTTAGCCATTCAATCAATGCTTCTTTTTAGTTTTCGGTTTACTGAATAAACTCAAATGTGGACAGGATATCGGCTTTCCCGTTACGGATCGCAATGGTGTGCTCGAAATGGGCTGAGGGCTTACGGTCTTTCGTCCGCACCGTCCATCCGTCATTTTCAAACACCACTTTTTTGCCTCCCATGTTGATCATCGGTTCAATGGCAATACACATCCCGTTCTTCAGGAGCGGCCCTGTGCCGGGCCGTCCGTAGTTGGGCACCTCCGGTGCTTCATGCATCTGTCTACCAATACCGTGTCCAACCAGCTCGCGAACCACCGAATAACCTTTCGACTCGCAATAAGATTGTATCGTTGAACCGATATCTCCCACTCGCTTGTCCTCGGCTGCCTGTTCAATACCCTTGTAGAGCGCTTCCCTGGTTACACGGAGAAGTGCTTTCACCTCTTCCGCCACCTCACCCACACAAAAGGTGTAGGCCGAGTCACCGCAAAAACCACGCAGCTGGGTACCGCAATCAACGGAAATAATATCCCCCTCCCGGAGAGGTTTATTGTTTGGGATGCCATGAACCACGTTCTCATTGACGGAAGTACATATTGAATTGGGAAAACCGCCGTATCCTAAAAAGGTGGGAATCGCACCATGATCTCTGATGAACTCCTCGGCAATCTGATCGAGTTGCAGCGTGGTGACCCCCGGTTTGATATGCTGAGAGAGCTCTCCGAGCGTCATCCCCACCAAACGGTTCGCAGCACGCATGAATTCGATTTCCTCGTCGGTCTTCAGTATGATCGTTTTGCTATTCATTGATTCTTTCAAACATTAATAAGCGGCAATAGACCCTGTTCTGCCCTTAATCTTGGCTCCCGACTTCAGGAAACCGTCATAATGACGCATCAGCAGGTGGCTCTCAATCTGTTGCAGTGTATCCAGCACCACTCCTACAAGAATCAACAGCGAGGTACCTCCAAAGAACTGGGCAAACTGTGAGTTGATACCCATCAGCCGTGCAAAAGCAGGAAAAATGGCTACGATAGCCAGGAAAACGGAACCGGGCAGGGTAATCCTCGACATAATGGTGTCGATATACTCCGCTGTTCTCTTCCCCGGTTTTACACCTGGAATAAATCCGTTGTTACGTTTCAGATCCTCCGCCATCTGCACGGGATTCACCGTGATGGCCGTGTAGAAATACGTGAAGGCAATGATCAGTAAGGCGAAGATGAAGTTATACGGGAAACTGGTGAAATCCATCAGCGATGTCCAGAATCCGCCTCCTTCACTGGCAGAGAACTGCGCTATGGTGAGAGGGATAAACATGATTGCCTGGGCAAAAATGATCGGCATCACGTTGGCAGCATTCACCTTCAGGGGAATATACTGTCTGACGCCCCCATATTGCTTGTTGCCTACAATGCGTTTGGCATACTGCACAGGCACCTTTCTGATACCTTGTACCAGCATGATCGCCGCAGCAGTCACAGCCACCAGAAACAACAACTCGAGCAACAACAGGATCAGTCCTCCCGGTGCATCAATCAACCGGTCATATTCAGCCACCAGTGAATGTGGCAGACGGGCAATGATACCAATCAAAATAATAAACGATATGCCGTTACCGATACCTTTATCTGTAATGCGTTCTCCCAGCCAGAGCACGAACATGCTGCCACCGGCAAGTATCACCGTCGAGGGCAGTACCCAGTCAAAGAAACCTCCGGGAATGGCATTTCCCACCGCTCCGTAAAGATAGGCAGGACCCTGCACCAGCAGAATGGCTACGGTAAGGTAACGCGTATACTGATTGATTTTCGTACGTCCGCTTTCGCCCTCGCGCTGCATTTTCTGGAATGCAGGCACGGCAATACCCAGCAGCTGCATCACGATGGAGGCAGAGATGTAGGGCATGATACCCAGTGCGAAGATGGATGCATTGGCAAAAGCACCCCCCGAAAACATATCGAGGAGGCTCAACAAGCCGGTACTGGCATTTGACTGCAGCGCCACCAGTTGTTCCGGATTGATTCCTGGTATCACCACGAACGATCCGATACGGTAAATGGCAACAAAACCAATGGTAATAAGAAGTCTCTGTTTAAGATCTTCTATTTTCCATATATTCTTTACTGTCTGTACAAATCCCATTTCATCAGAGTTTTACTGCAGTTCCACCTGCAGAAGTAATGGCTTCTTCGGCTGATTTTGAGAAAGCGTTGGCTTCCACCTCCAGCTTGGCGGTCAGTGCGCCTCTGCCCAGTATTTTCACCAGGTGCTTGGGGCCTATCAGCCCTGCTCCCGTCAACACTTCGTGATTGATCCTGGTGAGCTGTAGCGTATCAGCCAGTTCCTGCAATGTCTCCAGGTTGATGGCCTTATACTCTACCCTGTTCAACGGTTTGAATCCGAATTTGGGTACACGACGCTGTAAAGGCATCTGTCCCCCTTCGAAACCGATTTTCCTTGAATAACCCGATCTTGATTTTTGCCCTTTATGTCCTTTCGTGGAAGTTCCCCCTTTACCCGATCCGGTACCGCGACCGATTCTCTTCCGGGTTTTGGTTGCTCCTGCAGCCGGTTTTAAATTCGATAAATCCATTGTATAGTTCTTTTTTATCGTTTATAACTTGATTAATCTATGACCGTCACAAGATGATGCACTTTGTTGATCAACCCCCTTATGGAAGGATTGTCTTCATGTTCCACCACACGGTTCATTTTGGTCAGCCCCAATGCATCCAACGTTCTTCTCTGAGTCTCAGGAGCCCCGATTCTGCTTTTTGTCTGTTTGATCTTTATTGTAGCCATGTCAGATTCCTTTTATCCGTTAAATACTTTGTCCAAACTAACCCCTCTGTTCTGAGCCACCGTGAGGGGATCCCTCATTTCGGTCAATGCCGCAATCGTCGCCTTGACAAGGTTGTGCGGGTTGGAAGAGCCTTTCGACTTTGCCAGCACATCGGTAATGCCCACGCTTTCCAATACGGCACGCATAGCACCCCCTGCCTTCACACCGGTACCGGCAAAAGCGGGTTTCAGAAATACTTCGGCACCGCCGAAACGGGCTACCTGCTCGTGAGGGATGGTTCCTTTATGTACCGGCACTTTGACGAGGTTCTTCTTGGCAGCTTCCACACCCTTGGCGATAGCCGTGGTTACTTCTCCTGCTTTTCCCAGTCCCCAGCCAATGATGCCGTCTTCGTTCCCGACAACAACCATGGCGGCGAAGGTGAACGTACGGCCTCCCTTGGTTACCTTGGTTGTACGATTAATAGCCACTAAACGGTCTTTTAATTCGATGTCGTTGGTTGATTTTACCTTATTGTTTATTCCTGCCATAATCGTTAAAATTTAAGCCCTCCTTTGCGGGCAGCATCAGCCAGTTCTTTAATGCGTCCATGATACAAGTAACCGTTTCTGTCGAAAGCTACTTTTTCGATCCCGGCTTCCCGGGCGTTCTGCGCGATCAGCTCTCCCACCTTCGCGGCAATCTCTTTCTTGGGAAGTTTCTCTTCCATCTTCAAAGAGGATGCCGATGCCAGCGTCTTACCGCTGATGTCATCGATGAGCTGCGCATATATTTGTTTGTTGCTCCTGAAAACGGTAAGGCGCGGACACTCAGCAGTGCCGTTGATTTTGCCGCGTACACGAGCTTTTATTTTGATTCTTTTTTCGTTCTTTGTTATCATTGCGATTTCAGTTTACGTAAGTTATTTACCTGCTGTCTTACCCGATTTGCGGCGGATCTGTTCTCCCACGAAACGGATACCCTTACCCTTGTAAGGTTCCGGTTTACGGAACGAACGGATCTTGGCACAAACCTGACCGAGTAATTGCTTGTCACAAGATTCCAGGATAATTTGCGGATTCTTGTTTCTTTCCATTTTGGTTTCCACCTTGATCTCTGCGGGTAATTCCAGATAGATACTGTGTGTATAACCTAGCGATAATTCCAGAACCTGTCCGTTGTTGTTGACACGATAACCAACGCCTACAAGTTCCAGTTCTTTACGGAAACCTTCCGAAACACCAATGACCATATTGTTCAGCAGTGAGCGATAAAGGCCATGCATGGCACGACTCTCCTGCTCCTCATTGGGGCGTTCGATGGTGAGCAGCCCATTGTCCACTTCCACTTTCATATTTTCCTTTACCTGTTGGGTCAACTCTCCCTTGGGCCCTTTCAGCGTGATCACATTGTCTTCTCCCACAGTCACAACGACACCAGCAGGCAGTGTGATGGGTAATTTACCTATTCTTGACATATTCCTCTCTCCTTCAAATTAATAAATGTAACATAATACTTCACCACCCACCTTTTGTTCGCGGGCCTCTTTATCTGTCATCACTCCGTTTGAAGTAGATAATATGGCAATACCCATCCCGTTGAGTACGCGTGGCATCTCTTTGTGTCCGACATATTGACGCAAGCCGGGCGTGGAAACACGTTTCAATTTCTTGATCGCGTTCACCTTGTTTACCGGATCGTACTTCAGGGCGATCATGATCTTACCCTGGGGACCATCCTCTACAAACTTGTAATTAAGTATGTAGCCTTTTTCAAAAAGAATCTTCGTGATATCTTTTTTGAGATTCGAAGCGGGGATCTCCACCACACGATGGTTCGCCTGAATGGCGTTTCTTAGCCGCGTCAAATAATCTGCTATTGGATCTGTCATATGATAATTGTTTAAATTGATCCCGACTGCCGGGACAATATTTATTATTCTGTTGATGTGCTGATGTGCTAATCAACAAATCAGCCAATCAGTCTTACCAGCTTGCCTTCTTGATGCCCGGGATCAACCCTTTCGAAGCCATCTCACGGAACTGGATACGGGAAAGGCCAAACTGACGCATGTATCCCTTGGGACGTCCGGTGATTTTGCAACGGTTGTGCAAACGTACCGGAGATGCGTTCTTGGGGATCGATTGAAGCGCTTCGTAATCGCCTTCTGCCAGGTACTTGGCTCTTTTCCCGGCATAAAGGGCAACCATCTTGGCTCTTTTCACCTCACGGGCTTTCATTGATTCTTTTGCCATTATCTACTGATTTGATTTTTTTGATTCAATTATATGGGTTATTGCCTCGCTATGGTAAAGCCCAAACAAGTTTGAACTCTACGCATCGTGTATAGCTAATGTTCTTTTTTAAACGGTAATCCGAAATTTTTCAGAAGTGCAAATCCCTCTTCATCGGTCTCCGCGGTGGTCACGAATGTAATATTCATACCCAGCAAACGATTGATATTATCAATGTTGATCTCCGGAAAAATGATCTGCTCTTCAATCCCCAACGTGTAGTTACCCCTTCCGTCGAGCTTTCCCTCAATACCCTTGAAGTCACGTATACGGGGTAGTGCCACGCGTACCAGTCTTTCGAGGAATTCAAACATCTTGTCCTGACGCAGTGTTACCCGTACACCGATAGGCATTTTCTTGCGCAGTTTGAAATTGGAAATATCCTTGCGGGAATAAGTGGCTACGGCTTTCTGACCCGTGATGGTGGTCATCTCATTGATCGCTGTCTCAATGATTTTTTTGTCGGACACAGCGATACCCAGTCCCTGGTTGATCACAATCTTCTCAAGCCTGGGAGCCTGCATCACCGATTTGTAACCGAATTCTTTCATCAGGGCAGGAACAATACGCTCTTTGTAATCCTTTTTTAAAGTCACTTCGTAAGCTGTCGTACTCATTTAATTTCCTCCCCAGATTTTTTGGCGTAACGCACTAATTTGCCATTATTGTTTTCTTTTCTTCCAACGCGGGTGGGCTTGCCTGTTTTGGGATCCACCGGGTTCAGCTTGGAGAGATGCACGGATGCCTCTTTCTTCTCAATACCTCCGTTAGGATTCTGAGCGTTGGGTTTGCTGTGTTTGGATACGACGTTCACGCCTTCTACCACCGCACGTTTCTTGGATACAAGAACTTCGAGCACGCGGCCCGTCTTGCCTTTGTCCTCGCCGGAATTTACGTAAACCGTATCCCCTTTTTTTATGTGTAATTTACTCATTGCCTGTGATTGATTAATAATTTATAAAACTTCAGGAGCTAAAGAAACAATCTTCATGTTAGTATTGCGAAGTTCGCGGGCAACGGGTCCGAAAATACGGCTTCCTCTCAGCTCACCGGCATTGTTCAACAGAACGCAGGCATTGTCGTCGAAGCGTATATAAGAACCGTCGGCACGGCGAAGTTCTTTTTTCGTACGTACGATGATTGCTTTAGATACTGAACCTTTCTTAATATCACTCGAAGGGATGGCGCTCTTGACAGTGACAACGATAACATCCCCTACCGACGCATAGCGTCTTCCTGTACCTCCCAGCACGCGAATACAAAGTACTTCCTTGGCTCCGCTGTTGTCAGTAACCGTTAATCTTGATTCTTGTTGTATCATCTTATTTAGCCCTTTCCATTACTTCAATCACTCTCCATCTCTTCGATTTGCTCAAAGGACGTGTTTCCATTATACGCACTGTATCACCGATGTTACAGTCGTTTTGCTCATCATGGGCGTGAAATTTCTTCGTTTTATTAACGAACTTCCCATATATAGGGTGTTTCTCTTTCCATTTTACAGCAACGGTGACGGTTTTATCCATTTTATTGCTGAAAACGACCCCGATTCTTTCTTTCCTTAAATTTCTCGTTTCCATTCTCTCTGTTATTGCATATTTTTCAATTCTCTTGCGCGCAACTCCGTGTGGATACGTGCAATGGTTCTGCGTTTCTCCTTGATGGAGCCCGAATTATCGAGGGGCGTGATGGTATGGTTGATCCGCAATTGGTTCAACTCAGTCGCGCCGGCTTCCAGTCTCTCTTTCAGATCCTTGTCGGAGAGTTCTTTTAATTCTTCTTTCTTCTTCATCTCGCTTTACGATTTTTGCTCATAATCATAGTCATTCCTCACCACGAATTTGGTGGTCACCGGCAATTTCTGAGCCGCTAAACGCAAAGCCTCTTTTGCCACTTCAAAGGATACTCCCTCTATTTCAAAAATGATTCTTCCGGGAGTAACAGGGGCTACGAATCCCTCGGGATTACCTTTACCCTTACCCATACGTACTTCAGCCGGTTTCTTGGTGATAGGCTTATCGGGGAAAATACGTACCCAAACCTGTCCCTGACGCTGCATATAGCGCGTAACCGCGATACGGGCCGCTTCAATCTGGTTACCGGTGATCCATTTCGATTGCAATGATTTTATGCCAAAAGAGCCAAATGCCAGCTGATTACCGCGACCGGCAACGCCTTTCATACGGCCTTTCTGCTGTCTTCTGAATCTTGTTTTCTTCGGTTGTAACATATTTTCTTCAATTAAGCGTTTTTGTTGTTTCTTCTGTTACGTCTGCCGCCTCTGCCGCCTTCGGGACGATTACCGCCTCCACGGTTACCGCCGCTTTGTGGACGGTTGTCTTTGGAAGTGGCGAACGAAGGCGCAAGATCTTTCTTGCCATAGATTTCACCGCGGCAAATCCACACTTTGACACCTATCAGGCCTACTTTAGTGAGTGCCTCTGCCTGTGCATAATCAATGTCGGCACGGAAGGTATGCAATGGCGTTCTGCCTTCCTTGTACATCTCCGAACGAGCCATCTCGGCTCCGTTCAAACGTCCCGAAATCTGAATCTTGATCCCTTCGGCTCCCATTCTCATGGTGGCGGCGATGGCCATCTTCACGGCACGGCGGTAAGCTATCTTTCCTTCAATCTGGCGGGCTACGTTATTGGCTACGATCACTGCATCGAGTTCCGGCTTTTTGATCTCGAAGATGTTGATCTGAATATCCTTGTCGGTAACCTTCATCAACTCCTCTTTCAGTTTGTCCACTTCCTGGCCTCCTTTACCAATGATGATGCCGGGGCGGGCGGTACAAATAGTGATCGTTACCAGCTTCAATGTCCGTTCAATGACGATGCGCGATACACTCGCTTTGGCAAGACGGGCATTCAAATAGGTGCGGATCTTACTGTCTTCCAGCAGCGTGTCACCATAATTATTTCCGCCGTACCAGTTAGAATCCCATCCTTTGATGATACCTAAACGATTTGCTATCGGATTTACTTTTTGTCCCATCTTATTAATTTTGTTCTTGTTCTTTCTTGAATGTATCTACGACAATGGTCACGTGATTGGAACGTTTACGGATTCTGTTACCGCGGCCCTGAGGAGCAGGACGAAGTCTTTTCAGGCTTGTTCCCTCGTCAACGGAGATTGTTTTGATATAGAGCTCACCGGTCTCGGCCTTGCGTTCGTTTTTCTGTTCCCAGTTGGCAATGGCCGAAAGCAATAATTTCTCCACTCTACTGGATGCCTGCTTGTTGGAAAACTTCAAAACGCCTAACGCCTTAAATACTTCCATCCCGCGTACCATATCGGCTACGTAACGCATTTTACGGGGTGAAGTAGGAACGTTCTTCAACACAGCGAAAGAAACCACTTTCAGGCTTTCTTTCCTTTGTTCGGCTGATATTCTTTTTCTAGCACTCATGTCTTTTTCTGTTTTTCTTTATTCGTTCAGCACCCTGATCTTATTTCTTTCTGTTGCCCCCGTGTCCGCGGAACGTACGGGTAACAGCGAACTCGCCCAGTTTATGCCCAACCATGTTTTCTGTCACATATACCGGGATAAACTTGTTCCCGTTGTGTACAGCAATGGTATGTCCAACAAAATCAGGAGATATCATGGAAGCGCGCGCCCATGTCTTGATCACGGTTTTCTTACCGCTGTCATTCATGGTGTTCACCTTTTTTTCCAGTTTGAGATTGATATATGGACCTTTCTTTAATGATCTGCTCATAGTTGTGTATTAATTAATCAGATTACTTCTTTTTTCTTCTCTCTACAATGTATTTAGAAGAATGTTTTTTGCGGGCTCTTGTTTTCAAGCCCTTTGAATATAAGCCTTTGGGCGATCTGGGGTGGCCTCCCGATGCGCGTCCCTCACCACCACCCATGGGGTGATCCACCGGGTTCTTAACAACCCCGCGGTTGTGCGGACGGCGTCCGAGCCAACGTGAACGACCGGCTTTACCTGATTTTTCCAGAGCGTGGTCCGAATTACCAACACTACCAATGGTAGCTTTACATGCAGACAGAATCTTGCGAACTTCGCCGGAAGGCATCTTGAGGATCGCATAGTTATCCTCACGCGATACCAGCTGCGCGAATGTTCCGGCTGAACGTGCCATCTTGGCTCCCTGTCCCGGACGCATTTCTATGTTGTGTACAACTGTTCCGATGGGTATAACAGACAAGGGTAGCGCATTTCCTATTTCCGGGGCTGCTGTCGCCCCTGACATCACTGAGGTTCCTACTTGCAGTCCGTTGGGTGCCAGGATATAGGTCTTCACTCCATCGGCGTAGTACAGTAATGCGATACGTGCCGAACGGTTGGGATCATATTCTATGCTTTTCACAACGGCTGGGATACCATCTTTCGTTCTCTTGAAATCGATAATCCTGAAACGTCTTTTGTGTCCGCCACCCAGATAACCCATGGTCATCTTTCCCTGGTGATTGCGTCCACCCGTCGCACTCTTACCTACAACAAGAGATTTCTCCGGTACACTTGCAGTGATTGTTTCAAATGAACCGATAATCTTGTGTCTTTGCCCCGGTGTTGTGGGCTTGAATTTACGTATTGCCATTTCTTTTAAATATTGCTAAATAGATCGATTGTTTCACCTTTCCTCAAGGTGACAATTGCTTTCTTGTACGCCGGCATTTTGCCAACGACAACACCCGATTTGGTGTAGCGGCTGCGTTTTTTGCCATCATACTGCATGGTATTCACGCTCTCCACATGTACATTATAGAGCGTTTCAACGGCATTCCTGATTTCAACTTTATTGGCAGAAGGCAACACGATGAAACCGTAACGGTTGTCGTACTTGTCCGTTAATGCGGTTTGCTTTTCCGTGAATATGGGTTTTACTATTACACTCATTTTGTCTCTCCTTATGCTTTTAATAAGTTATCAATCACAGCCACCGATGATTCTGTCATCACCAGATTCACACAATCCATAATCTTGTATGTGTTTATGTCTGAGGCTGTTATAACATTCACTCTGGCCAAATTTCGAGCCGACAAATATACGTTTTTATTTTGATTCGGCAAAACGAAAAGTAGCTTTTTATCAGCAAGTTGCAGATTTTTTGTCAGCTCCAGAATGCTTTTGGTTCTGGGGGTGTCGAAGTCAAAATCTTCCACTACAATGATGGCGTTGTTTTTCGCCTTGAGTGACAGGGCCGACTTGCGTGCGAGCACTTTCACCTTCTTGTTCAGCTTGAAGCTGTAATCTCTGGGTTTGGGGCCAAATGCACGGGCACCACCTACCAGCAAGGGCGATTTGATATCACCGCGACGGGCACCGCCGCTGCCTTTCTGACGGATCAGCTTGCGAGTACTTCCTGAAAGTTCACTTCTTTCCTTCGATTTATGGGTACCCTGACGCTGGTTGGCCCTGTACTGTTTTACATCCAGCCAGATAACATGTTCGTTCGGTTCAATTCCGAAAATGGAATCGTCGAGTGTCACCTTTTTATCTGTTACCTCTCCCTTGATATTATAAATACTTAATTCCATTTTACTTTTCAATTAATACGATTGAACCTTTCGCTCCCGGAATGGAACCCTTCAGCAACAAAAGGTTGTGTTCGGGAATAATCTTAATCACCTGAAGGTTTTGGACAGTTACCTGCTCGTTACCCATCTGCCCGGCCATGCGGGTTCCCTTGAACACTTTCGCGGGATAAGAGGCCGCTCCGATAGAACCGGGAGCACGTAACCTGTTATGCTGACCGTGAGTAGCCTGTCCAACACCGGCGAAGCCGTGACGCTTCACCACGCCCTGGAAACCTTTTCCTTTCGATGTACCGATCACGTCTACGTAGGTGGCATCGCTGAAAAGATCAACAGTGATCTCGGAACCCAACTTGTAGTCGTTCCCAAATCCTTTGAACTCGGCCAAGTGTCTCTTGGGGCTTACTCCTGCTTTCTTGAAGTGACCTTTTTCAGGGTTCGGGGTGTGTTTGTCCTTTTTGTCTACAAACCCGAGCTGAATAGCTTCATAACCGTCATTGACGGTTGTCTTCACCTGAGTAACCACGCAAGGACCTGCTTCGATAACAGTGCATGGAATGTTTTTTCCCTCGGCACTGAAAACGGATGTCATTCCGATTTTTTTTCCTAATAATCCTGGCATTTCTCTGTTGTTTATTATTAATAGATAGTACTTAGCTTTTCAGCTTTTTCTCACACTTTAATCTCTACTTCCACACCGCTGGGCAACTCAAGCTTCATCAGGGCGTCAACGGTTTTGGCCGTAGAGCTGTAAATATCGATCAAGCGTTTGAAAGAAGCCAGTTCGAACTGCTCACGTGATTTCTTGTTCACGAAGGTCGAACGGTTGACAGTAAAGATGCGCTTGTGTGTAGGCAACGGAATGGGACCGCTGACCACTGCACCCGTAGCTTTTACGGTTTTCACGATTTTTTCGGCCGATTTGTCCACCAGGCTATAATCGTAAGATTTCAGTTTAATTCTGATTTTTTGGCTCATAAATATATTATGTTATTTGATCAAATCTACACGACCTTTGACTTCGGTTAATACTTGTTTAGCGATGGAAGAAGAGACTTCTTCAAAATGCGAGAACGACATGGTCGACGTGGCACGTCCCGAGGTGATGGTACGCAGCGTGGTGACATAACCGAACATCTCCGACAGGGGCGTTTTGGCTTTCACTACACGTGCACCGGAACGGTTCGATTCCATTCCTTCCACCTGACCGCGGCGTTTGTTCAAATCGGAGATCACATCTCCCATACTCTCTTCCGGGGTTACCACTTCCACCTTCATGATCGGCTCCAGCAATACGGGGGCTGCTTTTTCGGCGGCATGCTTGAACGCCTGCATGGCGCATATCTCAAACGACAACTGGTCGGAGTCAACCGGGTGGAAAGAACCATCCAGTACCGTCACTTTCAGTTTGTCGATAGCGTAACCGGCAAGCACACCATTCTTCATGGCACGGTGGAAACCTTTCTGGATGGAGGGGATATATTCTTTGGGAATATTTCCGCCCTTCACCTCGTCCACAAACTGCAGATCACCTTCAAAATCCTTGTCGGCGGGTTCCACACGCACAATCATATCGGCGAATTTACCACGACCTCCGGTCTGTTTCTTGTAGGTCTCCCGCAACTCAACCGGCTTCGTGATGGCCTCCTTGTAGGAAACCTGCGGACGGCCCTGGTTGGCTTCCACCTTGAACTCGCGTTTCAGACGGTCGATGATGATCTCGAGGTGAAGCTCACCCATACCGGAGATCACTGTTTGTCCCGTATCCTCATCGGTTTTCACCGTGAAGGTCGGATCTTCTTCGGCCAGCTTAGCCAGTCCGGTGGACAGTTTGTCCAGGTCTTTCTGCGTTTTGGGTTCCACAGCGATACCGATCACAGGATCGGGGAAGTCTATCGCTTCCAGGATAATCGGATGCTTCTCGTCGCACAGGGTGTCACCCGTACGGATATCCTTGAATCCTACGCCGGCACCAATGTCACCCGTACCGATAAACTCTTTCGGGTTTTGCTTGTTGGAGTGCATCTGGAACAGACGGGAGATACGTTCTTTCTTTCCTGAACGGGGGTTGTAGACATACGACCCTGCTTCAATCTCTCCCGAATAAACACGGAAGAAACAGAGACGTCCCACGAAGGGGTCTGTGGCAATCTTGAATGCCAGCGCACACATCGGTTCTTCCGGATCGGGATGGCGCAGGAGCTCCTTCTCTGTATCGTCGGGGTCCACACCGGTGATCGCTTCGGTATCGAGGGGACTGGGCAGGTAGGCACAAACGGCATTGAGCAGTGTCTGTACTCCCTTGTTCTTAAACGAGGATCCACAGATCATCGGATTGATCTGCATCGACAAGGTGCCTTTTCTGATGGCTCTCCTGATCTCCTCTTCCGTGATGGTCCCGGGAGCGTCGAAGAACTTCTCCATCAACACATCATCGCACTCAGCGATAGTCTCGAGCATCTTCTCGCGCCATTCCTGTGCTTCTTCCAGCAGATCGGCGGGTATATCCACGATATCATAGTCGGCACCCATGGTCTCATCATGCCAGTAAAGCGCTTTCATCGACACCAGGTCGATCACCCCCTTAAATGTCTCTTCTGCACCGATGGGTATCTGGATGGGGCACGCGTTGGCACCCAGCATCTCTTTCACCTGACGCACCACATCGAAGAAATTGGCTCCCGAACGGTCCATCTTGTTAATGTATCCTATTCTGGGAACCTTGTATTTATCGGCCTGGCGCCAGACAGTCTCCGACTGCGGCTCCACGCCCCCCACAGCACAAAACGTTGCCACGGCACCATCCAGCACGCGCAGCGAACGCTCCACCTCAACCGTGAAATCCACGTGTCCCGGGGTGTCAATCAAATTTATCTTGTATGTCTGATCATCATATTTCCAGTTCGTCGTGGTAGCAGCAGAGGTGATGGTGATCCCACGTTCCTGCTCCTGCTCCATCCAGTCCATGGTCGCAGCGCCGTCATGAACCTCGCCGATCTTGTGCGTCAACCCTGTATAATACAGGATACGCTCCGACGTGGTGGTCTTGCCGGCATCGATGTGAGCCATGATGCCAATGTTACGAGTGTATTTTAATGTCTCTTTTAAACCCTTAGCCATCTTTATTACCTTCTATCTTTGTTAAAATCTAAAGTGAGCAAAAGCACGGTTCGCTTCTGCCATTCTGTGCATGTCCTCTTTCCGCTTGAAAGAACCACCCTGACCGTTGAATGCATCCACGATCTCGGCAGCCAGCTTGTCGGCCATTGTTTTACCTCCTCTTTTGCGTGCGTACAAAATGAGGTTTTTCATTGAAACGGATTCTTTTCTTTCCGGTCGGATTTCTGTAGGAACCTGAAATGTAGCTCCGCCAACACGGCGCGACTTCACTTCCACCTGAGGGGTAATATTATCGAGAGCAGCTTTCCATATCTCGAGAGCTGACTTTTCTTCGTTAGGCAGTTTAGCCTTTACATTTTCCAATGCAGTATAGAAAATATCATAGGAGATACTTTTCTTACCGTCATACATAAGGTGGTTAACAAACTTTGTCACCCTTACATCACCATAAACAGGATCAGGGAGAACCTGTCTTTTCTTCGGTTTTGTTTTTCTCATTGTTTAAAAAATTTTGTGTTGTTTGGTTGCCGTTAAACTGTCTTCAACAAACTCCTCCGAGTTTATTTACTCAACCTGTAATAAGTAGCGTATCCAAAAATTTCAACAGCGATTTTATAATTTTAATTCTTCTCTTTAATACAGTGCAATGCGGGAAAAGATTATTTCTTCTTTGTTCCCGGTTTAGCTGTTGCAGCTGTCTTTGCTCCCGGTTTGGGTCGTTTCGCACCATACTTGGAACGTCTCTGGGTACGTCCGTTCACACCGGCTGTATCCAGGGTACCGCGCACAATGTGATAACGTACACCCGGAAGGTCCTTCACCCGTCCGCCGCGCACCAGCACGATAGAGTGTTCCTGCAGGTTGTGTCCTTCTCCCGGAATGTAAGCATTCACTTCCTTCGAGTTCGTCAAACGTACACGTGCTACCTTTCTCATTGCTGAGTTCGGTTTCTTGGGAGTAGTGGTATACACTCTCACGCAAACACCGCGGCGTTGCGGGCAGGAATCCAAAGCGGGCGATTTGCTTTTATCCGTCAGAGTGGTACGTCCTGTTCTTACTAATTGTTGAATTGTAGGCATTTTCTGCTTTCTTTTTACGTATTTCTATTTTTTAAAATAATTCCCGGTTTACCTTCTGTTTCACTCTTTTGACATAGAATAATGCCCTGATTATCATCCGATAACCTTTCAGTTGGAGTGAAAAACGGCACAAAATTACAAATAATCAGGAAGATATGCAAGTGTTTCAACATGTTTTTTTAAAAAGGTTATTCGGTTTGCCGGTTTCCAGGTTCCTGACTCAAAGTTCCTGGTTCTTATTTCTCACTTCTTATTTCTTATTTCTTATAGTTTACAACTGATAACTGATTGCTGTTAACTGATTGCTGATAGCTGATAACTGATAGCTGATTGCTGATAGCTGATTGCTGATTGCTGATTGCTGATAGCTGATTGCCGATAACCGATAGCCGAAAACTGGGAAAAAAATAATATTTTTGCAACACGCTGTAACTTTTCCGACACTCGACCGTCATTAAGCAATGAGTAGTGATTCATTTCATACAATTATCTTACCCCTGAAGGATAAACTCTTCAGGCTGGCGTATAGTATTGTAAAGGATCAGGCTGAGGCCGAGGATATTCTGCAGGATCTGCTGCTGAAGCTCTGGAGCCGCAAAGAGGAATGGAACGGAATAGAAAACCTGGAAGCCTACTGCTTCAGGGCGACAAAAAACCTGGCGCTCGACAGACTGGCCTCCCTCACCCTTCGGAAGACAGTCATCCCCGACAGCGATAAAGAGGCTCTCTATTTTGTTGACACGCATACGCCCCATCAGGAGATGGTACGCAAAGAACAACAAACAGCCATCCTTAGAAGCATCGAGGAGTTGCCCGAAAACCAGAGACTGGTTTTCCAGCTCCGGGAGATCGAAGGGATGAGTTACAGGGAGATAGCCGAAGTGCTGTCCATCAGTGAAGAGCTGGTAAAGGTAAGCCTGTTCAGGGCAAGAAAAAGAATGAAAGATTTATTAACGGGATATGGTGAATCATAACAGACATATAGAAACATTGCTCAACAAGTACTGGAACTGTGAGACATCCGTTCAGGAAGAGAAGGAGCTACGGGCGTATTTCTCCCAGCCCGGCCTGCCTGAAGAACTGGAACAGTATGCCTCCCTCTTCACCTATGTAGAAAAGGAACAGTCGGTCACGTTGAGTGCCGGTTTCGACAAGCGTCTGGAAACATTGCTGAAAGAAGCCGACCGGAAAAGATATGTCACCATACGTATCTTCGCTCCCCTGCTCCGCATCGCGGCATCGGTCCTGCTGATCGGGGGACTGGGCATCAGCCTCTTCTTCATCACCCGGCAGCACAACAAGCCCTGGTTTGTGGAGACCTACGATGACCCAAACGCAGCCCTCCAGCAGGCGACATACGCACTGGAGAAGCTCTCCGATGCCCTCCGGATGAGTGAGGAAGCGTCGATCCAGACCATCCGTACCATCGACGATCTCGATATCGACTGGTCTACCCTCGATTCACTCGGTCTCGATGAGGTGACCGCCGACTCCATCACACCCGTTGCGACGGACGATGGCACACCACAAGGGGGAACCATCCTCTCAATCGGTAAAAGGGAGGGCAGCATATGAGAAAAACCATATTGATCATGATTGTCCTGTTGTCATCCGCATCCCTCTTGGCGAACGGTTTCATTACGCAGTTCATCGAGAGATACAGCGAGGAGAACCGGCCGCTGAACAATGTGAATATAGGGAAAACGATGCTCGACAAGATGGCCGCGAATACGGAGGATGAAGAGCTGAAGAATGCATTCCGGGAGCTGAAAAGCATACGGATCGTGAGCAGTGAGAATGCGAAAGATGCCAGGTACTACTTCCAAAAGGCGAATGAGCTGGTCACCGAAGCGTTCAGCGATTATGAAGAGGTGGTGTCGGTCAACGAAAAAGATTCCAAAATTTCCGTATGGATGAAGAAGGAGGACGAAGATAAACAGGACCTCATCCTCATCTCGCTCGATGAAAACAGCAAGCTGACCATCATCACGGTATCGGGGAAGATCGATTTCAATTCCTTTTCAAAATTGTCGAATACACTCAGGAAGGATCCAGATATTCCCGTTGAGGAAGAATAACAGCGGTGGTACAGGATACATGGAGATGGATTCCCGTTGAACAGGATGGAGGTTCAGGGCATCAGACGGAATAGATGAAACAAAAATAAACGTATATACAAACAGTTGTGAGAACTGATTACAGATAACTTTTTTCTTTTTTATATTTAAACGATGAACAGGCAGCCGAACGTGAGTTTAGCTGCCTGTTGCTTTGAGAACAGTTCGGGAGCTCTTTGGGTATCGGTACCACATCGTGGAGGGACGGAAAGACAGATAGGCGGGATCAGGCTTACCCCCGGCATCAGGCATTTTTAAGCTTATTCCTGAACTGGTGTGCCAGCAGCACCGTGTTTTTGAGGTATTCAAATTCCAGCTCGAAGCACTCAGAGAAGATACTGGTACCCATGTTATCCTCTATCTGAGCCTCCGTCCATAACTTCCCGCCACTCAGGGGCAGGCTGTTGAAGAGTTCCTCATCATCGATATCGGACACATAGAGGAAGATCAGCCTTTTCGTGGTTTCATTCTCGAAGGTGTACTTCAGCAGAAAACGCAATGGGATGTTTATGCCGCCGCATTCTTTCGCGATACTGTTCCGGACAGTCACATCAATATCATCGTTGAACTGCATATATTTCTCAAACGGATAATCGAGCAGACCGGGGTTCAGCAGCCGCGAAGCATCCCTCTCTTTCAGGTAGATTGTCCCTTTGTAAATCAGTGCTACACGCACCACAGGGTGCATGAATTTGTTCTTCATTTCTTTCGTAATCGATTTAGCCACCCTGCCCGTCACCTCTCCTCTCTCGGTGACGACCGGCAGCCATTCCTCACTGAGAAGCTTCCTGTTCAGGAGATATAACCGCCAGCTTTCCATCAGGATAACCAGCAGCAGGACAACCTGACAGGTCGCCATGATAAAGGACCCTTCTGCAAACGATCCTCCCTCACCGTAGAAGAGGAAAACCAGTAAAACAAGCAGCAGATGCGTGAATAGGCCATACTGAGTCTGGAATGCAACACGAAAAGCCTCTTTCAGGTAGTTCTTCAGCATGATATTCTTTCTTCTTCCCAGCCGCGACATGATCTTACCCCGCGAGAGACGCATCGACATGAGCGACAGGACAAAGACGATCTCCACCACCACAAACCGGTTCATCAGGGGCAGTGGCGAAAAAATGGTGAAAGACAATAACAGAGAGATGGCAAAGGCAACGACAGAAACAGTATAGATGAGACGGCTCTGCTTGGTGACCACAAAATGGCCCAGCAGCGATAACGCCAGCCCCGTCCCCACTGCCGTCCGTGAATCGGTCAGGCTGATAAGGAATGAAAATACAAGCATCGGAATCAGTCCGAATGCCGGATTTTTGAATATTCTCTGTTTACTGAATGAATCTACCATAAATGATTACCTTCCGCACAACAGAAGGAGTGAAAATCTGAAAAAAAATGATATAACTCTGTTAAAAAGTTGCCGGAATCTGAAAACGACGAACAACCACCGGCAGACACTCTCTCACTCTCCCGGTTTTGCTTAACGAAATAGTCACCTATAATAACAAAAAAATGTCATTTTTGTTTAGGCACAGAAAAAGAGCTGCCGGACAGTGAAAAACGATCCGGCAGCAGGAACATGACAGCGTATATACTTTTACAGATTTTCCTTGTAGAAACCAATTACTTTTTCGTAAAGATAAGCGGTGGCATTTCCGCCGGAGATCGAATGGTCTTTGTCGGGGAAGAAAAACATGTCGAAATGTTTCCCCGCCTGAATCAGCGCCCTGGTATATTCTACGGAATTCTGGAAATGCACATTATCGTCCGCCGTACCGTGAATCAGCAGCAGACTGCCCTGTAGTTGTCCGGCAAGCGCGACGGGAGAACCCTGTCGGTATCCCTCATTGTTCTGCTGCGGCGTGCGCATGTAGCGTTCCGCATATACCGTATCATAAAAGCGCCAGTCAGTGACAGGGGCAATGGCGACACCTGCCCTGAAGATGCCATTGCCGCGGCTCATGCTCATCAGCACGTTATACCCGCCATAACTCCATCCCCAGATACCGATACGGTCCTTATCAATGTAGGGCAGCGATCCCAGGTAACGTGCCGCGGCGATCTGGTCGTCCGACCCGGTGATGCCCAGGTGCAAATAGGTGCTCTTCCGGAACGCCTCACCCCGGGCAGCAGTCCCCCTTCCGTCGACGGAGGCTACCACGATATCCTCTTGCAGCAGCGCGTAGTACCAGGCCGTGCCGAAACGATCAGTCACCTGTTGCGAGTTGGGGCCGCTGTACTGCACCATCACCACCGGATACTTCTTCGCCGGATTAAAATTGGCCGGCTTCAGGATCCAGCCGTTCAGCTGGGTGATACCATCGGCTGCCGGCAGCGTGATGAACTCTTTTTGCGGCAGCCGTGCTGCGGCGAGGGTGGCCCGCAGCTCTTTGTTATCCTCCAGCGTGCGCAGCTCTTTACCCGCCGCATCGTGCAGGGTGATCAACGGCGGGGTGGCGGCGTTGGTCCATCGGTGGACGAAGAACTTACCGCTCTCACTGAACGCAGCCGTATTGTAGCCGGGCTGCGGCGACAGCTTCCGTGCCTGTCCCTTGCTGATGTCGACTCTGTAGATATTACGGCGCAGGGGCGACTCATCGGCAGCCTCGTAGTAGATCGTCTGTGTTTCCCGATCGGCTGCCAGCAGCGCGGTCACATCATAGTTGCCCGTGGTGAGCTGTTTCTGCAGCGTCCCCGACATGCCATACAGATAAATATGACTGTGGCCGTCTCTCTCCGAGACATAGGTAAACTTGTCGCCCAGAAAATGAATGGAGTTGATCCATTCCGAATCCACATAATACTTGTTCTCTTCCCGCAGCACCAGCCTGGCAACGGTGGAACGGGGGTTTACGAAATAGAGATCGAACCGGTTCTGATACCTGTTGAGAGTCATCACGGCCAGCTGGTCGGGATCGTCGGTAAATGTGATGCGGGGTATGTAACTGTCACTGTCTACCGGCAGGTCCATGATGCGTGTCGTTCTGGCAGCGATGTCGAAGACGCGGCACTCCACCGTGGCGTTGGCCTCTCCCGGCTTGGGGTATTTAAAGCGGTGGTAGCCGGGGTAGAGCTGTCCGTTGTAGGTCTGGAAAGAGAACTCCTTCACGGCCGACTCATCGCTGCGCACGAAGGCAAGCACCCGGTTGTCGGGTGAGAACTCCATCAGGCGGATCACGGCAAACTCCTCCTCATAAACCCAGTCGGTAGCGCCGTTGATCACCTTGTTCAACTCACCGTCTTTCGTCACCTGCGACTCGGTATCGAAGTCAAACTTGGTCAGCCAGATGTTGTTATCGATCACGTAGGCCACCATCTTACTGTCGGGCGAGAAGACGGGGATCATCTGTTTCGAAGTCTGTTCCGAGAGCTTTCGCACCATATTACGCCGTACGTCGTGGTAGTAATAGCTGGCACGGAACGAGTGGCGGTAGATCTGCTCACGTTCCCTGTACAGCAGCACACGATTCTCATCGGGGCTGACCAGGAACCCCTCAAAGCTGTCGAAGGTGCAACTGCGTGCCGTGCGGGTGCTGAAGAGGGTGTCGACGGCTTCGCCGGAGACGTAGGCGTACTTGATCACGGCAGTAAGCTGCGGATCGGACTGGTAATAATGCTGTCCGTCGTGCGACGACACCATGGAGGGCACACCGCGGGGGCTGAACTTCCCGCTCAGCAAATCATTGAGTGTATAGCTCTGTGCCACTGCGGAAAAAAGGACTATCGCCGTCAGGGCAGTAAAAAGAAATCTTCTCATCTCACTTCAATTATGGTTTGGAACTGCAAATATAGCTATTTTTTCCAACGATCGAACGAATCATAACTACCCTTCCGGCGATCTCTGTCGCGACGATACACAATCGTAACTCCACACAGGAACAGTCGCGAAACAGGCTAAACCATTTCTATCATAAAACAGGCTTAGATACTTTCCGCCAATGGCAATCGCGACATGCACAACCGTATCTCGCCGCAAAACGGTGTTTTTCACACAAAGTTGAGATAAGAGGACCTCCCTTTACCGTTTTTTTTGTATTTTCGTCAAAATTTGAAAACCCGGTCAGCCGATCGCCAAAAGCTTAAAAACAAAACCGCTGGACGGATTAAACTTCCAGCATCAACAACTGAACGCTGAAAGCTATCCCTCTTACCGCTGCCTGCTAAAAGCTTGCTCCTAAAAAGCTGACCGCTGTCCGCTGATAGCTTACAACTTATTGCTAAACATATAAACAATGGAACAGAACGAAGAAAAATTGAAGAACCTGCCCGAGAATGCCTATCGGGAGCTGCAACCGGGTGAAGAGTACCAGCCCGTGATGCCCACAGATAAACCGGTTCGCGAGGTAACCTCCTGGTCGGTGGGTATGGGATTACTGATGGCCGTCATTTTCTCGGCTGCTGCTGCCTACTCGGGACTGAAGATCGGACAGGTGTTCGAAGCCGCCATCCCCATCTCCATCATCGCCGTGGGTGCCTCTGCTGCCTTTCGCAGGAAGAATGCACTGGGACAGAACGTCATCATCCAGTCCATCGGCGCCTCATCGGGTGTGATCGTCGCCGGGGCAGTCTTCACCATCCCCGGTCTCTACATCCTGCAGGCCAAATACCCCGAGATAGAGATCAACTTCTGGCAGATATTCTTCTCCTCCCTGCTGGGCGGGTTCCTGGGTATCCTCTTCCTGATCCCATTCCGCAAGTACTTCGTGAAGGATATGCACGGCAAGCTACCCTTTCCCGAGGCGACCGCCACCACCGAGATACTGATGACCGGCGAGAAAGGGGGCAGCCAGGCCAAACTACTGGTCACCAGCGGCCTCATCGGGGGACTGTTCGATTTCTGTTTCTCCGCCTTCCGCCTGTGGAGCGAGGAGATCACCACCCGCATCATCCCCGCCGGGGCGGTGCTGGCCGATAAATTTAAGATGGTGTTCAAGTTCAACGTGAGCGCCCTGATCTTCAGCTTCGGCTACCTGGTTGGTCTGCGCTATGCGCTGATCATTGCCGTGGGGTCGCTGCTCTCCTGGCTGGTGCTAATCCCCCTGGTGAATGAGATCGGCGTGCTGGCAGCCGCTGCCGGCGGAGGCATCAACCCCTTCGCCGCCCTGTCGGCCGAGGAGATCTTCGCCGCCTACGTGCGCCCCATCGGTATCGGCGCCATCGCCATGGCCGGCATCATCGGCATCATCAACTCGTCCGGCGTAATCGGTACCGCTTTCAGGCTGGCCGTCAGCAAGAAAGGTGTAGCCGACGTTTCACACGGTGGCGAGAAACGGTCGCAGCGCGACCTGGCCATGTCGTTCGTGATGCTCTTCCTCTTCCTCACTCTCGTCGCCGTCTTCATCTTCCTGCTCTTCGGCGTGAAGATCACCCTGGTGCAGGCCATCGTCGCACTGCTCACCGTCACCATCATCTCCTTCCTCTTCACCACCGTGGCGGCTAACGCCATTGCCATTGTGGGCACCAACCCGGTATCGGGCATGACCCTCATGACGCTGATCCTCTCTTCCGTGGTGCTGGTAGCGGTAGGCCTCGAAGGATGGCAGGGCATGGTCAGCGGACTCATCATTGGCGGCATCGTCTGTACCGCCCTCTCCATGGCCGGCGGCTTCGTCACCGACCTGAAGATCGGTTACTGGCTGGGCACCACACCCGCCAAACAGGAGTCGTGGAAATTCCTCGGCACGCTCGTCTCCGCAGCCACCGTCGGGGCGGTCATCTTCATCCTCAACGAGGCCTACGGCTTCGTCGCCACGCCTGAGCATCCTAACCCCATGGTCGCCCCCCAGGCAAACGCCATGGCAGCCATCATCGAGCCGCTCATGGCCGGCAGCGGTGTCAGCTGGATGCTCCTCGGCATCGGTGCTGTCATCTCCATCCTGATGAACTGGCTCAATATCTCACCGCTGGCCTTCGCACTGGGGATGTTTATCCCGCTGCCGCTCAACACGCCGCTGGTCGTTGGGGGACTGCTCAACCACTGGATCAATAAGAGCAGCAGGGACAAGGACCTCAATAACGCCCGTCACCAGCGCGCCATCCTCATCTCCTCCGGCTTCATCGCCGGCGCGGCCCTCTTCGGCGTCGTAGGTGCACTGATCATCTTCCTCACCGGCAACAGCAATGCTGTCAACCTCAACGTCTGGGCCGACCCCTACGGCACCGGTGCACAGATCGTCGCACTCTTCGCTTTCCTGGGACTGGTCGCTTATTTTATCTGGGAGACAAAACGGGCAAAGAAAGATGATTAGATGATTAGATGATTAGATGATGTGACGATGTTTGGAAGCGAGGGACCTCTCCGCAGAAAATATGTCGATGCAATTACGTGGAACGGCCAGCCCTACGACCGAAAATCATCACCTACGACCAGATCATGGGCGGAGGAACTCTTCTGTTTCATATGACCGACACACCGAAACAACGATAATGTGTTTCTAAAGATCGAATTAAAAAGATCATTATGGAGATTGATAAGTAAAACAATCATTAGCAGAAACAATGAAAATCATCTTCAGACCCGAACTCAGCAAAGATAAGGTAATGAAGTTCATCATCTATCTTGTCCTCTTTATTCTGATTCTTGTTTTAGTCAGATTTTGCTTATGATGTAATTACAAAAAAAATAATAGGAGAGGCGTTCACGTAATGCCTCCTTTTTTCTCCTGAAAACAAAGATCTGACACGGTTAAATCACTTTGTTTATATGCATTGTTATAGAGTCGTTTACGTTAATTAATATTAAATCTCTCTTTACCTTTTGCTAATTCATAATCAAGTTTTTATCTTTGAAACTCAAATATCTGCGTGTATATTTTGTGTTTTCCGTATAGACTCTGTATATCATATATCTTGCAGTATATCAATCAATGAAATTACTGAGTGTAAAATACCTTCCATTACGGATGCGAACAATTATTTTGTGATATAATTTGCCGGATGAGTACTAAATAAGCATAAAGGGAACTGCATTCGAGAGAACAAATCACATTGGACATTAATAATTAACGCATCAATCATTCAAATTTAAAACGATGAAAAAAAGTTATTTATCAACAGCTTTTGTGGCTTTGTTCGCCACAACCTTGATTACATCATGTGAAAAGAATGAGAATACACCCCCAGGAGAAAATTTAACTAATTTCATTGAATTGGGTAAAGGTATTTTCAGCCGACCTATTGATATAAATTATTATTCGGAACAAATTGAAAAGTGGACAGGCGTTGAATCAGCAACAACAAGAAGTAATTCTACGAACTCCACAAATGAAACTTGGTCAGAGATTATAGTAGAGAATATATTTGACGCTAAAGCAATTTTAAGAGAAAGTGTTGATGAAGATATTATTGTTTATTACATGCTTGATAATACCATAGTGAATCAAAGCACTATAATATCGATTTAAGTAACACCTCCTTGAGAAAAATCCGCTTTACCGATATGATCACAAATGAAGTTGCTGAACTTTATTTTGATAAAGATTGGAATATGATGACAGAATCAACAACCAGAGGTTTTAAAGATTGGGGAAGAGGGTCAGCAGAATGCCTTTCTGATGCATACTCAAATCATGGATGGTCTTCTGTTTTTGCCTTTGTTTCAACTGCTTTTGTACCACAAGTAGCTGCTGGTTTTGGTATCGCATGTGCAATAAGAAATGCCAGTTTACTTTAGTTACAATTATGAAACGTTTTATTTACATTTTGTTTTTATTTGCAGGTTTATCGGTTTCATTGTTTCTCTTCAACGCAGAGAACAGCCTTGCAGGTACCATCGCACTAATTGCGTATGTACTCATCTATAAACCACTGTGTGATATGATTTTTTTGCATATCCGGTACGATTATCAGTTAAGGGATATGTTACGCAAGTATCCATTCTGGTCATACAAGATAATGAAAAAATTATACTTCGAATAAGCAGGGGCAATTTCAATAAAAATCAACCTTATAACAATCTTAAAAGAGACCTACACATTAGTGGGTATAATTTTATATAAAATTTCATTTACCCACAAAACTATACGATTTATTTTTGCTTTTTTAGGAAAAAGGGAAGTTTATCTGACTACTAACGACTGACTACTGACTGCTGACTACTCAATTGAATTTAAGGCGTACAAAGGTATATTCGTCATCCATAATTCTACATGATAGTCTGCCAAAGAAGTGCGTATCGCTTTTTTGGGTCTGTTTTTCTGACAGAAAAGTTTGAAACTGTTTGCTTTCAAATTTTCGCCTGCTTTTACTTCGATTGGAATAATTTCATCATTTGCAGTTTGTATGAGGAAATCAAGTTCATATTTGCTGTTGTCAAATGTGTGATAATAAATTGACAATGTCTCTTTCCGGGTCAGTTGTTGAAAAACATATTGTTCTGTCAAAGCACCTTTATATTCGGTAAATATCGCATCGCCCTCTGCGATTGTTTTTGCGTTAAGTTTCGACATAGCACTCAATAGTCCCACATCGTTGTGAAAAAGCTTGAACGCCGATAACTCCTGATAGGCAACCAAAGGCAAAGCAGGCTTGCCTGTATTATAAACCTTATGCAACAGTCCTGCATCTGTGAGCCATTGAATGGCCAATTCAAAATCTTTTGCCCTCGCACCCTCTTTGATCACTCCGTAAATGAATTTTTTATTTTCTTTCGACAATTGAGTCGGATAGAGTTTCATAAAATCCACTTTCCCGACAGGAAACGTAAATACATTTTTCTCCCGAAATATCATCATAAAAATACTTTTTTCTCCATTTTTTTAAAATTAAAACCATCCAGTTATCTGAAGAAGTATTCCCTCACCGTCGATCAACTCAACAAAATGGATTGGGAGATAAAGTATCCGTAATTGTAAGCGGTAAGTTGTAAGCGGTAAGATATAAGATATAAGCTGACCGCTGATTGCTTTTCTGATGAACCAGAAATCCAGGAAAACGAAACCGCTGAATAAAGAGAGTTTACCCTGAAATGATATCCAACTTTATGGGCGGAATATCGTATCAGACGGTTGGAGAAAACCGATGCAGATCAGATGGCAAAAATCTACGCACAGGTGTTCGAGAGCTACCCCTTCCCTATTCACGATCCCGCCTATATCGCGAAGATGATGGAGCAGGATGTGCATTATTCCGGCGCCTTCAGGGGCGATCAGCTGGCCGCCCTCTCCTCCGCCGAGATCGACTTCGACACCCAAAGTGCGGAGATGACCGATTTCGCGACCGACAGCGCGCATACAGGCCACAGCCTCTCCTGCCTGCTGCTCCATAGTATGGAAGAAGCCCTGCAGCGGCAGGGAATCAAAACCCTCTTCACCATCGCACGGCTCGCCTCTATCCCGATGAACAAAACCTTCCTGCGCTTAGGATATCATTACGCCGGCACCTTCATCAATAACACCCATATCACCGGCCGTATCGAAAGCATGAATCTGTATTATAAGCATCTATAAAAAAGGGAGATCATTCATTTTCCCGATAGCTGACCGCTGACCGCTAAATAAAAACAGGAGAAAAGCCCAATGGCTCCTCCCCTGTTTCTCATCACGCTGATAGCTAAAGGCTGGTCATTGTGCGCTGTCGTAGTAAAGTGTCCATTCAGACAGCTGGAACAGGTTGCTGCCGCTGTAGGAAGAGACGTTTAGCCTGTAGTGGCTGTAAGGCGTCGTGTTGTTCATCAGGAAGGTCTTCTTCAGATTGCGGGATTCGAATACCATTCCTGTCCGCTGATCCAGCGTCACCCAGTTCACACCATCGTTCGAACCTTCTACCTTCCAGTCTTTCGGGTCACGTTCCCAGGCATCGTTACCCGACACCATGATGTAGTTGTTGGCGATGAACTGGCGGTCCATCTTCCACATCATCCAGGTCTGAGAACCGCCGGTGAGGTACTTGGAGGAGTAGTTACCGTCTACCAGCTTGGCTACACCTTCCCCACCGGTGGTGTTGTACCGGTCTGAGATGGTACCCGCTATGGTCATCAGGTTGATCACCACCGGTTCCACGGTAATAGTCTGCTGATTGGTCAGCACCACCTCATCGGCCGATACCAGGTTCCCCATGATCGGCCACACCGACACCTTGACTTCGAAGGTATACTCACCTTCAGGCAGGAATGGCAGCGGGATGATGGATGAGACCGGGATATTGACCTGCGACTGTCCAATCGCTTCCGGGAGGTAGACCACATCGGTCTGGGTGAATCCGTCGGGGCCGTTCACCGTATATTCAAGATTACCCGAGAACTTCATCAGTACGTTGGATGCTCCCATGATGGAGAGATACTGATCGGGGCCGATGGCCTGCACCACCACCATCGGGGGTGTGAGCCCGTCCACGAAAGCCTGCGATACGGGGAAGGCAGTGATGGAGGTGGGCACAGAGAGGTTGTTGTGGGCGTCGATGGTATATACCGTGAACTCGTAGCCGGTACCTGCATCCAGTCCATCGATACTTACCGAGTCCACCATCGTGTCGTATAATACCTCGGTACTGTCTACGCCGTAGACAATCCTGATGCTTTTCGACTTCTGGTCTTTCGGGTTGTCCCATGCCAGGATCACGCGCTCAAAGCCGGGGTAAACACGGAGGCTGTCAATCTTACCGGAATAGTTGTACTCCTCCATGTATTGACTGAAGTTATCCTCCATCGAGTCACATCCCCAATAAGCCATAAAAGCTATGATGAAGCCTATTTTAATGATCGATTTGAATTGTTTCATATGATACTGATATTTATTATATTTTGTTCCGTACAATTATTCCCATCCTTCTATCACACCGGTCAGTGTCTCAGGATCCTCGATGATCGAGCCGTCGGCTTCGGTACCGAAGACAGTGATCTCGGAGGTACAACCCGAGTTGCCGCCACCGAACGCTTTGATACCCTTGTAACGCAGGTAGCGGAATGGCTTGGTGAACTGGGGATTCTCCGGGTAGAAGATGTACTCGTGTCCGTCGCGGGCTTCGTTGCGGGCTTCGATCACGTTCGAGGGCTGTACGATGCGGTAGCGTCCCACCAGCTCCCATCCGTCGAAGACGCCGTCGGTAGCATCCTTGTCGTCGCTGATCCAGATCTCCCAGATCTCCACGTTCTCACCGCCATAGAGCATGCCCCAGGCGTTACGTTGCCACACCTTAAAGCGGCTGCCCTTGATCTCCCGTCCCAGGTCGATAAAGTAGGAGAAGGGGTAACTCACCTGTCCGGTGTTGAAGTAGTTGAGGTTCAGCTTGGGTTCGTAGTCATACTCGTTATCCCAGAACTTCTCGATACGTCCCTCCACGTGCGACATAGGGGCATTCATCATGCTGTCCTTGCGATAGGTACCCTGGTATTCCTCGTAAGGCTCCTGCTCGAAGGGGTTGGGGTCACTGTCATAGTCCCAGCGGTTGCCATAGAGCAGCTGGTCGCGCAGGAAGCCCCATGTTTTCTTGGAAATGGGACCGTCGATGTAGGGAGTGATGTTACCGAAGCTCTTCACCTCTGTCTGGTTCTCATAGGTATCCTTGATGAAGACGGACACCTCGTGCGGTTCACCTTCGAGACCCTCAATCATGAAGCGGTCTTTGGGCAGGTTGGAGGCATAGATCTTGGTCGCTTCCGTCGTACCGGTCTTCACGTTGACGAAGATGGTCACGTTCTTCTCCTGTTCATTATTCCAGTCCACCACCAGTGAAGAAAATCCGGGCAGCACCTGCACGGTTTCCAGCACCGCCACGGTAGTAGGTTCCAGGGGAACCACCTTCATGATCACCGGCTCCGAGTGATTGTTGGAACGGTCCACCGAGAAGATCTTCACTTCATACTCTTTCTCCTGGCCGAAGCCATCGATGAAGAGTGTATCAGAGTAGACACTGCTGGTCTTCGAGATCTCCACGCCGGTGTCGATGGTATATTCTGCACGGGTATAGAGAAAGTCTTCGTCTGCAGGCACCACATAGGTGAAGTACCCCCCACCATACTGTGCCGTGAAGGTTACGTTGGTCACTTTGCCGGGAGGCGTGGTATCACCGGAAGCCTCATCCTCACAGCTGTTCAGTATCAGAAGAGCTGTCATGGCCGCAAGAAGCGACAGATATAAAATATTGATTCGTTTCATACTTGTTTGATGATTATAAAGGATTACCATCCCGGGTTTTGTACTAAGTTCGGATTTCTGTTGATGTCGCTGAGCGGCAGGGGCATCAGGTAGTCACGCGGTGTCTGCCACCTGCGGGGCTGCAGTGTCATCAACACATAAAACTGTTCGGGGTCCACACCCGTAGTGTTGAATCCCTTCACCGGAGAGAGGAAGTATCTGTCTGCCTGTTTCCAGCGGAGGATGTCATAGTAACGGTGACCTTCGAAGGAGAGTTCAATCTGGCGTTCACGCTGGATGATGTCACGCAGACCCTCTTTGGTGGTATGCTTGCCAACGGTCTTCACGATGTCGCCATCGCTCCACACGTCTTCGATCGCAGGGAGACCACCCACGGCACGCACCCTGTTAAGGTACTCGTAGGCAGGTTGTCCCGGTCCGTTGTACTCGTTGTACGCCTCGGCATACATCAGATAGAGATCCGACAGGCGGAGTATCGGATAGGGAAACTTCACCACGCGGGCCCAGTGTCCGGTACCCGATTCGGGATGTACCATCTTCTTCACGCCGATACCGGTCCAGTAGAAGTCGGTGGTATGCTGTGCACCACGACCGCCCGGGAACTCGTTGTAGCGCATCTTCACGTCGTTGGCCAGGTCATGGGTACGCCAGATGCTCCTGTCTACCACCATCCAGGCATAAAAGCGGGGTTCACGGTTCAGGTGAAGGCGGATACTCTTCTCGCCCACCTGCATGTAACCCTTGTGGTAGTTGTCATCAGGTATCTCGGTGATCTGAAGCCTGTTGTCATAGGTGTACGTTTTATCCTCCTCGATGGGCACCCCATTTCTGGAGTAGAAGAGTTCATCCATGCGGTAGTCGGCACCGAGCCACTGCCATGCATAGCCTGCCTGTGTGGGGTCGGCCACTGAACGCATATTGGTAGCGTGGGCAAAGCCACCCTGTCCTTCGTAGTCGAGGCCTGAATAACCCCAGAGCAGTTCATCGTTCCAGCCATCCACGATGGAGAAACGCTTGTTATAGGCATACTGAATGATTTCCGACTCCTCGAAGTTCTCCACATCCCAGAACTTGGGTTGTCCCTGGAAGGTGTAGAGTTTCTTGCCGCGGGCTTCCGCATAATCAATGGCATCCTTGATGCCGTCGAGGGCATCCTTCCACTTCTCCGGGTCGTAGGTCATCGGGAAGTAAGTCTGACCCGCCTTGTTCTTGAAGTTGCTGAAGTACTCGGTGTTACCGTTGAAGAGGGGACTGGCGCGCGTGATCAGCACCTGTGCCTTGATGGCGCGGGCATTGATCTGGTCCACCTGTCCCAGATAAGCACTCTCTCTTTCCACGGATAGCTCTGTGCGGGGGTTCCCGTTGGCATCATAGAGTACCTCGTCGATGGATTTTAGTACATAGTTGAAGCAGGAGTCAACGCTCTGGCGTTCCTGGCGTACCTCCTCCACGGGTGAGAACGGCTCCAGGTTCTTGTCGGCGATCACGATAGGGCCGTAGAGACGGATCAGGTAGAAGTGATAGTACGCTTTCAGGATCTTCACCTGCGCGATCCAGTCCGCTTTCTCAGCCGGTGTCAGGTCGGGCACATTTTCGATGTTCTCGAAGAAGATGTTGCAGACGCGGATACCCTGGTAGAGGGAGGTGGCACCGCCGCCGCCGGCCCAGTAGTTGAGGATGGGGTCGTTGGAGTTGTTCCAGCCGCGCATGAGCTGCATGCCACGCTGTAACCCCCTGTTTTCGCCGTGATCGGCATCGAGACGTCCCAGCCACTCATCACCGGCGAGGCTCATCGACTCGTGCAGCTTCTCGTAGTTGGGCATGTAGCGGTAACAGGTAGACAGGGCACCGAGTGCTTTGTCCCTGTTTTCAAACAGACTTCCCACCTGCACGGTGTTGTCCGGCACGATATCGAGATAATCGCATCCGGGCAGCAGTGTGGAAAGTGCAATGATACAACTTAAGATGAATATTTTTGACTTCATAGGTTCGCTTTTTTTGATATTACTACTAGAATGTGACATTGAGTCCTACGTTATATACGCGCTGCAGCGGGTAAGCAAGACCGTTTCCACCCATTTCCGGATCCCAGAGCTTGAAATCGGAGAGAGAGAAGAGGTTCTGACCGGTGAAGTAGACACGTACCATGCTTGCCGGCTGGAACCATTTGCTGGGGAAGGTGTAACCCACCTCCAGCGTCTTCATCCTCAGGAAGCGGCCATTGCGCAGCCACCAGGTAGAGTTCTGCCGGCTGTTGTTCTGGTTCAGCGTAGCAGAGAGGCGTGGCCAGAATGCGTGCGATACCGGGTTGTTGGGATTCCAGTGGTCGTCGGCGATGATTTTGAGCGCACCACGGTGTCCCACGAAGGGTGCGATACCGAAGTTGTCGCCACGTCTTGCGTTCGGGTCGATGAAGAAGGAGACCCTGTCCTGTCCCTGGAAAAAGGTCGAGATATCGAAATTCTTGTGTCCGGCCGATAAACCGAATCCGTAGTTGATTTCGGGCACGGTGGGATAACCGATGTGCACCTGGTCGTCGTCGTTCACACGTCCATCGTTGTTGATATCCTTGTACTTGATGTCACCGGCCTGTGGCACGCTGCCCAGCTCCTGCGCTGGTGAGTTGTGCACGTCGGCCTCGTCGATGAAGAGGCGTTCGGCGATGAACCCCTTCCAGGTATTGATGGGCCATCCGATATCGCTGAGGTATTTCCAGCGGTATTCCGGTTCCTCATTCTCCACGTACTCATTCTGAGCGAAGGTAAAGTTGAACCGGCCGGTGAGCCAGGTGTCCTTGTTGAAGGAGTGATTCAGGTCAATCGATCCGTCGAAACCACCACTCTTCACCTCACCCACGTTGCCATATACGTTGCTGGTGAGACCCATGGTAGCAGGCAGGTTGGCACGTGCCTGGTAGATCTGACGGCGGTTCTCACTGAAATACTCCACGATCAGCTTCAATGCCCTGTTCTTGAAGAAATCCATCTCGAAGCCGAAGTTCCGCTTCACGGCGATCTCCCATGTGATCATCGGGTTGGCGTAGCGGTTGATATTGAAACCTTCGTAGTTGGAGTTGAAATCCTTACCCCAACGGTAGCCTCCGCCACTACCGATGTCAGAGAGGAAGAAGAAACGGTCGGCAGCGCCGGCGATCTGGTCGTTTCCCACCTTACCCCATGAGTACTTCAGCTTGAAGCTGGGGGCGATGTTCTCCATCGGCTCCCAGAAAGGCTCGTTCGATACGAGGTATCCGAGACCGAAGGCGGGGAACACACCCCAGCGGTTCGACTTGTCGAACTTTTCAGAGCCGGTGTAGGTCAAACTGGCTTCAGCCAGGTACTTCTCCATCAATCCGTAGTTCACCCTGGCACGGATACCCTGGTTGCGCTGCGGCAAAGTACGCTGGATGGTCATCTCATTCGCCCTCCAGATACCGGTGTTCTTCATCTCCTCCTGGGTGTAGATCAACAGACCGCTCAGGTCGTGGATGTCGTTCAGCGTGTTGGCATAGGTGAGACCTCCTTCCATGTAAAGGCGGAACTCACCGCTGCGCTCGATGGAGGGGTTGCCCAGTGCGTCGGTACCCTTGTGTACCTGTTGCAGTTCATACGTATCGGTAAACTCGTCGTAGCTCTTGATGTTGTAGAGGTAGGGATCATAGCTGCGGAAATTTTCATATCGGTTGTCGTTCTTAATGGATACCTTGGCACGTGCCATCAGTCCCTCGAGCAACGAACCCATGTCCTGGTCGAGTGAAAACTGCGAGGTGATGCGTCCCATCGATCCATCCTTGTATCCGCGCACCATGCGTGCGAAAGGGTTGACCATGGTGCCGGTGGCATCCGAACCGAAGAGGGTGTGCTTCACATAGGCCGTCTTCTCATCCGGCAGATAGAACTTGGGAAATTCAACCGGATTGGTAGCTACCACACTGGCGAAGATTTCGTTGGTGTTGTCCAGGGGTCCGGTGAAGTTCTCGAAGATGGAGTTCATGTTGATGTCCATCTTGGTAGTCTCCGTCAGGTCCATGGTGATGTTGGCCAGGATGTTGAAGCGGTCGATATCGATGTTGTTCTTGAAGTTGTTCAGCTTGTTGTCCTTCAGGATACCGGTATCCTTGTCGTACGATACCGAGAGGTAGTACTTCACCACCGTTCCCCCGCCGGAGATGTTCATGTTGTAGTGCTGGTTGAAAGTGTTCGGCTTGAACATGATGTCATACCAGTCCAGGTTGGGATAGGCATACTCGTTGAGACCGTCCGCGGTGTTCTGAATCTTTTGTGCACTGTAGTAGGGAGACAGCAGTGGGTTGTCGTTGAACTGTGCCTCGTTATACAGTTTCATATATTCCACACCGTCCACGGTTTCCAGCACCCTGGTGGGTGAAGACAGACGACCGTCGGCACGGACCGAGATCTTCGGCTTACCGGCCACCCCTTTCTTGGTCGTGACCATGATCACACCGTTGGCACCCTTCGATCCGTAGAGAGCAGCTGCAGTAGCATCCTTCAGTACGGCGAACTGTTCAATGTTGTCAGGATCCACGCGGGCGAGGTCGGTAGAGCTCACCTCGAAGCCGTCGAGCAGGATCAGCGGGCTGCTGGCATAACCGAAGGTGGTTACCCCACGCACGAAGAACTGCGCATTGTCGTTACCCGGCTCACCGCTCCGCTGATAGGAGATCACCCCGGCCAGACGACCGGCGAGGGCGGTGGTGAGGTTGCTGGAGGGCACCCTCAACTCTTTCGGATTGATGGTTTCGATCGATGATACCACACTCTCTTTCTTCTGCGTGGCAAAAGCGGTGATGGTCACCTCGTCGAGCAATTCCACATCCTCGTGCATGGTGATGTTCAGGATGGAACCGGTACCCACCTTAGCGGTTTCCGACCTCATTCCTACATATTGGAAACGGATCTCTTCACCCGTAGCTGCCTGAATGGCGTAGTTACCATCAACGTCGGTGATCACACCGCCCTGGCGTCCTACCACCTGCACGGTCACACCGGGCAACGGTTCACCCTGGGTGTCGGTCACAGTCCCGGTGATTTCTCTCCGCGATTGTTGTGCTTCTGTGACCTCAGCAAAGACCCCTGCTGGGAATGCGAGGGCCATGCAGAAAATCAAAAGCGCCGCTGGCATTGATTTTGTTAAGTTAAAGGATTGACTAAATAATCCCTTCATTCTCATTTTCATGTAATTCATAAAAATTAATTTAATTGTTACGGAATAAAATAATTCGATTGTAAAAACGCCCCAACTCTAAAACGGTGCAAATATAATATAAAAAAATACATTTACCATATAAGTTAAAATAAAATTACAAACTTTATAAATTGTATAACGGCTTGGAAAATTCAATGGCAAATGTGTAACTTCGTGGCGTATTTCCTAAACAATCTAAATTATTCGATGAATCATGAAACAGAAAATTTTATTCGCCACCCTCATCCTGCTGCTTCCGTTGCTGATCAGTTCGTGCAATAATGGCTATGAGGATTGCCACAACACAGTCATGCTGAAGAACAATTCCGACGTGACCGTTTACTATGTCAGTACACTGAAGGATGGTTTTTTTAACTTCGACCCCACCAGCGAGGTGCATGCCGCGGAGTACCGGATTGCAGCGGGTGAGAGCCGGAAGGTCAAAATCGGCATCACCCTCTCTTGCTGGGAGCAGGTGCTGGAGAATGCCGGCGGCAATCTGTATATCTATGTCTATGATGCAGCCTATCTCGATTCGCACGACTGGAACGACGCAAAGAACAGTTATCTGAAGAAGTACTCCCTCACCGTCGATCAGCTCAACAAGATGGATTGGGAGATAAAGTATCCGTAATTGTAAGCGGTAAGATATAAACAACATCCCACCTCCAAAGCTGATTGCTGACCGCTGATAGCTTATATCCCCGGTGATGCAATCGATACCACGTTCACACCGTCCGGCCGGGTGTAACTCATCCCGCTACCAGTGATGATGTTCAGGCAGGCAGGAGGTATTATTTTTGTCGTGTCAATCACAGCCTTCAATTTCAACAGGTTGTCTGCAGCCTCATCCAGCATCCCGACACCCAGTTTCACCTCGAATGCGGCCCAATTGCCTCCGGACTGTTGAACCATCGCATCGATCTCCAATCCGGTGGAGTCGCGGTAATGCGACAGCCATATCCGACCGTTGCGTCGGATTACTTACAACTATTCATCACCATGGCATTTTATAATTCACATGATCATCCATGATATTCATATCGTCGATGGTACAATTCAGTCGTTTGGCATTTTTTAATCTTCACTCATACCGCTGACTGCCGACTGCTGACTATTAAAAGCTTACACTTCAAATATCTCCCTCAGCTCCCTATTATTCAACTTACCGATCCAGTTCTCCCCGGTGGAGACCGTCATCTCGGCCAACTTTTTCTTCTTGCTGATCATCTCGTCTATTTTCTCCTCGAAGCTGTTTTTGGTGATGAATCGGTGCACCATCACGTTTTTCTTCTGCCCGATACGGTAGGCGCGGTCGGTTGCCTGGTTCTCCACGGCCGGGTTCCACCACAGGTCGAAATGGATCACGTGCGAAGCCGCTGTCAGGTTGAGTCCTGTTCCCGCTGCTTTCAGCGAGAGCACAAATATTTTATCGGCACGGTTTTCCTGGAAGCGGGTCACCATTTCCTTGCGTTGTGCAACCGTACATCCCCCATGATAGAAGAGCGGAGCATCCCCGTAGCGGTCGGCGATGAACCGTTCCAACAAGGCTCCCATCTCTCTGAACTGTGTAAATATAAGCACCTTCTCACCTGCTTCGATGATCGCATCCAGCAGTTCGAAAAGCAGCGCCACCTTGCCCGAGAGCAATGGGTCAATGTTCCCGTTTTTCAGGAAGTTGGCCGGATGGTTACATATCTGTTTCAGAGCCAGGATCATCTGGAGTATCAGTCCCTGTCGTTGAAACAGTTTCTGGGGATCACCCTCCTCGCCGAAGCCCTCAATCACCTCCATTGCAGCCAGCATGGTCTTTTCATAAAGAGCCGCCTGTTGTTTGGTGAGCAGGGCATACTGGTTCTGTTCCACCTTGTCGGGCAGATCCGAGATGATCGACTTGTCGGACTTCATCCGCCGCATCATAAAAGGAGAGGTGATTTTTCTGAATTTATGCACCACCTGCTCATCGTTGAACACCTGTATGGGAGCAGCATAATCTTTATTGAAATTCTTGATGCTTCCCAGGTATCCTTTGTTGGTGTAATCCATGATCGACCAGAATTCACTCAACCGGTTCTCCACAGGCGTCCCGCTCATCGCTATGCGTATCTCCGCAGGGATGCTCTTCACCGACTTCGTCTGTGCCGTTTCGTGGTTTTTGATGTTCTGTGCCTCATCGATCACCATCACTGCCCATTTGTGCTTTTTGAGCAGGTCGCTGTCGCCACGACAGACACCATAGGTCGTCAGCATCACGTCCGCGTCGAACAGCTTCAAGTCGCGCGCCGTACCATGATGGATATGGGTTGTGAGGGAAGGGGCGAAGCGGGTGATCTCCTCCTGCCAGTTGGTCAGTAACCCCGTGGGTACCACCACCAATGCTTTCTTTTTTTGGGTGATCATGTTCTCCTCTTTCAATTTAAGGAGGATGGCGATCACCTGCAATGTTTTTCCCAGCCCCATATCGTCGGCGATGATACTTCCAAAACCGATGCGACTGTTGCGGTACATCCAGGAGTAGCCCCGTTCCTGATAGGGGCGTAAAGAAGCGTTCAGTCCTTCCGGAAGTGGGATGTTCTTGTCCGAGGTCAACTCATTGATCAGCTCCTTCACCTCAGCGGTCAGTCTCACGGGCGCACCCTCGTACTCCCCACTGAGAGCCGTCTGCAGCAACTGATAGGCGTTCATCGGTTTCTCCTGCGTGAAGACCTTGTGCAGCTTCATCATATCTGCCTCACTCACGTAGATGTAGTTCTCCTTGAAGCGGAAGAGCCCCGACGCATGCTTCATCAGCTTACTGAACTCGGCAGGTGATAACAGGGTGTCACCCAGGGCTACCTGCCAGTCGAATGCCAGCAGGTCGTCCAGTCGCAGGAACCCACTTTCTTCCGGTTTCTTTTTCACCATCAGCGACGGTTTAGGGTGTAGCAGATGCTGCAGTGATTTGGGAAGAAGGATCTTGATATCGAGCAGTTGGATGGCCGGCAGCACCTCCATCAGGAAAGGAGCGAACGATGCATTGTCGAAGCGAATCGGCTCTTCACCCAGCGTATCAATATGTCTGTCAAGTCCCTTGATGAAGGGAGAGAGCAACGAGAGGCTCTGGAGTATCCTGAACCGTTTATTCACGTACGACTCCTCTCTCAACAACGATGTGAGCGGCACGGGCAGTATTTCGGGGGCTGCACTCTCTTCGATACTGATCGAGACATCAAAAAGATCCTCATCCTCGTGTGCCGTAACGGTGATCAGTGGCTTGTAGACCTCAGCGGTAAGAGAATACCTGTCGAGCCATACTTTGATGCCCCCGCTCAGGGCATTCTCTCCCACCCCGGCGAAAGCATACATCTTCCCATTAAAGAAGAGATCTTCAAACAGATCGTTTTTCGAAGGTCTGGACAACCCCTTCACCAGGGAGGAGATGAAGAGCGACAACAGCTCTGTGGTCTGATTTTCAAGGGCGGATAATTTCACTCCATTTTTACCACTCCTTGCCAACTGTAACAGGTCGGCAGGCAAGGTGGCAGATAGCTTCTCCAGCAGCTTTCGCACCTGTGCATCCATCATGGCAGGTACCCAGCGGATCATATACTTTTTATTTCCCAGCTGTACGATTTGAGGAACAATATTTCCGTTGGCAGTGAGGTGGATGGCCGCATAGAGCACCTTGTACAGCGCCTCCACCGACGGCTGGTAGTCGGTCAGGTAACCCGGATCCAGTCTGAACAACGCCGGCATCAGTGTCTCAATGCTGTCAATATGCGCCTCCGGGGTGTGAACCGTCACCCGGTACTCCTTATCGATCGTGATGTATAGGTCGGTATGGTGGGTGATACCCTCTCCTTCCGCCGGTGCAGGGAATATCGCGTTCAGGTCGAGTTTCCTTTTCAGTATTCGTCCAGCCTCTTTCCCCAGGCGTATGAACTGATCGGCATAGATCTCCCTGAAATCTCCTCCCGGATAGAAGGGCGGCATCGCGGGCAGTAGCTGCACCAAAGGAGAGGCAATATCGCGCAGTCGGGAAAAATCGACCCTTTCATCCACCCGCTCCTCTCCGGCCGGCAAAAGGTTTTGTTTCTTCGGAA